>VSOZ01000018.1 GCA_009775095.1 Muribaculum sp.
TTGAACTCTACAAAATAATTACCCAAAAAAATACCTTTTTTGAGGAAAAAATTAAAATATCTAAATTTAATATGTATTTTAGCGTCATACAGCAAGAACACGAACCCAATCATAAACAATTCATTATGAAAAAGCATATCTATTTATTATCAGTTTGCTTACGAGTGTGATACACCCTATAATCTGCCCGCCCTATATGAGCTGAGCGTAAAAGAAAAGCGTGGCTACAACTGCCGCGTCATGGCCATGATGCTCACTGAAGCATTGCTTGCCGAGGGCATTCCGGCCCGTTATGTAACATGCCAATCCAAGCACTACGACCTCGACAACGACTGCCATGTCATCAATGTGGCATGGAGCAAATCGCTCAACAAATGGGTATGGATCGACCCCACTTTCGCAGCCTACGTCACCGACGAGAACGGGCTCATGCTACACCCGGGCGAAGTGCGTCAACGGCTTATCGACGGCAAACCGCTCGTGCTTAACAAAGATGCCAACTGGAACCATAAATCACGCCAGACCAAAGAGGAATATCTTGACAACTACATGGCCAAAAACCTGTATATAATGTCAGCCAATAAAATAAACCAGTCGGAGCCGGAAGGCAACACATCGCATCCTACCGGCTACCAGATAACACTTGTGCCCGCAGGTTTCAAATACAACAACGGAGTAACCACCTCCGAACCCGAATACTTCTGGCAGCCCCCCGCCGAGTGACCGCTACCCTACACACAAGCTAGATTCCGAAATGCGAAATATTTCGCCTTAAATATTTTGCATTTCGGAATCTAGCATTAACTTTGCAATCACAGATAGAGCTATGCACATAATCTCGCACAAAAAACTCAAAGACTTCTTTGAGACTCCCGGACGGGAGGATTCAAGAGTGGCGTTAGAGCGTTGGTATGACATCGCTCAACAGGCCGAATGGCATAACCTTTCTGATATCAGAGAGGACTTCCCGGCAACATATTACGTCGGTAACCAACATTATGTGTTCAATATACGAGGTAACAATTACCGGCTTGTCGTGGTAATAAAATTTACTATCGGGAGGGCTTTTATCCGCTTTGTAGGAACACACAATGAGTACGATAAAATTGATTGTTCAACCATCTAAAAACAAACTTATGGAAATAACCAAACAGCAATATGAGTATTCTCTGAATAGAATCGAGGAACTGTTGCCGCTCGTTACGGATGAAACTCCGGCAAGCGACAGAAACGCGGTTGAACTTGCCATTGTTTCCGATATTGTGGAAGCATACGAAAAGTCGTATTTTCCCATTGCCAAACCAACCATAGGAGAGCTCATAAGCCTTTCAATCGAAGAAAAAGGTATGACCCAAAAGCAACTTGCAGAGAAACTTGGCATCAGCCCATCACGCGTAAGCGACTACATATCTGGGCGTGCCGAACCCACCCTGCGCATAGCCCGCGCAATATGCATGCTTCTCGGTATCGCCCCCGCCTCCATGCTTGGAATGTAAATGAATAGAGTTGTAACTTTTTTCTGCCTATTTTTACATTGGGCAGTTAAACGAAAACCGCCGGCAGTCAGAGTGGCTGTCGGCGGTTAATGCGTTGTGGGGGCGATATTATTTGATTATGCCGTGCTTCTTGAATACTTTTTGGATTTTTTCGAGAGCGGCAGTCACCTGATCCTTTGTGTGGGTAGCCATGAGGCTGAAGCGGATGAGTGTATCGTGGGGAGCCACAGCCGGCGAAACCACCGGATTGACAAACACACCCTCTTCGAGAAGATCGCGGGTCACCTCAAAGGTCTTATAGTTGTCGCGTATATAAAGCGGAATGATAGGTGTCGAAGTATTGCCTATCTCGCAGCCCATCTCACGGAAGCCGTCGAGAGCGTAGTTGGTTATCTCCCAAAGATGCTCCTGTATCTGAGGCTCACTTTCCATTATGTCGAGAGCGGCCATGACCGCGGCGGTCGATGCCGGAGTTATGGATGCGGTAAATATGTAGGAGCGCGAGTGGTGACGGAGGAAATTGGTTATCTCCTTGTCGCAAGCGATAAAGCCGCCGAGCGACGCAAACGACTTGCTGAATGTGCCCATAATCAGATCCACGTCGTCAGACACACCGAAATGGTTGCAGACACCGCGACCGCCCTTACCAAACACACCTATGCCGTGAGCCTCGTCAACCATGACACTTGCATCGTACTTCTTGGCAAGACGAACGATTTCGGGCAGATTGGCCACGTCACCCTCCATCGAGAACACACCGTCGGTCACAATCAGTTTTACCTTCGAGGGGTCGCACTTCTTGAGCTGGGCCTCAAGCGACTCCATGTCATTGTGCTTGTACTTGAGAGCCTGCGAGAATGACAGACGGCGACCGTCGATGATCGACGCATGGTCCTGCTCGTCAAAGAGTATGTAATCCTCACGTCCGGTAAGCGTCGACACGACACCGAGATTGACCTCGAAACCGGTAGAGTATATCATGGCATCCTCCTTGCCCACATAAGCGGCAAGACGTGCCTCCAATTCTTTATGAATGTCGAGAGTACCGTTCAGGAAAGGGGAGCCGGCACAACCGGTACCGTACTTTTTAATTGCCGCGATAGCAGCCTCCTTTACCTTAGGATGATTGACCAGTCCGGTATAGCAATTGGATCCGAACATCATGACCTTGCGGCCATTTATAATCACTTCGGGATCCTGCTCGCTTGATATAGCGCGAAAATAGGGATAGATACCCGCAGCCTTTGCTTTTTGGGGCTCTTGGTACTTGTCAAGTTTAGCCTGTAATAGCTTCATAATACTTCTTTAACGTAAGCGGTTTTATAGGTTGTTACCTTGCCTGCCGGCCAACTGCCGATTTTGCAGGCTGCAAAGATAATTAAAATCCGTGAATTAACGGCAACTTTATTTAATTTTATATCGTATTATTTTAAATATGTGTCTTTATACGATTCTTCCGATTACATTACATTGAATTTTCGTTTCGAAAGTTGAATATATAAAATGAAAAGATTACATTTGCAAAATGTAACCAAACATTTATTTCGTATGGAAATCAGAAACCTTAAGAACACAGTGGCTCTCATGTCACTGGCCGTGACAACACCGGCCATAGCCCAAAAAGCGCCGGCGACACCTCCGAAACAAGCCCAGCCTAACGTACTCATCATTTATGCCGATGACCTCGGATACGGCGACCTCGAATGCTACGGAGCCAAGAACGTAGCTACCCCCAACGTGAACCGCATAGCACAGAACGGCATAAGATTCACAAACGCCTATGCAGTAGCGGCCACAAGCACACCGTCGCGATATGCCATGCTTACAGGCCACTACAGCTGGCGACGCCCCGACACCGACATAGCCCCGGGCAATGCCGGCATGATCATAAGGCCCGAACAGTACACCATGGCCGACCTTTTTAAATCAGCCGGATACACGACCTGCGCCATCGGCAAGTGGCATCTCGGCCTCGGTGACGAGACCGGCACACAGGACTGGAACGCACAGCTTCCGGCTGCTCTCGGCGACCTCGGCTTCGACTACTCATATATAATGGCGGCCACGGCTGACAGAGTACCGTGCGTGTTTATCGAAAACGGACATGTGGCCAACTATGACCCGTCGGCCCCGATAGAGGTCAATTACCATAAGAACTTCCCCGGTGAGCCCACGGGCAAGAAAAATCCCGAGTTGCTATACAATCTGAAGTCAACTTTCGGTCACAACATGTCGATAGTGAACGGCATAGGTCGCATCGGTTACATGAAAGGCGGCGGCAAGGCTCTATGGAAAGACGAGAACATAGCCGACTCCATAACCGCACACGCCATCGACTTCATAAAAGACAACGCCGACAAGCCGTTTTTCATGTACTTCGCCACCAATGACGTGCATGTACCGAGATTTCCGCACGAACGCTTCCGCGGCAAGAACAAGATGGGACTCCGCGGCGACGCCATAGCACAGTTTGACTGGAGCGTAGGACAACTCCTTTCAACTCTCGAAGAGCTCGACATCCTCGACAACACACTCATCATCTTGTCAAGCGACAACGGTCCTATACTCAACGACGGCTACGACGACCACGCCGAAGAATTGCTTAACGGACACTCTCCCACCGGCCCACTCAGAGGCAGCAAATACAGTCTCTACGAAGGTGGCACCCGTGTGCCGGTAATAGTGTCATGGCCGGCCGGTAACCTTAAAAAGGGCGAAAACGGCACATTACTGTCTCAAATCGATCTCGTGGCTTCATTTGCAGCACTGTTGGGCCAGCGCATGCCCGCCGGCAGCGCTCCCGACAGCTTCAACCGCATGGAGAACTGGCTGGGCCGCGACAACACTGATCGCCCGTGGATCATACAACAAGGATATGACCATACACTGGCACTACGCACACCGAAATGGAAGTATGTAGAGGCCAGCTCATACCCTGCCATGAAGCCCAAAGGCGCATGTGTGGAGACCGGTTGCGCTCCGGTGCAGCAATTGTTTGATATGTCGCAGATATATGAAGAGAAAAATGTCGCTACCGAGCACCCCGACGAGGTAGGCCGCCTGCATCTGCTTCTCGAGCTGATACGCAGTTCAGACTACAACGAGCTTCCTCCCGTCGACATGCCATAAACGCGCCAAGCGGAGAATGACATAAAACTCATACCCCACGGACAGCGACCTCGGCCCAATAGGCCTACAACCTGTCGGTGGGGTATTTTTGTATTCACTAAAAAAGCATGACCGAGGAAGGCCATGCTTTAATGCGGTATCCGTTGCCGGACAGACGGTGGGTCTTTAGTAAGTGATTGTGGGCGGCAATGTGGCGGCCTCGTCAATCATCTTCTGCACCTCTGCAACAGAGGGCACCCGACGGGTAAGATGCTTCTCGGTATTAATCTCCTCCATTTTAGCCACAAGATTTTCAGCTTTACGGTGACGCAATTCCTTCACGGTGTCAACGCCGGCGGCTTCAAGCAGTTCAGCAAACTGCGGACCGATGCCGTTTATACGGAACAAGTCGGCATGATTGGCCCACTTCAGTATCAATTTTGATGAAATGCCGGTGGCTTCGGCCAGATCCTTACGCCCTTTGGGAGTAACACAACGCTCAAGGAGGTCATCGACGGTTTTAATCCCCGCCTCGTTCAACTTGACTGCATAGGCATCGCCTACACCTTCAATATCAATAACTTTGTAGGTCATAAATGTTAGGTATTAAATTGATATTATTTCATAAAGATAACACTTATCTGCAATGATTGCAGATAGATACTATTAGTTTTACGCAATTTTAACATTTACAAGCATCTACATGCCTCTGATAACGGTTTACCGGCTAACCGGATGAGCCATATCACTTTGCGGAGAGCTTCAATACCGCCTTAATCGGGAAGTGGTCTGACGGAGTGCGCGGAGTGTAGCGTTGAAACTCAAGCTCTTCAGGAGCGTCTTTAGCTTTCATACCGACCGTATCGTTGGCGGTGCGATAAGTGTCGGTAAGTACTCCGTACTTCTCCACCTCAAAATCAGGCGAGACAAATATATGATCTATGCGGCTGTAGGTATAACCGTCGGTACGGAAGCTGTTGAATGTACCGTTTGTAGCATAACACAATTCAGCCACGCAATAAGAGTCGAGCAGCATGCTGTCGGCGACAAGAGCACGATATGAAGAATGGGTCTGATCGACATTGAAGTCTCCGGTCAATATGACGGGAAGTCCCTTGCCGAGCTCTTTCATCTTACGCTGTACAAGACCGGCGCTCTCTACCCTTGCCTGCTTGCCGACATGGTCCATATGCAGATTGAAGAACATAAACTCACGACCGGAACTCTTTTCACGGAAATGCCCCCAAGTACATATACGCGGCAATACGGCATCCCAGCCCACGCTCGGCTCACCGGGAGTCTCCGACAACCAGAAATCGCCATGGTCCACGACATCAAACCTGTCGGTACGGTAAAATATAGCGGCGTGCTCTCCGTCATCCTTACCGTCATTGCGGCCTACTCCTATATAATCGTATCCGGGCAGCTGCGCCACGAGGTCATTAAGCTGACGCTTATAGCCCTCCTGAGTACCGAAGATGTCAAAATCATGAAACAGGACAAGTTTTGCAAGCGTAGGATAACGTGCGCTCCACCCGTTTCCGGCCAGCGAGTCATCTTCGTTGACATAACGCAAATTGTAAGAAGCGACATTCAACTCCGCTTCGGCCGGAGTTCTGTGGCATCCGGCAAACATAGCCGCGGCAACAACCACAGCCACACATAGACTGTAAATTTTCATGAAAAACTGTAAGAGTTAAGAGTTACGTATTATGTATTAAGAGTTAAGTATTAAGTTTTAAGTAAAAGACAGGCGGAACCGATGTCGAGTGACGACACGGTCCCGCCTGTAAAAGTCAAGCAAGAGTGATGATTATTTTTTCTTGCGGTTACCGTAACGGCTCATGAACTTATCAACGCGGCCTGCGGTATCGACAAGCTTCTGCTTACCGGTGAAGAAGGGGTGAGAAGAGCTGGTGATTTCAAGCTTCACCAAAGGATAAGTCACACCGTCAACTTCGATAGTTTCCTTGGCGGCAACAGTCGAACGGGTGATGAAGATCTCCTCGTTTGACATGTCTTTAAACACTACTTCGCGGTAGTCAGAAGGATGGATGCCCTGTTTCATCTTGTATAGTTTTAATTGTTTAATTCAAAGTGTTCAAAATCACGCTGGTAAGGCGTAAAATTGTAATGGCTTGCAAATTTACGCATTTCCGCGGAAGTGACAAAACTTTCAATCAACTTTTTAACACGGCTTTACTCAAATTCAATGAGAACGGCTTCAGTACCCACCACGTCATCGGGTTTTACGAATACACGCTTAACGACCGCATCTTTTTCTGCCTCGACTTCATTTTCCATCTTCATAGCCTCATAGACGAGTAGCAGCTGTCCGGCCTTAACCTTGTCGCCCGGCTTAACGTCGACCGACAGTACACGTCCGCCCATAGGAGCTACGAGCACCTCGCCGGTAATGGGTTCTTCCGGCTCTTTAGCAGCCTCTTCAACAGTCTCGGCTTTCGGTGCGGCGGCATTGGCTTTCTCCCACTCCTCGGCACGACGGCGCTTCAGGAATGTATTGGCCACACTCGGCAGAAGTTCAAGCAGAAGATACTCCTCTTCATTTGAAGCGAGCTTCACACCGCCAAACTCGGACAACTCCGGATTTTCAGGTTTTTTATACTTCGACACATCGTAAGCTTTCTCCTGAGGATCACCGGTAATCTGCGCACGGAATTGCGGGTCGACAGCCACGGGAGTATGACCGTATTCACCCTTTACGAGCGATATAAACTGATTGGACTTGTTGGAGTAGTCCGGATTGCCCTTCTTGCGGTCAAGAGCAAGGCTGACGGCCTGACTGCCCACAATCTGGCTTGTCGGAGTAACAAGAGGCACAAGACCGGCATCGCGACGCACTTTGGGTATCAGTCGCATGGCGTCGTCAAGCACATCCTCGGCCTGCAAAGCTTTCAGCTGGGCCACCATGTTGGAGTACATACCTCCGGGCACCTCGGCCTCTTTCACAAGCAGGTTGGGCTTGGGGAAGCCGAAATAATCCTCGATAGCATGACATGCATCAAGCAATTCCTCTTCATTATTGGCCTTAGCTGCGGCAATAGCCTTATCAAACAGAGCGTCAATATCGGCAGGAAGTGTGTCGGTAAGAGGATCGAAGTCCATAGGCATCTTCTTTACAAGGTCAAAATCATGAAGCTCCTCGCGCACGGTACGCAGCTCCTTGCGTATCTTGCTTACAGCCTCCATATTGACCTCAACCTCGATGCCGAGCTTGCCGGCAAATACATAAATCAACTCCAGAGCGGGAGCCGCAGAGCCTCCGCCAAACCACCATATGTTGGTGTCAAGAATGTCGACACCGTGTATCATGGCCACAAGCGAAGAAGCAAGGCCGTAACCGGGCGTACAGTGGGTGTGGAAGTCCACGGGCACGCTGAGAGCGCTCTTGAGCTTGGGCATCAACGAAGCTATACGCGCAGGATTGACCAGACCGGCCATATCCTTAAGTGTTATGATCTTGGCGCCATAAGCCTCCATGGCCTTGGCCTTCTCTACAAAGTATTCGTCGGTAAATATCTTTTCGGGCTTTTTGCCAAAGAGTTTGCTGAAGAATCCTTTCGGCTCCTCCTCCTTGGGATCCACGGTATAACATACGGCTCCGTCGGGAATGCCTCCGAGGTCGTTTATCATGCGTATCGACTCCTTAACGTTGTCAAGATCGTTGAGAGCATCAAATATACGCATCACGTTAAGACCGTTTTTGATTGCCTCGGCATAAAAACCCTCGAGCACGGTGTCAGGATAAGGAACATAACCAAACAGGTTACGACCGCGGGAGAGGGCCGACAGAAGCGAGTGTCCCTTCATGGCCTCGCTCACCTTGCGCAGGCGATTCCACGGCGACTCATCAAGATAGCGCATAACCGAGTCGGGCACTGCACCACCCCAAACTTCCATTATATAAAAATCGGCATTTTCATACAGCGGCAACAGCCTGTCAATACTGGACTGCGGCATACGGGTAGCAAACAATGACTGCTGACCGTCACGCATCGTCAAGTCTCTGATCTTTAATTTTCGTTGTTCCATACCTTATGATTTGGTTATAGGGTTATAATACTTTTACGGCAAAGATAACCCTTTAACCTTAATTACGGAAATAAATCCGTAATTATTTTAATGTATGTACATCTTTAATCAAAAACGCCCTCTATGCTCTCCTCGGCAGAATCGGCTTCGTCGTAGTATTCGCCATAGTATTCCTTATGGCAGAGGTCAAGATTTTCAGGGAATTTAAATGTCACGTCCTGACGGTAAGGCAACGTCGGATCGGCATATACCTGCTTCATATACAAGCCATAGATAGGCAAAGCCATCGACGCGCCCTGCCCCATGGCCATGCCATTGAAGTGGATGTAGCGCTCCTCGCCTCCTACCCACACACCCGAAACAAGCTGCGGAGTGAAACCCATGAACCAACCGTCGGAATTAGAGTTGGTCGTACCGGTCTTGCCACCCATCTGCGCCGTAAGCGCATACGGAGGTCTGCGAAGACGATTACCGGTACCTCCGTCAACCACATTGAGCAGTATGGACAGTATCTTATAGTATGCCTCGGTACTGATGACTTCGGTATGATTGGGTGCGAACTCAGATATGACATTACCGTTGCCGTCGGCTATGGCGGTGACAAACATAGGGTCAACGCGCATGCCGTTGTTGGCAAAGGCCGAATAAGCCGTCACCATCTCCTTTACCGACACGTCGCAAGGACCGAGACAAAGTGCTATCACCGGGTCAAGATGATTGGTAATGCCGAAATTATGCATGTTACGCACAAGCGTGGCGGGCGACAGCTGACTCATCAACCGCGCCGAAATCCAGTTGTTGGAGTTTGTAAGCGCCCATCTTATATCGACCATCTCACCCACTCTGGCACTGCCGGCATTGCGCGGCGACCACGGGCGTCCCGCCTCGTCATATATGGTGGGCTGCTCGTTAAGAAACTCGTCGCAAGGCGTATAGCCCTCTTCCATGGCGTATGTGTACAAGAACGGCTTTATGGTCGACCCTATCTGACGACGCCCGGTAGATACCATATCGTACTGGAAGAAAGTAAAATTGGGTCCGCCCACGTAAGCCTTCACATGGCCGGTGACAGGATCCATCGACATGAAGCCAGAGCGCAGGAAGTGCTTGTTGTACAATATCGAGTCAAGAGGCGTCATGACCGTATCGACCGGCCCCTCATATGAGAATACCTTCATGTCCACGGGGGTCTTGAACAAAGCCATTATCTCCTCCTCGGAGTGACCGGCTTTCTTCATCATTATATAACGGTCGGTCTGCTTGACGGCCTTTTTGATAAGCCCGTCAAGTTGCGATGACGACAACTCCTCGCGATTGGTCGTATAGGGCGCACCCTTGACGCCGCGCTTCTCACGGAAGAAGCTCGGCTGAAGCGTCTTGCCGAGATGCTCGGTCACAGCCTTTTCGGCATAACGCTGCATACGGGAGTCTATCGTGGTGTATATCTTGAGTCCGTCAGTATAAATGTCATATTTCGAGCCGTCGGGCTTCGGATTTTTTTCAATCCAACCAAAAAGCGGATTGGTGGCCCAAGCAATGGAGTCATCGACAAACTTCTGTTTCTCCCAGCCGCGATAGTCAGAGCGCACAGGCTTCTTGGCCCGGAGTATGCGCCGCAACTCTTCACGAAAATACGGAGCAAGGCCCTCTTTGTGGTCCACTTTATGGAAGTCGAGCTTCAACGGCAGCTCCTTCAGAGAGTCGAGCTCGGCGCGCGTAAGCATGTCGTTTTTATACATCTGTTCAAGCACCACATTGCGTCGCTCGCGTGTGCGTTCGGGCTTCCTCACCGGATTATAATACGACGGGTTCTTAACCATGCCTACAAGCATTGCGGCCTCCTCCACGGTAAGTTCATCGGGTTCTTTGCCGAAATACACATATGCCGCCGATTTTATGCCGACCGCATTGTACAGGAAGTCAAACTGATTGAGATACATCTTTATTATCTCATCCTTTGAGTAGTAGCGCTCAAGCTTCACAGCTATCATCCACTCAATGGGCTTCTGCAAAGCACGTTCAAACAGGCCTTCGGAAGTAGGAGAATACAACTGCTTGGCAAGCTGCTGCGTAATGGTAGATCCACCGCCGGCATTTTTCTGACCGAGCAGCAGAGTTTTAAAAGCCACACGGCCGAGAGCCTTCACGTCAATACCGGAATGCTCCTCAAAGCGGGAGTCCTCCGTGGCAATAAGAGCGTCTATGACATGTTGCGAAATGTCGTCAAACTCGACGTAAACCCTATTGCCCGTATTGGCAAAGAAACGTCCGAGTTCAACTCCGTCGGCTGAATAAACGACCGAAGCAAACCGGTCTTTCGGATTTTTAAGTTCCTCCACAGGAGGCATATATCCTATAGCTCCGTTATACACCAAAAAGAAGAAAAAAAGTACGGCCACCACACAAAGCGTAAATAAAGCCCACATGGTTATAATGATCGACTTTACATTTTTCGGTGATTTCTTCGGAGAGTTCTGTGCAATATCGTTCATGTAATAATAGACTGAATTAATGTGCAAATTTACTATTTTATAATTACAGGATCGACATTATCGTCATAAATTTAGTAAAAAAGAGCATGACATACTATTATAGGCATATTTTCCGTTATATCATCATACAATGACACAAGATTATTATATTTTATGCCTTTATTATTAAATCATTGAATATTTTTATTATTTTTGCGCATTAAAATAAAAGAACATAAGTTAACGCCGCGCTTAGGCCCGGAACCTGACATATACCAATCTATTTACACCGAGCAATGAGGATATCAGCACTTGTCATCATCGCAATAACCGCATGCGTAGCAATGGCCCAAAACAAAAAGGGCTTCGACATATTGGAGCAATTCGACCGACGGTTCGTATTGCTCGACTCCCTTATATTCAAAAATGCCGATGAAAGCCGCTCGGCGGCACTAACCGTGAGCGATGCCTCGCAATATGCCACGGGAAGCAACCGCGAGGCGCTCAACCGAGCCATAGACCGGCGCGTCGATGCCGAAATAGGCGAAATCAAAAGCCAGACCGGGTTGCGACTGACAGGACAGACCTACTACAGGCTTGACGGAGACTTGGGCATAGACCCTGAGGAGGACGCCGTGTCGCGCTACAACGCCAAGATACAGGCCGAAGTACGATGGTATCCGTTTCAGAGCGCCATATTCAAGCGCAAAGGGCGCATCGAGGAGCGCAGATTGCAGGGCCGCATTGACCGTATGGCCTACGATAAGGAGGACCTTGGCATGCTTGTCGAGCGACAGAAAGAAGCATTCCGCCAATACAGCGACAGCCTGCTCGGCGGAGTGCTGCTGCACCGCATCAAGAACCTAAATATGCTGAGCGGGGCATACACCTATCTGCTTGAAAACGGCAACATAAGCAGCGACGACCTGCTCAACATACTTAACGAAAAAGCCGAGGCCGAACGCCGGCTCGCATCTATACCCGGCATGCAACTGCCGGCTCTTGACCTGTCGCGTCCGTTAGGCTACATAGTTGAGGTGGACACTGCCGAATTTCTCAAATATGTAAGGCAGACACAAGCCGACCTTTCCACCCTGCAACTGCGCATGCAGCTTCTGCGCCAACGCGAAAAAAACACGAGCTACTGGACCGAGTTCAACGCAGCACCGTTTGTACGCTACTCCTACTACACCCGGCCGGAGCTGGCCAACTCGTCAAACGTCGACGCCGGTGTCGTGTTTACCATACCGCTGTCATTTGAGTTCTGGAAAAAGAAGCAGGCTCTGAAAGCGCAGCAAGAAGTGCTCGCTACCGAAGAGAGCCACATAGCCGAACGCATTCTTGAAGCGGCCAACGCCATACTGCTTGACATAGAGCGTTACAACCGCGCCTCCATAGGCGAATACCGCCGCATGGCCGAGCTGAAAAAATACCTGTCGATGCGCGGCGAGGCCTACTCCAACCGCGTGGGCGAATACAACCGCTTGGCCCGCATGAAGGAGTACAACAGTTACCTTATGTGCTGTGAGAAATTCATTGAATTTCAATACAGCAAGGATTGCTGTATTGCCGACCTGCAGAAATTTCTGACCGACGTGTCGGTACTGCGCTTCTGCCGCGAGGTGCCGATCGACTCGACATTAATTGACAACACACCGCAACCGCTATGAAAAACTTCACCTATCGCTCTCACGAAGAGAAAGAAAACATTGAGGAGATACTCCGGCAGCGAAAGCGCAAGATCAACCGCCAGCAGATAGTGGCCGGCAGCGTACTCGGCGTCATCATTGCCGTAATAGCCCTCTACATAGGCCGTCAAGTATATTACACCGACTTTGACGGCTACATACATGTCGACGCCAATCAGATAAGGACGCCTTTCGACATATTTCTTGACAGTATGTACGTAGAGACCGGCGATATAATACTTCCGGGCGACACCCTGTATTCCTATTACATGATGGACATGATGGTCGAAAACGCCAACTACAATACCGAACCGGCCATAGTGGCACGCAACCGCGACCTGACACTACGCTACAACAACATACTCCAGCAGATCCAAGTGCTCAAAGTTAGGATTGCGGAGCTCCGCAAACAGATATCACTCGAAGACCACAACATCCAGTTCGGGCTGAGTGACAACTCTCACAAAATGGACCTTGAACGCATGTTAAGCGAAGCCCTCGCCCAGCTCAAGGCCATGCAGAACGAGCTTGCCATGCTCGGAGGCATGCGCCACGCCACCGACCCCGTAAGGCGCGGCATACACAGCTCCGGTCCCCGCGAAGCCGGCTCGCAGATATACGACAACATAAGATCTGACGCCCTCAAAAGCACACGCAACTTCCGACTCGCTACCGACTCTGCCATAATAGTAAATATCGTGGCACCCGACCGCATGATATTTTTCGAAAAAGAACTCCTTATGACTCTACAGCACCTCAATCTGCTCGACAACAACGTGCACGTAGTGGCTTACATACCGGTCGACCGTATAAACCGCATCACCTACAACTCCAATGTTGAGGTTATAGTCAACGAGAACATATCGTTTGAGGCCCATGTATCGTTACTCGGCGCACGCACCGAGGTCATCCCCGAGCATCTGCGCAGCTACTTCACGAAAAAGAACACCGCTCTCATTGCCAATCTCGAGCTGGACTATGACCAGACGATACCTTTCTGGAGCGTGGCTTCGGGACTACCTGTCACTGTCAGAGTACGCAATCTCGAGACATGGCAGAGCGAATCGCCCAACAACTATCTGTGGGTGACCACCGGCGAGGGAGTACATCACGAATCGCTCGATTCATTTATAAAGCGACGCCGCCACTACAGTGTCACCGAAAGGCGCATCGAGGAGGCCCGCCAAGACTCTATAAGGCAGGCCAAGGCGAAAGCTCTGCACGACTCCATCGAGTCAGCCAAAGAGCAATCCAAGAAAGCCGAAACCGAAGTAAAAACCGAGATCAACGACAGCCTGAAGGTGTACCGTATAATGACCAACGTGTTCCGCAGCGAAACCAATGCCGACAAGCGCGTCGAAGAGCTTCGCAAAAAACATCTCGCCGGCAGCGGCAAAATGATGCGCAGCGGACGCTGGTATGTCTATGCCGGTGCCTACAACAATATGGACGAAGCGCGTGATAACCTTAGCAACCTAATAAAGTCATCACACGAGTTCCGCGACGCATGGATACTCGACACTCGAAAACCTGAACGCAATGATTAATACCACACCTGATAGAAACAGCTACACCATAGTCACCAATATCAACCGACGCAAGATACTGGTGATAAACGACGTGGTCGACATCGACCACACCCCGGAGATAGCGTTTGAGGACTTCGACGCCATCTTCATAAACGTCATCAACTCGCTCCATGACTACAACATGCTCGCCATAAGACTGGCATCGCCGTTGTTGTCTGAGAAGTGCCGTTTCAAGCCCTTCTTCGCAAGCAGCCGCCTCATGGGCTGGCTCGGCGAGGCCGACATAATCATTGACGGATACGCGCCCTCGCCCACCGACCGCAATATGGCCCAGAGCATCGACGAGATCTACGCTTCGATGCGACGTCTCAACTTCCTGCTCGGTACCGAACCGGTGATAACCCATGCCGAAGAGATGTTCCGTCTTGTGCGCTACGCCATATCTCGAAACCGCTTCTCGTTCAGTTCCGAACCGATACGAGGCATGAGTTCCGGCTACATGGCTCTGTACAACTACTCCATGTGGCATACCGGACAGGACCGCATTGCTGCACTTGAACGCGAGTTTTTCCACAACGAGATGCTGCGTCTGGGCTACATACGCCACGGGCGCTTCCTCGACAAGATACACGAGTGTCCTCACTGCGGCAGCTCCCACCTGTTCTTCTTCGAGAGCTGCCCCAAGTGCAAAAGTTCCGACATACGCCTGCAGTCGGTCATACACCACTTCCGTTGCGCCAACGTGTCGCCGGAGTCGACCTACATGTGGGACGGCGAACTGCGCTGTCCCAAGTGCAACCTCTTGTTGCGCCACATCGGCGTGGACTATGACAAGCCGTCAGCCATCTATACCTGCAACCAGTGCGAAGAGTTGTTCATGTATCCCGACATGAGGGTACTGTGCTCGTCATGCAAGCGCACCCTGTCGACCGACGACCTTGTGGCCCGCGACGTGATAGAGTACGAATTCACTCCCGACGGCATCCATGCCTTCGCCAACTACGACGTGGTCCACACTCTAAGTCAGGCGGGATTCTACGGCTACACGTCGACCCGCAACTTCATGGACTATGTAAGATTATTTTCCGAATCCGACAAAAGTCAAGGCGAGGTTCTTATCGTAGTACGCTTCTATGTATTCGACCCTGACGCCGATGCAATGGCCGCTCTTGACGCACGTCCGCCGGTAGTCAACGCCATGAGTCGCTTCTTCAACTACAAGAGTGCCCTTTGGGGTAACAACTACTACTTCATGAGCCGGGTAAGGGAGGGTGATGTAGCTCAGACACAAGGACGCATGGAATATGAACTGAAAGCCCAGCTTAACGACTACCGCGGCCAACACCGTGGCTTCCAGTTTGAACTCCTTGAGACGTATCAATATTACCCCAATACAGATCCCGAGCAATTTGTAAAACGACTGGAAGAACAACGTAAGCATTAGACGATCCATATATTATAATATGTATATCATATGATAGAAACTTTTATCAAAGGACTATTATCCGACATATTTCAATTGCTTAACGGCATTATGGTATGTTTTTCCACCAATCTGTCGTGGGAAGTAGCCCTTACGACATTCTGGTTTCTATTTGTCATCGAGTTTCCTCGCTATTACATGCTTGACATAGCAGTGGCGTTTCAGCAGATATTCACATGGAAAAGCCGTCGCAAACGCGCCACCCTCGCCACCCGCATGCTCTACATAGAGAATCCGCTTGTATCTATAATCGTACCGGGCAAAAACGAAGGACGACATATATATGACCTTGTCAAGTCGCTGCGCGAACAGACCTACCGTAACTACGAGATAATAATAGTCGACGACGGATCCGACGACATGACTCCGCTAATATGCGAGGACCTGAAGCGTGCCGGTTATATCAGCAAGTTCTTCCGCATGCGTCTCGGAGGAGGCAAAGCGAGCGCTGCCAATTTCGCGGCCCTTCACGCTTCGGGAAAATACATCATCCACCTTGATGCCGACAGTTCGCTTGACCGCGATGCCATCGAAAAGATACTCATACCCTTCTACTTCGACCGCAAGATAAAGGGCGTGGGCGGTTGCATAAAGGTACGCAACGCCCATAAGACACTCTGCTCCTCCGTACAGGCATTGGAGTACCTCAAGACCATAATGGTAGGCCGCATGGGCACCAACATGCTCGGCATATACCACATCATATCGGGCGCGTTCGGAGCATTCGAGGCTGAGGCCATACGTCAGGTAGGTTGCTGGGACATAGGGCCGGGGCTTGACGGCGACATAACCCAGAAGCTGCGCAAGGCCGGCTACAAGGTGTGGTTTGCCAACGACGCCGTGTGCATGACCGACGTACCCACATCATGGGCCAAGCTCTTCAAGCAGCGTATGCGTTGGTCCAAGTCGCTTGTACGCTTCCGCATACGCAAGCACAAGGACATACTCTGGAGCGACCGCAACTTCTCGTTTCTCAACATGTTTTCCAACATGGAGAATATCGTCTATGACTTCGCATTCAACTACGTATGGTTCTTCTACATAATCATGCTGTTTTTCATGAATGTCGACCGCCTGTGGGAGATTATAGTTATCGGCTATCTGATACGCATAGCGTTTGCATTGGTGGCTTTTGGCGTTATAATGCTTCTTACCGAGCGTCCGAGAGATGAATTCAAACTATTTCCATATGTATTTATATTAACTTTTTATCACGGCTATTTTCTGCGCGTAGCCCGGCTTATAGCCCATACAGCCGAGCTGTTTTTCTTCTCCTCTTATCGGGATTCATGGAACCCCAAGAAGACATCTTCTATTGCACGAGCCGAAGGAATATAACCATAAAACACTGTATATATGACAATTACCCCCCCCCATTTAATCATGAAACATAGTCTCGAGGATATAAACATAGGCGTTATAGGATTAGGATATGTCGGGCTACCGCTGGCCTGCCTGTTTGCACGCAAGTATCCCGTGACGGGTACTGACATAAACCGGACCCGTGTGGCTGAGATCGGTAGCGGCATAGACAGTACCGGAGAGCTGAGCGACGTCGAACTCGCCCAAGTGCTCGGCAATGGACTTACCGTGACCGCCGACATAAAAGACATGGCCGGCTGCAACGTGTACATAGTCACCGTGCCCACCCCGGTCGACACCGACAACATGCCCGACCTCAGCCCGCTGCGCGATGCTTCGCGCCATGTGGCATCAGTGCTTCGTCACGGCGATATCGTCATATACGAGTCCACCGTATACCCCGGAGCTACCGAGGAGGAGTGTGTGCCGCTGCTTGAGGAGGGTTCGGGGCTGAAGTATAACCGCGACTTCTTTGTAGGATACTCGCCCGAGCGCGTAAATCCCGGCGACAGAGAGCACCGTATCGAGAGCATCAGCAAAATCACTTCAGGATCAACCGCCGAGGCCGCCGAATTCGTCGACCGGCTGTATGCGTCGGTACTCAAGGCTCCGACTTACCGAGCCTCGTCAATAAAGACCGCCGAAGCAGCCAAAGTGCTCGAAAATACTCAGCGCGACATCAACATAGCGTTCATCAATGAAGCCGCCATGGTGTTTAACTCGCTCGGCGTCGACACCGCCGAAGTGATAAGGGCCGCGTCGACAAAATGGAACTTCGTACATGTAAAACCCGGACTTGTCGGTGGCCACTGCATAGGAGTAGACCCGTATTACCTTATATACAAGGCACGCCAAAGCGGATCCGAGCCGCGGCTCATGTCGGAGGCACGGCGGGTCAACAACTACATAGGCGAGTACGTGGCCGGCCGCGTGCGTCATCTTATGAAAAAGAAAGGCATACAGATAAAAGACTCCAAGATACTGCTGCTTGGCTTCGCATTCAAGGAGAACTGCACCGATGTGCGCAATACGAAGGTCACCGACCTCTACAACGCTCTGTCCGATTTCACACATGACATTGACATTTACGACCCCCACGTCGATCCCAAGCGCGCAAAAGCCATAACGGGAATGACCGTGCTCAACGAGCTTCCGCCGGTTGAAAAAAGACAATATGACGCAATCATATACTGTGTGGATCATAAGGAATTTGCGCGGCTTGACATAAGGCACATGTTGCGCCACAACGCGGTTGTATACGACGTCAAAAGCGCCCTTGACAAAGCGCTTGTCGATGAACGGCTGTAACAACCGACTGCAATAAAAAACAATAACCGGCCATAACGACTTACAATTTAACTGATTAGTCGACTGGAAAATTTGTTTTTAGTAAAATAATTTCTTATATTTGCACAATTCATTATCGCAATAAACAATTACATCATAATCACCAATCAAAGAACATTAAGTTACTATGAGTAAGAAAACTTTGTTTGATTTGCGTACATCACGCAAATACACCTTAAGAATCGGCTTCGTCGCTATGGCTCTTGTCGCTATGACAGGCTGTTCGGATGACGGAGTAGACCAAGAGAATCCCGACGGACCCAACGTGCCGGCCATCGAGGCATCCAACGGTGTAAATGGCAATATCGTGACCGATCCGACCGCACTCGGCGCTTTAATCAACAACTATCTTGCCGACACACAGAACGGCAAAAGCGGACGTGCACCCGAGACTCGCGGCTTTGAGATGCCGGAGCCCAAGCCCGTTCCCGCTGACGCCAAGGAGTTTGATCAAAACATGAACGGCGGCAGCTACAAGTTGGACAAAGCCGGCGAATATTGGCTTAACATGAATAATCAGTCGGAATTGTACATAACCGGCAAGGGCATAAAAATAGCTGTCTCGACATCCAACGGCAAGCCGAACAAGATTTACATTCAGGAAGGCAGCGAGGTCACCATCAATAACGATTATGGGATAAAGGGCGTTGAGATATTTGCTTACGCTCCCGTGACTTACACAAAGCCTGACGAACTTAAACTTATCGAGGATGCCGCACTGAATCTTAACTACGGTATCGACAACTCGAAGCTTGTCGTAACACTTGACAACAACACCGCCCTTAATGTAGACGGTGATGTCAAGGCAAAGTCAATCACTCTTATGAACGGTGACTTTGCGGCCAATTCGCTTACCGTAGTTGACGCCGAGATAGTAAACAACTTCACTATCAATGTAGCTCAATACATTAAAGTGACCGGCACAAAACTAAGCATCAACTCAAGCGGTTCGATAGCAGCCAAGTGCCTTGAAGTGCCCATCGGACTTCTTGATGTCCAGAACTGTGGCGAGATGTTCATTGACAACTATATCTTTGCTAAAGACATGAATGTTCTGGCCGGAGGAGCTGCAATAAACATGCAGGCTCAGTCGCTCGTAGACATCACCGGTACTCTTTACATGCCCAATAAGAAAACCGGCTTCATATTTGCAGGTAAAGAATCAAGCAAAGTAAAAGCCAGCACTTTCAAGGCTCAGGCTCAACCCAATAACAACCTTAATCCTCCGGTAACCACAATTGACGACCTCCCCGGATTGTTTAACGGAAACGTAGGTCTTAAATTCACCAACGTGGTTGACAACGGTGGTAACGAGGTGCCTTTCGGCAAGGATGTTACTTTCACACAAGGTGGCACGACCATTCTTGAGGGCGAGGAGGACATATACATCCCTGCTGACAAAGACGGATGCCGTCCCTCCGACGGAAAGCCCGACAAAAAGGATGAAGATCCGGAACCAGTTGAGGTTATCGGTGCAACAGACACCCACACCCACCCCATCTCGGCAACATGTGTTGACCTCGTCGGCAATCAGGCATTCGTTTCATGGCACAAGCGCGGTATAGGACAAGGCAGCGGCACCAACCATGAGCACGACGGCATACCCTATTGGGGATGCATCGAAGTTATCGAAATGACCCCTGCCGACACCCTCGCCATTACATCATATATGGAGCTGAAGCCTGAAATGGCCGGTGGCGCGTATGACTTCAACCATGTCATATATGACGCCAAGACCAACTCGTTGCTCACTATGGGTGACAATGATGATAAAGGCGCTATCATCGGCAAAATTCAGCTCGACGCTACCCGCAACTTCGGCAAGTTCACCGACGAATGGGCCGGCGACATGCTCGTGCGCGCACTTCTGCAGCCTAAAGGTGACAACGCAAAGGCACAAGGCATATCGGGCAACAGCGTGGTTATACGCGAAAATGCCGGTAAACGCACTCTCTATATGACTACCGCAGGCGGCTACCAGACTATGGAATACAATACCGACTCTATCCTGATAATCCCCACCGACACCAAGAATTACAAAGTACCCCATGTTGGTGATTACTCGCTGACAAATGGTTCGGCCAAGCATATAGCCATCAACGACCGCTACGCTGTAACGATCGAGTATACCCAACGTCCGGGCGACCAGAATGTGGAGTACGACGAAGATGACTTCACCACAACGCTACCAGCGAAAATAACAGTATGGCCTATCGATAAATTCCCGACAGAAGAGGAAACATATTGGGATGTACCCGCATTCTCTCCCGTATACGGAAAGAACGTGATTGCCATCGACGGCGACCGCATCTACTCTTGTCAGGGTCACAACGGTGTTGCCGTATATAACCTTGCCGGCAGCCCAATAGGCCGTTGGAACATACCCCAGTCCAAGAAGGGCGCAGCCGCCAACGGTCTGTGCATTAAGGGTGGCAACCTCTACGTGGCAGCAGGTGCGGCAGGTGTATATGTGCTTGACAAAAACACCCTCGAAGTAAAGAAAAATGCCGAAGGTCTTGACTTGAAGTACACTAAGCAGGGCAATGCATCGGCCAACTACGTCAAGGTAGCCGACGACGGCACTGTATACGTGGCATACGGTCGTGCAGGTGTTAAGGCTCTCCGCTTTATCGGCATGTAATCGAGACCTCGATTAAACACTATAACCGGTCGGAAGTCGCTACGATTTTCGACCGGTTGCATTTTAACACTTCTTTTTCGCGTTTTGAGCCGATAATATTGTATTATTAAATATAATTTCATTATTTTTGACGAGAAATTGCCTATTTATGGATTATTTGCATTGATAACCTTCTTTTTCATGAACAAATATAGTAGCATTTTGCGTGCAACCGCATTGATTTTAGCATTAATACTTATCGGTACAACATCTGCCGCGTCGGCCGCCAATGCCGATATCGGCCAGAAAAACATACTCGTGCTGAACTCATATAACGACGGTGCCGCATGGAATAACGAGCTGACTTCGCTGATACTCAACACCGGTGCCCACTCATCGGACTTTACTGTCAGTGTAGTGAATCTGAACTTCACATACATCACCAACGACACAATCTATGAGCGGACACTAAACGGAGTGCTTAACCGCTTTGCAAAAGCCCCTGACGGCATGGTAATACTTGGCGAACCGGGCTTTACTTTCATGGAAAAACTTACTGCAAAATGGGGCAATGTTCCTACGATATTCATCGGAAACACCGACCGTATAGCTCCGGAAAAATATTATTACACCGGAGCAACGATTGAAGACGACGGCACACAAGATGATTTGGTGCCATTGTCGGAGCTGCGCGACCTCTACGACTTCACATTCATCGAGTCGCCGATCATGTACAAAGAGACCATTGACCTTATGGTACGCATGAACCCGGGGCTTGGCAAAATCGTATTTGCAGCCGACGAGCTCTCTATCAACCGCTACCTCAACACCAGCATACGCTCCTACATAGCCGCTACATATCCGGAAATCGATTATGACTGGCTTGTAGGCAACGCGGAGAACAACGGCAAGCTGCTAAACTATCTTACAGGAGGTGAAAATGGCACTGCCCTGCTCTTCTCGTCTTGGTTTTACACTAAAGAAAATGTCAACGGCTATCCGTCGCTCGTAACCGGCGACTATATAATGGTAAAACAAGCCAAACAGCCTATATATGCATTGCGTGAAGCATATCTTGACAAGGGTATATTGGGTGGATATTACCCCGATAAAGAAAAACTTCATAACATTACGGTGCGTTACCTTAAAGAGATGGTAGCCGGAATGTCGATGTCGCAACTGCCGTTTTTCTATCCCGAATATCCCGAAGACTTCCATTATGTGGTAAACTATCCGCAGATGAAACTGTGCGGATACTCCGAAAGCAACTGCCCTGACGACACAGTTTATATCGACCGACCGGAGTCGGCATGGAAAGAACTGTTCTGGTATCTGCTTGTCGGCGCTCTCGTCATCGCGCTTGTAGTTATACTTCTTCTTACCAAGAATATAAAGACTTCGACAAAGCTAAACGCATATCGTGACCATGACGTACTCGTGCGCAATATGCCCATAGCTTACGGACATGCCATCGTACATACCGGAGCCAACAAAAAGCTAATGGCCATCGAGTTAAAGTCCGACAACCAATCGTTTGAGCAGATAGCTGCCGACCCAAACACATTCCTCAACATGGACTACGTCAAGCAGCTTGTGGAGACCGGTATGGAGAATGGCCACTCCGTGACATTCACCCACTACTTCAAAGATAACGACACATACTATAACTTCCTGATAACTCAAGGCGTACAACCCGGCACCATAGAGATATTCGGCATAGACAGCACAAAACAGAATAAGGCTGAGAACGAACTGCGTGAATCGCGCAAACAACTCCAGATGACACTCAGCGTGGCACGTATCATACCATGGCAGTGGGATCTTGAGACACAACGCATTTTCTGCGACTCGGGTGGAGTATTCAGTCACATGAACTTCCAAAGTTCTTTCGACGAGAAACGCGGACAGAACATCGTGGACTCCAACGAGATATTCCAGCGCATACACAAGGAGGACCTGCCTCGTATAAGGAAAGCCTACCAAAATCTGGTCAACCGATCGGTAAACTACATAAAAGAAGAGTTCAGGGTCGTCACTCTCGTAAACGGTGAAGAGCAGATTGACTGGCTTGAAGTAAACGCCACTGTTGACAATGTCGACACCAATGATCGCCCGACTGCGCTTACCGGCTCGCTGTTGCTGATTACCGAACGTAAAAAACAAGAACAGACTCTCATTCAGGCCAAGGAACATGCACGTGAGTCTGACAGGCTCAAATCGGCGTTCCTCGCCAACATGAGCCATGAGATACGTACACCGCTTAACGCCATAGTAGGCTTCTCCAACCTGCTTGCTACCACAAATGAACCGGAGAAAAAAGAAAAATTCATCAGCATCATCGAGAACAACAACCAACTGCTGTTGCAACTCATAAGCGATATTCTCGACCTCGCCAAAGTAGAGGCCAACACGCTGGAGTTCATATACCAGCCCACCGACCTCAACGAGCTGATACGCAATATGGAAAACACGGTAAGGCTGCGTCTGAAGCCCGGAGTGGTGCTAAACTTCACTCTCGGTGCCGCCGAGTGCGTGATAGAAGCCGAGCGCAACCGTCTGTCGCAGGTGCTGATCAATATGCTTACAAATGCATGCAAGTTTACCGAAAAGGGAAGCATAACCTTCGGCTACGAGCTGCGCGGCAAGGACATATATTTCTTTGTACGCGACACCGGCATAGGCATCGACCGAGAAAAGCAGTCGAGCGTATTTCAGCGCTTCACCAAGCTCAATGATTTTGTACAAGGCACAGGACTCGGTCTGTCTATATGCCAGAGCATTATAGAGAAAATGGGCGGCACAATAGGCGTCGAGTCGCCCGGACTGGGACTCGGATCGACATTCTGGTTCACCATACCGTTTAAAGAAGTCAAGAGTTCCGATATAAAAGCCACACCCGCCATATCGCAGCCCAAAGAGACAATCAAGAAAGACAAACTCACACTACTTGTGGCCGAGGACAATGAGAGCAACTACCTGCTCTTTGACACCATACTATCCAATGACTACAATCTTATCCATGCATGGGACGGTGTGGAAGCGGTGGAACTCTTCAAGCTCCACCAGCCAAACATAATAATAATGGACATCAACATGCCCAACATGGACGGCTACGAGGCCACACGCGAGATACGAAAAATATCAAAGACCGTGCCTATCATTGCTGTAACAGCCTACGCTTTCGCGTCAGACAAAGACCGCATAATGGAGAACGGTTTCAACGGATATGTATCAAAACCGGTCAACGCCAACAAGCTGAAATCGGAACTTAAATCGACGGTCGACTCGTCGTTTATAATCCTATAATCATAATAATTTAATGAGAAATATAGCTGTCATACTTGCCGGAGGTTCGGGACAACGCATGGGCGACCACACACCCAAGCAGTTCATGAAGATTGCCGGAAAAAAAGTGATCGAGCATACGATCAATATGTTTCAGCTCAATGCCCGTATCGACGAGATATGCGTGGTCGTAAACAGCGACTATGAACGCGACATAGAAGATATCTGTCTGCACAACCGCTTCGGGAAAATAAAAAAGATACTCGCCGGAGGCAAGGAGCGCTACGAGTCGAGCCTCGCCGCCATCAACGCGTATGCCCCCGAAGGCGAGTGTAACATCATATTTCACGATTCTGTAAGACCGCTCGTGAACGAACGCATAATCAACGACGTCATCGACGCACTTGACAGTTACGACGCCATTGATGTGGCGGTACCCACGACCGACACTATAATACAGGTCAACGATGACGACGAGATAGTGAAGATACCTTCGCGCCAGTTTCTCCGCAACGGACAGACTCCGCAGGCCTTCAAGCTATCAGTCATAAAGGAAGCCTATGACAGAGCGCTGCTCGACCCGAAGTTCAAAACCACCGACGACTGCGGCGTAGTGTTGAAATACATGCCCGACGTGCCCATTTTTGTGGTCAAAGGCGAGCAGTTCAACATGAAGCTTACTTATAAAGAGGATATATTTTTGATAGATAAGCTTTTTCAGCTCAAAAGTCTGTCTGGAATGTCAACATCCATAACGACTGACGACAAAATCGCTTTGAAAGGTAAAACCGTCATCATATTCGGCGGCACCGAAGGCATCGGATACGAAATAGCCCGACTGTGTCGCGACATGGACATGCACGTACATGCCGTGAGCCGCCGCTCCGGAGTCGACGTCACCAAGCCGGAGTCGGTAAGAGCCGCTCTTGCCGAGGCGGCGTCATCGACAGGCAGCGTGGACTACGTGGTCAACACTGCCGGACTTCTGGACCGCCAGCCACTGAGCGTGATGGACTACGATACTGTGCGCAACAGCGTCGACGTCAACTATCTCGGCTGCGTCAACGTGGCCAAGGAATCATATCCTTATTTGGAGGCATCTAAAGGTAGCGCAATCTTCTTCACATCGAGCTCCTACACTCGCGGCCGCGCCATGTACTGCCTCTACTCGTCGCTCAAAGCCGCCATTGTCAACTTCGTGCAGGCACTTAGCGAAGAGTGGTTTGACAGCGGCATCAGAGTCAATTGCATCAATCCCGAACGCACCAAGACCCCGATGCGCATAAAAAACTTCGGCAACGAACCCGAAGGCACACTACTCGACCCGCGCATGGTGGCTGTAGCATCTGTAAAAACCCTTCTGTCACCCATGACAGGCGAGGTAATAGATGTAAAACGCCGTTAGCCCTATGATTGACGAGGCGATACAGAAGCAATTGCGCGAGCGCTTCAACCCCGACGGCAGTCCGCTGAGAGAGTTTCAGATGCGTCTTCTCGACATACTCGTGTTTATCGACGACGTATGCCGCCGCCACGGCATAAACTATTGGCTAAGCTCGGGCACATGTCTCGGAGCCATACGCCACGGAGGGTTCATTCCGTGGGACGACGACATCGACGTGGAGATGCTCGACTCTGACTACAAGCGCTTCTTAAAAGTCATGCAGACAGAGTCAAACGACCGCTACGTCCTCCAGACACCGGAAAACGACCCCGGCTACCGGCTGACCCACGCCAAAGTACGCGACCTCGCTTCATTTGTCGAGGAGGGGTGCGGCGGCGACCTCAATTACCGCTATCGCGGATGCTTTGTCGATATATTTCACGTAGCTCCCTCCGGCTCGTTGCTGCTTTACCGTGCCGGTTCACTTATACAGCGCAAGTACGTGGAAGCGCATTTCAACATGCTTCAAGGCAAGGGTAGCCGCACCGCGTACCTCTTTTACAAAGCGATCCGCGGCGCCACACTGCCGGTTCTGAAAAAAGTGTCGGCCATCGGAGCCGGCAACATACTGCGCCACTCCATGGGCTACTTCTGCAAAAAAGTAAGACACCGCGAGGACCTTCTGCCGGTGACCGAAGCCGAGTTTGAAGGACGGAAATTTCCCGTACCCCACAATACCGACTCCTATCTGCGGCTCATCTACGGCGACTACATGGCTCTGCCGCCGACTGACCGCATACGCGTGCATCTCGACCGATACAAGCTCCTCGACAAGATAAAAAAATGAAAAAACGCGGCCTGACCGCCGCTATGTGGAAATATTTAAGTAACTTGCACCATATTTTCACATACAATGAGAAATTTTACCAACGTACATGATATAGGCAATCTTGACGCAGCCGTCAAAGAAGCCTTTGAAGTAAAAGCCAACAAATTCGGCTACAAGCATTTGGGCGAGAACAGGACCTTGTTGATGATATTCTTCAACTCGTCGTTGCGCACCCGCCTCAGTACTCAGAAAGCGGCCATGAACCTCGGCATGAATGTCATAGTACTTGACGTAAACCAAGGCGCATGGAAACTCGAGACCGAACGCGGCGTCATCATGGACGGCGACAAGCCCGAGCATCTGCTTGAGGCCATACCGGTCATGGGCTGCTACTGCGACGTCATAGGCGTACGCTCCTTCGCCCGCTTCGAGTCAAAGACCGATGACTACGAGGAAAAAATCATCAATCAGTTCATCCGCTACTCCGGGCGTCCGGTATTCTCGATGGAGGCGGCCACCCGTCACCCGTTGCAGTCCTTCGCCGACCTCATAACCATCGAGGAGTACAAGCAGACACCGCGTCCTAAAGTGGTCATGACATGGGCTCCCCACCCCAAATCGCTCCCGCAGGCTGTGCCCAACTCATTTGCCGAGTGGATGAACGCCACCGACTACGACTTTGTCATAACACATCCGCGCGGCTACGAACTCGCGCCCGAATTTACAGGACGTGCACGCATAGAATATGATCAAGACAAGGCCCTTGAGGGAGCCGACTTCGTGTATGCCAAAAACTGGAGCGCATATGCCGATCCCAATTACGGCAAGGTACTGAGCACCGACCGCTCATGGACCGTCACCGCCGAGAAGATGGCACTGACAAACAATGCATACTTCATGCACTGCCTGCCGGTAAGACGCAACATGATCGTGAGCGACGACGTCATTGAAGGCCCGCGCTCATTGGTAATACCGGAAGCGGCCAACCGTGAGATTTCGGCCGAGGTGGTTCTAAAACGTATACTCGAAAGTCTGTAACCCCACGTAGCGATGGCAACAAAAACACCCGTTGAAGTAGCCGAAAGCGCTCTCACCGTAGGACAAAACAAACTCCGGTTAAGCCAAGGCAATTACGGTCGTTTCATAGTACTGACCGTTCTCGCCGGCATATACATAGCCTTCGGCGGCACATTGTCGCTCATTGTGGGCTATGGCTTTCCCGAAGCGACAGCCGCTAATCCGGCACTACAGAAAGTGATGAGCGGAGCCATGTTCCCCATAGGACTTATACTCGTGGTGGTGCTCGGAGCCGAGCTGTTCACCGGCAACAACGCGCTCCTCATGCCGGCATGGATGCTGCGCCGATGCTCGATGAAAGATGTCCTCGTCAACTGGACGCTCGTCTATCTGGGCAACTTCGCGGGCGCCATGCTTTTCGTATACTTCATGGTGTATCTCACCGGCCTCACCGCTCCCGAGCCTTATCACAGCGCCATAATAAAGATAGCCGAAGCGAAAGTGTCGATGCCGTGGCTTACAGTGTTTCTCAAAGGCATAGGCGCCAACTGGTGTGTATGTCTTGCCATATGGCTGGCACTGTCGGCCAAGAGCAGCGGAGCCAAGATGTTTGGCTGCTGGCTGCCGGTCATGGCTTTCGTGGCCCTCGGATACGAGCACTCGATAGCCAACATGTTTTTTATACCCTGCGGCATGCTCGAAGGAGCCGAAGTGGCACCGTTGCAGATGATAACCGCCAACCTTATTCCCGCCACATTGGGCAACATAATAGGTGGCGCACTTTTTGTAGGCTGTGTGCACACATATTTACATCTTAAAAAACAAAAATAACTAAAACAATCCAACTGAAAATATGAGCAACTGGTTTGAAACTAAAGTCCGTTATGACAAAATGATGGAAAACGGAATGCAGAAGAAAGTCAACGAACCCTATATGGTCGACGCGCTCAGCTTCACTGAAGCCGAAGCACGCACTATCGAGGAGCTTACCCCGTTTATCTCGGGCGACTTCTCGATATCGGCTGTAAAGCGCACCAACATATCGGAAATATTCTGGGACGACGCGGCCGACAAGTGGTATCACGTCAAAGTCAACTTCATAACACTTGACGAGAAGACTGCCGTAGAGAAGAAAACCACAACCCACATACTCGTGGCCGCTAACGACTTCCGCGGAGCTCTCGACAACTTCATGGAGGGCATGAAAGGCACTATGGCCGACTTTGAGATAGCATCCATAGCCGAGACCAACATAATGGATGTTTACAAGGCCAAACTCGCCAAGACCGAAGCCGCACCCGAAGCATAAGCGCAACGTTTATGGACGGAACAGGACAACGGATAATGGAAATAAAAGCGTCGCTCCCCGAGGGGGTGACGCTTGTGGCCGTATCTAAATTTCACCCCGCGGAAGCCATAATGGAGGCCTATGCCACAGGCCACCGCATATTCGGCGAAAGCCGCGCCAACGAGCTGGTAAGCAAAGCCAACGAGCTGCCCGACGATATCGAGTGGCACTTCATAGGCCATCTGCAGACCAACAAGGTGCGCGCTGTCATGCCTTATGTGGCATGCATACACAGCATCGACTCGGAGCGCCTGCTGCGCCTTGTCAATACCGAAGCGGCACGCATAGGTCGCACGGTTAATATATTGCTTCAGGTGCATGTAGCCCGCGAAGAGACCAAGTTCGGCTTCACTCCCGAAGAGTTTGACGGGCTGATGGCAAGCGGCATACTCAACGAGCTGCCGGCGGTAAAAGTCAGAGGCGTCATGGGCATGGCAAGCAATGTCGACGACGATGACAGGATAGCAGCCGATTTCCGGGCCATAAAAAATATGTATGACAGACTGAAGGAAACTATCACACTGGATGACGGAACAGTATGCGACACTTTAAGCATGGGCATGAGCCACGATTTTCGCCTCGCCATAGAGTGCGGCAGCAACATGGTGCGTATCGGCACCACGATTTTCGGTGAACGGGAATACTGAAATTGCGCGCCATAATATGTTTTAGAACATAACGATTTCCGGCAGTGAAAAAAAATAACTAATTTTACGAAATTAACCTAAACTACAATAACCAATCATTAAAATAGTCATGGAAACAAAAAACAATTCCAACGGACGACTGATAGCGATCATTGCAATGTTCTTCCTATTTGCGATGATCTCTTTTGTCACAAATTTGGCCGCCCCCATCGGCACAATCTGGGGAAATGAATTTGAAGGAAACAGCGTATTAGGCATGATGGGCAACATGATGAACTTCCTTGCCTATCTGTTTATGGGTATACCCGCCGGCAATCTTCTGGTTAAGATCGGCTACAAAAAGACCGCCCTCTGGGCCATGGCCATCGGTGTCATCGGTCTTTTCGTACAATACCTGTCAAGCATCGTAGGCACGGAGTCGCCCGTATTCTCGATGCAGTCAACTATTGACGAAAACGGCGTAGCCGTCGTTCGTGAATTTACAGTCCGCTGGAACTTTATAATATATCTGCTCGGTGCATTCATATGCGGTTTCTGCGTGTGCATGCTCAACACCGTGGTCAACCCCATGCTCAACCTGCTTGGCGGCGGCGGCAACAAGGGCAACCAGCTTCTCCAGACCGGAGGCGCGCTCAACTCCCTCTCCGGCACATTGACTCCGTTCTTCGTTGGCGCGCTCATAGGACAGCTCACCAAATCGACCACCATGCAGGCGGTAACTCCTCTGCTGTTCATCGCAATGGGCGTGTTTGTAGCCGCATTTATCGTCATATCATTTGTAACCATACCCGAACCAAACCTGTCAAAAGGTGGCCAGAAACGCGTAAAATACAGCCACAGCCCGTGGAACTTCCGTCATACGGTGCTCGGCGTTATCGGTATATTCATATATGTAGGTATTGAGATCGGCATCCCCGGTACTCTCAACTTCTATCTTGCCGACCAGAAAGGCACAGGTGCGGGAGTCATCGGCGACGCATCGACCATAGCCGGAGCTATCGTAGCCATCTACTGGCTTCTCATGCTTGTAGGCCGTAGCCTCAGCGGCGCCATCAGCGGCAAAGTATCGACCCGTGCTCAGCTCATCACCGTATCGGCAGTGGCCATAGGCCTTGTCATCGGAGCCATATTCATTCCGAAATCAGTCACCGTCAGCGTACCGTCATTTGTATACAGCGGCATCAACGGCGAGATAGCCACAGTGCCCGTAAGCGCGTATCTGCTCATACTCTGCGGTCTGTGTACATCGGTAATGTGGGGCGGCATATTCAACCTTGCCGTCGAAGGCCTCGGCAAATATACAGCACAGGCTTCAGGCATCTTCATGATGATGGTTGTAGGCGGCGGCGTTCTGCCCCTCATCCAGCAGTTCATAGCCAAAGAGGCCGGTTACATGACCAGCTACTGGCTCATCGTGGCATGTCTGGGCTACCTCCTCTTCTACGGTCTTGTCGGCAGCAAGAATGTCAACACCGACATACCCGTGACCGAGGACGAGCAACTCTATCTGTAAGAACCAAACTATCCAACTATTTTACCTCATAACAGTAATTCATGAATAAAGATCTTATGAACCGCGCAGCCGACAACATCAGAGTGTTGGCCGCGTCTATGGTAGAAAAAGCGAAATCGGGACACCCCGGAGGCGCTATGGGAGGCGCTGATTTTGTAAACGTTCTTTACTCGTCGTTTTTAGTGACCGATCCTGACAATCCCACTTGGATCGCACGCGACCGCTTCTTCCTCGATCCCGGTCATATGTCATCGATGCTCTACGCCGTACTCGCACTTACCGGCAAGTACACTCTCAACGAACTCAAGGAGTTCCGTCAGTGGGGCAGCGTAACTCCGGGACACCCCGAAGTACACCCCGAACGCGGCGTTGAGAACACTTCCGGCCCGCTCGGTCAAGGCCATGTAATGGCTGTAGGCTGCGCCATTGCCGAACGCTTCCTTCAGGCCCGCTTCGGCGACTGGATCGCCCACAAGACCTATGCCTTCATCTCTGACGGTGGCATTCAGGAAGAGATCTCGCAGGGTGCCGGACGCTTGGCCGGATACCTCGGACTGAGCAATCTCATCATGTTCTATGACAGCAACGACATCCAGCTCTCGACAGAGACCAACGCGGTGACAACCGAAGACACCGCCGCCAAATATCGTGCATGGCACTGGAATGTAATCGAAGTCGACGGCACCGACCCGCTCGCCATGGCAGGCGCGCTCGAAGCCGCAAAAGAGGAGAAAAAACGTCCTACTCTTATAATAGGCAAGACAGTGATGGGCCGCGGAGCAGTCACCGCCGACGGTGCTTCATATGAAGGAAAATGCTCTACTCACGGCAACCCGCTCAGCAAGTCTGGAGCTTCTTACGAAAAGACAATGGAAAACCTCGGCGCAGACCCCACCGATCCGTGGCACATATGGGATGACGTCAAGAAGCTGTACGAAGACCGCGCAGCCCTTCTCCGCGAAGAGGTTAAAGCCCGTCATGAGGCCGAAGCCGCTTGGCGTGCAGCCAATCCGGAGCAGGCAGCCGTTCTCGACGGATACCTTGCAGGCAAACTTCCCGACATCGACTGGAAAGCCATTGCCCACAAGCCCAATATCGCCACCCGTCAGGCTTCGGCCGACGTTCTCGCCGAACTTGCCAAGAAGGTAGGCAACATGATCGTGGCATCGGCTGACCTTGCCAACTCCGACAAGACCGACGCATTCCTCAAGAATACAACTCCGCTTACCCACGGCGACTTCACGGGCGCATTCCTCCACTGCGGTGTGGCAGAGCTAACTATGGCCGCTCTCATGAACGGTATAGCCCTTCACGGCGGTATGATCGGCGCATGCGGCACATTCTTCGTATTCTCCGACTACATGAAACCTGCCGTACGTATGGCCGCCCTCATGGAACTCCCCGTGAAATACATCTGGACTCACGACGCATTCCGCGTAGGCGAAGACGGTCCTACCCACGAACCCGTGGAGCAGGAAGCTCAGATACGCCTTATGGAGGAGCTCCGCAACTTCAAGGGCGATCCGAGCATGCTCGTACTCCGTCCGGGCGACGCAGCCGAAACTTCGGTATGCTGGAAGATGGCCATGGAAAACGACAAGACTCCCACCGCCCTCATCCTCAGCCGTCAGGACATACCCGACCTGCCCGCAAGCAGCGGCGACCGCTATCAGGAAGCCCTCGGCGCGGAAAAGGGTGGCTATGTAGTCGTTGACGCAGCCAACCCCGCAGTAACTCTCGTAGCCAACGGCTCGGAAGTGTCGCTGCTCGTAGAGGTAGCCAATCAGCTTGCCGCCGAAGGCGTTGCCGCACGCGTGGTATCTGTTCCCTCTATCGGCTTGTTTGAGTGCCAGCCCGAAGCCTACCGCCACAGCGTAATCCCCGCTGACGGCAAGGTATTCGGTCTTACCGCCGGCCTCCCCTCCACCCTTCGCGGCGTGGTAGGACGCAACGGCGAGGTATTCGGCCTCGACCATTTCGGCGCATCGGCACCCTACAAAGTGCTTGACGAGAAATTCGGCTTCACCGCTCCCGCAGTGCTTGCCCTCGTAAAAGCCTACATCAAAAAGTAAAGTAACTCATACTTTATACGGAAGGACCGGTCATCTGCTGATCGGTCCTTTTTTTGAATGCCAATATACTATAAGGCACCGTTGTAGACAGAAATGGCATATTATTATACAGAATTATCCCAACGACATACTACGCGATAACGGTTAAAACTTTAACTTTGCACAATATCACAAAACAGAATATTCAACTATTTTTTAATGAAACGTATAGTTTTCTTGGATTTTATCAGGGTATTCGCTTGCTTTCTTGTTATTCTCGTACATGCGAGTGAAAATTTTTACGGGGCTCCGGGGTCGACCGACATGGTCGGGCCGCAGGCATTCTTGGCTACTGAAGCCGACCGGTTATGGGTTTCAATTTACGACGGCTTCTCACGCATGGCGGTGCCGTTGTTCATGATCGTCTCGGCCTATCTTCTTGTGCCGATGAAAGACGGCATGACTGCCGGAGAGTTTTATCGCAAACGCTTCGCCCGCATCCTTCCGCCATTTTTCATCTTTATGATTCTTTACAGCACATTGCCGCTTTTATGGGGCCAGATATCTGCCGACACCTCACTGACCGATCTGTCGCGCATATTTTTGAATTTCCCCACACTTGCCGGCCACCTGTGGTTCATGTATCCGCTTATAAGCCTGTATCTGTTCATCCCGATCATATCGCCGTGGCTAAAGAAAGCCACCGCAAAAGAAGAGCGTTTCTTCATACTGCTATTCATTATATCGACCTGTATGCCGTACCTCAACAGATGGTGCGGAGAAGTGTGGGGCCAATGTTTCTGGAACGAATACCACATGCTCTGGTACTTTTCGGGCTACTTGGGCTATCTTGTCATGGCACATTATATAAAAGTACACCTTGACTGGAGCCGCAGAAAGCGCCTCGTCATCGGCTCGGCGGCTATGCTGATCGGAGCCGTGCTCACGATTTACTCATTCTATACACAAGCCATACCCGGTCAGATACACCCCACCCCCCGGCTGGAAATCGGATGGGCCTTCTGCACCGTCAACTGCGTGCTGCTCACCGCAGGCACCTTCCTGATGTTCACCTGCATCGACCTCAAAAAATCGCCGGCTATAATTACGGAAATGTCGGAACTAAGCTACACGATATATCTCATGCACATATTTTGGCTCGGCCTGTGGGTCGGTATTCTTAAAGACACATTGTCGTTGCCCACCGTAGCGGCTATTCCGGCCATAGCGATATGCACATTCATATGCTGTTACCTCACGGCTAAAATATTAGCGCTTATGCCCTACAGCAAATGGCTATTCGGCACCGATGTATCGCAAAAGCGCCCTGCTGAAAAGGTTTTATGTTAATTTTTAAAATATTATTTTGCTCATTCACTTGCATTAAGCCGGAAAAAGTCGTAACTTTGCCGTCGCTTTTTAAAAACTTATATTAAACAACGTAATTAGTATGAACCACTACGAAACCGTTTTCATTTTAACTCCCGTTTTGTCTGATGCTCAGATGAAGGAAGCGGTAGACAAGTTCAAAGGCGTGATTACAGAAAACGCCGGAACAATTGTCAATGAAGAGAATTGGGGACTGCGCAAACTTGCATACCCCATCCAGAAGAAGTCGACCGGCTTCTACACCCTTGTAGAGTTTGATGCAAATCCTGATGTTATCAAGAAGCTCGAGACTCAGTTCCGTCGCGACGAGCGCGTATTGCGTTTCTTGACTTTCCGTCTTGACAAGTACGCTCACGAGTATGCAATCAAACGCCGCACACTTAAAGGTGCAAAACAAAATTCACCCGTAGAAGAAAAGGAGGACTAAATCATGGCACAGGCTCAATCAGAAATTCGCTATCTCACTCCGCTTTCAGTGGACGTAAAGAAGAAAAAATATTGTCGTTTTAAGAGAAGCGGCATCAAGTATATCGACTACAAAGACCCCGAATTCCTCAAGAAGTTCCTCAACGAGCAGGGCAAACTGCTTCCCCGTCGTATCACAGGCACTTCGCTCAAGTTTCAGCGTCGTGTGGCACAGGCTGTAAAGCGCGCCCGTCACTTGGCTCTGCTTCCCTACGTAACCGACTTGATGAAATAATCTTAACAACAGACAGTAATTATGAAAATTATATTGAAAGAAGACATCACCGGTTTAGGCTACAAGGACGATGTCGTTGAAGTAAAAAACGGCTACGGCCGTAACTACCTCATCCCTCAGGGCAAGGCAGTGATAGCTACTGAATCGGCTCTCAAAGTACTCGCTGAAAATCAGCGTCAGCGTGCCCACAAGCTCGCTAAGATCAAAGCCGACGCAGAGGCTCTGGCAGCAGAACTCGAGAAAGTGGCTCTGACCATTACAGCCAAGACCAGCGCCGCAGGCACTATCTTCGGCTCGGTAAATGCCGCCACTATCGCCGAAGAGCTTGAAAAACTCGGAAAGAACGTTGACCGCAAGCTTATTGTCATCAAGGGCGCCATCAAAGAGCCCGGCAAATACTCTTGCACCGTCAATCTTCACAAGGAAGTCGCTGTCGAACTTCCCTTCGAAGTTATTGCTGAAGAATAATCAATTCCAAAATACTATTCATAACGTACGGGAAAACGTCGCGATGACGCTTTCCCGTTTTTTATTTCGAGCCCTCCGACACTTAACATTTTCACCTTTTTGATGCTGTTCTTTTTTGATTGATTTCTTTTTACTATCTTAGCGGTTATTATCATCACAGTTATCGAGAAAAATGGCATGGTACTACATAGTATTGATGGCAGCTTACGTAGGCACGATAATAAGCCTTATCGCCGTTGTGCTGTCGGAAAACCGCAATCCGGTCAAGTCGTTGGCTTGGATTACGGTGCTGCTCATGGTGCCTGTATTCGGTGCGGTGCTGTACATATTCTTCGGCAGGAGCCTTAAAAACACACGTATGATAACAAGGCGCAACCGCCGCAGGTTGCGCAAGCGCGAGTCGTTTAAAAGCATCGACATAGCGTCGCTGCCGCTCACCCAAGCGAGCAAACAGCAGATAAAAATGGCCCGCACACTTAACGGCTCCATATACTATCCCGGCAACAAGATAGACATATTCACCTCGGGCCGCGCCAAGTTTGACGCACTCATCGCCGACCTGCAGAACGCACGCTCCTACATACATCTTGAATATTACATCTTTAAAGATGACAAGATAGGCAACACCATAGCCGACATACTGATAAAAAAGGCCGGCGAAGGGGTAAAAGTGCGCATCATTTACGACCACATAGGCTCACTGTCGACCAAAACAAAATTCTTCAAGCGAATGGCTGATGCCGGAATAGACGTATACCCGTTTTTCAGAGTCACGTTCCCGGTATTCGCCACCCGCATAAACTGGCGAAACCACCGCAAGATTGTAATAATCGACGGAGAGACAGGCTATATAGGCGGAATGAACATAGCCGACCGATATATCGAGGGTGTGTCCTATGGAGTGTGGCGCGACACACACGTGCGCATAAAAGGTCCGGCAGTAGGCGCCCTGCAATATGCTTTCGCCGTCGACTGGAGCTTCATGGGACAGTCTTTGCTCGATGAGAGCGCCAACACCGCCCGTCGCAACAAACCACGCTTCAACGCCGGCATACAGATGATGACAAGCGGCCCCACAAGCCAGTGGAGCAATATAGCTATGGTGTTTCAGAAAGCCATAGCCAACGCCCGCAAACGCGTATTCATACAGACCCCCTACTTCCTGCCCACCGAAAGCCTGCTGCGTACCCTTCAGACGGTAGCGCTCGCCAAAGTGGACGTAAGGCTGATGCTTCCGGCCAAAAGCGACTCGAAGATACTCACCTACGCCTCCTACTCCTACATCATGGAGTGCATGCTTGCGGGTATAAAAGTATATCTTTACGACGCCGGCATGCTCCATGCCAAGACAGTGCTCGTCGATGACGAGTTTGCCTCGGTAGGCTCGGCCAATATCGACTTCCGTAGTTTCGAGCACAACTTCGAGAGCAACATTTTCATATATTCACGCGAAGTCAACTCAGAGTTGAGCGATATATTTTTTGAGGACCTCAACAACTGCACGCGTCTGAGTACTTCGGTGTGGCGCAAGCGTCCGGCATGGCAAAAAGCCAAAGAATCAATGTTCAGGCTTCTAAGTCCGGTGCTCTGACAGCCGTCAGTCGACATACATGACGATAAATTTTAAGACAAAACTATTGTATTATAAGATATTTGTATTACTTTTGTAAAAATTTGGTATAAATGGCGAGCGATTTACAGCAGACACTGCAACGTATCAGCCGTAAAACGGAGTTTTTAACCGAGCGCTATAACGAAGTGCTCCGAGGGAAAACAAGCGCTGAAGCCCGCGTCAAAGAATTGGAGCAGACCGTGACAAGTCTTAATGAAGAGATAAGACAGTTGAAAAGTCGTATTGAATATCTGACAGTTGTCACAGTAGCTCACCCCGACCGTCGCGACGTAGAGTTAAGCAGGGCCAAGTTAACCAAATTAGTGCGGGAAATCGACAGATGCATCTCGGAATTAAGCGAATGATGCAATGAAAGATAAACTGAATATAACCATAAAGGTAGCCGACCTTGCCCATATAGGCATGCAGGTTGCCCGAAAAGACGAAGAAGCCGTAAGACTTGCCGAATACTACGTAAACCGTGTGTGGAGCAAGTGGATGGGTGAAAAGCCACAGGACAAAACGTCAAAGGACGTGTTAGGCATGGTGGCCGTACATTTCGCCAAGCTCTATGTGCTTGAACAGCGCAAAAACGAGATAACGGACGAAATGTTGCGTAAATTCGAGGAAGAGCTCGACCGGATATTGCTGAAAGTCGACTAATTCCGTCATATATTCGGTAAAGCATATTAAAGTTTAACCGCACTTTCAATCGGCCGACAGGCATGATTGTCAGTGCATTTTTTATTTATTGTGACTAATCATTAATTCACATATCATGTACACCATTTTTATATACATCGCGGTATCGGTGATAACAGCGGTCTTGGCTGTGGTGATCACCATTATAATTCAGAAAAGATCGGCACGCACTCAAGCCAAGATAATCGTTGACGAAGCCCGTCAGGAAGCGGAGATGCTTAAACAGAAAAAAATGCTTGAAGTGCGCGAGGAAGAGCTCCAAATCAAAGCCGAAGCCGAAAAACAAGCCAATTCACGCCTATCCAAAATACAGCAGAACGAGGCCCGCATAAAGCAGCGCGAGCTCCAGCTCAACCAGCAACAAGGCGAGCTTGCACGCCGACGCAACGAAATCGACGCGGCAAAAGCCGGTCTTGACGCGCAGGAAGCCGCTCTTGATGACAGGAAAACAGAGCTTGACAAACTCACCCGTAGCGCACAGGAAGCCCTTGAACACATATCGGGGTTGTCGGCTGACGAAGCGAAGGAGCGTCTTATAGAGTCACTGCGCGACGAAGCAAAAACAACAGCAGCAGGCTACATAAACGATATAATGGATGAAGCCAAACTGACCGCCAACAAAGAAGCCAAGCGCATAGTAGTGCAGTCGATACAGCGTGTAGCCACGGAAACAGCCATTGAAAATTCAGTCACCGTATTTCATATAGACTCCGACGACATCAAAGGTCGCATCATCGGTCGTGAAGGCCGCAACATACGCGCCCTCGAAGCCGCAACAGGTATCGAGATAATTGTCGACGACACCCCTGACGCCATCGTCCTGTCGGGCTTTGACCCCGTGCGCCGAGAGATAGCCCGTCTGGCCCTGCATCAGCTCGTGGCCGACGGCCGCATCCACCCCGCCCGCATCGAGGAAGTTGTGGCTAAAGTACGCAAACAGATAGAGGAAGAGATTGTGGAGACCGGAAAGCGCACCACGATCGACCTCGGAATACACGGTCTGCATCCCGACCTTATACGCCTTGTAGGAAAGATGAAGTATCGTTCGAGCTACGGACAGAACCTGCTGCAGCACTCACGCGAGACTGCAAACCTGTGTGCGATAATGGCTTCGGAACTCGGCCTCAATCCCAAGAAGGCCCGCCGTGCCGGTCTGCTCCACGATATAGGCAAAGTGCCCGATGAAGAGCCCGAACTGCCCCACGCACTCCTCGGCATGAAACTGGCCGAAAAATACAAAGAAAAGCCCGAAATATGCAATGCCATCGGCGCCCACCACGACGAGATCGAACAGACCACCCTGCTTGCACCCATAGTACAGGTCTGCGACGCCATTTCGGGAGCACGTCCTGGAGCACGCAGAGAGATTGTAGAAGCATATCTCAAACGTCTTAATGACCTTGAGCGCCTCGCTCTCTCCTACCCCGGTGTTGTGAAGACTTATGCCCTGCAGGCCGGACGCGAACTGCGTGTCATAGTCGGTGCCGACAAGATCGACGACGCCGAAACCGAACGTCTGTCAGCCGAAATAGCCAAGCGCATTCAGGACGAGATGACCTATCCCGGACAAGTGAAGATAACCGTGATCCGCGAGACTCGCGCCGTAAGCGTAGCTAAATAATAAAACAGCAATTCACCGTTATGGGAAAAGAAGATATAGACAACTGCAGCCAATGCCGCAATACACCGCCGCGGGGAAAGTTGCATTGTTACAACTGGCTCGATGACATTCCCGGCGGTTATGCCGACTTTGACATGGTCGAAGTCCAGTTCAAGAACACCCGCAAAGGTTTTTATAAAAACAGCTCCAATCTGGACCTCGCCATAGGCGATATGGTAGCGGTCGAGGCATCTCCGGGCCATGACATAGGTCAGGTGACCCTTACCGGCCGGCTTGTGGCTCTACAGATGAAAAAAGCCAATGTAAAACCCGATGCGGAAATACGTCGCATATTTCGCAAAGCCAAACCCGCCGATCTTGATAAATATGAGGAGGCAAAGGCCAAGGAGAACGACACGATGATACGTTCCCGAAAAATAGCCGAGAGCCTCAAACTCAACATGAAGATAGGCGACGTCGAGTATCAGGGCGACGGCAATAAAGCCATATTCTACTACATCGCCGACGAACGCGTTGACTTCAGGCAACTTATAAAAGTACTTGCCGAGACATTCAAGGTGCGCATCGAGATGAAGCAGATAGGAGCACGACAGGAAGCCGGCCGTATAGGAGGCATCGGTCCGTGCGGACGCCAGCTCTGTTGTGCAAGCTGGATGACCAACTTTGTGTCGGTGGCCACAAGCGCCGCACGCTATCAGGACATATCGCTCAACCCGCAGAAACTTGCCGGTCAGTGCGCCAAGCTCAAATGCTGCCTCAATTTTGAGGTGGACACCTATGTGGAAAGCATAAAGCGGATGCCTTCGCGAGAGATAGCTCTCGAGACTGCCGATGCGACATACTACCACTTCAAGACCGACATATTCAAACGCGAGATGACATACTCGACCGACAAGTCGGTGCCTGCCAATCTTGTAACGATCAGCGCCGACAGAGTGTTTGACATCATCAACATGAACAAGCGCGGAGAGAAGCCCGAAAAACTCAGTGCCGAAGGCAGTGAAAAGCCGAAGGAGCGCACGGAGTTTGTCGACCTTGTAGGCCAAGACAGTGTCACCCGCTTCGACAAAGCCAAGAAGAAAAAGAAAAAAGGCGCATCAGCCCAGCAGCGCGGCAACCGTCAGCAAGGAGGACAACGCGACGTCAACGGCGGCAACAGACCGCCGAGAAACGAACGTCCGCCGCGCGGAGAAAACAACAACCGGCGCCAAAATCAAGGCGCTCCACGCAACAACGGAGGAGAAGGCGGCGCACCGAACAAGGAGAACAAGAAACCCTCATCACCGAAAACCGATGAATAAACTCCTCGGAGTGTATATGGCTCTGCTGTTTTCAATCTGTCTGGGAGCATGCTCTCCCCGACAGAACGACTACAGCAAGTTCTGCAACCTGTCGCCGTCGGGCTGGATCTATGACGACACTCTTCTTTTCGTAACCGATATCGCCGACTCAGTAGCTTCGGGCACTCTTACCGTGGCCGTACGCCATAACAACAACTATCCGTACAGCAATCTATGGCTTGAGCTGACCCGACGCAGCGGTGTCGACAAGACAACCCGCGACACCCTCAATCTGCAGCTGGCCGACATATACGGCCGCTGGTACGGCAACGGCTTCGGAGCATCGTACCAGTTCAGCGACACGGTAAACAATATAACCCGGTTGTTCAGAGGTGATACAATCTCGGTAAGACACATCATGAGGCTCGACACTTTGCCCGACGTTGAACAATTGGGGGTCACATTCGTTTCGACAGAAAGTAAATAATTCAGCATTAACCAAAATGACACTACACGCTCTTACTCCGGCTGACGAGATACAACGCAGAATTGCGCGTCTTCAAGACGCCATGAAGGCTCACGGCATGGACGCCATGCTCATCTCCGACAACGCCAATATATATTATACATCCGGCAGAGTATTCAGCGGATATGTATACATCCCCGCTACCGGCAAGGCCACATACTTCATACGACGCCCCGAAGGTATAACCGACGGCGAAGTCAAATACATACGCAAACCCGAACAGATAGTGGAACTGCTCTCGGAAGAGGGCGCATCATTGCCCGCCGTGATGGGCTACGAACTAAGTTCGCTTGACGTCATGAGCTACCGTCGTCTTGTCAACGCATTTCCCGGAGTGACACCCGCCGACGCGTCGCCCGTCATAAAATCGGTACGATCGGTAAAGACTGATTTTGAACTTGAGCAATTGCGCCGGTCGGGCATCAGGCATCAACGCGTATACGACCTCATACCCCGGCTCTACAAAGAGGGCATGACCGACATAGAGCTGCAGATAGAGATTGAGCGCGCCTCACGACTTGAAGGATGTCTGGGCATATTCCGCATTGCCGGTGACTCGATGGAGTTCTTCATGTCAAATATTTTGGCAGGCGACAATGCCGACTCCCCCACCCCCTACGATTTCGCCATGGGTGGTGCAGGCCTCGACCCGTCATTGCCCGTAGGCGCCGACGGCACCGTCATCAAGCCCGGCATGTCGGTGATGGTAGACTCCAACGGCAACTTTACCGGTTATATGACCGACATGACCCGTGTATTTGCCTGCGGACAACTCGACGAAAAAGCATTGCAGGCCCACGAATGCTCGATAGAGATATGCCGCTCATTGGAAAAGGCCGGCAAACCCGGCACTCCGGCAGCCGAGTTGTATGAGACAGCCATGTCGATTGTGCGCAACCATGACCTCGAACGTTATTTCATGGGCCACAAGCAGAAAGCCGGCTTCATAGGACACGGCGTCGGCATCGAGATCAACGAACTGCCCGTCATAGCGCCGCGAAGCCGCGATATACTTACCAAGCACAACGTCATAGCACTGGAGCCCAAATTCGTGATACCCGGCGTGGGAGCGGTAGGAGTCGAAAACACCTATATCGTGACCGACAACGGCCTTGAGCGCATAACAAATGCTCCGGAACGAATAATCAACCTTATGTAACACCGTCCGCCCCATGCTGATTGCCGACAAAATAAACACCCCCGTATTTCACACAGTGGCCGCGGTAGCCGACAGTATGTCGCGCCCATGCTACGTAGTGGGCGGATATGTGCGCGACATCTTTCTTCAACGCCACTCCAAGGATGTTGACTTCGTTACGGTAGGAAGCGGCATTGAGGTTGCCGAGGCCGTAGCGCGCAAACTCGGCAAAGGCACCCACTGCAACGTATTTAAAAATTTCGGTACCGCGCAGGTAAAGCACGGCGGCATCGAACTTGAGTTTGTAGGCGCACGACGCGAGTCATACAGCCATGACAGCCGCAAGCCGGTCGTGGAGGACGGCACTCTTGACGATGACCTTGCCCGACGCGACTTCACCATAAACGCCATGGCCGTATGTGTCAATGCCGACAACTTCGGACAACTCGTAGACCCGTACGACGGCATCGGCGATCTGGACCGTCAGCTTATACGCACACCGCTTGACCCCGACATAACATTCAGCGACGACCCGTTGCGCATGATGAGGGCCATACGGTTTGCCACACAACTCGGCTTCACCATATACGGAGAGACATTTGATGCCATCACGCGAAATGCATCGCGAATCACGATAATCTCGCGCGAGCGCATAGCTGACGAGCTGATGAAAATCATGGCTTCGCCCATGCCCTCCATAGGTTGGGAACTGCTTGAGCTTTGCGGACTGCTCTCATACATCATGCCCGAACTGCACGCGATGAAAGGGGTTGAGGTGGTAAACGGTCGCGGCCACAAAGACAATTTCCATCATACCCTCACGGTGGTCGACAATGTGGCGCGAAAAAGCGACAATGTATGGCTGCGTTGGGCCGCTCTGCTTCACGACATAGCTAAACCCGTTACCAAGCGTTGGGACTCAAAAAACGGTTGGACGTTTCACAATCACAACTTCATAGGTGCCAAGATGGTGCCCCGCATTTTCCGCGCAATGAGACTGCCGCTTAACGAGAAGATGAAGTATGTGCAGAAGTTGGTCGAGTTGCATATGCGCCCCATAGCGCTTGTAGAAGAGGAAGTGACCGACTCCGCCGTACGCAGGTTGCTCTTCGATGCCGGCGATGATATAGAGGACCTTATGACATTGTGCGAAGCCGACATAACATCCAAAAATCAGGAAAAAGTGCGCCGCTTCCTTGACAACTTCGTACTCGTAAGAAAAAAGATGGAGGAACTCGAAGAAAAAGATCGCATACGCAACTTCCAGCCTCCGGTATCGGGCGAAGAGATTATGTCAGTGTTCAACTTGGGTCCGTCGCGGGAAGTGGGCATGATAAAAGAACGCATCAAAAACGCCATCCTTGACGGCAGCATACCCAACGAACGCGAAGCCGCGCTCGCCTACATGCACGAAGTAGCCTCGAAACTTGGCATCGGCCATTAATCGACAATTATAGTATAATTATGCCAATGGCCTAACTACCTCCAATCTAAGGCCGAGAGCATTCACGATCTGACAAAAAAATCCAATACCCGGCTCTATTAAACCGCGTTCAATACGTGATATATATGTTTTATTAGTACCTACCTTTTCAGCTAATTCAGACTGCGACATACCTTCTTGCTTTCGGGCTTCATAAACAAGCTGCCCCATACAATATGCATATACCTCCCTATTGAAAGCCTCTCGCTCGTTGGTTCCTTGTTTGCCATATTTTACATCAAGGATCTCATCAAAGCTGCCAACCGTATTATTGTTTTCCTGCATAATATTCATTTTTTATTTGGATTGCCTTCTCAATCTCTCTATTAGGAGTTTTTTGTGTTTTCTTTTGGAATCCATTAAACAACATCACAATATTACCACTGTCAAAAATAAAGAAAGCTCGATAGATATTACTTTTATGTGAAACTCTGATCTCATATATCCCATCTCGAACAAATTTCACAAATTTTTCACTGATCCAATCTTCAATTTTCAACATAGCGAGCACATAATCCATTTTTCTTTGCGCGCCATTGTCAAGAGCTCGATAGAATGAAATAATCCTTGTAATATAATATCTTACGCTCTTCATTCATTTTGCAAATATATGCAAAGTTTACAAATAAAACAACTCCAAGATTTAAAAAGATCGGATGTAACGGGACAAAATGTTGTCAATTTGCGGTACCTATGTGACAGATAGTTAGCTGTATGGGAGTTATCGGGCAGACAGAGTCGGGGCGAACTTTGGTATCGTGTCGAGGCACACGGCTTTCAGGCGGTTCAGGTCGTTTATGGGACGTCGGTATTTTATGCGTCGGTTTATGAGCTTGAACACGGCTTCCGTAGCCTGATTGCGTGTCAGCCCAGACTCATTGCACAGACGCAGCACAAACACATTGTCCTGCATGATGCTGCGCACGGTGTCGTGCAGCGGTGTCGAGGGTGTGCCCTCCTGAAAAAATCGGGTTACGGCGACGGGGGCGTGTTGCGGAGTGGTCGGCAAGGCGGCTTCTGCCTTTATGGCGATACCGGGAGCGGTAATCTCGGACTGTGTGGGTTGTACCGGCTCCGATGTCTTAGTGTGCTTATGTGTTTGACCGACTTTGGGTAACGCATGTGCACGGCGTAGGGCGCGGCGTTCGCGGGCACGCATGTTGGCGCGTTTGCGTCGGTCGATTGTGGCCTTCGCCATAAGAAAGCCCATCATCGACGCGGCGTCAAGATTGTCGGGCATAGTATCGTTGGCCTGATACTCCTTTATAGCTTCGGTAAGCGATTGCTGTTGCTCCTCGGGAAGCAGCGATATAGCGAGTGACCATTCGCTGTCAAACTTGAATGTCTTTTTCATGTAGTATGCGGTTAAGATTGATTTCGTCACAAAGATAACATCTCAAAAACGCGATGTCAAGTCTTTCCGCAATTTTTTTACATGACATACTAAATTTATAAATCAAGACTCAAACGTGCAAGAAAGCACGTAGATTAGCGGCAATGTAGATAAGATTTCCGGCATTTGACATGCAATAATGTATGCTGCATTTATGGAATTTTATAACTTTGTACCCCATTTTCCCAATTGGAATTATTTTAAATCAATCATAATTAGGTACTATCAGGAACAACCAATGAGAAAAAACATTCTTAACTGTCTTTACTTCTTAATGTGCAGTCTTTTATTGCTGACCGGTTGCAAAGAGGACGAAATTTCAGATACCGGTTCGGAAGGCGGAAATACCCCGGATAACGAACTATTCGTGAAGTTGACTGCGGCAGATTACAATTCAGACAACACCTACTATATACTCAATGACAATGAGCCTTCAGATGTCTACTTCGACAACAGCCAACGTAGTTTTTATGTAATTCAACCATTACAGCTTACTCTTGATGACAACCACTATTTTCAACTTCGCTTCTACAGCCCGCGTAAGTTGTCAAACGTAACCATATGGGCAAAAATAGACGGTTATGAAGAAGCGTTCAAATTTATGGAACTGGAAGAAATCAGACCATTTCAACAGCTACGGTTACACATACCCTTTGCATCCAAAGACTTGACTGCGTATACCCGGAGTGGAAAAAAGATCCAAATTATGGCGAATCCGTATCTGACCGGTGAAAACTTTACTTTCGAGGTGGAGAGTGACGATCCGTATTACAAAAAGTTGCAATCCATTAAATGTAAGTGGTTGATCACATTCAGCGGCTATAGTGGCGAGGGTAATTGGAAATACAAGCTTCTCCCTCCTCATGCACGCGAAGCGGTAGCTCTGGCTCTAAACATGGGCTATATGTATTCGTCAGAAATATTCGAAATGGCATTGCATGAATTTGGCCCATTGCATAAAGACAACAACAAAACACTTATTGACAAGGATTTATTATTAAAGCAAGTTCTCAATCATTCAGGATTGCGTTTCGGACACTGCAGCGGAGTTAACGGTTTGGGAGGCGGCATAACATACGGTTTGAACGAATGGTGCTACATAGAACACTATGCCGACGACACAAATGAGACACATACAGTATTCCATGAACTGGGACACTGTCTGGGTTATGGACACAACGGCAACATGACCTATGAACAAACCGGACCGGGCTGGATTACGCTTTGCGCCAACGTATATCGGTCGATGTCGCTTGACAAGGAGCTTCCGGTATATTCACGACGTTTTATGCACACCCGTACAAATAAAAACAGATACAGCAAAAACAACCTGTATCAGGCATCCAAGTATGTCATCGAAGATCCTGAACTCGACGCTATAGATGGCGGTCTGTCGCCACTGCGTGAAGAGACGACCGACTTAGGAGGAAATGACGGAGAACCGCTTTCATTCAAATTGGATTACACGGCACTGCCCGGGGCTACATCCGCTTCTTTCCGACCCAAAGATGTATATGTATACGGCGACACTCTTTACGTAGTAAATGATGCCGATAACAATTACAGCCTTGAGGTATTCAGCATGGCAGAAGGAAATATCGCCCATATGGAAAGCATCAGAGAATGGACTGAGCAAAATACTATAAAGAGTTTCAAAGGGCGTCCAAACGGTGTCGTACGGGCCAATGGAAAAATTTATGTCACCCATGAAGGCAATCGCACGGAAATATTCGATGCAAAAGACCACACCTTCATAACATGTATCGGAAACGGCAACTGGGGCACGGGCTCCAACCAGACCGTACATGCTTTTGACATAGTGCTATACAAGGGCGCTATAATGATTCGCGACAAAAGGTATGTAGATTTCGTACAAGAACAGACTGTATATCCGGGAGAGATCATGTACATATTCTCACGGTCGGAAAATCTCGGAGAGTCAGGCGGCACTTACGGAATGGCTATAAACGAGCAGACAGGACAGCTCTATTCCACTCATCCTGCAAAACGCATAGACATACTCGACCCCGGCAACATACGTGAATGTATAGCCCTCACACGCACACGACAGCTGACTTACAAGAACAATCCTTATGCACTTGATTTCGGCAAAGGACGTATGTTTGTAAGTTCCAACGGCTATGAAAAGTTCTGCGATGTCAATCCGGCGACCGGAGATATCGTTAAAAACCACACTGTCATAGGAAGCATAACCTTACAGGCACCCGAAAAGTTCTGCATACGCCGCAATACATTGTTTATCATCGACCGGATAAAGAACGGAGCATGTGTATATGCCATTCCCATGAGTGAATTGAAATAAGAGCATAACCCTATAAATGAAAAATAACGACATGAAGATATATACTTACATACTGATAATGCTGCTTGGTATTTTGACAACGCAATGCGGCAAAGATGAGATTGCTGATTTGGAGCCGGACCTGACCGACCCGGATGACTACAACAGCTACTGGTATTACTCCTACGAGGCAGCACAGCTGATTGACGGTCACACATTTGGCATGGAGGTGGAAGAGTTCACACCCTATACGGTAGTTCATCTGGGCGACACACTGTTTATAGCTAACACGGGAAATGACGGTAACAGTCTGATTTTGTTCTCTCAGAAAGAAAATAAGCCGTTCAAAACGTTGAAAACATGGAGATTCAACGGTAAAATGCTGCAATTCGAGAGTAGCATAGAAGCTATTGTGCCGGCAGGAGAACGGTTATATGTGGCCGAACGCCAGTCACGCATACATGTATTCAGCCTTCCGCATCTTACCTACATCACCTGCATCGGCAACGGCAACTGGGGAGGCCCTGTTTTTCAGGCACAAGCTCTTACCGTCAATAACGGTCTTATCTACGCACGCGACAAGAACGGAAAAGTCAGCATCTATAAGGAATCGGAAGTCACGCCGGAAAACTACCAGAAAACAGGACGTTATCGGCAGGTTGCCGGCAACGGTACGTCAAACAATGCTTTTGCACCACACTATATGCAGTTTGTGGAGGATGGAAAGCTCCTGCTTACCGATTATGAAGGAAAAAGGATACGAGTACTTGATGGAGGATTGGTAAATGATTATTTGGAAAATAACAGCTCCATCGACATTGATGATCTGACACTGTCACTTGACTTTAAACCGAAAACGTTGGCCGTGGGAAAGGCACGGTTGTATGTCACCGGCGATAATAACGCCATCAACATATATGACAAGCAGTCGCAGAAATGGAGCCACAGACTGAAGTCGGTCAAAGGATACGCATTCGCCCAACCCGCCCGTATCTACGCACAAAACGACTCCGTGCTCTGGGTTTCAGACACTCACAATGCAAAGCGCACACTGGTAAAAGTCGCTATCCACAAAGGCGAAATACGAGAATAACGAACCACACAAGCTGAAAATGCCAATAAAAAAGGAGGCTGTGGCAAAATGCACAGCCTCGGTGTAATCATAACCTTTGTGCATCAATATGACAAACGCTGCGAACCTAAATATTGTCTTTGCGCGGCTGTATGCAGCTCATCCACTTCGGCCGATATTCCCGTATCGACAAGGCCCTGCAGCTTTTTGATGTCTGATGTTATTTTACTCATAATATGATTGATTCTGATCAATAAAAGCCCCGACCGAAGCCGAGGCCAAGTGTCAAATAGACTTAGTGGTCAAACAAAAGAGACTATTGACACCGTTTGTCTTAAAACTTAATGAGTACTTTAATTATTAGGATTAAAGACACTGCAAGATAAGATTATTTTAGTTTTTGTGCAATTTTTCTTCTGATAAACTTGCATCCATGGAGCAAAAATGCTACCTTCGTATTGTTGTTAACAACAAGAGTACATTAATTTCATGAAGTATTCCGAATTAGAAGCTGAATTAACAGCTTCAGGATGCTGGGTCATTCGGAAAGGCGGTAATCATCTGATATGGTATTCGCCGATTACGGATAAGAAATTTCCACTTGGACATCACGGCTCAAAGGAAGTTCCACCTTCTACCGAGCACAGCGTCCGCCGACTCTCCGGGGTTAAGAAATCCTGACAGTCGGAATTCCGAAAGATGAGTCGGGGGAGCAATCCCCCACTCATTACTTCATAACTTAATCGTGAGGATCGTTGTTAAGAATAAAGGAGGCATCAAAACCTCCTTTTCATAAGATTTTAATAGTTTCATTCATATATGAAAGCGAATATAATTTTTGAAATGGCAAAGGATGGCGGATGCTCCTGCTATATGTTGGAGGAAGTACCCGACTTTGGTCTGCTTGGTTATGGGAATACTCCTCAGGAGGCAAAAGCCGACATGCTGAAAGCCTATGAGGAAATCAAAGAGATTCTTGTGGCCGAGGGTAAAACTCCGACAGAATTGGAGTTCGTGTACCACTATGACATGAAATCTTTTTTTGAGTATTTCGACTTCTTGAATGTATCAAAGGTTGCTGAAAGAGCAGGTATCAATCCATCGCTCATGCGTAAATACACATCGGGAGTGGCCAATGCCGGGGAAGGTCAGTATCTGAAACTCCAAAAAGCGATACACTCAATCGCACACGAATTGGCTGCCGCCAATTTCTAAAATATCCCTGCCCGTGAGGGTGGACTTCATAAATTAATGTACGGAGGCTGTGGCAAAATATGCACAGCCTCTTTTTGATAGAAAAACTTAATTATTATTTATAAATTACGCAAATGAGCTGAGTATCAGAGGTATTTATATGAACGTGGGTACTAATTGTGTACTTTTGTGGAAGTTGGCGGAAATCTGAGGAAAAGAGATTTTGCATTTTTAGTTCTTGTTAATGATTATTACCTGCGCCAATTTGCTTGTTTTACTTGTGCCGGTTAGGATATAGTATCCACATACTTTTTTATTTGTCATTAAAAAATAGCAAGAATCGGGTCGTATGGGACTTTTTGCCGTTGTAATTTTGCAGCGTCAAATAAAAATCGTATTTTAGATATGAGGAAAAGAGTATTAACCCTGTTTCTCGCTGCCGTGGCAGTCGGAACACTAAATTTATTTTCACAAAATATGAGCAACATAGTTGTTACCGCGCAAGCGCTTCCAAAGGAAGAAACACCGCAGTCGGTTGTCGCCAATGTGCATAAAGCTGTGGAACTGCTGAAGCAAAAAGGGAGTGAGGCACTCTCCATACTGACTGATCCAAAGTCGGAATTTAACGACCGTGACGCATATCTGTTCATAATTGATGTGGACAGCAGCCTCGTCGTTTCAAATCCACGTTTCCCGGAACGTACCGGAGGCAATATCCGTGAACATCTTGACTGGGCAGGAAAGCACTACGGTGTGGAACTGTGCGAGGTAGCGATGCAAGGCGGAGGCTGGATTGAATTTATCTGGCCCAAGCCCGGAACAAACGAGGGCGTTCGCAAAATATCATATATCTGCCCGATACCGGGTATGCGCTATACGGTATGTGCCGGCATATATAACGACACCATGACACTTGACGAACTGAACGCTCTGACAGAACACGGAAAAAAGAAAGTGGCTGTGATTTTTGAAGTAACGCCGACATCCGAAGGCAAAGCGGACTATTTCAAGATGGGTGCAGCCTTGAAGAATGAACTTTCCCAAATGCCGGGGTTCATCAGCGTGGAGCGTTTCGAGAGTGTCAACAATCCCGGAAAGTTTCTTTCCTTATCGTTCTGGGAGAGTGACGAAGCGGCAGCTGGTTGGCGCAATCAGGTGAACCACCGTCAAAGCCAAAAAATGGGTCACGACGCTCTTTTTGACAATTACCGTATATCCGTCGGAGAAATCAAGCGTGAATACACAAAAGACAACAGGGCTGAAGCTCCAGCTGACAGCAATGCTTATATAATCGACTGATGGAGCAGTATTTTCAATATGGGGATACCGAACTGAGTTATCTCAAAAGTAAAGACAAACGTCTTGCCGAGATAATTGAAAAGGCAGGCATGGTGAAAAGGCGGGTAATCCCCGACCTTTTCGCCGCCCTCGTACACTCCATAATAGGACAGCAGATTTCCACAAAAGCCCATGAAAGTATCTGGCGGAAAACTGTTGAAAAGTTCGGTGATGTCACTCCGGACAATATCCTGTCAGCTACTCCGGAGGAACTTCAATCAGTGGGACTTTCATTTCGCAAGGTTGAATACATCCGTTCGGCGGCTGAAAAGATTTTGTCGGGTGAATTCGACATAAACGCATTTCATGACATGACCGATGAAGAAGTCTGCAACCGCCTGTCATCACTCAAAGGTCTTGGTGCATGGAGCGCGGAGATGCTTATGCTTTTCTCAATGCAACGCCCCGATATATTGAGTTTCGGGGATCTCGCCATACTGCGCGGGCTACGGATGATATATCACCACCGTAGGATAGACCGGAAACTGTTTGAAAAATACCGCAGAAGATTCTCCCCTTATTGCAGTGTAGCGAGTCTGTATATATGGGCTGTTGCCGGAGGTGCTGTTGTAGGTATGAAGGATTATGCTCCCAAGACAAAAAATAATGGACGAAAAAATCAAGGCGATACTCAACCGTGACAAAGACTTTGACAGTTTATTTTATTACGGGGTAAAGACAACGGGCATAGTGTGCAACCCGTCATGTCCGGCCAAAACGCCTCTGATTAAGAATATAGAGTTGTTCAATAGCATTGAAGAAGCACTTGATAAAGGATATAGACCGTGTAAAATCTGTATGAAAGAGAAAAATAAGATAATAACGTATAGATATGAATCTCCTTGTGGAGAGCTTTTGCTCGGCTCCAGCGGCGATAATCTATGCCTGTGCGACTGGCAGGTGGAGAAACATCGCAGTCATGTGGACAACAGGCTGAAACGGATACTCCATGCGGAATTTGAAGAAGGCTCGTCACCTGTGATTGTGGAAGCAATCAGGCAGTTGAATGAATATTTTGCCGGGAAACGTAAGGAATTCGATGTGCCTTTACTATTTGTCGGCACGGATTTTCAGAAAACCGTATGGAATGAACTACTGAAAATTCCTTATGGAAAAACCATATCTTATGGAGAAATGGCGCGTAATATAGGTATGCCCAAAGCTGTGCGTGCAGTGGCTAATGCCAATGGAGCAAACTCCATGTCAATTTTTGCGCCGTGCCATCGGGTCATAGGCAGCGACAGGTCGTTGACCGGTTATGGCGGTGGTCTGGAAGCAAAGGAATATCTGTTGAAACTCGAACACGTGTTATGAAAGAGAGCCAACAGGAATTAAACTATCTCCGCATAGCAGAGGCAATCGGCTTTATCCGTGAAAACCGTCATGATCAGCCCGGTTTGGAAACAATAGCCGAAGCGGTCAATATGTCACCTTATCATTTTCAGCGGGTTTTCAGGGAATGGGCGGGCGTGACACCCAAATCCTTTCTTCAATATCTGAATGTCGAATATGCCAAAAGGATATTGAAAGAAACACACGCATCATTGTTTGACACCGCACACGAAGTCGGATTATCCGGTACGGGGCGCTTGCACGACCTGTTTGTGACCGTGGAAGGTATGACCCCCGGAGATTATAAAAATGGCGGGGAGAACCTGTTTATAAATTACAGTTTTGCTTCCACTCCATTCGGTGACATACTTATAGCCTCCACTCCGAAAGGCATTTGCAGCATGGAATTCGCGGATGACCACATGGAGGCTTTCAACTCACTGCAACGAAAGTTCCCAAGGGCAAGGTATTGTCAGGTGTGTGACGCAATCCAGCAAAACGCACTGTTCATATTCACACAGGATTGGAGTAAACTGACAGAAATAAAACTACATCTGAAAGGTACTGATTTTCAATTGAAGGTCTGGGAAGCGCTGTTACACATACCTCTGGGAGGCATGACTACATACGGCGATATTGCAGCCAAGATTGACAATCCACGTGCTTGCCGAGCTGTCGGAACAGCAATAGGCGAAAATCCGGTGGCATACCTTATCCCATGTCACCGTGTAATCCGGGCATCGGGAGAAATCGGCAATTACCATTGGGGAGAAATACGTAAAAGCGCAATCATCGGCTGGGAAGCATCTAAAATCAAAATATAATAGACACAATCATGATACGCAAAGCGACAATCAACGATATAGACGCGATTTCAAGCATCTACGAACACATACATGACATGGCCGAGTCGGGAAAATACAGCCTCGGCTGGATAAGAGGAGTTTATCCCCCAAAAAAACTGGCAGAAGAACATCTCAAGGTCGGTGACCTGTATGTATGTGAACATAACGGCAAGATTGTTGGAGCTGCAATTATCAATAAATTGCAGTTGCCGGAATATGCCGACGGAAATTGGAATTTTCAGGCATCACCGGATAGCGTTATGGTGCTCCATACATTAGCCGTTGACCCCTATGCCACCAATACCGGGGTGGGTGCGGAATTTCTTGGATTTTATGAGGATTACGCACGCCGGCATGGTTGTACTGAATTAAGAATAGATACCCCGACAAGGAACATGAACGCCCGCAGGTTTTACCCGAAATTCGGATTTCAGGAAATTGGTATCGTCAAATGCGAGTTCTACGGATGTGGAACGGTTGACCTCGTATTGATGGAAAAACATCTGAGATAATTGCTTATGGAAGCCACAACAAAAGAAAAAACAATTTTCAAAATACTTATTGTCATAAGTTTCGCGCATTTGCTCAACGATATGATGCAGTCAATCATACCGTCGATATATCCGATAATCAAAGACAAATACGGATTTACATTCGGTCAGATCGGTATAATAACATTGGTGTTCCAAATGACATCTTCCATACTCCAACCGTTTGTAGGAAGATATGCCGACAAGCATCCGCAGCCATTTTCATTATCCATAGGTATGATATTCACGTTATTAGGCATAGTTCTTCTTTCTTTTGCCAACAATTACGCTCTTATCCTTTTGGCTGTTGGAGTGATAGGTTGCGGCTCATCCATATTTCACCCGGAAGCCTCCCGCATAGCGCAAATGGCCGGAGGCTTGAAAAAAGGGCTGGCACAATCAATATTTCAAGTAGGCGGAAACGGGGGAAGTGCAATAGGGCCGTTATTGGCAGCTGTAATTATAATTCCATTCGGTCAACATTCAATAATATGGTTTTCAATCGCAGCTCTTATCGCCGGAATAACACTGCTCCCTGTCGGCAGATGGTATAAAAAACAGCTTCACAGGATAAAGTCTAAGGTTATCACACCAAATCCGGCAGTATTGGCATTGTCAAACCGCAGGATACATTGGGCTATATTTATATTGTGTGTGCTTACATTCTCAAAATATTTCTATATGGCGAGTATGACCAGCTATTTCACGTTTTTCCTTATAAATAAGTTCGGTGTTGATATTCAGGTATCTCAATTATGCCTCTTTGCTTTTATGGGAGCAGTAGCCGTAGGTACGGTACTGGGAGGAAGTATCGGTGACAAGTACGGTCGCAAGTATGTAATCTGGGGGTCTATTCTCGGAGCGGCACCATTCGCGTTGGCTCTGCCGTATGTGAATTTCACTCTGACTATAATACTTGCCGTTATAATCGGATTGGTAATCTCGTCGGCATTTTCGGCGATATTGGTATATGCCACTGAATTGAAGCCGAATAAGGTAGGCATGATGGCAGGTTTGTTTTTCGGTTTGAATTTCGGATTGGGAGGTATAGGTTCAGCATTTTTCGGATGGCTTGCTGACAAGACAAGCATAGAGTTTATATTTCAGATAAGCACATTATTACCACTTTTAGGAATTGTCACAGCATTTCTCCCAAATATAGAGCCGAAAAGGAAATAATAGGTAATTAGTTATAAATCAAGACAAATATGAGTTATAAAGGGCGGCATCACCGCCTTTCATGGGTTAACTACATCTCAAAATAAATTGTATTAAATTGTAGAAATACGGTATTCGCCGGGCTACTCTTGTTCTAATACCATTTAAGGCTTCTGTATAAGAACTATATTCGGCTTCCCCAAAAATTGAATGACACGTTGTAAATCATTCAATCACCCAGTCATTCATTCAGTCAATCATCTGAATGACCAATCATTCAATCACTCAGTCATTCATTTAATCATTCTGCACGCAAGAAGGCTTCATATATTCTTCATATAGCAGTAAATTAGCGTGTTATACGATTTGCGACTAATCTTTAATAAAAATACTTGACGAACGTTGCTAATACAAAATCCAATTCGATGTGATATCTGTGATACCTATACCGCACACGGCTTATTACAATCCCTGCTTTTTCTCATTGCCAAGACCGATACTTACGCCTCATTTATAGAGTATCCCCTAAAATTCACCTAAAGTATCTATTCAGGGTATTCATTTTCGATATATTCAACCACTCGCATTTGATGCGTCGGTTTACGCTAACTTTCTAATTTGAAATGGAATCCGTCGTGATTCGGCGGCAAGGTATGTGATGTGCAGCACCAAATAGGATTTGCTGCACATCACCCTTGCCGAATGTTCGGTTGGTCTTACTCCAAAGTCGTAATCCCCATTGCCGATTTTCACGCTCCATTTTTTTCTTTTTTGTTTCTCATTGTGATTTACGGCGAAAAGAAAAAGCCGATAAATCTCTTTGGACTTACCGACTTTGTTTTGTCGATTGGAGGAACTTATACGGCAACATAGTTTATCTCGCCGAGAGAGTTGATTGCATCCTGCTTGAGGCTGTCCACAACGTGCAGATACCTTTCCGTCATTCTCACGGAAGTGTGTCCCAAAAGGCTTGAAACAGTCTTGATGTTCGCTCCTTTGGTGAGGACATTGACCGCGAAACTATGGCGACCGCAATGCCATGTGATTTTCTTTCTGATTCCGGCCTTTTTCACCCATTTCGCCAGATAGCGGTTGCAGATGTCGTAGTTCGGTACGTCGAACAATCTTGCGTCATCGTTGCCGTCCTTCGGTTGACCGATAAGCCGGATAAGAGCATTGCTTAACGGCACTATTACCCAGCTGCACGAGCTGTGGCCTTTCGTTTTCTGCTGTTGGAAGCGGAGCGTCTTTGTGGAGTAGTCCACATTGCGGAAAGTGAGGCGGCAGGTGTCGCACCACCTTGCGCCGGTGTATAGGCCGAAGATGAAAGCGCGGTGTATTTCCGACCTCTCCCCTTTGAAGTGGGTAGCCACAAGTCGGTCTATTTCTTCGGGCAGTAGGATTTCTTTTTGCAGCGTCATGTTGTCGTTCTTGATGACGAAACCGCGGCACGGATTTTTCTTGATGAGGTCTTTATCGACAGCCGCAGTCACCATTCGCTTGAACATTCGGAAATAGGCTTTCGGCCCATCTCCCTTGCCATTTGCTTTCAGATACTCAACAAATGCCGCCACCATCTCCGGGGTGAGCTGCGTCATTTTCAGTCGCTCCCTGAAAATTGCGTATTTGGGAGTGGCGGCGAGAAAGTTCAGAAACTTCTTTAATCCGCGCAGCTGTGTTTCTCGGATATATTTCGTTAGAGCCGGGGACTTGCAGAACTCACGGCAGAACTCTATGAAATCCTCGTCCATCTCCTTGCGGAGGCGATATCCCTCCCTATCTTCAAGGAAAGACTGCTCACGCTCAAAGCGTATCTTCTCGGCAAGCGCGAGTGTGTTTTTGTTTTGCAAACGCTCCTCCGAGCTTCGGGGGTGCAGCCATATATAAAGGTTGAGGTTCTCTTTCTTGCGGGTATGCTTGATTCTGAACTTCGGTTTCCCTGCCATCGCTCCTTCAGTATAGTATACCTGATTGCCGTCCTCGTCAAGTACGGGTGTTTCGGTGCGTCCGATATAGTATTCGAGGTAGAGGCTGGCGCGTCCATCGCTCAATTCTGATTGCAGGAGCTTTGGATTTTGCTTTTTGCGATTTTCTATTCTTGCCATAAATATCTGATTATCTGATTTTGTGCAAAGATAATCCGAGGCGCATGAATTTGAAAATCGCCCTAAACACTCCTTAACGCTTAACCCATCCAAGTAGCACCCGAATCAGGGTACAAAACGTGTACTTTTTGAGAAAATCGCCCCAAATCCAGCCAAATCACGGAAAATCAGAATATTGCTAAATCGCTTATCCACTTATCTTTAACCAAAATCCAATTTTCGCACTTTTATGCCGCCGAAAATTAGTAATTTTACTACATATATCGGATCAATGCAAAAAAGCGGTTGTTAAATTGGGCGCTTCGGAGATGCGCTATGTGCAAAACCCCGCGATAAGCCGCCGGAGGGAACGAAGTGACCGCAGACGGCGGTTCGTGGGATATCGAAGTCCCCACGACATCAAATGCCTGTCGGGGACAGGCGACATTCCACATCAGTCCATTCGGATATGTCTCGCGTCCCCGACGCGAAGTTGTGTTAATAAATTATCTGCACACCCCATGAATCGCGCTTTCGCGCTAATCATGGGGCTAAACATATCTCGAGTCTCCGACTCTAATCTGCGGGCAAAACTCATTCTAAACAAGTACTGCATCCGCAAACAAAATCGGACAATTAACACTTCAACCGGATTTTGCTGCTGACCCCACATATCGCGTCTATGGCACTACTATTGCAGACTTTTTCATAAAGAGGGGGATAGAAAAAAGGTGTTGAAAGCAGTGATTGACACTGGATTTCAACACCTTAGGCGGTTGTCGGGGTGAAAGGATTCGAACCTTCGACCCCCTGCTCCCAAAGCAGGTGCGCTAGCCGGACTGCGCTACGCCCCGATTGCCGTTAAGCGAGCACAAAGTTAGCAAGAATATTTTATATGCGCAACATATAGATCAATATTCATCCCACGGCTTTATCTCGATATCGTCGATCGACATACGGGTGAAGGCATTGATGAATGTCGACGCAAGACGGGCATTTGTAAGCAGCGGTATGTTCAGGTCTATCGCCGCACGACGTATGCGGTAGCCGTTGGTAAGCTCCGTTTCCGAGAGGTTCTTGGGTATGTTTACCACCAAGTCGACCTCCTTGTCGTGAAGCAGCGACAAAGCCTGCGGCTGCATGTCGGGTTGGCTGGGCCAATACACTTTTATGGCAGGTATGCCGTTGTCGGTCAGGAACTGATGAGTGCCACCGGTAGCGTAGAGGCTGTAGCCACTATTGTGCAGAGCGTGGGCAGCGTCGAGCATGGCCGCTTTCTGCTTGGCCGTACCTGTGGACAGCAGCACACCGTTGCCTTTGGAGGGTACACGCACACCTACCGACAGCATCGACTTCAATATGGCCTCATCAGTATCGGCTCCGATACACCCTACCTCACCTGTAGACGACATGTCGACTCCAAGCACGGGGTCAGCACCCTGAAGGCGTGAGAATGAGAATTGCGACGCCTTTATGCCCACATAGTCGAGGTCAAAGGCGTTTTTATGCGGTTTCTCGACGTCAAGCCCGAGCATGACCCGTGTAGCGATATCGATAAAATTGAGTTTCAGGACCTTGCTGACAAACGGGAATGAACGCGAAGCACGCAGGTTGCACTCGATGACTTTTATGTCGTTGTTCTTTGCAAGGAACTGAATATTGAACGGACCCGATATATTGAGCGCCTTTGCTATCTTCTGACTTACTTTCTTGATGCGTCGTATAGTCTCGACGTACAGCTTCTGCGGTGGAAACTGTATTGTGGCATCGCCGGAATGTACACCGGCAAACTCGATATGCTCCGATATGGCGTACACCTTTATTTCCCCGTTCTGTGCCACAGCATCCATCTCAATCTCCTTGGCATCCTGAATGAACTCAGTCACGACAACCGGATGTTGTTTCGACACATTGGCGGCAAGACGCAGGAAGCGTTCAAGCTCCTCGTTGTTGCTGCACACATTCATAGCTGCACCCGACAATACGTAGCTCGGGCGCACAAGCACCGGGAAGCCCACCTCATCAATGAACCGGTGTATGTCATCAAACGAAGTCAGCTCGCGCCAACGCGGCTGGTCGACACCTATGCGGTCAAGCATCGCCGAAAATTTATGGCGATCTTCGGCGTTGTCAATCGAAGAGGCCGACGTGCCGAGTATGGGCACAGCGGCTGCATCAAGACGTGTGGCGAGGTTGTTGGGTATCTGACCGCCCACCGACAGGATGACTCCGTGGGGCTGCTCCAAGTCAAGGATGTCCATAACGCGCTCATACGTAAGCTCGTCAAAATACAAGCGGTCGCACATGTCATAGTCGGTTGACACCGTCTCGGGATTATAATTGATCATCACCGAGCGCCAGCCTTCGCGCTTGACGGTCATAAGCGCATTTACCGAACACCAGTCAAACTCAACCGAGCTTCCTATACGATAAGCACCCGAGCCGAGCACCACTATAGACCGATGGTCATGCAGATACGTGACATCGTTCTCGGAACCGTTATATGTAAGATACAGATAGTTGGTCATAGCGGGATACTCGGCGCCCAAGGTGTCGATCTGCTTTACCACAGGCACTATGCCGAGCGACTTGCGCATGGCCCTCACAGCCGACACCTCGGAGTCAACATCGTAGGGAGCCGACTTAAAGACTGCTCGCGCTATCTGGAAGTCGCTGAAGCCCTGTTCTTTGGCCTGACGCAAAAGCGCCTCAGGGATAGATTGAATCTCGTCGTAGGTCTCCAACTCATCAGCAGTCATGACAATGTTGTACAACTTATGCAGAAACCAGCGGTCAATCTTGGTAAGTTCATGTATGCGTTCCACGCTATAGCCCTGACGCATAGCCTTGGAAATGACAAATATGCGTTTGTCGGTAGGCTCCTTAAGTGCATGGTCTATATCGGGGATCTTTATCTCCTTGTTCTCGACAAAACCGTGCATGCCCTGCCCTATCATGCGCAGGCCCTTCTGTATAGCCTCCTCAAAAGTACGTCCTATAGCCATGACCTCGCCCACAGACTTCATCGAGGAGCCAATCTCACGCTTCACGCCGTGAAACTTACCGAGGTCCCAACGCGGTATCTTAACAACGATATAGTCAAGAGCCGGCTCAAAGAAGGCCGACGTAACCTTAGTGACGGAGTTTTTCAACTCGAAAAGTCCGTAACCGAGTCCGAGCTTGGCGGCGACAAAAGCCAACGGATATCCCGTGGCCTTGGATGCAAGCGCCGACGAACGCGACAGGCGCGCATTGACCTCGATAACCCTGTAGTCCATCGATGCGGGGTCAAAGGCATACTGCACATTGCACTCGCCCACGATGCCGATATGACGTATTATCTTGATGGCAAGTTTACGCAGATAGTGATAATCTTCGTTGGAAAGAGTCTGAGAAGGGGCCACAACAATCGACTCACCGGTATGTATGCCCAGCGGGTCGAAGTTTTCCATGTTGCACACCGTTATACAGTTGTCATAGCGGTCACGCACCACTTCATATTCAACCTCTTTCCACCCTTTGAGCGACTTCTCCACAAGTACCTGCGGAGAGAAGGCCAAAGCTTTCTCGACAAGCGCCACCAACTGCTGCTCGTCGTCGCAAAATCCGCTACCCAGACCGCCAAGTGCGTAAGCGGCACGTACAATGACAGGATAACCAAGCTGATTGGCCGCGCTTATAGCGTCGGCTATGGTGTTGACAGCCTCACTTTTTATGGTCTTGACATTGATTTCATCAAGTTTCTTGATAAACAGCTCACGGTCCTCTGTATCCATTATGGCCCTTACAGGGGTACCCATAACCTCGACACCGTACTTATCGAGCACGCCACTCTCATATAGAGCCACGCCACAGTTAAGCGCCGTCTGGCCGCCAAAAGCGAGCATAATGCCGTCGGGTCGTTCTTTCTCAATAACTTTCTCGACAAAATAGGGAGTAACGGGCAGGAAATATATCTTGTCGGCAAACCCTTCGGAGGTCTGGACCGTAGCGATATTAGGATTTATCAACACGGTATTGATACCCTCCTCCTTCATGGCCTTCAACGCCTGCGAACCGGAATAGTCAAATTCACCGGCCTCGCCTATTTTCAAAGCCCCGCTTCCGAGGAGCAACACTTTTTTCATCTTACGTTCAATCATAACAGCAACTGACTTTGATTATAGCATGTTGATAAATTCATCGAAAAGAAATTCCGTATCCTTAGGACCGGAGGATGCCTCGGGGTGAAATTGTGCGGAGAAGAACGGGCGTGTCTTATGACGGATGCCCTCGTTAGTACCGTCGTTCATATTGATGAATAGCGGCTCCCAATCTTGGGGCAGAGTCGTATCGTCAACCGCAAAACCGTGATTCTGCGATGTAATATAGCACTTGTCGGTGCCCGCACGACGTACGGGCTGATTGTGGCTTCGATGTCCGTAGCGGAGTTTGTAAGTCTTGGCGCCGGCCGCTTTTGACAACAACTGATTACCCATACATATACCGCATATAGGGCGCCCTATGGTTATGGCTTTCTTTATATTCTCCACGGTTTTACCCACCATGTCGGGATTTCCGGGACCGTTTGATATGAACAATCCGTCGTAAGGTATAGAGGTAAAATCATAATCCCACGGCACACGTATGACCTTAACCCCCCTGCGGGTCAGACACCTTATTATATTATGCTTGACTCCGCAGTCGACAAGCACTACGGTTTTCTGTCCCTCGCCGTGTACCTCGACATTGCGACAGCTGACTTTTGCCACCAAGTTCTCGGCATTAGGATCATAATAAGGTACATCGGCGGTACCCTCGACAAGTATCTTTCCAAGCATCGAGCCGTGCTCACGCAGGTGCTTTGTCAGCGCACGGGTGTCCACCCCGTATATGCCGGGTATTTTCTCCTCCTTCAGCCAGTCGGCAAGGCTTCTGTCGGCCTGCCAGTGGCTATGATCCCACGAATAATCCTGAGCCACGATAGCTTTGCAGTGTATATGCTCGCTCTCGTAGTATTCGCTGACATCATTTTTTTCTCTACGCGGGGGAACTCCGTAATTACCGAGTATAGGATAGGTCGTCACCAGTATCTGACCTTCATAAGAGGGGTCGGTCAGGCTCTCGGGGTAACCGGTCATAGCCGTATTGAAAACGACCTCACCTGCCACCGACTCTTCGTAGCCAAAAGACTTTCCTTCAAAAACAGTTCCGTCTTCAAGTACGAGGACGGCCTTTCTTGTTTGTCGCATACGATAGAAATAAATACTTTAGAATATAACTTTGACAAAACTCAGGCTTTCTATCGTGAAAACCATGCAAAGTTAGTATTTTTTCTTCAATTGCTATCGTGATGCTACATTTTTTTGAAAATTACTTACATTTTTCAACGCAAACAGCCATCACACGGGGAATGTAAAATAAACCCTGCAGCCTGAAGAGTAATCAGGGTCAATGGTAACATCGCCGCCGATAAACCGTGCTGCCTCACGACATATGGCCAGTCCGAGTCCTGCACCCTGCTTGAATCCGTCAAGCTTGGTAAAGCGCTCAAACACAATCTCGTGCTTGTCGCGCGGTATGCCGGGACCTGTATCACTGACAGTAATGCGCACCGTATGATTATCATGCATCATGCCACATCTTAGCATAACCACACCTTCGTCGGTAAACTTAAACGCATTGTGGAGCAGATTGGCCACAACAACCACTATGACATTCTTATACGACATAACGAGATGCTCATTTTCCCACGGCACAAACCGATACTCGACATCTGAATTGCGCTTGTACTCACTCTGTAGAAACGCCTGTTCACACAAAGCATTGACCGAAACTTCCTTTTTCTCGAGATTAAGGCCTGTATCATGGTTGGCCAGCTGCATGACGTCATCTATTATCTTCAACAGATCATAGCTATTTGCGGTTATTATCTCGGAATACTTGTTAAAAGCCTGATCTTCGGAGCGGGCTACAATCTGGGCAAAGCCGACTATAGCGTTAAGCGGAGTACGCACCTCATGGTTTATATTCTGTATAAACAACGACTTCATGCGACTCGCATCCTCAGCCTGTTCCTTGGCGAGCTGCAGTTTCTCACGCTGCACGAGCAATGCATCTTTCAGCTTCTTTATACGATACATATAGCGCAACGTCAGCACGAAAGCCAAAATGATGACAATCAGTATAAGCGCCGAAGGTATAACCTGATATTTGTACTGTGACCAGAACGATACCGGCCGGTTGATAAGTTCAGAACCGGCGGGTAGCTCGTCAAGAGCGACACCGCGGTCAATCACGCGCTCATAATCAAATACGTAATGCGACGGTATAATCTTTATTTTACTCTCATATCCGTCCGCGGAGTCAAGATAGTCAAAACATGCTCCGGCAAGATCGCCGCCTACAACTTTATATTCGGGGACATAGCCGCCGAAAGCCCAATGCCCCAAGCCGATTGTAGACAACGATATGACAGGTATGTCGGGATTAGCCTCACGCAACACGTAAGTCGTACTGCCAAGCGCATAGTCATTGGTCTTGTCAACGCGCCATGTGCCGCAGAATATGGCTGAATGGCGCGACAGCATTCCCACCCGCTTGTTGGCATCGAAGAATGTCTGCACGCGGCCGTCCATATACTCGAAGTTGTAGTCGGGATAATATCGGGCATTGGCTTTTATCCAAGCGAGCATGTTCAGTCCGCCAAACGAGTTATCGGTAAGAAACATTATCCAGTCCACTTCAGGGAAGTAACGGCGCACAAGACCTACATTATTATCAAGGTCATACTCATAAGCGTATCCGCCCACAATATTAAAATCGGGAAAGTCGGTCATAATGTCCTTCGATACGGGCAACCATCGGTCAATCTTCACCGTATCGGAAGGGAGTGTTATTATATTGCGGCTCACCATACCGCACATGGCCGGCAGACGCCTTACCGCCTCATCATCCTGCGACAAAAAGGCGCTCCACGCCTCCTGTCCGAGAAGCACCACAACATCGGGGGCCTCCTCACCGGAATACTTTGCAAGAATATCGCGCATACGAGTCTTCCACTCCGGAGCTTCGTCCAGATGCAGGCTGTTGATGCTTTCCACCGCAATATAAGCCGACGGATCACGGTCGCGGCTAACACGAATGAAGTCAGCCAGATTCTGCGATGTGGAACGTGTATCGGGATTGTATGATGTCACAACAAGTATATGACGACCGGTCTGCAGCCGATCGGTCTGCGGAAAAGCGACAAAACATGTCAACAAAGCCACAACCGTGGCACAGATCTTAAAAACTGTCTTCACGCGATGAATTAGAAAATTACGGTAACGATATTATAGCATAACGTGTATATCGCAGTATACCGATAGCAAAGTTACTCATAATATCCCGTACATTAAAAAATTTCCGCATGAAGAAACAGTTACAATCTTCATGCGGAACATACAATCTTTAGAATCTTATGTCGTACTAATTTAACGCCTTACGTCAAAACCTCTGCGACGCAACGCGTCAAGTGTATTATAAGACATAGCCTCCCGGTAATAGTCAATTATATGCGAAGCCCAATCATTATCTGACTTTGCTCCGGCCCTTACCGCATTATATTCGGTAATCGCCTTATCATAATCAAGAAGGTCATTTGCAAGACTTCCCTCACGATAATGGTTTTTAAATATGACCAGCTCACGCGGCTGTTTAGGCTTCATGTCAGGCAGCTCTCTCGGCACCCCGATTGCAAGACCGCATACAACGAACACAAGTTCCGGCAACTTCATCAAACGGGCAAGCGCTTCCGGCGCAGCCGTACGGGCATATCCGATGGGGCATGTACCGAGCCCCGAAGCCTCTGCCGCAGTAAGAGCGCTCATCATGGCAAGAGTGGCGTCGACCACACCCACAATGACTCCGTCGGCAGTCTGTGCAAAACCCGGTATGTCGATGGACTTTGCGTCAGCTATGGTCTTGATCTTATTGTAATCTATGCAGAACAGCAAGAAACGACGACAGGTTTTAATCTGTTTCTGCCCGGTAAGCTCATAGATTTTTTCCTTTGTAGGCTGATCGTCGATGTCGATCACGGAAAATTGCTGACCGTTATAACTCGTAGGTGTATTACGGATAGCTTCATATATGAAGTCCATTGTTTCTTGGGGAATCGGCTCCCTTTCATAACGTCTTATACTGCGTCGTTCAAGCAATGTTGATTTAACATCTTTCATAATAGATAATGTGATCTTTTAGATAATTTGGATAACATCTCGGCAAAAGAACAATTCAAGGGCCCGATTTGTTTACCGAGACTGCGTTTTTTAGAGGGTCAGGTACATTTCTATGACAACTTAATGCACAACAGTACTCATAAAATCCTGTTCAAACGTATCTTTTGATATGGCTTTGGCCCTGACTTTGGCTTTATATGCATATATAGTATTCATCGAGTAGCACAAAAAATCGGCTATATAGTTACAGTCATCTATTCCAAGACGAGAGAACGCATATATGCGCAGTTCCGGAGGAAGTTTACAATCAACCGGCGCAGGATAACGCTCCTCTTCACGAAGCAACATATTGAAGCGGTCTATAAAATCGGGATATAAGCCGAGAAAGGCCTTGTCAAATATTGACAGCACCTCCTTGCGCTGCTCTTCCATTATCCGTCCCGAACGAGTATAATCATATAACTGCTCGACCTGATTGGCAGAGATCTTTCGACCGACAAGTCGACACAGGCTGTTAAGACGACGCGAAGTGGACACACACAATTCAAGAAAGTTTTTGACATAAGCCAGACGGGCCCTGTCGGCACCTTCGGTCTTCTGACGTTCGGCTCTCAGTCTGCGCAATCCGTCGCGATAACGAAACAGCTCCACACATATCACCGCCATAAGCGCCAACGATATGCCGGCAATAATCCACATCAGACGCTCATTATGATGTATTTTCTCTTTGTAACTCCTGTCCATCAGCGACATGGACCTCACCATAACCGGCGCGTCGATGCGGGTCACACCGACCGTGGCATTTTCCAGCGCGGCCGACATATAGCCGTGTGCACGGTCTATATCGCCTGACTCATAGAGCGAGTGACCCACACGCTGAAGAGCGGTGCCCTGCGGCATGACACATTTAAGCTGCGATATAGCTGCCCTGACAAGATAATAAAGATGCTCACGGTCGCGTCCTTTTCTACGGTAAGCTTCCGCGATAACAATAGAGAGCGATGCAAAATCCGGATCAGCCTCATCTATAAACTCCAGTACATCAACACCGGCTGTATATGCAGCCACATAATTCCCGAGATCAAAATAATTTTTTGCCTCGGCTATTTCATATTCACGCTCACCGGCATTAAAATAAAGCATGTATTTACGACGAGCATCTATAGCAAGCAGTTTGTACCTGTCGGAAATCTCAGGCACCTCAAGATAGCAGCCGGCAATCTGAGCATACATATTCTGACTGGCATTAAGATACTCACTCCTCATGGCCTCAGGTATTACATCAACATTATAATAAGCCAATGCGTCTATAGCCTCTTTTATAAAGCCACGAGACGGCAACAACGTGAGAAAATCGAAAAAAATCCTGCACTCGGCTGTATCGGTCAACTCTACCGCATCGCCGATAGCCTTACGACTGTAGAGTATGGCCGAATCAGGATAGATATAACGGCAAAGCCGACTCATCTCGGCATAGTCCTTAGACTCCACCAAGTCCCGCGATACCAAGACACGACGCATACTGTCAATTCTTGATATACCTGCACGGCAGCGACGGGCAAAATCATCCACTTCGGCATCAAGCCGTTTAAGCTGCAGGCTAATGTGGCTATCGTCAACCACAAGCGGCAACTTCACAACCGAAGCCCAAGTGTCAGGTACAACGGTCAATATGCACCAAAGGCATATACCAATCTTCAATAATACATTCACAGGATAAGGTTTTTATATGTTAGGGTCAGGCAATATGCCCGATCATCATTACGTCTCTTTCAAAATTATCGCGATCCAACGCCCGGTTTTTAAGGCGGTTGCGATAAGCATAGATGGTGTGTACCGAATAATTGAGCACCTGTGCTATACGTGTACTCTCCTCAACTCCGAGCCGCATAAACGCAAGTATACGCAGATCGGTATTTAGAAGTTCACCCTCTTTCAGTTCTATCCGCGCATCAGGGCGCATCAAGGCATTGACCTCGTCGACAAATGTCGGATATATATGAAGAAAAGCGCGGTCAAACGTGTCATAAAACTCCTGACTCTGCTCTTCGACAAACTTTCCCGACTTGGTCATCTTATACAATTCATCGGTGTGCCCGGTGGAAATTTTTCGGGCAGCTATCTTGCAGAACTGATTAAGTTTGTTCATGTATATGGTACAGAGATTCAGAAACTGACTCATATACATCTCCTTGATATGATTGGCCCCTGCAAGTACATGCTGGAGCTCCTTCATCATCCTCATCTCGGAACGCAACTTAAACAACGCCACCACAAGAGCCACCATAAGCAAAGCCATAAAACCGATAGCCATATATAGCCAGCGGCGATTTTCAGCAAGTACTTCGCGATGGGCGTCAGCTATCACCGGCAGTGCTTCCGATGTCTGCAACATTCTCATCGAGGCATTGCAGTCGACGGCATAGTGCATCGCCACATCCAAGTATTCGTAGGCCTTCGTTATGTCATGTCGGTCATATAACGCCATGCCCAGCTCCTGCAATGAGACCACCTCACGGGTAGCCGATTTAATATCAGATATGGCCGACCGGGCAAGATAATAGAGCCGCTCGTCGGCATCGCCTTTTGACTCGGCTATGCGCCCCAATATACTTGAAGCACGCGCCACGACATTAGTATCATGAGGTATCCTGTCAAGAAGCTCAAGCAGTACGGCTTTGGCCTCGGAAGGATGTCCGGTTAAAAAAAAGTATTCACCTTGATTCAAAAGATATCTGTCGGAAGTCTCGGGAAGTATCTCCAGCAACCTGCGCTGTTGTTCAACCGACTTGTCAAGCCAGTACTTGTATTCCTCCGGGTAATTGACGAAAAAAGATGACTGATAGCTATATAACTGACGCCCCGCTTCAAGAGCCGCTATGCGCAGTGCGGGTTCAAGGCTGTCGACCGCTATCGCCTCATACTCTTCCACCGCTTTTGTGCCGAAACCGGCAAGCGGCAATCCGGCAATTCTCTTCAGCTTGAACTTCATAAGCATGTCGCGGTCACCGAAGTCACGGGCGAGCTCCTCACCTCGCTTATAGTTGACAAGCGCCGAGTCGGTAAGATAACCGCTATACAAATCACCAAGCTCCATTATATAGGACAATGTCACGGGATCAACACGGTCACGACATGAACCGACAATTGAAGTAAGTGAATCAATGCACGCTTCGCGCCGCGACAGGTACACACCGCGCCGCGACATCTCGACATCCAGAGTGTCAAGCATAATTGAGGCAACACGAGCATCTATTTTCACATTGCCCAAAGCGTCGGGCGAAACAATCGCCGTCAACATGACCGATATAAGAAACAGACCTATGATTTTTCGCATGCAAGAAAAGTTATCAGCTTGTAAATATAGTAATTATATACTGTATATACACTTTATTTAAGTATTATTTATTATTAATTTAAAACAAATGTAACCCGAGCGACGATAATCGACAAAAACAGCACAATATTTGGTCGGATTTTCCTATCTTTGCATGATAAACAATCTCATGACATACATGCCCGACCTTAACGAAGACAAATCAGTCAACCGTGCCGCACTCGGCGCCTATATAGACCATATAGCGGTATTTGACCGCCTTGAAGAGATCAAGCCTCTGTCACTACCGGTAAAGGTTGATTTCATACTGTCAATACTCTGTGAGTACGGAACTCTCACCATTGACTACGACTCAACATCATGCCGCCTTACAGAACGCTCTCTGATGGTAATGCGCCCGGGACACATACTCCGGTCTTACTCGGCATCGCCCCATTTCAAAGGCCACATGATAGTAGTAAGCACCAAACTTCTCGGCAACACCATTCCGGCGCTGTCGAAGGTCATACCGTGTCTTGTGCAATTCAAAGACAATCCGGCCATAAAACTAACGCCCGAAGAAGTGGCCGAACAGACCGGACTAAGAGCTCTGCTGCGCAACAAAACGTCGGTCAAGAATCATCCTTACTGCGATGATGTGGTGCGTTCGCTGCTTGAAGCTCTATTTTACGAAACACTCGGATTATACTCTACCTACACACCATCGCTCAGCAACCCAATATCGATGAAACGCCGCGACGAGCTTCTATACCGCTTCATTCAAGAAGTAGAAAAACATTATACCACGGAGCGTTCGGTAGCATTCTACGCCGATCTGCTATGTGTGACACCCAAACACCTTTCGGCCACCATAAAAGAGACAAGCGGCCGCACTGCCGGTGAATGGATAGACTCATACGTAATAATCGAAGCCAAGACGCTACTGCGCAACACGGGGCTTACCGTACAAGAAGTAAGCGCCAAACTTAATTTCAGCAACCAGTCGTTTTTCGGCAAATACTTCAAGCACATAACCGGCATATCGCCGCGTCATTACCGCAGCTCGCTGGAGCCGTAAACGCTTGCGTGAATTATATAATTATTGTAACTTTGTGAGTTGAAGTTACGAAAAAGGTCTAATTTACTGGAAATGAGCGTAGGTTAATTGCTCTTGATAGTAATAGGTTACGATTTAGTTAGTTATCTACTGCATTATCCTTCTGCGCATTGCGTAACCTTCAAAGAACTCTTCGTATGCAAAAGTAGCTATTTTATCCTAGATTTTGAAACAAGTTCCCGGATTTTTTATTCCCTCATACATAAGATTTTTCCGTAAAAGCGATTTTATCCGTCGGTACACCATTGCCCAAAACGAGTTTTGAACAAACGTGTGCCGACTACCACATAGCCTGAGAAAAGGGCATTGCCTAACGCCTAAACGATGTTTAGACTGATGATGCAATGCCCCTTTCTTTTGTGGCTATGCCAAGAGGTGCTTTTACGGGTTTTCAGATGATTTTTCTTTTTTCGTTGTCCATTTGTGCCGGAAGCGGAATATATGCAGAGTGCGTCAGCTTGCCCCATGAATGAAGCAAGCTGGAAAATTCACTCACCATTGCCCCCCTCCGTTCACTTTAAAGTGATCCCCCAAATTCACTCGAAAGTGCCCCCTTAAATTCACTTTAAAATGATCCCCTAAAAAGTGAGTTTCATTCTTGTTTACTCGATCTATAATTCTATTTTGTTTGTTAAAAACGAATAAAAGTCAGTTATGCCCAATAGACAATTAGGAATGGAAAAGATTCGTCAAGTGTTACGCTGTTACTCTCAGGGTTATGGGACCAAAAGTATCAGCAGTATGTTAACCGTTTCGCGCAATACGGTCAAGAAATACTTACAGGTATTTCAGCGCAGCGGTTTGGATTATGAAGGAGTACTGTCTCTATCGGACCAGGAACTCTCGGAGTTATTCCACGAAAAGACCAGAGTAAAGACAGAAAGCGAACGGATGGAAGAACTAAAGTCGTTGTTGCCCGAATATTGCAAGCGGCTTCAGAAGAAAGGTGTTACCCGTGAGGCTTTACATCGTGAGTACCTCTCTTCCCATCCGGATGGTTACGGACGCACCCGCTTCTATATTCTGATTCAGCAGCATATAGCCTGCAGCCGTCCCATCATGCATCTTGAACACAAGGCCGGTGATAAAGTGTTCATAGACTTCGCCGGTGACAAACTCTCCATCATCGACCTTGAGACGGGCGAAATCATCCCGGTGGAGGTTTTTGTCGCGATCCTTCCCTGCAGCCAGTTAACCTATGTGGAAGCGGTCATGAGCCAGAAAAAGGAGGACTTGATCCGTGCTTCGGAAAACGCCTTGTTATACTACCAGGGGGCTCCCTCCGCCATCATCCCGGACAATCTCAAGTCCGCCGTTACTAAGAGCAGTAAATACGAGGCCATCCTGAATGAGGACTTTGCAGCCTTTGCCGAACATTACGGCTGTACCGTAATTCCCGCCAGGGCTTACAAGCCACGTGACAAGGCACTGGTCGAGGGTGCCGTTAAACTGATCTATCGCAGTATCTATCCAAAGATACAGGAACGCGAGTTTTATGACCTTGATTCACTGAACGCGGCTATCCGTGTCGCCTTGGAACTCCACAACAACACTCCGCTGACAGACCGTAAATACAGTCGACGGGAACAGTTCGAGGAGATAGAACGTGATTCTTTACGCAAGCTCAATCCCATCCGTTTTGAACTCAAACAGCGTTACAGGGCTACCGTGATGAAAAACGGTCATGTCCGCCTGGGGGAAGACGCCCATTACTACAGTGTGCCTTGCGGCTATATAGGCAAGAAGGTCATCTTGTTATATACCTCACGCGAGGTATGCATCTATTACGGCTACGAGCTGATTGCTTCCCATACCCGCAACAGGGCCCGTTGCCGGTACACGACCCTGGAAGAGCACCTGGCTTCACACCATCGCTATATCACGGAATGGAACCCGGATAAATTTATACGTGAAGCGGCGGCTATTCATCCGGATGTGGAGGCATATATCCGTCAGGTTATGGAAGAGAAAAAGCATCCGGAGCAAGCCTATAAATCGTGTCAGGGCATTCTTAGCTTCGCACGCAGGGTCGGCAACACCCGATTGACCAATGCCTGCCGTTGGGCTACAAGTTACGGTCTGTACAATTATCCCATCATCGAGCGCATCCTTAACAACCGGCAGGATGAGTTCCCGTTGGAAGACAGTGCCGGGCAAGAAACGGAGATGCCTTCCCATGAGAATATCAGAGGAAAAGAATATTATCAATAAACCAACCAGATACAATATGGAAATGAATCAGGACACATTGGAAAAGATGTTAGGAATGAATCTTAAAGGTATGTATTATGCCTTTAAAACAAGTTTGGAAACACATCGGACAGAGAGCATGACTACCGACCAGTTCGTCTCATGGCTGGTCTCAAGTGAATGGGATGACCGCAGAAACCGCGCGGTAGAGAGAGCTATCCGTCAGGCCTCCTTCAGATACAAGGCCACCATTGAAGAAATAGACTTCTCAGTGGAAAGGGGGCTGGACAAGAATCTTACCCAGCGTTTGGCTGACCTTACGTTTGTCAGGGAACGCAAAGACATGTTTATTACCGGAAGTGCCGGAACAGGAAAAAGTTATCTGGCAACCGCTTTTGGCTTCCAGGCTTGCCAGAAAGGATATAAAGTACTATACGCCAACACATCCAGACTTATGGGGATGCTTAAGGTTGCCAAGGCAAAAGGTACAATCCTGCAAGAACTCAAGAAAATCGAGAGGTTGGATATGCTTATACTGGATGATTTTGGCATACAACCCTTCGATTCCCAAGGGCGGATGAACCTGATGGATATCATAGAGGACAGGCATGGTAAAAAATCCACCGTCATAACATCACAGGTCCCGGTAAGGGATTGGTATGACGTTATTGGAGAAAAGACGATTGCCGATGCCGTTCTGGACAGAATTGTACATCAGGCTATACGTATAGAGCTCTTCGGAGAGTCGCTACGCAAATGTAAAAGTAAAAAAGAATCGTTATATTTATAAACGAAATTTAATGTAGAACCCGGCATAACTGACAGGAAGAATACGAAGAAAACAAGAATGAACAGGATGGAAGAATGGAAAAATTTAACAGGGGTCAAATTGCTCTGAATTAAGGGGGCTACTTTGAGTGGATTTTCCATTTATAAACAAAAGGGTTATCTGTGTCCATTATAATACGGACGTTTATGGATTATTGTATAAAAAGCAAGAGGATACAATTCAAATGATTCTTCCTCTTGCTGTCATTGTCATATTTTCAATCCTTTCGGACGGTTTTCATCCTTGACATACAGCCCCGGACGACCGATTACGATATGGTTGTCAATGAAATTGCCCGTGGAACTTTGTTCATTTGCCGGACTGCGTATCTGTGGCGGTGTATCTCCGTGATATTGCGTCGGCCTGTTCCGCACGACTTCCGTTTCCGGCTTGACCTGCTGCCCTTCGTTCTCCTTGTCGGCGATTTCGGGCGTGGGCGCAAGTTCCAGTTGTATCTTGCGGTCGAGGGCGGCAAGTTCGGACTTCAACTGTTTCAGCTCGACCTCCTTCTTCCACACCTTGCCCGTTATCTCCTGTAACTGCGGTATCTCACGTTCCAGCACCTCATTCTTCGCCTTGTACTGGTCGATGATGGGGGGTATCCTCTCAATTGCGTTCAGGAAGTTGCGGGCGGCGGCCAACGGGTCAGCCATCGCCAGATGCCCGTTGTTGTAGGTGTACTTGTAGTTTCCTTCAACTACAAAACGGTTGTCGGTGAACTCCAAGCCCTCTTTGAGTATCCTCTCACTCACTACCTTTATCGGGAAACCGTAAAGCTCTCCGACCTGTGTGTAAAGCCCGCCCGTCGTGGTGTTCTTGGCTATCTCCTGCAAACGCTTTCCGATGACCTTCTCGTCTGTGGAGTCCACTCCGTCCACCTTTATCATATTAAGGCGGTTGCCCTCCTTGTCGGTCTGCACCACTGATAGGAAGCGGTTCCAGTCCTCCGTCATGGCATCAATGAAAGCCGTGTTGTTGCGCAGCTCACCCGTCTTCGACTCCAGCTTGAACTCCGAATCACGCTTGCCCTTGTTGAACGACTTGCGTTCCCCTTCGAGCGATGCGATCCGCTT
>VSOZ01000019.1 GCA_009775095.1 Muribaculum sp.
TTGTAGCGGAATTCGTTGACGGGGATTATACCGTCGCTTTTGTAGCCGATGTTAACCACCGCTTCGCGCTTGTTGAGGGCGATGATGGTACCTTCGATTACTTCTTTGTCTTTTACGGTGTTGAGCGACTCATCATAAGTCTTGGTGAGTTCTTCGCGGCTCTTTTCACCGACGGCGTCGCCTTTTTCATAGGCGTCCCAATCGAAGTCTTCGATGGGAGAATTCTTTAATTCTTCGTTCATTTAATGGGTTAATAAATAAGTTAATTAATTGTGAGTGCCGACACATCGGCGCTCAATCGTGCAAATTTACAATATAATTTTCATTCTCACAAGATTAGCGCGAAAAATCGTTTTGGAATCTTCACTGCTCTTCATCCCGATGGGCACATATGAGTGGTATCAGCAAGAGTCTGATCAGACTCGAATCCGTTTCCATTGATTGTTAGAGTTGGATATCTCGGGGGATGCGAGTGAGTGTAGGGGCGCCAATAGTATGGCGCCCGCAGACCCGAAGGGCCATCCGGGCCGTGACCGGACGCCGTGGTACTGGCGTCCCTACCTTTTGGCAGGGCATTAACGTTTCACATGCTCCCCTGTTTTATGTGGATGACTGGTCGTGGGGGTCGGTATTGGCTTCGAGGCGTTTTTCGAGATATTCTTTGTAGAGGAAGAGGGGTATGCGGTCAATGCCGTTGGCGGCCAAAAGGGCGGACACTCGGTCTATCTCGGCTTTGATGTCGCGGTGGATGAGATTGTAGCGCTTGGCAAGGAGACGGATGTATTTGCGGTCCTGCTTGACACGGCGTCCGGCTTCGATGGTGACGGGCGCACACTGCACCACGGCATTTGCCTCGCGGCGACGGCGCTGATATGATGCGGCTTTGGTGCGACGGTCTATCGTTGGTTTCAGCAGGTTGAACACGCATTGTGCTATCGGATGCAGGTCTGTCGGCTCGGCGCCTGTAGTCTGATACTCCTTGATGGCGTTTACAAGAGGTTGCTGCAATTCTGCGGGAAGCATGGCTATGGACTCGCTCCAAGCCTTGTCAAATTTCGGTGTACGTTTCATCGTATATGTGATATTGGTTTAATATTATGTTTTTTGCAAAGATAATATGACAGAATGCCGTTTTTATGTACAATCGGGCATTAACATTTTGTCGCCGGTTTAAATGTCTGTTATCTTAATTATTACTCCGTGATTTAAGATATGTTAATATGGGAAGATATTTGTAATTCACATGAATTTGTATAAATTTGTGATAATTACCTTAATAACCAACTAACATTCAAGCATGATTAATCCAGTATTACGAATTTCAGCGAGTGCTCTGACAGTTTTATTAAGTTCGGCACTCATGGCGCAAAGTCCTGTTAAGGAAGATTTTATTCCGTCAAGTAAAAACCAGCCCGGCAAGGAATATCCGATGGTAAACTCTCAGGGCTATGCCCGCTTCCGTGTGGAGGCGCCAGAAGCCAAGTCTGTGACTGTGACACTCGGTCTTGGCGGACGTGGAGGTACAAAACTTGAAAAACAAGCCGACGGTTCTTGGATGGGAACAACAGAGGGTCCCATGGATGAAGGTTTCCACTATTATCATCTTATTGTCGATGACGGTGCGTTCAATGACCCGGGAGCACTTAACTATTACGGTTCGTGCCGATGGGAAAGCGGTATAGAGATACCCGCTCATGACAAAGAGTTCTATGCACTTAAAGATGTGCCTCACGGCAATGTGCAGCAGGTGCTGTTTAACTCTCCGAGTACGGGAGCCGAACGTCGGGCGTTTGTTTACACTCCTCCCGAGTACGGCAAAACCGATAAGAAGTATCCCGTTCTTTATCTACAGCACGGCTGGGGCGAGGATGAAACCGCATGGTCAAACCAAGGTCACGCCAATCTTATCATGGATAACCTTATTGCGGAGGGCAAAATCGAGCCTTTTATAATCGTTATGACCTATGGCATGACCAACAATGTGAAATTCGGTACCATAAACCAGTTTGACGCAAAGGAGTTTGAGGCTGTTCTCGTGGACGAACTTGTACCTTATATTGATAAGAACTTCAATACCGTTCCCGACAAAAAGCATCGTGCTATGGCCGGACTGTCAATGGGTGGAGTTGAGACTAAACTGATAACTATGCGTCGTCCCGAGACATTCGGCTATTACGGACTCCTCAGCGGAGGCACTTATGCTCCCGATGATCTTAAGGACAGCGGCGTAGGACTTGTGTTTATCAGCTGTGGAAGCAAAGAGAACCCCGACAGGGTTAAGGCTGCTGTTGACGCCCTGAAAGGTGCAGGCTATAATGCGGTATCATACGTTTCGCCCGATACGGCCCATGAGTTTTTGACTTGGCGTCGCAGTCTGTATCAGATGGCGCCGTTGCTTTTCAAATGATTGTATGGCCGGATTATCCGGATAAATAGGAATAAAAAATGGAGACCGAAACGGCCTCCATTTTTTTTATTAAAGTTCTTGGTAGGATTATGCTTTGTCCTTGCTGCCAAGTACGTTTTCGATTTTGTGTTTGTAGAGTTTCTCCATTTCGTCGCGAGCCGGACCGAGATACTTGCGGGGGTCAAACTCAGCGGGTTTCTCTGAGAGAACCTTGCGAACGGCTGCGGTCATGGCGAGACGGCTGTCAGAGTCGATGTTGATCTTGCATACTGCGCTCTTGGCTGCCTTGCGGAGCTCTTCTTCGGGTATACCGATAGCGTCGGGCAACTTGCCGCCGTAGTGGTTGATCATGTCGACATACTCCTGAGGCACTGATGATGAACCGTGGAGCACGATGGGGAAGCCGGGGAGTTTCTCCATAACGGCGTCGAGCACTTCAAATGCCAAGGGCGGGGGAACGAGTTTGCCTTCGGCGTTGCGGGTGCACTGCTCGGGAGTGAACTTGTAAGCACCGTGAGAAGTACCGATCGAGATAGCGAGGCTGTCGCAGCCTGTACGGGTAGCGAAGTCGATAACCTCTTCGGGGTCGGTGTAGGTGTGGTGGTCGGAAGAAACTTCGTCTTCAACACCGGCAAGTACGCCGAGCTCGCCTTCTACAGTCACGTCAAACTGATGAGCGTAGTCAACGACTTTCTTTGTGAGAGCTACGTTTTCCTCATAGGGGAGGTGAGAACCGTCGATCATAACCGATGAGAAGCCGTGGTCGATGCAGTCTTTGCAAAGCTCGTAGCTGTCACCGTGGTCGAGGTGAAGACATATCTGGGGATTTTCCCATCCGAGGCTCTTTGCGTACTCTACGGCACCCTGTGCCATGTAGCGGAGCAGAATGGGGTTGGCGTAGTTGCGTGCGCCCTTCGATACCTGAAGGATAACGGGTGAACGGTCTTCAGCAGCAGCTTTGATGATGGCCTGAAGCTGTTCCATGTTGTTGAAGTTGAAAGCGGGAACGGCATATCCGCCCTTGATGGCTTTAGCAAACATCTCACGAGTGTTGACCAAGCCGAGGTCTTTGTAACTTACCATGAATTTTTAGTATTTTGGTGAATAAATCTATGTATGCCTCTCAATGCCCCGTAAGGCATTTACGGGTGCAAATATACATAAATTCCGTAAGATATTTGTCAGTATCGCGGGAAAATATTTATTTCGCATACGTGTAAGAAGCTTATCATAAAACAATGGTTATGGAAAAGCAGAAATTTCGTCTTGAGTTTGCCATGCGCAGTGTGCCGGTAAGCCTTTTGTGGAGCTATATTTCTTCGGCGACAGGATTGAAGGAGTGGTTTGCCGACGCGGTAAGTGTGGCAGGCAAGAAATATATGTTTGTGTGGAACGGTCAGGAGCAGTGTGCCACGGTCATAGGCCGGCGTGACGGGGTATCTATACGTTTTAGATGGGATGACGAACCTTCGCGCGCCTATTTCGAGATGAGTATCAGTGTCAATGAGATGACCGACGACACTACCCTGATAGTCACCGATTATGCCGAACCTGATGAACTTGACGACAGCAAGGAGCTGTGGGAGACACAGGTCGATACACTGCGGCGTGCCATCGGTTGCTGAATTGTCTGACTCCTATGTCTGAAAAACTATTGGGCGACGCAATTGTTATAGATTTAAAGTGTACGTCTATCGGTAGCCGGCACTTTAATCGACTATTTAATTGTGGTAACTATGAAGAGAGAAAAGCAAGATCGCGTAGCCGTTTGGCTTTGGATAGGGGTAAGCATACTGATAGCCCTGCTGCTGGTGTGGCTCACCATATTTGAGTATTGGAGCGCGTGATATCATGTGAGAACTTAAAAAAAACAGAGTTATGGCCGGATCACTTTGGATTGTATGGGCAATCATCGGTATTATAGGCGGCTTCATGGCAGGCCGTCTTGTTCCTAAGATAAGAAGCACCGCTTTTGCGGTGTGTGTAGGCATATGCGGCGCGTTGTTGGGCGGTTGGGTTTTTATATTGATAGGCGACTCGTCTACCATGCAGGCCATATCGCTTGGTGCCGCAGCAGTCATGTGTGCGTTTTTCTTGTGGATATTGTATCTTGTGTCGCCGCGTCGCGACGATGATGATGACATCGAATAGAACGCCTCTATACATCATATAAAAAGGCCCGATTCTTGGAATCGGGCCTTTTTATATGAGTTTGGCAATGTCGTTGTTTATTTAACAACACGACGCTCCTTGATACGGGCTTTCTTGCCGGTAAGGTTGCGGAGATAGTAAAGTTTGGCGCGACGCACTTTACCGTATTTGTTTACGGTTATAGAGTCGATGAACGGAGATTCGATGGGGAAGATACGCTCTACGCCGATGTTGTCGCTCATCTTACGTACAGTGAAACGCTTCTTTTCTCCTTCGCCTGAAATGCGGATTACTACGCCGCGGTATTGCTGGATACGCTCCTTGTTACCCTCTTTGATGCGGTAAGCTACGGTGATGGTATCGCCGGGACCGAACTCGGGGTGCTGCTTGCCGGTGGCAAATGCTTCTTCAGCAACTTTGATTAAATCCATTTTTATTGACTGTTAAAATGTTAATAATACGCAATATAGCAAGCTGCATGTCTTGCCAGAGATTACGAAAAGCGGTGCAAAGGTAGTGATAATTTACTTAATGGCAAAGGTTTCGGTCAAAAAAAGTAGTAAAAACTATCGTATTTCGGCTCTCATTTGGTAATATAGTCGGGAACTTGCATCGGACTATTTGTGTTAATTAAACGGTAGGTTGCGTATATAAGCGGCTTGCCTATGTGAAAAATATATGACAGTGATGAGAAAATTAGGTCGCCGCCTCCGCTATATGCTGCTGAGGTTTAATCTGATAAGACTTGTCACGTTCGGGCATTATTCCGATATTCCCGAGCGTAATATACTTATGGGCTATCTGTTGTACATGCTTGTCGGATTCGGGTTGTTGATGTTGCCGGTGTCGCATGTAGCCGATGTCGGCTGGCTTGACAATTTGTTTACAGCGGCTTCCGCATTGTCAACTACTGGGCTTGCCACTGTCGACGTGGCGTCGACTTATTCTGTTTTCGGGCAGTGTGTGGTGTTGTTTTTAATACAGCTTGGTGCCGTAGGATACATGACAATGAGTACTTACATCATATACCGTCTGACCCATCATGCCATGAGCTTCAGCAGCAAGGTGGTGAGCACTTCGATGGCGGTGCCGGCCGGAATGGAATTGCGCGATCTTGTCAACAGTGTCATACACTTTACTTTTATATTTGAACTTGCCGGTTTCGTTGCATTTTTCATCGCGTTATATAATGCCGATATTCCGTTGCCGGGCTGGAATGCTCTGTTTCTGTCCGTATCGTCGTTCTGTACGGCCGGGTTCAGCCCGTTTCCCGACTCGTTGTGCATGTTCAGTGACAATGTGCTCGTAAATATAACGGTAGCTGTGTTGAGCTATGCCGGAGCTATGGGTTTTATCGTTATTACCGATCTGACACACAAAGTGCGCGACAGGGCCTACATGGTGTCGTTCACGACCAAAGTCATTCTGCTTATTACCGGCATCATGACCGTTGGAGGCACTATGATACTTGCATTCAGTCCCGGAGTGGTGCCGGTGTCGGGATCGGGACACCGTATGGCTTTGTCGTTTTTTCAGACCATGTCGGCTATGACTACCGTGGGCTTCAATACTATTGACCTTTCGGCCCTTCCTGTAGGACCTATATTGGTGTTTTCGCTTATAATGTTTATAGGAGCCTCGCCGTCGGGTACGGGAGGCGGCGTGAAGTGTACGTCGGTGACCGCCGTGTGGGGTTTTGTGCTGTCAAAACTCGGACTTCGCAGGCGGGTCACATTTTTGGGCCGCGCCATACCGTTTTATCGTGTCGATACTGCGCTTACAGCCATTATTGTATATGGCACAGTCATATTCTTGGGCTGTGTGATAATGTCATATAGTGAGACATTCCGATTGTCGCAGATACTCTTTGAAGCCACGTCGGCCATAGGTACCGTAGGGCTTAGTACCGGCATCACCGCAGAACTTTCCGATACAGGCAAGTGGGTTCTTATAGCCATGATGTACATAGGGCGTGTGGGAGTGATAACTTTTGGTTCGGCGCTTGTGATAAGGGCGCGCCGCAATAACGCGAATGTCGTGACCGCCGACCTTGCGGCGTGACGCGGATCAGGGATTGTAGAGGTCTTTGTTGTAGAAGTCCATGATCGACATGGTGAATCGCAGCGCTTCACCGGCTGGGCTGTCGGGGTCGAGTTCCAGCGCGCTGTGGTAGTCGTTTATGGCAGCCCGTCTGTGTCCTGCCCGCCAATGCAGCCGACCGCGTTGGAAGTATGCTTCGGCCGAAATGTCGCCTGACGCTATAAGACTGTCTAACGAAACAATAGCTTCGTCCACCGCGTTATTCTCTATGAGATTAAGTATATGAGAGGGTATGCTCATGAATGCTGACTTTTTTGCAAATTTATAAACAATGAAGAGTATAACAGTACTGTTTGCGACAATAATTTCGATTACGTCGGTTTTTGCCGGTGATTTTAACTATACGATGGCGGAGTATGCCGGGAGTGCCATGCCTTACCCCGTGCCGTCGGTCAGAGTGGCATATCCTGACTCTCTGGTGCCTGTCATGGTCAGTCATGTAGGGCGCCACGGAGCGCGCTATCCGTCCTCGTCGGCCCGTGCCGTGAAGTTGAAATCAGCTCTTCTCCGGGCCGACTCGCTCGGCAGCATAACACCCGCAGGACGTAAACTGCTGGCTATAGTCGATGATGTGACGGCCATGTGCGACGGTCGTTGGGGCATGCTTGATTCGCTTGGCATTGCGGAGCAGGAGGGTATAGCCGGCCGTATGTACCATGGCTTTCCGGAGCTTTTTGTCGGCGGACGTGTCACGGCTATGGCGTCGTATGTGCCTCGTTGCGTCATGAGCATGGACGCGTTTACCCATAAGCTGGCTATAGAGCATCGCCGTATGAACATATATACGGAGTCGGGCCCTGTGACTTCGCGGCTTTTAAGACCTTTTGAGGTTGACAGCAGTTATATATGCTATCGTGAGCGGGAGCCGTATCATGACATATATGAGAGCTTTTTTGAGTCTGAAGCTCCTGCGGCTCCTGCCGTGAGGGTACTCGGCGAGAAATATGGTGCTGACGAAAAGCGGTTGAAGGACTTCGCTCTGACCGAATACGGCTTTTTGTCATCGCTCGGAGCTATGAGTTACAATGTGGATATTGACGAATTCATGACAGAGGAGGAGTATGGTCGGCTCTGGTCATGCAACAATCTGAGCCAGTACCTTACGCGCACGGCGTCGACCGTTTCAAAATTGCCGGCCGATATAGCCGCTCCGCTTCTTGCCGATATTATAAACGGTATCGACAGTGTAGTCGACGGACATAACGATGCATACGTGCAATTGCGGTTCGGACATGCCGAGACTATGATGCCGCTGCTGTCGCTGATGCGCTTGCCGGGGTGCTTTTACATGACTGAGGACTTTGCGCTTGTAGCACGTCATTGGTGCAACTTCCATGTTGTGCCTATGGCCTCCAATCTGCAGCTGATTCTGTTTCGCAGTGCCGGCGGATGTCTGTATCTCCGCGCCGACCTGAACGAAGTGCCTGTTGTCTTGTTGCCCGACACTGACGAGGTGTATGTACCGTGGGAAAAAGCCCGGAAGTATCTTGTCGATTGTCTTCCGGGCCATATGTTGAGCGATTGATACTCTGTTGTGTTACATCATGGCTTTTATGGCGCAGTACAGGAGTGCCGCTATGACTCCGCCGAGAAGCGGGCCTACGATGGGAACCCAGCTATAGCTCCATTGGCTTGAACCTTTTCCCTTGATGGGGAGTAGCGCATGGGCTATTCGCGGGCCGAGGTCACGTGCCGGGTTTATGGCATAGCCGGTAGTGCCGCCGAGCGACATGCCTATGACTACTACAAGCAGAGCCACCGGCAGAGCGCCGATGCTGCCGAGACCGACCTGCGAGGAGTTGCCTTCATCGCCGATAAACAGTATGACAAGCACCAGTACAAATGTGCCTACTATCTCGCTGATAAGATTGCGGCTGTGATTGCGTATGGCCGGAATGGTGGAGAATACTCCGAGCTTTGACTCCGCATCCTCGGTGGCGTCGAAATGATCCTTGTAAAATACATATACGAGCATGGCGCCGAGTATGCCTCCTAGTATCTGTGCCACTATAAAAGGCACTACATAGGCCCATGGGAATTTTCCTGCGGCAGCGAGCCCGAGCGTGACCGCCGGATTAAGGTGTGCTCCGGAGTAAGGTCCGGCGATGAGCACACCGCACATTACGGCAAGACCCCATGCGAGTGTGACTACAATCCATCCGGCACTCTCGCCCTTTGACTTGCGCAGGCTCACACAGGCCACTACGCCGCATCCGAGAACAACAAGTACAAATGTTCCCAGAAATTCAAATACACATTGTACAAACAGTGATACTTCCATGGTCTACTCCTTTCGTTATTTTTGTGGATAATTTGAAAGTACGCGGTTTACCGCATTGTGCCAGCCTTCTATTTCCGATTCTACCTTGGCTTTGTCGCCCGACGGGTCAAATGTGCGTTCCACCTGCCACTGGGCCTTTATCTCATCAAGACTCGGCCAAAAACCGATGGCGAGGCCGGCGAGATATGCGGCTCCGAGAGCTGTGGTCTCCGTTATGCGCGGACGCAGAACTTCGGTATCGAGAATATCGCTCTGGAACTGCATGAGCAGATTGTTGCGCGAGGCGCCGCCGTCGACTTTGAGGTTGGCTATCGGCAGTCCGCAATCTTTCTCCATGGCCTTGACTATGTCGTAGGTCTGGTATGCTATGCCTTCAAGCGCAGCGCGTGCTATATGGGCGGTGGTGGTGCCTCGGCTTATGCCGCTTATGGAGCCGCGGGCATACTGGTCCCAATACGGGGCGCCGAGACCGGTAAGCGCCGGCACGAAATACACGCCGTCAGTGTCGTCAACCGATGCGGCAAGCGCTTCAACGTCTGACGAGCTGCTTATACACTTGAGTCCGTCGCGCAGCCACTGTACTACGGAGCCGCCGACAAATATCGAACCTTCAAGAGCGTACGATACCTTGTCGCCTATCTTCCATGCTATAGTGGTAAGCAACTTGTTCTTTGACTCTATGGGGCGGTTGCCCGTATTCATAAGCAGGAAGCATCCGGTGCCGTAGGTGTTTTTTACGGAGCCGGGCTCGATACACATCTGTCCGAATAGCGCGGCCTGTTGGTCGCCCGCAATGCCGGCAATAGGCACTTTGTGGGCAAATATGGTTGTTGTCGTATAACCGTAAACCTCGCTTGACGATTTTACTTCAGGCATCATTGACAGCGGTATGTCGAAGAGTTCCAGAAGCTCCTTATCCCATTCAAGTGTGTGGATGTTGAAGAGCATTGTACGCGATGCATTGGTGACGTCGGTCACGTGTACCTCGCCGCGCGTAAGCCTCCATATGAGCCATGAGTCTACGGTGCCGAACATCAGTTTGCCCTGTTCGGCACGCTTGCGTGCTCCCGGCACGTTATCAAGGATCCACTTGATCTTGGTGGCGCTGAAGTATGCGTCAAGTATGAGGCCTGTCTTTGAACGTATCATCTCGACGAGGCCTTCGGCGCGTAATTGGTCGCAGTAATCAGCCGTGCGTCGGTCCTGCCATACGATGGCGTTGTATATAGGCTCGTCTGTGTCACAATCCCATACTATGGTTGTCTCGCGCTGGTTGGTTATGCCTATCGCCGCGATGTTTTTGCCGTTTATGTCTATCTTCGAAATGGCTTCGGCAATGACAGAGGCCTGCGACGCCCATATCTGGTGCGGGTCATGCTCCACCCATCCCGATTGAGGAAATATCTGTTCAAATTCACGCTGGGCTACAGAGCATATGGAGCCGGAGCGGTCAAATACGATAGCGCGGGAACTGCTTGTTCCCTGATCGAGGGACAGGATGTATTGTCCCTTATTGTTATCAAGTGTCATAATGATACGAAATGATTTAAAGTAACTAAATGTGTTTACGTTAATAACGTTATAACGGAGTCGGTATTGGTTTTGTTTTATCTCGGTTTGTTATATGTTGTTGTATTTAGTGCTTTAATTGGTTGAAATATCGTTTTTTGTGTAAAAAATAGTCCAATATTATGTTTGGATGTGAAGGTAACAGATTTATATCGGGATGTGAGCGGTAGTTTTTTGCCATTTTTCTGAAGTCGCGGTGCGCGCGCAGTATGGCTCCAGCGTTGGCAAAGTCAAGAGTCAATATGTATTTGCTCCACGCCAGAGTGTCGTACAGTCTGCGTATTACAAGCCGGCGGCGACGGCAGGAGTCGGGTAGATTTTTATGCAGCAGTAGCAGGTTGTTGCGGAAGTTGAGGTACGTCTTGCGCGGATTGGATGCAGGCAGGGTACCGCCTCCGAGGTGGTATACGGTCGATGACGGTATGGCCGCTATGTCATGTCCGGCGAGCTTTATGCGCCAGCATAGGTCTATCTCCTCCATATGTGCGAAAAATTCGGGGTCAAGGCCTCCTGCGGCTTCATATACTTCCGTACGTACCATCAGCGCGGCGCCCGTGGCCCAGAAAACCGACGCTACCGTATCATACTGTCCGTTGTCCTTTTCGAGTGTGTCAAAGAGGCGTCCGCGGCAGTAAGGATAACCGTTGCAGTCTATATATCCTCCGGATGCTCCTGCATATTCAAATGTGTCTTTGCTGTTGTAAGATAATATTTTGGGTTGTACGGCGGCAGTGTCGTCGTGTTCCTCAAGGTAGCCATACATGGGCCGGAGCCAGTCGGGTGCGGGTGCTACGTCGCTGTTGAGCAGTACCGTATATTTATAGCGTGTGGCGGCTATGGCACGGTTGTATCCTTCGGCGAATCCGTAGTTCTTATCAAGTTTTATGATTTTTACATCGGGAAATGCTTTTTCAAGCATGGCAAGCGACCCGTCGCTACTGCCGTTATCGGCTACGATAATATCGGCAATATCAGTCGGGGTCGTCTGTATCACTGCGGGGAGAAACGTGCGTAGCATCTCCTCTCCGTTCCAGTTAAGTATAATTACAGCTACAGGTTTTTTCATTGAGGCATATCGGCTGGATATTCGACTCTGTTTTTCCATCTCTTGTGGGTCCACAGCCATATCGAGGGCTGGCGGGTAATAGTCTCCTCCAGCATCTTGATATAGGTGTCGGTGATGGTGTATTCCGGCATTTCCGACGCATTGTCGGTGATGACACGTGCATTTAAACGATAGTGTCCGCGTCCGGTTTTTTCCATGTCCCAGTATACGGCTACCGTGTCAAGTTTTCGTACCACAGTTTCGGTGCCGGTGATAACGGCGGTAGGATGGTTGAGAAACTTGACTATATGTATCGGATCATTATGGCTCGGCTTCTGGTCGCTCATGAAGCCGGTTATGCTCTGTATGTTGTCGCGCCGCAGCATAAGCAGGTGGCGAAATACCATGCGCTTGTCATATGACACCGAGCCGAAACGGCTTCTGAGTTTGAGGAAATAGGAGTCAAACCACTTGTTGGTCAGCGGACGATATACTTGAGCATATACCAAGTCGGGCGAGGGTTTATGGCGCATCCAGAGTGTCAGGGATGGGGCCCACTCCCAATTGCCGCAGTGCGAGAAGTAAACTACGATTGATCGCCCTTCGTCGAAGTATCTGTCGAGTATTTCGCAGCCTGTGAATTCCATGTGCCGCTTCATCTCTTCGTCCGATATATGTCCGAGTTTTATTGTCTCTACAATGTAGTCGGAGAAGTGCCGGAAAAAGTCACGGCATATTTTCCCGCATTCTTTCGGCGATTTGTCGGGAAAAGACTCCGTGATATTGGTCAGCGCTACTTTACGCCGGTATCGGACTATGTAGAATATGATTACAAACAGTATGTCGCTTAATACATAAAGTACTTTCAGCGGCATCCGGGCCAATGCGCTCAACAGCCAGTTCAGCGGTATGTAACGGCGGTATCCTTTCATCGTACTAAGAGGGTGTTTAATAATAACTGTTAAAGCAGAGCCGAAAATTATGGGATGGGTTCAGCCCTGCACCGAAGGAGCATAGCGGGCTATGTGACTGAGGCAAAGGGCTGAATACGCCCATAAGTTTCAGGCTATAAGGTGATTCCTGTTTTATTGTTGTTATACTCAATATCGTTTTCATTGTTAATGATTTTAAATTACCGTCGCCTTGATGTCTCTTTTGTTAAATTCCTGCGCTCATCGGTCACATAGCCCGCTATGCTCCTTCTTCGCTTTCAGGAATTTATCTAAAAGATACATCACTCTGCTTTAACAATTGTTATTAAACACCCTCTAAGTCCTTTGATTAATCCGGGTTCGTCTGCCATCTCTTTCAGCATAACAGGTATTATGGTGTTTGCGATAGAGTTGTCGGGAGCGATTTCCACTTTCAGATAATTATCGGTAAATCCTGTCATGGGTCGGTTGCCGCGTCGGTGCTCGACAAGCACAGGTCTTACAGTACCTGTGAATCTTGAAGTGAAGTCGGCGAGCTTCTTTTCCGAAACTTTTAGCATGATGTTGGTGCGGCGATGTTTCTCGGCTTGTGTGACTACATGGTCAATCTCGAGAGCACGTGTGCCGGGACGTTCGGAATAGGGGAATACATGCAAGCGCGATATGTCGAGCGACTCTACGAAGTCAAGTGAACGTCTGAATAGATCATCGGTTTCTCCACGTGCGCCAACTATAAGGTCTACTCCTATGAACGCATGGGGCATCACCTCCCTTATTTTCTCCATGCGGTGCCGAAACAGGGCTGTGTCATAATGACGGTGCATCAATGCCAGCACTTCGTCACTACCGGCTTGTAGGGGTACATGGAAGTGTGGCATGAAGCGGTGGGAAGCGGCCACGAAATCTATTATTTCATCGGTAAGCAGATTGGGTTCTATTGATGATATACGGTAACGTTCTATGCCGTCCACCCGGTCAAGTTCTTTTATAAGGTCGAGAAATGTGTCATCGCGTCCCTTGCCGAAGTCGCCTATGTTGACTCCGGTTATCACTATCTCCTTGCCGCCCTCTTCGGCCACGCCGCGGGCTTGGGCTACGAGACTCCCGATGGAGCCGGAGCGGCTGCGTCCGCGTGCTTTGGGTATGGTGCAGTATGTGCACCAATAATCGCACCCATCCTGTACTTTTAGAAAATAGCGGGTGCGGTCGCCGCGCGAGCATGAGGGGCTGAACTCCCTGATATCCTTTGTAGGAGTGATCATGCTGCTCGGTCGGCGCGACTTCATCCACTCTTCAAGATAGTCGGCGAGCTGTAGTTTACGGTCGGTGCCGGCCACGATGTCTACGCCGGGGATTGCCATTATATCGTCGCTTTTCAACTGTGCGTAGCAGCCGGTCACTATTATTGTGGCTTCGGGATATCGCGATGTAAAACGATGTATGGCCTGACGACATTTTTTGTCGGCCATGTCAGTCACGCTACATGTATTTATTACTACTACGTCGGGAGTTTCTCCGGCCTGTATGCGACGTATGCCCTTTTCCGCAAAAATACGGGCTATGGTTGAAGTCTCGGCAAAGTTCAATTTGCAGCCCAGTGTGTGAAACAGGGCTTTTGCGTTGCCAAATGTCATCTCGTCAATCATTCTGCAAAATTACTACACATAATTTATTTATCATAGTCAAGAACTCACTATAATTGGTCGTAAAAACAAATTATCGTATATAATTGTACTAAGTAAGTACAAAATATTGTAATTTTGTCAAAATGACATATTTATTATGAGTGCTTCCAACGACCTGAACGAAATATATGCATCGAGTTTCCGTGACAATTGGACATTGCCGGCCATTACCGACTACGGAACCGGTAAAACGTATATGTACTCCGACCTCTCTTACGAGATAGCCAAGATACATATGACTTATGAATTGGCGGGCATAACTCCCGGCGATAAAGTGGCTCTTATCGGTAAGAATTCGCCCGGATGGATCATGGTGTTTATAGCCACGATAACATACGGAGCCACGATAGTGCCTATTCTGCAGGAGTTCAATCCCACCGATGCCCAGCATATAGTGAATCACTCGGGGAGTGTGATGCTGTTTGTCGAAAACAACATCTGGGAGACCTTTGAATTTGAGAAGATGCCGCGTCTGCGCGGGGTCATTTCGTTGACTGACGGCAAGATACTTGCCGAACATCCTCTTAACGAAGGACGCATGCAGAGGCAGCTGAAAAACATAAACCGCAAGTTCAGCCGCCGCTACAAGGGCGGATTGAAGCCTGACGATGTAAGATACCCGGTGCCTGATCCCGATAATGTGGCAGTGCTTAACTATACTTCCGGGACGACCGGATTTTCAAAAGGAGTCATGCTGACTTACCGCAATCTGTGGGGCAATGTCACGTTCGGCATACATTCGCGTCTGCATTATCAGGGCTCGCGATGTCTGTCGTTTTTGCCGTTGGCCCACGCCTACGGCTGTGCGTTTGACATGCTGGTGCCGCTTGCCGTGGGTACCCACATAACGGTGTTCGGCAAACTGCCTTCGCCCAATCTGCTTCTGAAGGCTCTCCATGAGGTCAAGCCCAATCTTGTCATATGTGTGCCGCTTATCCTCGAGAAGATATATCGCAAGCAGATTCTGCCAATGATTACCAAGAAGGGTATACGCTGGGTCCTTGCCATGCCGGGCATAGACAAGGCGTTGTATGCGCTTATAAGGCGCAAGCTGGTCGATGCGTTTGGCGGAGCGTTTGAGGAGGTCATCGTGGGCGGGGCCCCTCTAAACCATGAGGTAGAGGAGTTTCTGCACCGCATCCGGTTTCCGTTTACGGTCGGTTACGGCATGACCGAGTGCGGCCCTCTTATCAGCTATACACCGTGGCGCCAGTTTATTACCGGGTCATCGGGCCGCACGCTGCCTGTGATAATGCACAGCAAGATACTGAGCGACGATCCGGAGAACATACCCGGGGAGATATGCGTCAAGGGCGTCAATGTCATGAAAGGATATTACAATAATCCAGATGCTACGGAGGCGGTGCTCGACGCCGACGGCTGGCTGCATACGGGCGACATGGGTACGCGTAGCGCCGACGGCACTATATTTATCAAGGGGCGCTATAAGACTATGATACTGTCATCCAACGGGCAGAACATCTATCCGGAGGAGATTGAGGCCAAGCTTAACAATATGCCTTATGTGGCCGAGAGTCTTGTCATAGAGCGTAACGGCCGGTTGGTGGCTCTCGTATATCCCGACTACGAGGCTATGGACAAGTTTGGCGTGACCAACGAGGAGTTGCCGAAGGAGATGGAGCAGGTGCTTGCCGAGCTTAACAAACTTGTGGCTCCTTACGAAAAAGTGGACAAAATACAGCTCATAGCCAACGAATTTGAAAAGACTCCCAAACGCTCCATCAAGCGCTATCTCTACAACGCCTGACCTGCAAGACTGTCTAAACAGGTTTGTGCTTCTTTTCGCATCCAAGCCATACTTTCATTGTTGATATCCGGGTTAAGGGTAAGTATTGCTTTTGCTTCTGATGTCATCAGGTTTACGTTGTTATATTCCGGCCTGCCGTATAATTTCATTAACAAATAATGAGGATATAATAATTTGGGCATTCTATAGCACGCCCTTTTATAATATTTTTCTGCTAAATGGTATTGTTTTAGATCTTCATAATTACGACCTATTATGTTTAAAGGCATAGGGTCGCTACTGATTTCTGTAGCTTTGTGCATTATGATATTGGATTCGTGTAGTCGTTTATTTTTTCGTAATATCATCCCATAATCAAATAAAAAATGTGGATTGGATTCCATAAGTGAAAATAGCTCCTCATATTCAGAAATTTCATTGCAGATGTAATTGTCATATTCTACAATATTAGAATTACGGGTATATGTGTTATATATTCCTATGATACCGATTATACAGATAATGGTAATTGCTAAATAATGGTATGTCTGTGCATTTATGGTCGAAAATAGAACTAATGATGATAATAGGCATATAAGTATTATGAATTGAGTGAATTGAAGTGGGTATGAAGCAAATGCAAATATTGCAAATGCCGTAATGCTACCGGCTATTCCGTAGTTTTTGTTGTTTAATGCTGATTTAATTAGGAATATTAAACTCACTAATCCTGCTATAGCTGTTGGAATACCCCATGAAACAGCTATTTGTATATATTCGTTGAATGCGTATTGTGGTATTCCGATAGCACTATATTTCGATATGGCTTCAATATTGTTTTTGAAAAATTCTTCTTGAGCATTACCTAATGCTCCTGCGACATGATTCCAACCAACCCCTGCAAAAGGCTTGTTTAATGCCGCAGATATACCAATACGCCATAAGAATATCCTACCTGCTGCAGATACCGGTTTTAAGTGCCATAAAACATATAAAAATAATACACATAAAAGGATGCCTATAAATATATAGATTGAATTCTTTCTTTTCCGTAAATCAAAATTATAGATGTGTGATAATACTATAGCACTTCCGATGATTGCGGAGATCCAACCAATTCTACTCGAAAGAAAAGGTAAGATTATAATTGCACCGATTATATATGCTTTTGCGATATGACGTATATATGAATTATCGGCAGGGAATGACAGCCATAATGCTGTCGGTATGATTGTGGATAGAAAACCACAATAAGGTCCCGGATTAAAAAATGATCCGGTGACCTTATATAAAAAATTATTGTTTCGGATGAACCCGAACAGCTGTAGATAACCTATAACAAGTTCGAAGATCCCCCATAAAATTATACAGGTTAAAAGATTTTTATAGATTGTTTGTCTGTTTGCGTTAATCATCAATATTGTTTACGATAAACCAGAAATAAGGTTTTTGAATGATGACAATGGTGATCCCGATTATGATATAGCATGCTAACACTATTAATTTTTTAGGATACGATGATCTATAAAAAAGAAACGCGGCGATTATTGCTATCCACCTACATAAAAAATCAAGTATTGAGACTAATGACCCCGGCAGATGTATTATCGAAGAAACTAAATCCCATGAACTGCCGACAAGTAGCAATGCCAGTATCTCAGATAGTTTTATTTGTCGGGCGTAGCGGTTGAGAATGAATAGAGTCAGAGGGAAATACACGATTAGATATCCGATATCGGCCATCTGGAAGCCAGTAAGTGAGCCGATGTTGAGATAACCGCCTCGCAAGGGCATAAGGATGGCAGTCGCCAATACTACTGTAAAAAATATGATTAGCTTTTCTTTCATGATAATTATTTATTTTTACGTGGTACACATTGTCCATTACACCTTGCCTGAAAAAAGTCACCGCATCCATCGCTTTGCCTACAGCCATTTTCACTGCAATCAAACTCAATGGTCCCCGGGCTCATAATTTGAAGAATAAAATTACAGTAATTTTCTGGATTATTACATATACAATCCCCATTGTTTTCATCAGGTATAGACATTTGTTCTATAATGGTTATTCCTTTTGGTAATTGAATATCTCCATCTTTAGATAACATTTTGTCACCAGAAGCAGTTATTGCGTATAGAGTCCGGTCACTCCAATTAAACTTATCTTTTGCATCTTGCTTCCATGTATACATAAAGACATCAAAAGTATCCTCTAATTCTTCATCAATTGCCTTATTCTTAAATTTGTCCGTAAAGATCTTATTATATTTATCAATAAAGTCTATTAATGTATCAATATGATCTAATTCTTCAGAACTCCAATCGAGCATTTTTACTTCTTCTAATTTATCATGCCAAAACTTGTGTTTTTGTTCAGAAGTAAAACCGCGGTAGGTAGCTATTTTCTGATCAATTGTTTTAATTGTTAACCATTGTTGTCTATTTAATTGGTGTACAGTCTTTAAATTGGTTTCGACCCAATGGTTTATACGTTCATCACAACTGAATAAAGGCTCATTTGTAGAATCACATGATGTAATCAATAAGATTATAAGTAAGATGCTGTATCTTATGTTATAAAAATTAATCGGTAACATTTCCTGAAATTTTAATTAGTTCAACTCTATTATTTGCTGTCGTTTTTAAATAAACTTTTTTCTTAAACTGACCTTCCAACTCCTTGGTATCAATACTGATTGATAAATAGGCCGTCCCTTTAGGCGGGATTTCGTCCTTTTCAAAATTTGTCTTTACGCATTTACAAGATGTATCAGCTTTAAGGATTAATATCGGAGCGGTCCCTGAATTATATAGCCCTATTTTTACTGTTGCTATAGATTTACTGTTTTTATCAATTAGACCAAAGTCAAATTGTTTAGTTCCAAGTAATAACTGCGATACTTCTTCTGTTGTATCATTAATTGCATAACTATAGGACGCGGCCAAAAGCAATGCAAAAAGTGATATTGTACATCGTTTTAACAAAAGATTGAAAAATGTTTTAATGTTAGGTAATATTCTCATGATGTGTAAATAATTTTAGCAAAAATAATAAAAAAATGTTATATAACAAAGGAGTTTAAGTTAATAAATGCTAAATATTGGCGTTTTTGAAAATGGAGTTAACATTATATTGTGGTAATATGCATAGTTATATGAAAACTTGTTGTCCATTTAATAAGTAAAAGCATCTTTCTTCTTTGCCGCGAGTATGGTTATGTAGCCATAAAATAGAATTATTCGGAATATTGTCATAATAAAGAATATTCGAGTTAGCCTTTTGTTTGCCCAATGATTTCCATCCTTTAGCTCCTGTATGGTAAAATAACTCATAGTTATCTCCAATGTGGATAAAATTGTCATCATTCCGAGGAATAAATAGAATACTGTCTAAATATATGTTTTTACCGAAGTCGAATATTAGTTTTTCGCCATTACGATCTGCCATATAAAATGAACTCCAATCATCATCACTGATGAGTTTTAAATTTTTTCTATGGATTATACCCAACCGGTGATTCGCCCAAATCGTATCAGGGAAAATTTCTTGTCCATTATTATAGAAACGTAATTCACCTAATTCGATACGTTTATTCTCTTTGGCAGAATATCGTAAATATCTTAATTCTGTGCTTTTTTTGCAATTAATTAATAGCGTATTTGTTGTCATTGGTTTGTCGAAATTCTTGAGGGTATCTGTTTTTGTAAAATCTTTAAATTTTGAGATTTCAATGGTGCTTCCAACCATAGTTGAGAGGAATTGAAGATTATTGCGAATAGGATATTTCCTGATTATTTTGGCAGAGACTTTTCGCATATATGAGGGCACGAATCGATGTATCCGATTTTTATCAATTAAAAAAGGATAATCAATAGCAATCATTTTTCCTTGATTGTATTGAGTGGGAAAGTATATTACTTCAGGCTCAATATTGTTAAATTGATATGTATATACGTGGGATATATCAATAGGATCGAAAGTATTTCCATTAAAGATTGATAAATATATGAATGGATTTTTAAATATACAATGGTTATTTATCAAGATTGAATTATGTCCAAAATATTCATGGGTGACATCTGCAATATCTTGTCTTTTGAAAAAAGATGGTACATTATTTGTAAAAGTGTAATCTGCTAATTTAGTTTGATTGCTATAGTAATGTCTATATACTTTTCCTTTTCTACGTGAGCCTGTGGCTCTGTCTCTATTGATGGGATCTTCGGTGTAATTAAATGCAATAGATTTCCGTGGATGACATGTGTCTATTATCGCTGTCCAAAAATGGCGACTATTGTAACTTGGAGACGATTCATAAAAATCCATGGCAACAGGTATTCCTAATGAGCGTAATACATAAAGGGCTATATCGCAATTTTCTCTACAATAACCGGCTCTTTGTTTATATAAAAATGAAGCTCCTAAATGTGGAAGTTTAATATCGGTATAATTATCGAACCCCTCTTGCTTTATATAAGTCATTATCTTTTCGGCTGCTTCTACAGGATCTTTTCCTTTATATAAAGAATCCAGTATACATGCATATCTATTATAATACAGCGCTCGCCAATCTTCTAACGGTTCATCGCCAACTCTATATGGTAAGACGTATTCACAAAATTCATCAAAACTATATTTGTTATGCCATGGACGAGACATCCAAACATCTACGGCCAAGTTGATATTATTTATTAATAGTGATGCTTTGATTTCTTTTAAATCATATGATTTTGGTAACTTATTATAATTAAAATTGGCATATTTTGTTTTATCACTGTCATTTAGATGCCATTTATTGTATTTGATTTCTTTAATTTCGTCAAGTTCGGGACTCGTTATAGAAAAATGGCGTGACATGTTTTGTATTAAAAATTTGGCAGCGTTGTATTTTATAGAATCATCTTTGAAATAGGTTAATACAAATTCAAGTTCGCTCCTGTTTTCATGTGCGTCTTTTAGCACAGAATCGATAGAGTTCTCTGTTATATCCTTATTCTTGTATTTAAAAAATACGAAAATAAGACTGATCGTTATTATTGTAATAATACATTTTTTGAGGATATTCATTTTAAATTGGATGTTTGTCCTTTATATATTGTTGATTTTGGTGAATAGATACGCAAATTTACAAGATTAATACAATTCGTCCGATAAAATGTCGGATAATCCTAATGTAAGGAGTATTAAAGTATCGATATTGGGTTAAAATGTGTGAATTTGGTGTGATTTTGTTGCTCTAAAATCATTTTTCACTAAAAAAGCATCAAAAAATATCTTAATATTGATGTATGAAATAAGGTTTTTTTGTAGTTTTGCACTTGAATTTATGAGCGTTTGGCTCAGACGATTCAACATTAAGTTTTTGTGCAATTAGTTTAGGCGAATTATGGAAGAAACTGCAAAGAAGCGAGGCGGACGCCGTCCCGGTGCCGGTCGCAAGAAATCGACAGTAAAGCGCTATGGCTTTAATGCTCCCGCAACAGTGCATGCAGTTCTGGAACAAGTGGACAGTATCACCGATTTTATCTGTGAAGCTGTTCTTAAGCATGGCCAAGACAAGGGCCTTTGCTGACATAACCACCCATTTTAATGCATGCATAGACTAATGAAAAGTTGCCCTGCCAATCGGCAGGGCAACTTTTTCGTTATGTAAGTGATATGTTTTTTAGTTGCCGGCGTTTACTACGGGCTGGGCGGCGTCGTCGGCGCAGAGCACAACCAGAAGGTTGCCCACCATGGCGGCTTTACGTTCGTTGTCGAGTTTCACCACATTCTCTTCATCAAGGCGGTCAAGGGCAAGCTTCACCATTGTCACTGCACCTTCGACTATCTTCTCACGGGCCGATATAATGGCTGAAGCCTGCTGGCGGCGCAGCATCACGGCCGCTATTTCGGGCGCGTAGGCCAGATAGTTTATACGGGCTTCCACAACTTCTATGCCTGCCATGGCGAGGCGTTCGTTGAGTTTGCGTTCGAGTTCCTCGTTGATTTCCTCGCCTCCGGAACGCAGGGTCAGTTCGTCGGCATGGCTCGACTCGTTGTCGTAAGCGTATTTGCCGGCCACTTCACGAAGGGCGGCGTCGCTCTGAATGGCCACGAACGACTGGTATGAGGTGGAGCCGGAGTCGAGATCAAATACGGCACGGTACGTGTCGTTGATTTTCCATACGAGCACGAGACCTATAAGTATTGGGTTGCCGACTTTGTCATTGACTTTTATAGGCTCGACATCAAGATTCCTGATGCGGAGCGATATGCGCTTTTTGGTAAGCAGGGGATTGATCCAGTTGAAGCCCACCTTGCGGTATGTGCCGCTGTACTTTCCGAAAAACACCAGTACGCGCGACTCGTTGGGCTCTTGCTTTATATAGCCCGATGAAAGGAAGACCCATATCACGCCCAGAATGACTGCGAGCACGGTCCATCCGGGATTAGCGGCAAATACACATGCCACGATGACCAATGCAAGCACAAGTTGAAAAAACAGCATGACAAAACCGTTCATGCTGAAGCCTTTGTAAGGATATTCATTGTTTCCCATAAAAGTTTGTTGAAAGGTTAATAATATATTAGGTATTTATGCAAATGTACAAATTCTTATGAAATTAAACCAAGTATTATTTAAATTTATGTACAAAATCTTACAAATTGTTTTAATTGCTGTTTTAAGGATTGATAAAAAAACTTTTTCAGATTGGTGAATGTTCACAATATTACTATTTTTTGTATATAAAAACCATTATGATTGTATGGATAAGAAAAGACTCACCGCTGAAAACGGGCGCCCTATCGCCGACAACCAAAATGTACAGACTGCAGGTCGTCCCGGCCCGTTTACAGCCCAAGACCCATGGTATCTTGAAAAAATAGCTCATTTTGACCGCGAGGTAATACCTGAACGGCGTATGCATGCCAAAGGCTCCGGTGCTTTCGGCACATTCACAGTTACGGATGACATTACTGAATTTACACGCGCTTCAATCTTTTCGGAAGTAGGCAAGAAGACTCCGTGTCTTGTCAGGTTTTCGACTGTGGCGGGTGAACGTGGTGCCGCTGATGCTGAACGTGACATACGCGGCTTTGCAATGAAGTTTTATACCGACCAAGGCAACTGGGATCTTGTCGGCAATAATACTCCTGTGTTTTTCTTGCGCGATCCTCTTAAATTTCCCGATCTGAATCATGCGATAAAGCGCGATCCTCGTACCGGCATGCGTAATCCGACAGCTAATTGGGATTTTTGGACTCTGCTTCCTGAAGCGCTTCATCAGATAACAATAACGATGTCGCCGCGCGGTATTCCCGCTTCGTTCCGCAATATGCACGGTTTCGGAAGCCACACCTACAGTTTTATCAACAAGGACAATAAACGTACATGGGTTAAATTTCATTTCCGCACCCTTCAGGGCATAAAGAATCTGACAGACAAGGAGGCGGAAGCCATTATAGCAAAGGATCGCGAGTCGCATCAGCGCGATTTGTTTGAAGCCATCGAGCGTGGCGATTTTCCTCGCTGGAAGTTGCAGATACAGCTTATGACGGAAGATGAGGCCAAGAAGTACAGCATCAATCCTTTTGACCTGACAAAGGTATGGTATCATAAGGACTTCCCCTTGCGCGATGTAGGCATACTTGAGCTTAACCGTAATCCCGAGAACTTTTTTGCCGAGATCGAGCAGGCGGCATTCAATCCGGCCAACATAGTTGACGGTATCGGTTTCTCGCCTGATAAAATGCTTCAGGGACGACTCTTTTCTTATGGTGACGCGCAGCGATATCGTCTTGGAGTGAATCATAATCTTATCCCGGTCAACCGTCCGAGGTGTCCGTATCATTCATATCATCGCGACGGGCAGATGCGCACTGATGACAATTGCGGAGCTACGTTGGCATACGAACCTAACAGTTTCGGCGAATGGAAGGACACTCCTTCAATTAAAGAACCTCCGATGGAACTGCATGGCGATATGTATAACTATGACGAGCGCCTTTATGATGATGATTACTATACGCAACCGGGTAAATTATGGAGGCTTATGACCGCTGATGACAAAAAGGCTACGTGTCAGGACACAGCCGCTCAGATGGATGGGGTGCCGTTGTTTATCAAACAGCGCCATGTGCGGGCTTGCTATAATGCCGATAGGGAATATGGGCAGATGCTTGCCGAGGCTCTGGGGATAGATTTTGCCGAAGCCCTCGTAGCTGAAGATCCCGCTCATCCGTCATGGGACAAGCGCATGACTCCGGAATAAACATATATATATTAATGATGATGACGGCCTTGTATATGACATGAGGCCGTCTTTATTTTTTATATTATTGAGGGTAATAACTCTATATATGACCTGAATTGTTGTAAATTTGTATTCCGGAAATAAATGTTGGCGATGGGTACTAATCGTAATAGAGAATCGGTGTTTCGCTTCAAGCGGTTTGAGGTTAAAAATGAGCTCTCGGCCATGAAAGTGGGCACGGACGGTGTACTGCTCGGGGCAGTGTGTCCGGTGGATGGCTATGTCAATGCTCTTGATGTAGGTACGGGCACAGGGCTTATCGCACTTATGCTTGCGCAGAGGAGCCGGTCGTTGCATATTGCTGCTGTGGAGATTGACCCTGATGCGGCGTCGGAGGCCCGGATGAATGTGGCGGCATCGCCGTGGCACGACCGTATAACTGTGGTTGAAGGCGACTTCTGTACGATGCTGTCGGAAGGCTTTGCCGAGCGTTATGACATAGTAGTAAGCAATCCTCCTTATTTCGCTACGACGCTCAAGTCGCCCGATGTGTCGCGGGCTATGGCTCGTCATGAGACGGGATTGTCGTACGATACGCTCGTGGCCTCGGCCTCGGATCTGCTTACTCCGCACGGGGTATTGGTGTTCATATCGCCTGCCGATAGGGAGGATGACATAACCATGTCGGTGGCTCTGCGCGGACTTCACATATCGCGGCTGATAAGTGTGTATACAAAAAGCGGGGCCAAGGCACCTTCGCGGCTTATCTGGATTATCTCCATGCATTCAGGCGTGATGTGTCGCGAAGCCGTTTATATCGGCTCTCCGGAATACTGTGAACTGACTTCCGATTTTTATCTGTAGAGTAGGTTTGGTCAGTATAATTTGTGAGAATTTTAGAAACTTTCAACAAATTAACGGTTCGGGTGTTTTATTATTAAAACATCAACTAAATTTATTAAAGTTATGAGTCTCACGAAATTTAACTTTTTAGGCTACTCCAAGAGCTGGTGGCTCGTTTTGTTGGCCGGTATTGTAATGGTAATATGCGGTTTCGCTTATTGGTTCTGGCCGAGTGCCGGTTTTGCCATCGCATCGCAGATCTTCGGCTGGGTTCTTATCCTTGTCGGCATTGTACAGCTTATCGTGGCAGCGGGTCCGCGCTATCCCAAGGGATGGGGATGGTGGATTGCCGGCGGCATGATAGACATGTTTATAGGCTTCCTGATGGTAAGAAGTATTATGTTATCAGAAATGGTATTCCCGTATTTCCTTGCCTTGATATTCCTTTACTGGGGCATCACGATGATAATCAGCTCGGTAAACGGGCACAAGGGTAAATACTGGTGGTTGTATCTCGTCAACGGCATCCTGCTGATGCTTATCGGCTTCTTCTTCATAGAGGCCGGATGGGTACAGAATATGATGATGGTCAGCTTCCTTACCTCGCTTGCATTTATCTACTGGGGCTTCTCGATATGCATGGTGGCTTATGACATCAAACCTGCAGCCGACAACGGCGGCCTTGAGAAGTAAAGCCCATTGTAATACGGACATAACAAGACGGTATCGCCGACGTAGGCGATACCGTCCTTGCTTTTTGTAATGACGCATCCCATTGGGATGCGGATGAATGTTATTCTCCAGATGTATCTTTTATCCAATAGATATAACCGCCATCGGGATTAGTAATATCCCTATATTGTGGTGGCATAATGTTTTCATTCGCTATACGTTGTATAAGCCAATATTCCGATTCGTTGGTTATAGTATTTAAATCTTCTTGTAGAGAAGAGTATGATATTGCGAATGCAGAGTAGTCTTCGGCATTATCTTTTTCTAATAAAGAACTAAGATTAATAATTCGTTTATTATACTGATAGAAATTATAATAAATGGGTGCTTTTATATCCTCACCAAGTGACTTTTTCAGTTTGATTATTTCTTCTATTTGTGAAGCATCCGCCACTTTGTGCTTTTTTCCGGGATAATCGGAATAATAACTATTTAATTTTTGTGCGGAAGTATAAGGTCCGGTTATTTTAAGGTCGTATTTTTGTAATTCTTTTTCTGCTGCTTCTCGTTGGAAGCCGCTAAACAGATTTGTTATCGTTTCTTTTGCAAGATCTGACAGTCCGGCCATGTTGGTTACTTCTTTATCGGTCTCTGTTGCAGCCATGATAAGGCCTGTCTGGACGTCTATAAGTCGTGCAGCCACAAATAATGGTCCTAAGACTTCTGAAATATCGGCAACCAGAACATAACGTACTCCAAATTGCTGTCCCAACTTTACGATCTGGTTATTATTGACTGCACCTGACATCTGATAGTCCTGTTCTTTCCCGAGTTCGTTAAGGAAATCGGCAGTACGTTCTACTGCTGCATAATCGGGTTGTTGTGTTATCCCCGAGACTAATTTCGAGCCTATGACCTTTTTATATCCATCGTCAACATCTCCCGTCACATAGACGGCGACTTTGTTTTTGAGGGTTTGCTGCGCGTATGATTGGTTGGCTATCAAGCCAAGTATAATTGTCGCGGTCAGAATAAAATGTCGCATGATAAGATGTGTTATTTTGATCGTTTGTTAAGTAGTCGATAAGCTACGTTGTTTGCAAGAGCTGTCAGCACACTTGAATCAGTATATTTCCTATTTACATTCACTGTTTTGATAATGGCTCCGCTTTCGAGATTGATAAGGCGCGCCGACATATGGCACATATTGTCATCATTCAGTACGACATTGACTGACAATACATAATCTACACCCAGACGTTCTCCGACTTTACGAATCTCTTTTTCAGGAACTTCGCCTGACAGTTGGTAATCTTGTTCTTTGTTGAGTGACGAAATAAAGGCATCGTTGCGCTCAAAGGGGGCATATTCACGATTGCCGGACATTCGTGAGAGTACTGCGGAACTTACGATAGACTTGTCGTTATCGCTTATGTCACCTTCGACATAAACCGCTACTTTTTTAGCTTCGACATGAATAGAACCGGTAAAAGTAAGACATGACACGATCATAAAGGTAAGAAATGCAATTCTTTTCATTGGTAAGAAATTTTGTGCTCTTGCAGTCTCTCCGGAATAGAGCATAAACAAAAAAAGCGTGAGAGTCTGTACCGATTGCCCATTCCGCTCGTTGAGGCCTTCGCATTGCCCGAATTAGTAGAACGAGCAACACTGCAGAGGCCTCACGCTGAATACGTCATAACACGCCGTCATTAACGCTCACGCATTTTGTGTCGGCGGAATATACATATCCACAAGGCATCTACTGTTGCTTCATTCCTGACTAATTCTGAAGTTTGCGAAGTTTCAACGAGCCAAGAAAGAGCGTCAAGTAAACGCTTTATAAATGTAAGAACTAAGACTTCGCGGCTCTTTTTCCGCAGATCATTAGTTATCGACTGATATGCTTAATCATTATAAGAAAAGCATATAATCGTGTTTGTAAAGTTATAATTAAAATTCAATTTAGACAATATAATTGAAGAATAAATGCAAAATGCTTGATTTATAATAGTCCAATGTTAAATGGAGAGGATGTTGCAGAATTCAAAAATGGCCAATAGTTGCCGGAAGATAATGATTGACGTGAATTAGATAATTCAATGATAAAACGACACAGCGATAGCTTCGTTTTCTTTAGTGGGCATCCGTTTGGATGCTGATGAACGATTGTCTGTAATTACAACTTCTATATTAGGTATTGCACATGTCCGTAAATTATTTTTTAGATTCGAAAGGTAGTTATAATAGTTTTATTAGTAATAATATTATTAGTAATAATGTTGTTGATAATAATATTATTTCATATATTTGTATTTGAATAACATTTGACGATTATGGAGAAAAAGCCCTTTATATTCGGAGTTGCCACATCTGGTGATAATTTTACCGACCGGGAGAAAGAAACGGAGCGTTTGTTGATGAATTTTCGGCATGGCATCAATACAATATTGATCTCACCTCGTCGTTGGGGTAAGACTTCATTGGTGCAGAAAGCATGTCGTTTGGCACAATCCGACAAATTGAAAATTGTATATATTGATATTTTTTCATGTCGCAGTGATAAGGATTTTTATGATGCATTTGCTGCTGCTGTCCTCAAACAAACTTCTTCGAAATTGGATGAGTGGTTGGAAAATATCAAACTATTCCTTTCTCGTATCAGTCCGAAAATCTCAATGGGTACAGATCCGATGACCGATTTCTCCATTTCTCTTGAGATGAACTCCGAGAGTAATGATGTTGATGATATTTTGCAGCTTCCCGAAAAAATAGCACAGAAAAAAGGTTGGAATATTGTCGTATGTATCGACGAATTCCAACAGATTGCCGAGTTTAAGGATTCTAAGACGTTTCAAAAGCGACTGCGATCCTTATGGCAACTACAAAAGTCGGTATCCTATTGTCTATTCGGCAGTAAAAAGCATTTGATGAATGAATTGTTTGAGAAAAAGAGTCTTCCTTTCTATAAATTCGGTGATGCCATTTATCTGCCTAAAATCGGGACTTCGGATTGGGTGGATTATATCTGCAGTCGTTTTGAAGCTACGGGAAAGGTGATATCAAGAGCGTTGGCTGAAAAAATATGTCAAATAGTGGATAACCACTCGTCTTATGTGCAGCAGTTGGCGTGGTTAGTATGGATACATACTGACGGAACTGCTACCGAACAAGATTTTGAGGTGGCATATCATGATATTATCGATCAGAATACCCCATTGTTTGAGAAGCAGACCGAGAGTCTTACTACTTATCAGATGAATTTTCTGCGAGCTGTCATTGACGGGGTTCATCGCGAGTTTACAACACAAGAGATTCTACAAAAATATCAACTCGGCTCGTCTGCAAATGTAAGCATCATAAAGAGTGCATTGGTCAAAAAGGAACTTATAGAGGTCGAGAAACGACAAACAGTCATTCCCGATCCGGTGATGAAAGTATGGCTAAAAAGGGAGTTGGGAATGTAATCGACATACCATAAATTCGGTTATACTGCCGTTTTTGATATGTTTTGTGACAAATATAGTAAATGGGGCTGAGTCGGGGCGGAAGCCCGGGCGGGGAATAAAAAAAGAGCCCACATTCCCGAGAGGGGAACGGGGCTGAGAAGGTTATCGCATTTTTGTAGTTCGGCTTTTTAATAACGCCAGAAAAATGCCTTCTCGTACTATTATAACACCCGATTGTGTAAAAGGTTGTTGCAAATGCCGTTGAATCTACTGTTGTATGATGCAATATGCTGCGTATAAGTTGTTTACTGGCTGTATTATTTGTGCGATTGCAACTTTTTACTCAATTATATGGCTCAATTGATATAAAATAGCTAAATTTGCAGCGGTGTCGGTTGTCTTATCGGCGTAGACGATGCCGTTTATTACTCGCATAACAATGCAGGCTCGATGAAACATTGCATTGTGAAATACAGTCCAACTTCCATAGTTGGTAGCGTTAACTGCTTAGAGTACAGAGGTATATGGTGCTAAGCAGGATTAGCCGCTTTTGTCGCTTATTCATCATGGTTCCCGAAACATCATTTGTCGACACGGCCCCGGCCGAGGTCTGTGACGCATGTCGTGGCGAGGCTACTGCCGTAGCCGCTGACGCCATGCAGTGGTATGCCATGCGCGATCTGAAGCGCGCCAATGCCAAAATGCCGGCCTACAAGCTACTTGGTCAGGCCGGCTTTGAGGTATTTACTCCCATGAAATGGCGCCTTACCCAGCGGCAGGGACGCCGTGAGCGCGAGGAGGTGCCCTGCATACCTGATCTGCTTTTCGTCCACGCATCGGCCGATGAGCTTGACCCCGTGGTCGATGCATGTCCGACGCTACAGTATCGTTACGAACGGGGTCGTGGCTACCGCGCGCCCATGACCGTGCGCCGCGCCGACATGCAGCGCTTCATCCTCGCCGTGCGCGCTACTGAGGAGCCCCGCTACTACAGCCCCGACGAGATAACCCCCGACATGTACGGACGCCGTGTCCTCATAGTCGGCGGTCCCCTTGACGGCCTCGAGGGACGCCTGCTCAAGGCCCGCGGCACCCGTCGCCGCCATCTCCTCATCGACCTCGCCCAACTCCTCACCGTCGCTGTCGAAGTCGCCCCCGAATTCATCCGCCTCCTCCCCGAATAACCCTCTATAGGGCGGCTTTTCATGTTTTTTATTGAATAATTGTTTAATCATGAGTAAACGATATAATATAGCCGTAGCCGGTACCGGCTACGTAGGATTAAGTATTGCGACTTTATTAGCACAGCATCATAACGTTACGGCTGTTGATGTTATACTTGAAAAAGTCGAGATGCTCAATTGTAAGAAATCACCGATTCAAGACGAGTATATTGAAAAATACCTTTCAGAAAATAATCTTAATCTTATAGCAACTCTTGATGGTGCGTCGGCTTATCAGAATGCCGACTTCGTGGTTATTGCAGCTCCGACTAATTATGATCCGGTTAAAAATTATTTTGATACTCATTGCATTGAAGAAGTGATTGACATCGTATTGAGTGTGAATCCAGATGCAGTGATGGTTATTAAATCTACGATACCCGTTGGCTATTGCCGTTCGTTGTATATGAAATATGCCGCCAAAGGTGTCACGAAATTTAATCTACTCTTTTTTCCCGAATTCTTACGAGAGAGCAAGGCCCTATATGACAACCTTTATCCCTCGCGCATCATAGCCGGTATACCTAAGATTATCGATAGACCGGAATTCGCCGAAGAAAATGCGGCCATCCTTGCCATCACCGATATTGACCGGATGAATGAAGCGGCACATACATTTGTTTCGCTGTTGCAGCAGGGAGCACTTAAGCCCGAGATAGCTACTCTATATATGGGTTTAAAAGAAGCTGAAGCGGTTAAGCTGTTTGCCAATACGTATCTTGCACTTCGAGTTTCATACTTCAATGAACTTGATACCTATGCCGAAGTGAAAGGCCTTGATGCGCAGGCGATTATTGAAGGAGTTGGGCTTGATCCTCGTATCGGCAATCATTATAATAATCCGTCTTTCGGTTATGGCGGATATTGTTTGCCTAAGGACACAAAGCAGCTGTTAGCCAACTATGCCGATGTTCCGCAAAACATGATGAGTGCGATTGTTGAAAGCAACCGTACCCGCAAGGACTTCATAGCAGATCAAGTGCTAAAAATGGCAGGATGGTATGACTACTATCAACAAAATTCCTTTGCCACCACACACGAAGGAAGTTGTGTGATAGGAGTCTACCGCCTGACCATGAAGTCCAATTCCGATAACTTCCGCCAATCCTCTATACAAGGCGTTATGAAGCGCATTAAAGCTAAAGGTGCTACAGTTATCATTTACGAACCAACGCTCGAAGACGGCTCGACTTTCTTCGGTAGCCGCGTAGTCAACGACCTTTCCGAATTCAAACACCTCTCCAATGTTATCCTCGCTAACCGTACCGATCCGTACCTCGCCGACGTAAAATACAAAGTTTACACCCGCGACCTCTTCTCCCGCGACTGAATTTTATGGATACAACAGAAAATTAGACAGAAACCGTATGAGTATTTTGAATAAATTAATCAGACCTTTTGAATATCGCAATGAAATGTCAAAGACTTCTCTCATGAGGGAATTAAGATTTTACATGCGTAGAATACAGCTAGAAGAAAAATTTTTAAATTGTAAAGGTCCCGGCATTTCGACTAATAAATATTGTGACCATGAAGTTATAGTTTCTTTGACTACTTATGGTCGCCGCCTACACGATGTGTGTTTTACTATTGAATCTTTGATGCAGCAAACGATGCTTCCAAATCGGATTATACTCAATCTTGATCCTTCTTCTCAGGACCAACCTCTTCCAATAGCTCTTAAGCGCCAGATAGAACGTGGCTTATCCGTAGTAGTAGTAGTAGATGACATAAAGAGCTACAAAAAATTAATACCCACATTAAAGACGAATCCTAATGCGGTTATAATTACAGTTGATGATGATGTGACATATGATTTTGATATAATAGAACGGTTATTCAATGCTTATATATCTGATCCAAAAAGTATTCATGCTTGTAGAACACATTGTATGAAATTTGACGCCAATGGGACTCTGCTACCTTATGCTTCTTGGGAAATGAGTGCGGCAGGTAGTCCTGCACACAATTTTGCTACAGGGGTTGGAGGAGTATTATATCCCCCATGCTCATTATCTGATGAAGTTTTTAATAAAGATGTGTTTACTTCTATATGTCCCACAGCTGATGATGTTTGGTTTAATGCAATGGCAAAACTCAATGGTACAAACATCTGCAAAATAGTCACACGAAATCCAAAAGGAGTAGATTATGAATCTAATCCGGAGATAGTTGATGGTTTGTTCAAAATAAACACCGGTACATATGGTCGAAATGACGAGCAGATTCGTGCCGTATTCACAAAATATGGTATATATGATCTGATTCGGTAATCGTTTAAAATATGCCATCTATAAAGACCGAAATAACAAAAGGGGTTTTCTGGACTGCTGTAGCTAAGTATTCCGGTATTTTTATTATGCTTGGGGTTACGGCTATTCTTGCCCGTAATATCTCTCCATCTGATTTTGGTACGATGGCTGTTGCCACAGTCTTGATGTCGTTTTTGGAAATTTTTACGGATATGGGGCTGGGACCGGCTATAATACAGTTTAATAATATTACAGAACGCCAGCTTAGTTCTCTTTTTATGTTAGGAGGATTTGTCGGGCTTATGCTTGCTGTAGGATTATATTTTTTGTCTCCACTAGTGGCAATTTTCTATCATGACGAGATATTGGGTACTGTAATTAAGTGTCTTAGTGTGAATCTTATTTTCAATGCATTAAACATTGTTCCAAACGCTTTGATGCTTAAAGAAAAAAGATTTAAAACTATAGCAATAAGAACATTGGCACTGCAGTTGGTAAGCGGAAGTGCAGCTGTTTTTGCAGCATTAGACGGTTGGGGAATATACGCGCTTTTAATTGCACCGATAGCTACATCAATAGGAGTCTTTATTGTTAATTTTATCAATTATCCCCAACGGATTACATTTAACATTGATTTTGATGTTATAAAGAGAATAGGGAGTTACTCTATTTTCCAATTCTTGTTTACATGTTCAAATTATTTTTCCCGAAATATAGATAAACTGATTATTGGAAAATATTTCTCAATGACAGATGTAGGTTATTATGAGAAGTCATATCGTCTTATGCAACTTCCAATGTCTAATATAACCTTTGTAATTGCTCCTGTATTACATCCGGTCCTATCATCTCTTCAAGATAACAAGACTGAACTTGGGAATAAAAATGTCAAATTATTGACTATCCTATCTTGGATAAGTTTTCCTATAGGGATTATTTTGTTTTTTTGTGCTCCTGAAATAATTTTAATTGTTTTTGGAGAAAATTGGATACCATCTATTCCTGTTTTCAAGATCTTGTCATTATCACTTCCTCTGCAGATGTTACTTTCCACTTCAGGTGCTTTTTATCAAGCAGCAGGAAAGACGAGTCTTTTGTTCTACAATGGATTATGTAATACAATTGTGACTGTAATAGGTTTTTTAATAGCTGCATTTATCTTTAATAAATTGGAAGCCATGGCATGGGCATGGGATATAACCTTGATTATAAACTTTATTAATACATACTTGATTTTAAATAAATTGACATTGGCGTATCCTGTAGTTGTATTTTTTCGTTCATTTTTTGCGCAGATTATAAATAGTGTTACTACTTTTTTAATTACATATTTACTAATATCATTCATTTCGTTTGAAAACCTAATTATTGAACTATTGATAAAAAGCGTTATAATATCCTTTTTTACGGTCTACATGGCATATATATTACGACAATATAATATAATATCAATAATTTCAAAATTACGTAATAAAGTTGTTGGTAATCCAAAAGATTTTACCCAATATCATAGTTGATGATGGGGAGAAATGAAAAAAAATAGCATTACTTATAATTGATTAACAATAGATAATATATATATGAATTTGAGTGCAATTAAAAATAGGATTATTTATTTTTTATGTGTTATTAATCCTTTTTCTTTTTTGATTAAATCTCATTCATATGTTATTGCTTATTTTGATGACTTAACACCTTCGGGTATTGCGGATAGATTACGTCATTGCCTATCTCTTTATATATACTGCAAAAAATTTAATCTTAGGTTTAAAATATTTCATAAAACTCCATTTGCCTTAGAAGAAATTTTGACTCCGGTATTTGATTGGAGTATGAACGAATTAAATGGTTCTAGTCCAATACGCCATAAAATAAAAATTTATATATGGAGTAAATATAAATCAGGTGATATTTCCAAGAATGCCGAAACTAAATTACAATATCGACAGTTAAGAACAAGTATAACAAGAAAAAATGTAGAATACTATGTCGCCGGGAACCTACATTTGGAAGAACGCTATTGGTGTGAGGCATTTGATGAATTATTCGCTCCGAATAGTTTTATAAAAAAGAGTCTTGAGGCTCTTGATTTACCATATTCCTATGATGCTGTGACTTTAAGATTTCAGCAATTACTTGGCGATTTTAAAGAAGGGCAATTTGAAATATTGACAGCTTCAGAACAAGAAGATTTAATGAATAAATCGAGAAATAAAATCATTCAGTTATATGAAGCCGGTTATTTTAGCAATCAGACCATTTTAGTTACATCTGATAGCTTGAAATTTTTAAATGCAATTAAATCATTGTCTTTTGTGAAAATTATTAATGGAGAAATGGCCCATCCCGGTTATTCATAAGGAAAATCATTGGAAATTTATGCGAAATCATTTATTGACCTATATGCTTTAAGAGGAGCGTCTTCAATAACTCTTTTGAAGTCAGACAAAATGTATCTTAGCGGTTTTCCTGAATTCGCATCTATTATAGGCCATAATCGCTTTAATATATTGCCGTTTTGAATTTGATATTATAAATTCCGTATATAACGATAGAAATGAAGACAAAGATTGTGTATGTTGTCACTAGCAATAAAGATGATTACTATTTAGAGCAAACGTTGATATCGGTACTTTCTATACGTATGCATTCTCCTGATGCCTATATTATATTAACCGTTGATGAGAGTACTAATGATCTTTTAGTAGAAGACAGACAGCGATTAAAGGACAGTGTTGATGAAATAATCGTAGCTGCACCTCCAAAAGAATACAATAACATGCAGAAATCCCGATACATAAAGACTTCACTGCGAAATCTTATTAAAGGGAATTTTTTATTTATAGACAGTGATACGATTATATCTGCACCATTAGATGAAATTGATGAAATTGATGCATCGGTTGCAGCTGTAAAAGATAAACATCTTATCATAAATAAACATCAATGGAATAATCTAATTGTGGATTGGGCTAAAGCCATGAATTGGCATCTTACATCAGAGGATAATATATATTTTAACAGTGGTGTATTTTTAGTTAAGGATGATGTTATTGCACATGATTTGTATCAAAAATGGCATGAAAATTGGTTGGAATCCAATCAGAAAGGATTGTCAATAGATCAGCCTGCTTTGGGGAAAGCTAATTCTGAATGTGGTTATGTTATCCAAGAACTTTCCGGAGAATGGAATTGTCAGATATTGGAAAACGGATTGCGTTTTTTGTCGAATGCCAAAATCATACATTTTTTTAGTTCCACATTAGATAATAAGGGAGCTAACTCTGCATATAAATTAAAAGATGTACATATATATGAACGACTCCGAAATATTGATGATATCCCAACTGATATTATGTCTATGATAAAGTATCCGAAACAAGCCTTTAAAGATAAGGTTGTGTTGTTGTCAGATGATGAAATTAATTTAATGTCTACACCTCTTTATCAAAAAATGAAAAACTTGTATTTAAACTCGCCAAAACAATTTTCCCAAATAGATACTGTGAGAAGATTTGTAGGACGAATGACACGTATCTTGCATCTTCGTTAAAATATCGGATAATGAAACTGTTATATTTAAATGATTATGCATGTTCTCCTAATGTTCTGGAAGAATGTCGGAATGGATTGTATCCGGAAGCTCATTTATGGGGAATAAAAGAATACGTAGAAAGACATGGTGGTAGTGGATTGCGATGGCACTTAATAAAAAAATCATGTCGGTGCAGAAGTTTATGGCGCATCGTTGAATGCCTAAATATATTTTTGAAAAATTACAAATGTGACACAATATATTCCGCTATTCCCGGATGGGAACTATTTTTTTTAGTTGCTAAAAAACTGCGTTTAAAATCGTATCGTATAATTACTATTGTTCATCATCCGAGTTCACGTCTGCCACTGTTGTCTTCATATGATAAGTTAATTTTTATAAGTAAGGTTGCTTTTCAGAAATATTCATATTTAGATAATGCTGAGTATTTATATTGGGGGACCGATCTCGGCAAAAATAGAGACCCAAAGAATGAGCTTGAATACGATTTTGTTTCTGCGGGGAAAACTTATCGCGATTATGCTTTGATGAAAAAGGTCTTGAATAATTTGGATGATGTAAAATATAAAATATTTGGAGATAAAAGTTCTGAACTAAACGAAATATCATACGGAAGTTTATTAGATTTCTATACAAAAAGTCGTTTTATTTGTATTCCTATGACACAAGTTAGACCCGAAGGCTCAACTTTGATAGGGTTAACAAGTTTTTCTGATGCAATGTCTTTGGGATTGCCAGTTCTGATGTCAGATAATTCCCTTATTGGAATAGATGTTGAAAGCGAAAATCTTGGAAAAATATATAAGGTCGGCGATGAGATTGATTTTAGAAATAAGTTAAATGAGCTTATGCATTTGACCGAAAAAGAGTATGAACGAATGCATTATTGTTGTCTGCAATTTTCGCAAATACATTCATTTGATAAGTTTAGTAACAGAATAAATGAGTTGATTGATGGTGTATAATGAATTGTCAAGAGGAGCCCGTTTTAGAGTATTGATTTTAAGTCCGTTATTTTTATTGCATCTGTTATTATATTTTTTTAGCCCATATAAGAAGCTAATTGATTCCGACATTGAAGCGTGGATGCGTTATCGTGATTTTATTAAGAAAGCCGGACCGACTTCTCTATTAAGGCTTTTGGTTATTCAGCCTGAATTTAGAACTCAGTTTGCATTACGTTTAGGTAATCGAGCTAAATTGTTAATATTTCTTAAGGGGGGGGGGTATTGGGACGTGGGGAGATGTCCTAATATTGGATCCGGGTTTGTGCTGATGCATGGATTCGGTACCGTAATAAATGGTTCTGCAATTATTGGTCGTAATTGTACAGTTTTGCATAATGTTACAATTGGTGGTGCCCGTGGAGGTGCTCCTATTATCGGGGATAATGTGTATATTGGTGCGGGTGCTTTAGTTATTGGTGGCATACGTGTAGGGGATAATGTTAAAATAGGGGCCGGAGCCATAGTTGTAGAAGATGTGCCGGATAATTGTACTGTAGTTTCAAAAAAGGCTTATATAATAAAACATTGATAAATAGTTTAATTTGTAATGAGAAAATTTTTAATAATATCATTTACTAGTGGACAAAAATATACAGGCGGACTCCAATGTTCAAAGCGCAATGTTGAGAGTATAAAAACTTTGGTCGGAGATGGTAATGTGATGCATTATATTATTGAGCCTTATACTAATCCGTATTGTTTTAAAACAAAATTTAAACGAGTCAGCGATATCTTTTATGGAGCAATGGGTGGCCTTGATAAGGAAAAGACTAATAATATTTTGGAAATTATAGGCCGGAATGGGATTACTGATCTGTTTATCGATAGCTCATTGCTTGGGCTCTTAGCTAAAAGAGTGAAGAAAATATATCCTGAAATTAGAATTGTAACGTTTTTTCATAATTTTGAAAAAGGTTTTGTAAAAGATTATATTAGGGTGAATCAAGATTATTTCCGATTATATTGGACCGTTCTGACGAATAAAAATGAACGATCGGCAATTAAATTTTCAGACAAAATAATCACTCTTAATGTGAGGGATGCAAAAGCGATAGAACAATGTTATGGGCGTAAACCCGATGCCATTATTCCAATTACACTGATGGATACCGGAATGTCGAAATATAATGAGAAATCGACGAATCACGAAGCTATATTTATTGGAAGCTATTTTTTTGGAAATGTACAAGGTATTAAGTGGTTTTGTAAAAATGTGCTACCGTTTACAGATATTCATCTTACTATAGTTGGCGCTTCCATGGATAAGTTAAGAGATGAAATGAAGATAACGGAAAAGATCTCGATATATTGTGATGTGCCTGACCTATCAATATATTTTAGAAAGGCAGATTTTGTAGTACTTCCCATATTATCAGGAAGTGGAATGAAAGTAAAGACTGCGGAGTCATTGATGTACGGTAAATATATAATCGGAACGGATGAGGCATTTAGGGGCTACGAAATTGATGAAACTATCGGCCGGATATGCAATAGTGCCGAAGATTTTATAAGTACAATCAACAATCTTGATATTCCATTCAAATTCAATCAGGCATCAAGAACGTTGTATGAGAAAAAATATTCTTTTGATGCATCGTTAAGTAAATTTGCTGAAGTATTAGCATTGTGATATATTACGAGATATACATCTTTTTGGGCCTATTGTGTATTTTTGCTGTAGTAGCAAAGAAAACGCAAAGGATGTGGTTATTATATTTAGGTGCATGTGTTATTTTACTGTTTCAAGCACTCAGATGGAAAACCGGAACGGATTGGAACCCATATTTAATTGAATTTCTTAATGTAAATAAATCGGGTAGGGTAGATGAATTTGAACCGGGATATGTTTTCCTAAATTCGATTATTCGGCATATTACCGATAAATATACGGTCTTTCTGCTTTTTGAATGTGGACTTAATATTTGCTTCATAATATTTTTCTTAAGGAAAATGCCAATAAGAAATAAATCGCTTGGGCTATTATATTTTTTTGCGATAGCTGTCTTCCCGATTAGATTTACATTGGCCTCAAATATGATTTTATGTAGCTATGTGTATATATTAGAAAAAAAAATAGTGCCTTTTATAGCAATTGTTATTTGTGCATCTATGATACATAGAACAGCAATTGCCTTTCTGCCAATGTATTTCATTTGTCAGTATAAATTTTCGTTTAAGATCTTGATGATCATATATATAGGTGCGATGGTATTAGGAGCATTGGCGGAATATACGTTTGGAAATTTATTGCAAATCGCAGCTGCAACTTATGGATTTGCAGGTTCTGCAGTCCAAACCAAAATGGACGCATATGTTACGGGAGAAATTCCTGATAGATTACAAATGACACCAATAAGATATCTGATGTCAATGGTTAATAGCACATTTTTTATATTACTATTTTATTATTTTAAACGTAAATATTTTTCATCGAATGCGGTCTACGGGCTTCTATTTACTTTATATGTATTAGGAATATCCTTCAACCGCATATTTTTACAAACTATACCTGATATAGCAAGAATGACGTCGTTTTTTACAGGAGGATTTATTATAATGATTATTATGATTATATCTTCGTTAAAACGTAAGTTCCAGATTTTAGCTACTATTGCAGTTATTTCTTACATCTTTTTAAGTTACAATTCTAGTATAAACGGGTACTATAAAAATTTATTTAATCCATATTATAGCGTATTTTCAGGTAACGTGCATAGAATAATGTACTAAAAATTTCTTTAATGAAGAAAGTTATTGTTATTTCCGGTATTAATCTTAGGAGCGGTGGACCTCTTGCTATTTTAAGAGATTGCTTGAGTTTCTTAAATCAGAATGAGATAAGTAAGCAATACCACATAGTTGCATTAGTTCATAAAAAAGAGTTGTGCGATTTCCCCAATATTGAATACATTGAATTTCCCGATAGTATAAATAGTTGGATTAAAAGGCTTTACTATGAGTATATCCATTTTAGACGGTTATCCAAGAAATTGAAACCTTATTTATGGCTATCGCTTCATGATATTACACCAAATGTCAATGCGGAAAGACAAGCTGTTTACATGCATAATCCATCAATTGTAAATAGAATAAAACTCAGGGATTTCAAGTATGACAAAACTTATATGGCATTCGCGCTTTTATATAAATATTTGTATAAAATTAATATTCAGAGAAACAATTATTGCATAGTTCAACAAGAATGGTTTAAGACAGAATGTAGTAAAAAATTCTCTATTCCCGGACATCGGTTTATTGTGGCAAGTCCGAATATAACATTGGATTTTCCGAAAACAGCCCCAACTTATACAAAATGTAAAACTTTCTTCTTCCCTTCGTTTCCTCGTCCTTTTAAGAACTTTGAGACAGTATGCAAGGCTGCGAGTTTACTAGTGAATCGTGGATGGAAGGACTTTAAAATAATTTTAACTCTTGATCCTAATTTAAATTCATATGCAAAGGATATTATAAAAAAATATCATAATATTTCTCAAATAGAATTTGTGGGTCTAATACCTCCTCGAGAAATGCAGAAATATTATGGAAAAACGGATTGTCTTATATTTCCATCACGCCTTGAAACATGGGGATTGCCTATATCGGAGTTTATTCCTTTTAATAAGCCAATGATAGTTGCCGATGAGCCGTATGCTCATGAAACATCTCAAGGGGCCAATATGGTTTCGTTTTTCTCTACTAATAATGCCGAAGAACTTTCTCTGTTCATGGAACAAGCATTGGAGGGTGAATTTGAAAGATTTAGCCATAATGATCGAAAAGAATTGGCTTATCCTTTTGCAAAAGATTACGATTCTTTATTTAAAATACTTTTGAGTGATGATCCAATGATGATTGAACGAATATCTAATCGATACTCATTATCTGATAAGTTTCGATTATTTTGTGATTTAGTTATGACTAAGATTAAACATTTCAAGCAACGCATTGTGCGTCAGCCATTTATATGTAGGGGGGGGTAATGGTAGATCTTGGGACCTCGTTGACCACGGGGCGTAATTGTCGAATTGAGGCATTCCTTTCGGGTGATGACCATAGAAAGAAAATTGTATTTGGCAATCGAGTGCAGATAAACGATAATGTACATATATCAGCTATCCATTCAGTGAGAATAGGTGATGATGTTTTGATGGCATCGCATGTGTATGTATCCGATAATTCGCATGGCTCGTATAAGGGGGATGAAAATGATATATCGCCGGATATTGTACCCACTAAGCGACCGTATTATGTAGCGCCTGTGAAGATCGGTAATCGTGTTTGGATTGGAGAAGGAACCATTATATTACCCGGAGCGACTATTGGTGATGGTGCTGTTATAGGAGCTCATTCTATTGTCAACAAAGATATACCGCCCGAAACAATTGCTGTCGGTAGTCCGGCACGGGTTGTTAAGCGTTGGAATCCGGTAGTACAACGGTGGGAGAGAGTTGGGTTATAGCGGAACCGGTACGAAGTCGAGGCGCAAGGCGTTGGCTATGCGGATAAAACTTGATAACTGTATGTCATTTTGGCCGTGTTCAACACCAATACAAATCAGAGTTCGGTTCTCATTAGGAAATCGATGAGGTGAATGTGCATGATGCCGTCGACATTGCTGCCCGAGGTCCATTCATCCATACTGATTACATATTTGGGATAATTATCGCGTATGGCCAAAAGGTTGCCGAATTCACGGTTTTTTGTGGTTTCTGATTCAATACGGTAAGCGACTTGTGCGTATATTCGCCATTCATTTTTCAAGCCGATAAAGTCAATTTCTCGTCCTGATGTCTGTTCACCGGTGAATACCGAGTAGTTCAATAGCCGTAAATGATTGTAAACCGCGTTTTCCATAAGTTTGTGTATGTCGCGCTGGAGGCTGAAATTCAGATGACAGTTTCGTAGGCCTAAGTCCTCGAAAAAGTATTTATCGTGGATCTCGAATTTGCGTAGACCTTCAATTTCAAGACGTTGTGCTCGATTTATCAAGTAGGCGTTACGAAGCGATTTAATATAGTTGCCAACTTGCAGGGAGGAGATGTTGACATGCTGCGATTTAAGATACTTGCTGATGTTGTTTGCGGAGAATAGATTCCCGACATTGTCGGCAATGTATACGGCTAATGTTTCTAAAAAATCGACATTGCGGATGCCTTCGCGTTTTACTACATCTTTTAGCAATATTGTAGAGTATACATTACTAAGATATTCAAATACCAGTTCTTTCTCTAAGGGTAGATTGGTAAGATACGGCATTCCTCCAAAACTTAAATATGAGCGCAGTGCCTGTACTGACGGATCAAGTTTGTGAAATTGAAGAAACTCGCTGAAGCCAAGACTATGAATGTGAAATTCGATGTATCGCCCCGAAAGGTATGTGGCAAGCTCCCCTGATAGCATGGAGGCGTTACTTCCGGTAACGAATATGTCGCATGAATTACGGGCTTGCAGACTGCGGAGTGTATGTTCGAAGCCTGTAATATCCTGAACTTCATCAATAAAAAGATAATTGGGACAGTCTTCTTTTAACCGGTTTAGAACGTAAGATGACAGGTCTTCGTGCGACTTCAATTCATTGAATACTTCATATTCTTTATTGATGTATATAATGTTTGCATTTGAAACCGACTCTTTTATATGTCGCATTAATTGCTTCATAATGCAGCTTTTACCTACACGGCGTTGGCCGGTAAGTACTTTAATTATCCCCTTATTTATAAATGGAGTGATTCTTGATGTGTATATTGGACGGTCAATTAACTGGCTCATATTTTAAGTATGATTAAAAATCAATACAAATATATTGATTTTATAAATTATGGCAAAAAGATGCTGTAAAATTATTTGTTATTTTAAGTATAATTTATGGTAACGGGGTCGATAGTGGCGTTTCATACCAAGCGTGGTGAGTTGAAGCGGTTGATTGACTGTGTGCTTCGGTCGGAGATTGAGGCGCTTTATGTGGTTGACAATTCAACAAATGATGAGCTTAGGGATTTTGTTAAGGATAATCCGCGTATACATTATATTCACAGTTTGAATCTGGGCTATGGTTCTGGGCACAATGTGGCTATTCGGCGGGCTATTGAGAGTGGGGCCGACTATCATGTGGTGCTTAATCCTGATATTTATTGGACGGGAGATGTGATAGGAGAGTTGTGCCGGTATATGGATGCACGTCCCGATGTAGGGCTTGTAATGCCTAAGATTGTATATCCGTCGGGTGAGACGCAGTATCTGTGTAAGCTTTTGCCGACACCTATGGATCTTATCGGGCGTCGGTTTATTCCGTTGAAGTCTTATCAGGGGCGGCATGATTACAACTACGAGCTTCATTGGACGGGTTATGACCGGGAGATGGAGGTGCCCTCGTTGTCCGGGTGCTTTATGTTTATGCGATGCAAGGTGCTTGATATAGTCGGCGGTTTTGATGAGCGGTACTTCATGTATGCGGAGGATCTGGATTTATGTCGGCGTATAGGCGAGCGGTCACGGACTATGTTTTATCCTGCGGTGTCGGTGGTGCATGAGTACGAAAAAGGATCGTATAAAAACCGTAAACTTTTGAAATATCATATAACTTCGGTAGTGAAGTATTTCAACAAGTGGGGCTGGTTTTTTGACTCCAAGCGCACCGAGAAGAATAAACATTGCATAAATAAGATAAAAGTTAGATTATGAAAGGAATAGTACTGGCGGGAGGGTCGGGGACACGGTTGTACCCGATCACGAAGGGTGTGTCGAAGCAGATGCTTCCGGTGTTTGACAAGCCGATGGTGTATTATCCGATATCGACGCTGATGCTGGCGGGGATTCGGGATATCCTGATTATCTCGACGCCGAGGGATTTGCCGGGGTTCAGGCAACTGCTTGGCGACGGGAGCGATTACGGCGTGAGGTTTGAGTATGCCGAGCAGCCGAGTCCCGATGGGCTGGCGCAGGCGTTTATCATCGGTCGGGAGTTTATCGGCGATGACTCGGCTTGCCTTGTGCTTGGCGACAATATCTTCCACGGAGCGGGCTTTTCGGGAGTGCTTAGAGAGGCTGTTAAAACCGCCGAAGTGGAGGGCAAGGCCACGGTGTTTGGCTACTGGGTGGACGATCCGGAGCGTTACGGCGTGGCTGAGTTTGACCGCGAGGGCAATTGTCTGTCAATTGAGGAGAAGCCCGAACATCCGAAGTCCAACTATGCCGTGGTCGGTTTGTATTTTTACCCGAACAAGGTGGTTGATGTGGCCTCTACAATCAAGCCGTCGGCACGTGGCGAGCTTGAGATAACGACTGTCAATCAGGAGTTTCTGAAGTCCGGAGAATTGAAGGTGCAGACTCTTCCGCGGGGTTTTGCATGGCTCGACACCGGCACGCACGACTCGCTTGCCGAGGCGTCAATATACGTCGAGGTGCTTGAGAAGCGTCAGGGGCTGAAGATAGCCTGTCTTGAGGGCATAGCCTATCGTCAAGGCTGGATCTCGAAAGAGAAAATGATTGAGCTGGCCCAACCGATGCTTAAAAACCAGTACGGTCAATATCTTATGAAGGTAATTGAGGAGATGGATCGTACAGGAAGCAAAAACTTGGAATAGAGGATATACATAGGATACAGAAGGTCAAAAATTTCATACGGAACCGAAGTTTTATTAAATTTGCATAAATATAGCAAGATAATGGATATTGAAGATTTAATAAAACGAGTTATCGATGCCGCCTTTGTTGTCAAACGTACTTTAGGTGTAGGCTTTCTTGAGCAAGTTTATAAAAATGCTTTGGCCTATGAACTGGAGTTTCAAGGTCTTGCTGTAGAGAAAGAAAAATGTTTGACAGTAAAATATAAGGATCATGATGTAGGATATTACAGAGCGGATCTTGTGGTTGACGGTTGTCTGATTGTTGAACTTAAATCGACGGAATCAATAATTGAGGCATATGAATATCAACTGGTTAATTATCTGCGTGCTACCGGAATATCAGATGGCTTGATTTTGAACTTCGGTACAACTCCGTTGGGTATAAAGCGGAAATATCGAGATAAAAAATGAATGTTTCGTATGACACTTATGATCTTATGTATCTTGTAATTTAAGACGAAATGGAAGTAATAAAGACTGACATAGAGGGGGTTGTGATATTGGAGCCCCGGATATTCAAGGACTCACGCGGGTATTTCTTTGAGAGCTACTCGAAGCGTGAATTTGATGCTGCGGTGGGCCGTAGCGTTGACTTTGTGCAGGACAATGAGTCGATGTCAACGCGCGGCGTCATGCGTGGATTGCATTTCCAGCGTCCGCCGTTTACACAGAGTAAGCTTGTACGGTGTGTCAAGGGGTGCGTGCTCGATGTGGCGGTGGATTTGCGCAAGGGATCGCCGACTTACGGACGCCATGTAGCCGTGGAGCTGTCGGAAGATAATCACCGCCAATTCTTCGTGCCGCGCGGTTTTGCCCATGGGTTTGCAGTGCTCTCCGATGTTGCGGTGTTCCAGTACAAGTGTGACAACTACTACGCTCCGGAGGCCGATGGCGGCATATCTATAGCCGACGCCTCGCTCGGCATCGATTGGCGCATCGACCCGTCCGAGGCCGTTTTAAGCGAAAAAGACACCAAGCACCCGCTGCTGAAAGACTTCGACTCACCATTTGATATCAACATAGACCTATACGCAAAATGAATATACTTGTAACCGGGGCCAACGGGCAGTTGGGTACCTGCCTGCGCAATGCCGCAAAAGGTTCCGCCGACAACTACATCTTCACTGACGTTGCCGAGCTCGACATCACCGATGCGGCCGCCGTCAGCAAGGCGGTCAGTGACAATGATGTGAAGGTCATAATCAATTGTGCCGCTTACACCAATGTCGACAAAGCCGAGGATGATGCGGCCTTTGCCGAGAAGCTCAATGCCGGAGCCGTTCGCAATCTTGCCGAGGCTGCGAAAGCAAACGACGGTACGCTCATCCACATCTCCACCGATTATGTTTTCGGCAAGGAGCCGTATAACATACCTTGCAAGGAGGACCAGAAGGGTACTCCGACAGGCGTTTACGGCACTACCAAGCTCCACGGTGAGCAGGCTATTGCCGAGAGCGGTGTCAAGTCGCTTGTCATACGTACGGCGTGGCTCTACAGCGAGTATGGCAAAAACTTCGTCAAGACCATGCTCGGACTCACGGCCACCAAACCGGAGCTGAAAGTGGTGTTTGATCAGGTCGGCACCCCGACATATGCACAGGACCTTGCCGACGTTATTTTCGCGATAGTCGAATGTCGCCGCTACGAGGGCCGCGAAGGTATCTATCATTACTCCAACGAGGGCGTATGCTCATGGTACGATTTTACCAAGATTATAGCCGAGATCGCCGGCCACACCGGTTGCGACATACAGCCGTGCCACTCCGATGAATTTCCGTCGAAAGTGCGCCGTCCCTCGTACTCCGTACTCGACAAGACCAAAATCAAGGAAACTTTCGGCATCAAAGTCCCATATTGGACAGATTCTCTCAAAAAATGTATCAAAAATCTGAAAGAAAATGAAGCATAAAAACATACTCATCACAGGCGGCGCCGGCTTTATCGGCTCGCACGTCGTACGACTGTTCGTCAACAAATATCCCGAATGCAACATCGTCAACCTTGACAAACTCACCTATGCGGGCAACCTTGCCAACCTCAGGGACATTGAGGGCCGTACCAACTATACATTTGTCAAGGCCGACATAGTGGATATCGAGGAGATGCGACGTGTTATGCGCGAGCATGACATCGACGGAGTCATACACCTTGCCGCCGAGAGCCATGTCGACCGCTCGATCAAGGACCCGTTCACCTTTGCGCGCACCAATGTCATGGGCACATTGTCACTGCTTCAGGCCGCCAAGGAGTATTGGGAGTCAAAGCCGGAGGGCTACGACGGGAAACTGTTTTATCACATCTCGACCGACGAGGTTTACGGCGCCCTTGAGCTGACACAGCCTGAAGGCATCGAATCGCCGTTTACCACCGCCGCCTCTTCCGAGCACCACCATGCCTACGGCGAGGAGTTTTTCTTGGAGACAACCAAGTACAATCCACACAGTCCTTATAGCGCTTCGAAGGCGTCAAGCGACCACTTCGTGCGAGCCTATCACGACACCTACGGCATGCCCACACTCGTCACCAACTGCTCCAATAACTACGGACCCTATCAGTTCCCGGAGAAGCTGATACCACTGTTCATCAACAACATCCGTCACCGCAAGCCGCTCCCTGTCTACGGCAAGGGCGAAAACGTGCGCGACTGGCTCTTTGTCGAAGACCATGCCCGTGCCATCGACACCATCTTCCACAACGGCAAAGTGGCCGAGACTTACAACATAGGCGGCTTCAACGAATGGAAAAACATCGACATCATCAAGGTCATCATCAAAACCGTCGACCGTCTGCTCGGCAATCCCGAAGGTTACAGCGATGAATTGATCACCTACGTCACCGACCGTGCCGGTCACGACCTGCGTTATGCCATCGACTCCCGCAAGTTGCAGCGCGAATTGGGCTGGGAACCGAGCCTACAGTTTGAGGAAGGCATCGAAAAGACCGTCCGCTGGTATCTCGACCATCAAGACTGGATGGACCACATCACCTCCGGCGCCTATCAGCAATACTACGACGACATGTATTCGGGCCGTTAACGGTATGTGATACGTACCTAACGCATTATATCGAATCAGCTTTCTTTGTAAAAAGACGAAGAAAGCTGATTTTTTATGTTGTAATTGTTTATTCTGACGTTACCGTAGAGGGATGTGGCCTGTCGATGGGTTATGTCCCTCTAACATTTTACACATTTCTTAAAATTATGGCATCAATCAGAGTAAAGTTTCGACCATCTACCCTTGACGGAAAGATGGGGAGTATTTATTATCAGATCATCCACGACCGTAAAGTGCGTCAGTTGACAACCGATTATCGGATCTATTCCCACGAGTGGGATGAGCATAAGTCGGGCATCAGATTTCCCGACTGTGTGGACAGGGCCCCCGCTATTATAGCCATGCGTAAGAACATCGGAAATGATGTTAAGCGACTTGGCGGTATAATCCGGCGGTATGAAGAGGCGTGCCACATGTATGCCGTTGATGAGATTGTGGATGAATATAACCGTCAGATGAACGAGTATCGGTTGTTCAGCTATATGCAGAAACTTATATCGCGCATGCATGAACACGGGCGGTCGCGAACAGCCGAGACTTACCGATCTACGCTGAACAGCTTTCGTCAGTTTCGCGGTGAGCACGACATGATGCTCGACGCTATTTCATCGGAGTTGATAGAATCTTACGAAGTTTATCTTAAAAAGCGGGGTATTGTATCGAATACGATTTCGTTCTATATGCGCATACTACGGGCGGTTTACAACCGGGCGGTCGATGAGGGCATTGTTACACAGACCAATCCTTTTCGTCGTGTGTATACAGGCATCGATAAAACTGTGAAGCGGGCGTTGCCGTTGTCGATGATAAGAAAGATAAAGGATCTTGACCTGTCATTTTCGAAATCGGTCGATCATGCGCGCGATATGTTTCTTATGAGCTTCTATACACGAGGCATGAGCCTTATCGACATGACATTTCTTCGTAAAACAGATCTTCAGGGAGGTTATCTTGTATATCGGCGTCGTAAGACCGGGCAGGCGTTAAGAATAGCTTGGACACGCGAGATGCAATCGATACTCGACAAGTATCCCGAGAATCCCACGCCATATCTGCTTCCCATACTGATGAATCCGTCAGCCAAAGAGCTTTTTGCCTATCGCAACGCAAGTTATAATATAAACCGCAACCTGAAAAAGGTCGGTGAACTTGTCGGTATATCGGTGCCGCTTACTATGTATGTCGCTCGACATTCATGGGCTTCAGTGGCTAGGTCCAAAGGAGTGCCGGTAAGTATTATAAGCGAGGGCATGGGACATGATTCCGAGGCTACCACCCAGATATATCTTGCCTCAATCGAGTCGAGTTCTATTGACCGTGCCAATCGTCTTATAATAAATTCATTGTTTCGTAAGTAAGCGTTTTTGCCGGTACTGTCTCGCTAATCCGTGGGAAATTATTAACTTTGCCTCTTGTCTTTATGAAAATTATGGAAAATAATACAGACTCTGTCATATCACGTCGTCAAGGGTTGCTTGCGATTTCACCGATTGCCGTATTTCTGGTACTTTATCTTGTCGTGTCGCTCATAATCGGCGATTTTTACAAGATGCCTATATCGGTGGCGTTGCTTGTGGCGTCGGCATGGGCCGTCATCATATTACGTGGTCAGCCGCTGGCGCGGAGGGTAGAAATATTTTCACGCGATGCGGGTTCGTCCAACGTCATGTACATGGTATGGATCTTCATACTTGCCGGAGCCTTTGCCGCTCTTGCCAAACAGACCGGTGCTATCGAGGCTACGGTCAATTTGGCTCTTCGCTGGCTTCCGGCCGAGATGTTGATACCCGGGCTGTTTTTTGCTGCATGTTTCATTTCGTTGTCAATCGGCACATCGGTTGGTACTGTTGTCGCTCTTACGCCGCTTGCCGTCGAATTGGCTCAGACAGAAAACGGTACGGTGCCGTTTTTCGTGGCTGTTGTTCTCGGCGGTGCATTTTTCGGTGACAACCTGTCATTTATTTCCGATACGACAATTGCCGCTACTCGGACTCAAGGCTGCAAGATGAACGATAAGTTCAAGGCCAATCTGTATATTGTTTTGCCGGCTGCGTTGTGTGCTCTCGGACTTTATATCATGCTCGGAGCCGATGTCCCCGAGCGTGTTGTGCCCGAAGTGGAGAATCCATGGCTCGTTCTTCCGTATCTGGTTATTATAATTATGGCTGTGGCCGGAGTTAATGTCACTGTGGTGCTTGCCGTAGGCATAGTCACCGCATTGTTGCTTGCTCTCGGATCGGGCTTCAGGTTGCTCGATATGTTCGGCTATATGGGCGAGGGTATAGATTCTGTCGGAAACCTCGTAATAATAACTTTACTTGCAGCCGGAATGCTCGGTCTTATAAAAGCGGCGGGTGGCATCAATTACATCCTTCAGGTGATGACACGTCGCATAAGCGGAAGCCGTGGGGCTATGACGAGCATAGCGCTTCTTGTAAGTATAGTCAATCTGTGTACCGCCAATAACACCGTGGCCATAATAACCGTGGGTTCGCTGTCAAAAAGTATAGCCACGCGGTTTGGGCTCGACCCACGCAAAACGGCGTCCATACTTGATACATGCTCCTGTATAGTGCAGAGTCTGATACCTTACGGGGCGCAGACTTTGCTGGCTACATCTTTGGCCGGTATATCGCCGGCAGCTCCATGGACTTATATGTATTACTCATGGATGCTGGCCGGCATGGTAGTATTGTCGATTGTGTTCAGGTTTCCCCGGCGTCTTCATCAGTAAATCAGCGGTTGCTGACAAAGTGTTTTGCAATAAGATCATATACCGGTGTCGCAACTCCGGCTGCACGTGCACGCTCAATTATGTCAAAGAGCTGGCCTTGTATCTCGCTCGCATGTCCCGCTTTCAGGTCTTTCTGCAATGACGCCGTGCTTTCCGGTGCAAGACTGTCTATGACATCAAGGTGGTGCTTTACGAGGTCGCATCCGAAGTCTATGCCGAGTTTACGTCCGAGAGCTTCACTCTCGCGTGACAGCCCTATGAATGTGTCGCGTTCAGGTCCGTCATGCTGTATAGGTTCCATCGGTATGTCATAGTATGCTCCCGTAAGTGCCATGGCCGATATGAATGACCATTTTATGAATGTGTCGCGGTCTATATCATCGCTTAAAGTGACTTTTATACCGGCTTCGGTAAGATCAGCATTGATTTTGTCGAGCAACTCGGGTGCTACCTTATGGCCGCGCGGCACTCCGTATACTATATGGAATATTTCGCCCATCTGTGTTATCTCACCCGTTCCCGATTTGAAGCCGACTATGTATATGCATCCGTCGAGTACATTGACTCCCGGTGCGGTGGCGGCTATGCGTGCACCGGTTCCGTAAACGTTAAGTACAGGTATGACCACAGTGTCCTGGCCGGCGCATTTTGATATGACAGGCCCTATCTCATCGATCGAGTAGCCTTTGACCGTGACAAAGATAACGTCGGCTTTGCCGTTGTAATCCTCGGCCCCGTGAACGTCAACCGGAATGATGTGTTCGCCTTTCAGGGTAGAGTGAAATTTCATGCCGTCACGGCGCATGGCTTCGAGTGCTTTGCCGCGTGCTATGCAACTGACATCCTTACCCGCTAAATGAAGGAAGGCGGCAATGCTGCCGCCTACGCCTCCGGTTCCTATGACCAAGTATTTCATACGTTAATTAAGTTCTTTGACGATACTTTTTGCTATATCTGTCATGTCCTTGGGATCGAGCGTAAGTTTCGGACGGCAGAAGTTCATGTCGCCCTCTTTGCTTATAGGCACAAGATGTATGTGGGCATGAGGTACTTCAAGCCCGATCACGGTAACGCCGATGCGCTCACAAGGAAGAGCTTTTTTCATGGCGAGAGCTATCTTCTTGGCAAACAGTTGAAGCGAGAGATAGTCTTCGTCAGAAAGATCAAACAGGTAGCTTACCTCTTTTTTCGGAACGACAAGCACATGACCCGGAGCTACCGGATTTATGTCAAGAAACGCATAGTGCTTGTCATCCTCAGCTATTTTATATGAGGGAATCTCTCCATTGATGATTTTAGTAAATATCGTAGACATATGTGTCAGGTGTTAAAATGATATTTCAACTATTTCAAATTTCGCTATACCGGCGGGAATCTTTATCTCCACGACGTCGCCGAGCTTGTGGCCGAGGAGGCCCTGAGCTATCGGGGTGCTTGATGCGAGTTTCTTTTCTTTCAGATTTGCTTCGCTGTCGGCCACAATAGTATATTCCATCACCATGCCGTTGGCGACGTTTTTGATTTTGACTTTATTGAGTATCTGTACTTCTTCAGTGTTAAGCTTGCTGTCATCGATTATGCGGGCATTGGCCACGAGGTCTTTCAGCTGCGAGATCTTCATTTCAAGCATGCCTTGGGCCTCTTTGGCGGCGTCATATTCGGCATTTTCAGATAGGTCGCCTTTGTCGCGCGCCTCAGCTATGGCACGCGATATTTCGGGTCGCTTAATTGTCTCAAGATAAGCGATTTCGTCCATTTTCTTCTTGTATCCTTCACGAGTCATGTAAGTGATGGCCATGATATTTAAGTTTTATGTTATACAAAAAAATTAAAGGAATCTCGACCGATGGGCGAGACCCTTAAATAAAAATTCCGTGTAATGTTTACGATGCAAAGTTAAGCATTATTTTTATAAAAGTCAAGCCCGCTTTACATGTTTTAAAGCACGTTCCGCAGCAGTCGGTGTATGCCCCGGCCCTCGGCGGCAGTATATCGGAAAGCTGCAATCAGCAATAACTTTTTTGCCTGTAACGGCTCTTTGTCAAGGGCTATGTTTAAAAGCCGACGTGCTTCGGGTGACTTTTCACGCGCATATAGTCCGGCAAGAACAACGCGCTTAAGCCTGATGTATTTCAACCAGAGGTTGTCGCCTGTCGAGGCGATGACGGCTTCGCAGCGGTCGAGAGATTTTTCCAGTTGTTCATGGCGGGAAGAGTAATCGCTACCGGTTATAGACGCTATTGACTGTCGGACGGTGACGGTACATGCCCCGTTCAGGCGATTAATTTTAGGATTTAGCATGAGCAGTCTCATGCCAAGCTCGTAGTCATTCCATGCGGGCAGGGAGTTGTCCCATCCTCCGGCCTTCCGTATTAAAGATGTCTTTATGGCATATCGTGCAGTGGAGAGAACAGAGTTAAAGGTATGGCGATAGCGCATGTCGCTGTCGACAAACGGCAGTATGGTTCTATTGCCGTCAAGGCCGATATTGCATATGTTCCAGCCGGCAATGTCAAGCGACGGGTCGTTGATGAACGCCTGCATGGCTCGGGCTATGTGGCCCGGCTCCATAATGTCATCGGAGTCAAAAAACATGACATATGGTGCGTTGGCCGCTTCAAGACCTTTGTTGCGGGCCGCCGCAGCTCCGGGTTGTGATTCGCTAAGTACCGATACTTTAAAATCGGAGCTGTTATGCTGTTGGGCCCAACGTGTAAGAACTTCAAGCGAGTTGTCGATGGAGTTATTGTCGACAATCAGCAACTCGATCGGGCGATAATTTTGTCGGTATACTGAATCGAGGGTAGCGGTGACTAATGCAGCTCGATTGTAGACCGGTATTATGACAGACAGCGGTGTACTCATTTCGGTAACAGTTTAAGTGACAGACGCCACAACGCTGCGTGCGATGACAGTATACGTTTAAGCAAAGACTTAAGCGATGGAGTGATGTTCAGTTCTTTAAACATTTCAATTGTACTCATGACTAATTCTGGGTCACCTGTCCGGAATGCCTGAGCGAAAATGAAGTTAAGTTTATGGTAGTAAAAATCGTGGATTACTCTTTGTGGTATATAATACTTCCGCTGCATATAACGGTGTAGCTTTACTACTCCGCAGTATTGCCGTAGCATGGCTTTGTGGCTGCCGGGATTTGTTATGGACCGGCCGTTGATGGAATAGCAGCACGTGATGTCGTTAAGAAAGGCTATGGAGCCTATGCGTGATAACTCGACGATAATCTGGAAGTCCTCACAGGTGAACTCTTTGTTGCGAAACAGAAACGTATCGCTGTTGTAGCAGGTCATAAAAGCCGATTTACGGTATATAGCCGTGTTCAGCAATATACCGAGTTTACGCTTTTGTGCGAGCAAAGGAAGAAACAGTGACATGGCAGGGGATAAAGGCTGCCGGAAAACATGGAGTTCTTCCCGAGTCGTAGAAGGCGCGTACATGCGGCCCGACTGACTGTCAAAATACATCCAGTCGGTGTGTACAAGCACAACTTCAGAGTTCCGCTCAAGAAGTTCCACCTGCTTCTGCAGTTTACGTTCATCGGTCCGGAAGTCATCGCCCGCGCAGTCGGCTATGTACTCTCCGCGTGCATCAAGCACACAATCAAAGTAGTTGTCAAGTATCCCTTTGTTAGTACTGTTAGCGATGTATCTTATTTTGTCGGGATATTCCTCCGCGTAACGTCGACATATGTCGGGGGTGGAATCGGTAGAGCAGTCATCGGCCAGAACGATTTCATAGGTGTATTCGCATTTTTGAGCAAGAACAGAGTCGAGTGCCCGACCTATTGTTTGCTCCTGATTGTATGTCAATACGATTACCGATACTTTCATCCGGGCTGTGATTATTAATACATGTGATAAAGTTACATATAATTGTCTTGCCGTGCAAATTGCGTTTTGTCATTATGCCCCGTCAAATATTTTTCGTATATTTGGGGCTGTATGACTCTTGATGTTATGATCGCTACGATAGGTACGGCAGGCATAGAGCGTGTCGCGGCAATGAATCCGCCCAAAGTGGATGGCGTACGTTATATTGTGTCATGGCAGATGCCTGACGATGATACCGTATGTGTGCCCGAGGCTCTTAAAAGAGAGGATATTGTCATATACCGCCATGATGATAGGGGGGTGAGTCGTAACCGTAATTACGCCATGTCAAAAGCTACGGCCGATGTATGCCTTACAGCCGATGACGATCTTATCTACGATGTTGACGGACTTAGGTTTGTTATGGATGTGTTTAAGGCAGACATGACACTTGATGTGGCCCTATTTAAGTATTCGGGTGCAAGCGCCAAGAGCTATCCCGACGAGGAGTATGATGTGGAAAGACTTCGTAAAGGGCATTTTGTGTCGGAGGTGGAGATCGCATTCCGTCGGTCGTCAACGAAAGGCAGGCTTCTGTTTAACGAGCTACTCGGCACAGGCTCCCCGGTCATACATACCGGCGAGGGGGAGATGTTTGTGTTTACGGCGCTGAAGCGCGGGCTGCGATGCCGTTATTTCCCTATAGTGATAGTCGGGCATCCGGGCGTGAGTGCCGGATTTCGCACTGCCGAAGGGCCGGGTGGATTGATGGGGCCGGGTGCTATGATATATATGTATCATCGACATACATGGCCGCTGCGCATAGTCGTCAACGCTTGGCGCTCGGCCGTCAGGAGCAGTGGCGGATTTCTTCAGGCGCTTAGAGATATGAAAAACGGCGCACTGTACGCGCGCCGTTTCTTCAATCCGGACGGGACGGAAAAATCTTTATAAATAAGAAGCTACGGACGAATTAAGCTTTGACAGATCGGTCACACGTTCCGCCAGTTCGCCGTTGGCTATTATGTAAGTGGTCGGCAGTGTTCTGACGTTGTAGCACTGAAGAGTTGAGGCATTGGCCGTGGGCGGATTGTAGACAGTAATCCACGGAAGGTTTTTAGCCGACTGCTTCCACTGAAACTCGTCATTGTCAAGAGCCACCTGATATATCTCCAGTCCACGGTCGTGGTACTTGCCGTAAGCATCGGCCAACGCTACATTATAGGGCGTGGAACCGTCGGCTTGATATACGGTAAAACTAAGTACGACGACTTTGTTGCCATTGACCGCATCGGAGAGTTTATGGGGTATACCTTTGTGATCCATAAGGTCGATGTCGAAATATGTTATTTCCGTGGCCTTTATGGTGTCGCCTGATGCGCTGCGTGTATTAAGCGGACGATTGGCAAGGAACAGCGCGCGCAGATACTTGGCACGAGGGTCATCGGGCCGGAACTGGGTGTAAGCGTTGGCTACGGCTCCTATGATGCGGTTATCGGCGCGATTGGCGGGATTGAAAAGCCGGGTCCCGTTTATCTGTTTGTTGATTATGTAGTATGACACAATACCTGCGGGATCGCCTATAATCATGCCTCCGAGCTCGCGTTTGAGTAAAGAATCGCCGGCAACGGCGTCAACTCCTTTTTCTTTGGCTACCTGTCGTATACGGCGGTCTACGGCCATAAGCATGTCGGCTGCGGTAGAGCCGCTTATATCGTAAGTGGCATCGACGTCGTCGGCATTAAAGTTGACAGTCACCGTCTCGGTGCTGTCGATAGGGAAGTATACACTTTTATCGTCAACGGTTATACGGTATATGTCGGGGTAGAGAGCTTTGTCACGGCTGTAACTGAAATTGCCTTTGGAGTCGGTCTTCACGGAGTCAAGTGTAAACCAGCGTCCGTTGTCTGACGCTTGAACAAGTAACATCGTTTCAGGGGCGTTTTCTACACATCCTTTTACACTCCAGCTGTCGCTGCCTTTACATGACGTGAGCAGACCGGCCGCAATCAAAACGGTAAATAAAATATTATTTTTCATATATAGTTCAATCGATTAATTGAGGGAACAAATTTACAATAAAATAACGATACACACACTCAGCTACGGTTAAAAATGCAGGTTATAACTGCTGCGACTCTTTCAGCCGGCATATTACGGCATATGCTTCCTGTATCAGACCCGCGTAGTGGTTGTGTACGGCTATCATCTGATCGTTCTTTTCCGGGAAACCGCGCACCTCGTTGAAATCGGCCTCTCGATTCTGCGGGTCAAGATCGATGCCAAAGCTGACCATGCTGTTTTCATTGAAGTCTTTGTGTGCGTCGATATTACGTTCCCGGTCAAATGACGCTACTGATTCTGTCCAACGGTGCAGTATTGATATCGCCGCATCCTTTGTAAGCGAGTCAAGTGTTATGCCATAACATGACTTGAAGTTGTCGGCCACATACTCCCATTTGTATTCCGAATACCGATCGTGAATAGTCTGTAAAGCTTTAGCCAATGCTTCGGGCGACGTTATGGCTCCTTTGGCCACTGATGAGCATAATTCATTTATTACAGCCGCAGGGGCTATGAGACCGGCTGCATCCACCCAACGGCCGACACCTTCATCACCTTCGGGTTTAAGCAGAGCGCCAAGCGGTTCAGAACAATCAAAGTTTATTCCGGACAATTTTTTCATGACCTCTTCGCCCATGAAAAAGTCAACACCGAGGGCATATAGCTCACGTCCGTGTCTTATCGACTTCTGTTCGATGATAAAGTTATGGCCCGACGGATAATCGGCATCTGTCTCGCAACGGTTAAGAAAATGTATGCCCTGATACATATTGCGCGTTGTGAGCGGTGTAAGCGGGTCATAGTTTATTATGTCAAGACGGGGCAGGTCGTTGCTGCGGTGGTCGCGCTTTTTCCACTTAAGAATATCGCGTATAGTACCGAATTTTTTTAGATTGGCCCCCGGCAATACTACAGTGTCGCCATTTTTCTCGACAACGTATGAATAAGGCAGTTCCGATGTATCGGGATGCTTGCAGTGCTTTCCGGTGAGGAGTGAAAAAGAGCCGATTCTTGCAGGCCACATTATATAAGCTCCGCTGCCGGTCTTGCATCCGCGCTCCATTATGCCTTGGTGAACAGGGCCTATTCGGTATAGGTGATTGCTTTGGTTGGTGCCCGAACCTGCGTTGAAGAAAGAGAACATACCGCCTATCAGCAGAGTGGAGCGATGCATCGATACCGTATGGGGACCGGCAAAAACCGATACGGCCTCTCCGGCTTCCATTATACAGTTGGCAAAAAATAGCGAATTGTTGGCCAAGAAGCCGTTGGTCAATTCGGCTTTCTGTCCTACGAATACGTTTTTGACAATAGAACCTTTGTCAACACATGCTTCCGAAGCGAAGACAAAATGTTCGGCAACAACATTGGGGCCGACAAATGCACGTTTGCCTACCGTACCGTCCCACAAAAGCGAACAGCTGTTAGTATATGATTCATCATCAAATACTACATCAGTGGCCGACCCGAGATTTGTTATCTTGGCCATCTTGCCGATTTTTCCGACCGCCGATTTTTTCTTTGATGCATAATCCCGCACCATCTTGTCCATACTTGCTATGAACTCCTTGTCATGACGGTAAAATGTCATCAGGTACGCCATCTGGGCGGTTAGCTCTTCAAATATGAGTACACTGCGGCCTCCCTGTTCGTTAAGTACGTTGACCTCCGTTGCGTTGCCGAAAGCGCGTGAGCCTGTACATATTATGGAGCCGATATTGGTTATGTAGGCTCCGTCATGTATATCGTAGTTTATTATGCGCTCCCACACTTTTGCTATGTGTACGTTATCGCCTACAGTACAATTATGAAGCGATGCGTCAAATATGCCCGACTGCACAATTATACCTGCTGTGCCTATGACAGTCTCGTCGGTCAGGCCGAGGCGTATTTCTCCGGAGAAGTTGACCCGTACATAATTGTTGCAGTCAAAGCCGTCTTTTACTTTTATGTCATTCCAGTCAGCCGAGTTACACCCGTTTTGTTTCATGACTGAAATCTCAGTTGGTGTCAATGCTCTGTAATTCATAATGATTGGCCGTTATGGTCTTTTATAGGATTATTCGGTTGCAGTCAAATCTGGATTGTCATGATCGTCATACTTCTGGAAAAGGAAGTCATTGTAAGGGAAGCGAGTCAGATGCACTTCCTTGGCTTTCTCGTAAAGCTTTTCTTTCAGTTCGTCGATGTTGATCTGTTTTTTTGCCGATATGAATACGCAGTTGTCATGCATTTTAGCCATCCATGTGGCCTTCAGCTCGTCAAGCGACACGTTTTCACGGGTCGATGGAGTCAGATCGTCGTCATCTTTGGGTTTGTAGGTGAATGCGTCGATTTTGTTGAAGACCATGATCATCTTTTTGTCATTGTCTTTGCCGCATATTTCCGCCAATGTATTGTTGACGATTTCAATCTGTTCTTCGAATTGCGGATGGCTTATGTCGACTACATGCACGAGTATGTCTGCGTCTCTTACCTCGTCAAGCGTGGACTTGAATGAGTTGACAAGATGGGTGGGCAGCTTGCGTATGAAGCCAACGGTGTCGGTGAGCAGAAACGGCAGATTGTCGATGATGACCTTGCGCACCGTTGTGTCAAGTGTGGCAAAAAGCTTGTTTTCGGCAAACACCTCGCTCTTGCTGAGCAGGTTCATAAGGGTCGATTTCCCGACATTGGTATAACCGACAAGAGCCACACGGGTAAGCTTGCCGCGGTTCTTACGCTGTATTGACTTTTGCTTGTCAATGCTTTCGAGCTCGGCTTTCAGGCGCGATATCTTGTCGAGGATTATGCGTCGGTCGGTCTCTATCTGGGTTTCACCGGGTCCGCGCATACCGATACCTCCGCGCTGGCGTTCGAGGTGGGTCCACATGCGTGTCAGTCGCGGGAGTAGATACTGGTACTGCGCCAATTCGACCTGTGTCTTGGCATTGGCTGTCTGCGCCCTTTTCGCAAATATGTCGAGAATGAGGCTTGTGCGGTCAAGTATCTTTACCTGCAGTTCGCGTTCAAGGTTGGCTACCTGTTTTGTCGACAGGTCGTCGTCAAATATTACCAGTCCTATGTCGTTGTTCTCCACATATTCCTTTATTTCGTCGAGTTTGCCTTTCCCAACAAATGTACGCGGATTTGGATAGTCGACGCGCTGCAGAAACCGTTTTTCGGTCACGGCTCCGGCTGTGTCGGCAAGAAACGCAAGTTCGTCGAGGTATTCGTTGGCTTTGGCCTCGTTTTGCTGCGGTGTTATAAGACCTACGAGTACGGTCTTTTCCGAAGTTTCTTTACTTATTATGTTTTCTTTCATCGGTTAAGCAGTTTATTGTACTCCTTGCTGTCATTTATCAGTTTAAGCCCTTCGGTATAGGAGGGGTTCAGGCTATTGGCAATCTTGTAGTATGATCCGTCGTCATATAGGTCGCGGGCAAGAAGCGCTTTTAATACGGTGCGCAGGTAACTCTCGCTTTGGCGGAACTGGCTTTCGTCATATTTTGTACCGTCTTTGTCAGCTTTTTCGATGAGTCCTTGCATGAACTTCGCATCGGGCTCGAAGTCGCGGGCAAAAGCGTCTTCGTCGGGATACGTTTTTTTCAGACTTTCACGGTTTTGGTCCACGTAGCCGAGCACATACTGATAAAGCGTGCCTTTGGCAAGTAGGTCGCGGTAATAAGTCGTGTACCATGTTGTGTCCATAGGTATGAAGCGGTCGGGCATTATGCCTCCGCCGCCATATACGGTACGTCCGGCATGGAGGGTTTTGTATTGGAGCGAGTCAGGGAAATGTATGGAGTCGGAGTGCATGAACTCTCCGGCATCGAAGCGATGCTTCATGTCATCGATGTAGTCGTCGAGATCGCCTTTTACGTAGGGTTTTTGTATGCAGCGTCCTGAAGGGGTGTAATATTTAGATACCGTAAGGCGTATCATAGAGCCGTCGGGAAACGGGAAGGGCCGTTGTACAAGTCCTTTGCCGAATGTGCGCCGGCCAACGATGACTCCGCGGTCGTGGTCCTGAATTGCTCCGGCAAGTATCTCGCTGGCCGATGCCGAGAATTGGTTGACAAGAACTACTACACGGCCGTCGCGGAAGTCGCCGTCCTTGTCGGCAACAAATGTATAGCCCGGTGTGCGCGGCGAGTCGGTATACACAATCAGGTCGCCTTTTTTCAGGAAATGTCCGGCAAGCTCCTGCGCGGCGTTGAGATATCCGCCCCCGTTATCCTGAAGGTCGATTATCAGTTGTTTCATGCCTTGCTTGCGCAACTTGTTCATGGCCTCGGTGAACTCCTGCGGCGTCTGTTCGGCGAAGCGGCTTATACGTATGTAGCCTGTAGCGGGGTCGGCCATATATGCGGCGTCGACGCTATAGATAGGTATATCGTCGCGTGTGATGCTGAAGTCAATGAGTTCAGACACGCCGTTGCGCTTTACCTTGACGTTTACGACAGTACCTTTGGGACCGCGCAACCGCTTCATGACATCGGTATTCTTCATCTTGACCCCTGCTATAACAGTGTCGTTTACCATTATTATACGGTCGCCGGGAAGTAGGCCTACTTTCTCCGACGGGCCTCCGGCTACGGTCTGTATTACGTATAGTGTGTCGGTGGCCATATTGAACTGTATGCCTACTCCGCTGAAGTTGCCGTTGAGCGGCTCGTTAAGTTCGCGTGTCTCTTCCGGGGTAGAGTATGCCGAGTGTGGGTCAAGGGTTTTGAGCATGGCCCTGATGGCCTCGTCCACTATGGTATCACGGTCAACCGAGTCGACATAAAATTTAGATATTATACCTTCGGCATATTGTAGTTTGCGTTCGGGCGTGAGCACGAAGTTTTGCGACACGGCAACTGATGCCGATAAGATTATAGATAGTGCAACAAATAATAAAGTTCTCATAAACGGTCGTTTAGTTAAATGTTTCGGCATTAGGTACAAATTGACTTATGTCATAGCCGTATCGGTCAAGGTCGCGTACCATCGTGGAGCTTATGTACTGCAACTCCGGCAGGGTGTAGAGAAGAACAGTCTCTATGCCCGATATCTTGCGGTTGGCATAGGCAAGGTTGCGTTCATATTCATAGTCGGCTACCGTACGGACTCCCCGCAGAATGAACCGTGCGCCGTAAGCTTTGGCTATGTCTACCGTAAGGCCGTCATAGCTTGTGACTTCCACCCGGGGTTCATCGGCCATGACTGTGCGTATGTGGTTTACGCGTACATCGGTGGGCTTGTAGCAACGTTTGGCATCGTTTATGCCCACGGCAATAATGATTTTGTCAAATAACTCGAGCCCACGCTCGACAATGGACTTGTGGCCTATCGTGAACGGGTCAAATGTGCCCGGATATATGGCTATACGTTCAAGAGATTTCGGAGTCATCTTCAATTACGAGATTGTCAATAATAAAGTTTTGACGCTCGGGGGTGTTTTTGCCCATATAGAATTCGAGCAATTCACTCACGGCATCCTCTTTTCGCAATGACACGCGGTCAAGCCTCATGTCCGGACCGATAAAACCGCGGAATTCTTCGGGATCAATCTCGCCGAGTCCTTTGAATCGGGTGATCTCTGCATTTGTGCCGAATTTTTTAATCGCGGTTATACGCTCCTCGTCATTATAACAATAATATACGTCATCTGTTGTTACGCCGGTATTCTTTTTTTTCGCGCCTGAGCGACGTGTCGTGGCTTTGTTTCTGACGCGGAACAAGGGTGTCTGAAGTACATATACATGCCCTTTCTTCACGAGATCGGGGAAGAATTGAAGGAAGTATGTCAGAAGAAGCAGACGTATGTGCATGCCGTCGACATCGGCATCAGTGGCTATGACCACGTTATTGTAACGTAAATCGTCTATGCTGTCCTCGATGTTGAGGGCAGCCCGCAGAAGAGCGAATTCATCGTTTTTATATACGTCCACGAGCGGCATGCCGTATGTGTTCAACGGTTTTCCACGCAGTGAGAATACCGCCTGAGTGTCTACATCGCGAATCTTGGTTATCGAACCGGCTGCGGAGTCGCCCTCGGTTATGAATATTGTCGAGGCGTTTTTCTTGTCTTCATCGCCTTTGACGTCATTCAGATGTGTGCGGCAGTCAAGGAGCTTTTTGTTATGTATGGCCGCTTTTTTCGCTTTTTCTCTTACCGCTTTGGTCACACCGGCCATAGCCTTCCGCTCTTTTTCATTCTCTTGGACTTTCTTCAAGAGTATGTCAGCCGTAGTGAGGTCAATGTGCAGGTAGTTGTCAAGCTCTTTTTTGATAAAGTCGCCGATAAATTTGGCTACTGTAGGACCTTCCGGACCCATGTCGCGTGAGCCGAGCTTGGTTTTGGTCTGTGACTCGAATACCGGTTCCTCGACCTTGATGGAGATGGCTGCTACCATGCCTCCTCGTATGTCGGAGTATTCGAAGTTCTTTCCGTAATACTCCTTGATTGTGCGTGACACCGACTCGCGAAATGCGGTAAGATGTGTACCGCCTTGTGTGGTGTGCTGGCCGTTGACAAAGGAGTAGTATTCTTCACCAAATTGCTTGGTGTGGGTGATTACTGCCTCGATGTCATCGCCTTTAAGGTGAATTATGGGGTACAAAGGCTCGTTGGTCAGATTTTCTTTCAGAAGGTCAAGCAAGCCGTTGCGCGAGAAGTAGCGTTTGCCATTGAAATATATTGACAGGCCCGTGTTTAGAAACGTGTAGTTCTTTACGAGTTGGACTATATATTCCTCATGGTAACTGTAGTCGCGGAATATTGAGTTGTCGGGGATGAACCGCACGGCAGTACCGTTGGCTTCGTCACATGATATAATGCCGCTGTCGGAGGTCATTTCTCCACAACTGTACTCTATTATACGACATTGACCGTCACGCACACTCTTTATATAGAAGTATGTTGACAGTGCGTTTACGGCTTTTATGCCTACGCCGTTGAGTCCCACCGACTTTTTGAATGCTTTTGAGTCATATTTCGCTCCGGTGTTCATCTTTGATGATACGTCGATGACTTTATCCAAGGGTATACCGCGCCCGAAGTCACGTACACTTACCTCAGTGTCTGTGACTTGGATGTCAATCTGTTTGCCGAAGCCCATCATATACTCGTCAATGGAGTTGTCAAGCACTTCTTTGAGAAGCACATATACTCCGTCGTCATTCTGTGATCCGTCGCCGAGTTTGCCGATATACATGCCCGGTCGTAGTCGTATATGCTCTTTCCAGTCAAGAGTTTTTATGTCGTCGCCGGAATAGTTGGACGGCATCTCGGGCTGTTGCTGTTCCGGCGTGATAATTGGTTCTTCAGTCATTTGATTTTTGGCCGATTTATCTATATGTTAACTTGCAAATATACAAAAAAATGCTGAATAAACCCTCAAGCTGCCATGAAAAACTTTTTTCTCGTTAATATCTTTCCCCGAAATTACTCAGCCTGTCGAGTGCTTTTATGTAGAGGGCGATGGCTTGGCGTATTTCGTCGAGGGCTATGAATTCGTCGGCGGTGTGGGAACGGGCCGAGTCGCCGGGGCCTATTTTGAATGAGGGCCAAGGCATCAGGGCCTGATCGCTTAGAGTAGGTGAGCCGTATGGTGTGCCTCCGGCCATTATGAAGCGTTGTACAAGCGCGTGCGATGAGTCTATGCCCGATGGGTTCAGACGCGTGGACCGTGGTGTCAGTGTACATCCCGGTACCGCCTGTCGGATAAGGGCGAGGGTCTCCTCGTTGGTGTAACAGTCGGTGGATCTTACATCAACAACAAAACGGCACGAATCGGGTACGACGTTGTGCTGTGTGCCGGCGTCTATTTGTGTGACGCTTATTTTTACCGGACCGAGCATTGATGACTCTCGGGGAAGTTGCAGAGTGCGCAGGGTGTTGATTATCGGCAAGGCTTTGTAAATGGCGTTGACGCCTTCGTTGCGTGCGGCATGGCCCGATACTCCGGTGACCATGCCGTCAAGTACCATCAGGCCCTTTTCGGCTACGGCAGGATTCATGCCGGTAGGTTCACCCACCAGAGCGAGAGTGACTGGAGGCAGCATATGTATGATTGATTCGAGACCGTTGCGTCCGCTGACCTCTTCTTCGGCTGATACGGCAAGTACGAGATTGTAGTCGCGTGGCCGGGTGTTCATGTATATGAATGAGGCTATAAGCGACACGAGCGATGCCCCCGCGTCATTGCTGCCGAGCCCGTATAGACGACCGTCCTCTTCGGTCGGGACAAACGGATCGCGGGTCCATCCCGCCACTGGTTTTACTGTATCTATGTGGGAGTTAAGCAACAGGGTGGGGAGGGTGTCATCGTAACTTTCAGCTATAGCCCATAGATTATTGCCGTGTCTATGTACGTTCACCCCTTTGGAGCTCAGATAAGCTTCCACTTTGTCTGACGCCGCTTTTTCGTCGCGGCTTATCGATGGAGTTGCTATAAGTTCACGCAACAGGTCTACGGCTTGATAAAATAATTCGTCCATGAGGCAAATTTAGTGAAAAACGCTTATATTGCGGCCGTTATTTTGTATTTTTATATTTCTTGAGCGACCTGTGGGGGATATTGTATCGGCGCAGGCTGTCAAGGTATCTGTCGTGGCGCCGGGGGTGCAGGTCATTGCTCAGTAGCACGGTGTCAGGCGACATCACGCGTACTATGTCGAGGATGTCGCCCTTGAATCCGCGGCACACTACAGCATAATCGACAGTGTCGGTCGGTTCAAGTATGTCAGTGTATATAAAGCGGTAAGACCGGCTTTTGTATATGAGCGTGTTGTCAATACGCTTAATATTCATGAAAGCGAAAGTGTCGGGCGCAATACGGAGTGAGTCTATACCTCGACTTGACAGATAGTCGCCGAAACGCCGTTGGTGAGCATAAATGACTGAACTTGCGTTTTGTGGAGCGGCTGTGGTTATAAGGAAAGCTTCATTGGCATGCCTGTATATGGCGGATGTCTCGTAAGTGGAGCGAGTTATGAAAAATTCCTCTTCGGGATGTCGCGGCGCGGTAGTCAGAAGCATTACAACTGTCATAATAAGAAACAACGGTGATAGAAAATACCATATGCGTTGACGGTAAAATATAGCCAACGCTATGGCGGTCAGAGTAGCGAAGTAGGGTATTAGCGTCCATCCCGAGAAATAGATGCCTTTTAAGGTCGCTCCCGGTAGCATTTCGACTGTAGACGTTATGTCGTCAATTATGGAGTATAGAAAGTCTACACATTGACACACGGCGCCGCATCCGATGCCTGTCGCTTCGAAGAGAAGTATGATTATTCCTCCCGAAAGAATAAACGGTAGAAGTATTATGACGGGTATATTGGCGAGAATGAAGTAGCACGGAAATGTATGAAAATGATAAGCGGCGGTCATGGACGTACCCAATGTCGCGGCAACGGTCACGGTGAAGAGCGATACTATATAATATGATGTGCGGTTTTTTATCTTGGCATTGTAGAGAGGTATTGAAAATATGAGTATGGATGCTACGGCAGAAAACGATAGCTGGAATCCGGGTTGAAACAGTGCGATGGGGTCAAAAATCAGTATTATGATCATGGCCAGCAAAAGAGCATTGAAGCTTGAATACCGACGTTTGAGCATAAATCCTATGCCTATGGTCGAGGCCATGATGACCGCTCGGGTTACTGAAGGCGACAGGCCTGTCATTACGGCATAGCTCCATAGCGCTATTATGGTAACGGCAGTCGGTAGATGGCGTTTCCCGGTTATACGTAGTGGAAACAGGAGTATCGATAGCACGATGGCGATAATGCCTACATGCAGCCCGCTTAAAGCAAGCACATGTGCCACTCCTGACGATGAAAAACGAGTGCGGGTCGCTTCAGGCAATATAGAGCTGTCGCCTGTAAGAGTCGCGATAAGAAATTCGCATGCCGGAGTATCAAGGTCGCTTCGCTTAAGTATCTCGCTTATGAGCGGTTGCAGCCTTCTTATACGCCAATAAAGTGAATTGTTCCTTCCGGTGACAGTAAGGCTGTCGGGTCGTACGAAAGAAGTATATTCTATGCCGCTTCGCCGTAATGTCGATGCATAATCGTTTTCGTGCATGTCTGGCGGATTAGGCAAATTTAGCGTGGACGAGAAGCTGACTGAGTCGCCGGGTGCGACCGGTATTCTTACGGTAGGGTATGTGAGCAGTACTGTAGCCCGCTTACCTCCGGATAATGTTGTTTTTACGGTAAGGTGCTGACCGGTATCATTCGTACTGCTTCGTTGTACTATACCGTGGTAGCGCTCTTTTTTAGTGATAGCGGATTGTGGAGAGCGAAAACAGTTTATTATTAGGATTATCGCAACCATGACAATGGCCGCAGGAAGTAGAGGTATGTATGAAAACGGGGGCTTCACAGGCGATTTATATCGGTTTTAATTGTTTAAATTAAGGTTGTTGACAAATATAATACTAATTTTAAAAGATAAGGATAAATTGAGGTTAAAATTTATCTGCGAATAAAATTTTAGATTTAATTTTGCGCTCGGAAAATAGTTATAATAAAAATCAAGGTAATTTATGTTAAGTCATAAACGTAGCAGTATGTTGCACGGAATATTGTTGATCGGCCTGTTTTCATGTGCCGCATTTTACATAGGTGACGCGCAATTCTTCAGAGAGATCTCGTTTAGTCCGATGATTATCGGTATCATTTTGGGTATGCTTTATGCCAATAGTCTTCGAAATCATCTTCCCGAGACATGGGTGCCGGGTATTCAGTTCTGTTCAAAGAAAATCCTTCGTTTAGGTATAATATTATACGGGTTCCGACTTACATTTCAGGACGTTCTTAATGTCGGTACTGCCGGTATACTTGTCGATGCCATAATCGTGGCCGTTACTATACTGGGCGGCGTGTTTATCGGCCGATTGCTTAAGATGGACAAGGATATAGCTTTATTGACATCGATAGGCAGTGGAATATGCGGGGCCGCCGCTGTACTCGGTGCGGAGTCTACAATACAGACCAAACCGTATAAAACAGCTGTGGCTGTAGCTACTGTAGTTATATTCGGTACTATATCAATGTTTATATATCCGATAGCTTATCGGGCCGGTATATTGCAGCTTACTCCCGATGAGATGGGTATATTTGCCGGTTCAACACTGCATGAAGTGGCCCATACGGTAGGAGCCGGAAATGCTATGGGTACAGAGATATCCAATGTGGCTATAATAGTGAAGATGATTCGTGTTATGCTTCTTGTGCCGGTTTTGCTTATACTCGGATATTGGGTGGCTATGAAAGCTAAGAAGGGCGCCGGATCAGCTCAGAAAGGAAAAGTGGCAATACCATGGTTTGCTGTCGGTTTTCTTGTCGTGATCGGATTCAATTCGTTTAATCTGTTGCCGCAATCTGTCGTTGATTGTATCAATTATATTGACACATTCCTGTTGACTATGGCCATGGCGGCTTTAGGCGCGGAAACAAGTATTGACAAGTTTAAGAAAGCCGGACCGAAACCGTTCATTCTTGCCTTTATCCTGTATATATGGCTGCTTGGTGGCGGTTATCTGTTATCCAAATATTTGGCTCCTATGTGTCTGTAACGAAGCTATTCGTTCCAGATGTTCCAAGAAATGAATGCTTGAAGCAGGAGCATCTCTAATCCGTTTTTAACCTCGGCTCCATGTTCCGACGCACGCTTCATAAACAGCGTGACGTCGGGATTGTATATGAGGTCATAGCACAAGTGCTCCGGTGTTAAGAGTCCATATGGAATATCGGGGCACGTATCTATTTTAGGGTACATGCCGAGAGGTGTTGTGTTTATGATAATTTTGTGGGCGTCCATTACCGTAGGATCAAGGTCTTCGTAGCCAAGTTCACCCTCTTTTGGAGTACGTGACACATATATCGGTTCGATGCCGAGGTTTATGAGTCCCTGTCTTACAGCTTTGGCCGCGCCTCCCGTCCCGAGTATCAGAGCTTTGTTTCGTGCAGGCGTGATCAGCGGTTTCAAAGAATCGGAAAATCCGATCATGTCAGAGTTATAGCCTTTGAACTTCAGGCTGTTTTTCTTGCGGATGATTTTTATGACATTGACGGCGCCTATCTTTGCCGCATCCTCGTCTATTTCGTCAAGATAAGGCAGTACTTGCTCTTTGTACGGTATGGTAACATTAAGCCCGCTCAGAGCCGGATACTGAGCCACTACCTCCATCAAGTCTCCTATGTCGGGTAGCTCGAAGTTGAGGTAACGAGCGTCGATGTGCTCCGCTTCAAACTTCTGATTGAAGTAGATTTTAGAAAATGAATGGGTCAATGGAAACCCGATCAATCCGAATATGCGTTCGCCTTTTCCTGCCATAGTCTATTTTGATATTTTTCGCAAAAATACAAAAATGCCTTAAAAATATGGCTTAAAGTGTCGCGAAAATACTTTTTAATGGTAAAAATATCGAAACAAAGGGCCTTTTTTTATAATTTGTTATGGAAATAGAACAATTCTTTATAACTTTGCCTTATGCTGTAAAACATTATTGCACGACATTTGGAGATGATGATCAAAAAAAGCACTTTAGAAAAAGTCATTCAAAATGATTTAGCCGATATATGGTCTATTCTTGACGGTAACGAAAAACGTCGTATCGCCGAGAATTTTACTACGCATACTTTTAAAAAGAATCAGATCATATATGCCGAGAAAGAGGAACCCGAGTATCTGTGGTGTCTGCTTAAGGGCAAAGTGAAACTCTATAAGGACGGAATCGGAGGACGTCAGCAGATATTGCGCCTTATACGTCCTGTACAATACTTCGGATATCGTGCTTATTTTGCGGAAGAGCCTTATGTGTCTACGGCCGCGGCGTTTGAAGCTTCAGTGCTCGGATCCATACCAATGTCGGTCGTGAAAGATCTTATACAAAACAATATCAAGCTTGCTTGGTTTTTCATTCACGAACTTTCAAGAAATCTTGGCGGTTCAGATACAAAAATAGTTAACCTTACGCAGAAGCATATTCGCGGACGTCTTGCTGAAGCCCTCATAGCTTTGAGGGATAGTTATGGTTATGAAGATGATAACTCTACGATAAAAATATATATGGCGCGAGAAGATCTTGCCAATCTTTCTAATATGACAACCTCTAACGCCATACGTACGTTGTCGGGCTTTGTAAATGAAAAAATACTTATCGTTGACGGACGACGTATAAAGATAATCAATGAACCGGCATTGAGGAAAATAAGCAAGTTTGGTTAGTACAATCTGCGTATAATCTTGTCGGAGGACGTACGGTCAAATTCAGAAACAAAATATACCGCTTTGGGCACGCTGTATCGATCAAGTATACGGCGTGCTTCGTTTATTATTGCATCGGCATCTTTTTGCTCTCCGCAGCCTTCGATGTACAGAACCGCTTCTTGCCCCCATTCGGGGCTCTGACGTCCGATGACATAAAACGGTTGTCTTATAAATGCCGACAGTTTGCGCTCCACCTCTTCGGGATGTATTTTTATTCCACCTGAATTTATGACATTGTCGAATCGTCCGAGCCAGCGGAAGCTGACAGGCGACTTCAAGTCCACGATGTCGTTGGTTACAAGCCGACCGAATGAAAACCCGGGAGCGTTTATTACAAGACATCCTCTATTGTCTGTGTCGAAAGTGATGCCGTGAATAGCTTCAAATTCTGTTATGCCGGTCGATACTTTGCGTATGGCTACATGGCTGCATGTCTCTGTCATGCCGTATGACAACCATGCATTGACGCCGCTTTGTGCGATAAGAGCTTCCTGTGACGGAGAGAGCGCGCCACCCCCTACAAGAAGATTGCGTACAGTGCTTCTATTGTCAGCTGACAGTATGTGTTCAATCTGGGCGGGCACTATCGGGAGAAGGTCGATATGTCCGTAGCCGTCAAGCGATATGGCGCGTGACGGTTTTGTTATATGCAGGGTGGCCCCGGACACCATAGCCCTTACAATCATCATTTTGCCGGCGATATAATCGGTCGACAACGGCAAAAGCAATACTGACTCCGGTGTTATGTCGAAAAAACGGCATGTGGCTTGAGCCGACAAAATCATGTCGGATTTAAGTAGCCTTATCTCCTTTGGCTTGCCGGTTGAACCCGAGGTATGGGCTATTATATAATCTTTTTGATTGTGCCATTCGTCGAGAAACTTCTCTGCGAGCCTGTGCGGATCTATTATCATAGGTGTAATATGTCTTCAGGCAAGCGCCATTCGCCTTTAGGGTCGTAACGTATAATATCTCGTTCCTGAACGATGGGTGAGGGGATATTGTCAGTGTACAAAGCCCCTGTGCCGAGTCCTTGCGGCATTAAGGTATCGTATGTAGATACCCATTGGGCTATGGCGTTAAGCCCTATGTTGGATTCGAGAGCCGATGTGGCCCACCATCCGATATTTCTTTCGCCGGCAAGTGCTATCCACTCGTCCGCGCTTCGGAAACCTCCGCAAAGCGATGGTTTCAGTATGATGTAGCGTGGACGTATGCTGTCAAGCATTTCTGTCTTTTCTGCCATGGAGTGGAGCCCTATAAGCTCTTCGTCAAGAGCGATGGCTATCGGGCTTTCTTCGCACAAACGCCGCATGGCGGCGTATTGTCGCGGCTTTATCGGCTGCTCTATTGAGTGTATGCCGTATTGCGACAGTCTTTCAAGTCGCGACAGCGCATTGTCGGGAGTAAATGACCCGTTGGCGTCAAGACGGAGTTCAAGCTGATCCGGAGAGTATCGGCTGCGTATGTAGCGCAACAGGTCAAGCTCTTCTTCGAAGTTTATACCGCCGATCTTTAGTTTCATGCAGCGGAAACCGGCTTTCAGTTTCTCGTCAATGCGTGATAGCATGGTCCGGGCATCGCCCATCCATATGAGGCCGTTTATCGGTATCTCCTCCAATCCTTGGCTCCAGTTGCTGCGGTATATGATGCGATTACCTCCGTTTTGCAAGTCGTTGAGCGCTGTTTCAAGTCCGAAACGCAGAGATGTGTATTCGGGCCATTCGATACTGCCGATCGAGTGACATCGGTTTATATTATCGCATAAATCGGCAAGCCGCTTCTCGTAGTCGGGCTTGTCGTCATCTCCGAGTCCGCGAAACAGGGCGCACTCGCCCACACCAAAGCAATCGGGGGCGTCTTCGAGCCATATCTTTATATAATATGTGTCGCGACGGGTGAGAGTGTCACGCGAAGTTACGGCCGGTTGTATGAAGTGGAGGGTATAAGTAGTGTATTTTGCTTTTAGCATCAACCGGGGAATTTGGGGAACTGGTCGAAGTCGGGATCGCGTTTTTCCAGAAACGCGTTTTTGCCTTCCTGTGCTTCGGCCATGAGATAATACATGAGTGTGGCGTCGCCGGCAAATTCCATCATGCCGCGCTGTCCGTCAAGCTCGGCGTTAAGCGCGCGTTTGATCATCCTTATGGCCATGGGGCTTCGTTTGAGTATTGTCTCACACCACTCCACGGTTTCGTCCTCAAGGCGTTCGAGTGGCACGACCTTGTTTACCATACCCATCTCCTCGGCTTCTTTGGCGGTGTATTGACGGCATAAAAACCATATTTCGCGAGCTTTTTTCTGTCCGACGCAACGGGCGAGATATGATGAGCCGAAACCCGCGTCAAAACTGCCTACTTTCGGACCGGTCTGTCCGAAGCGTGCATTTTCCGACGCTATGGTAAGGTCGCACACTACCTGAAGCACATTGCCTCCGCCTATGGCGTAGCCGTTGACCATTGCTATTACCGGTTTGGGGATAGAGCGGATGGCTTTGTGAAGATCAAGCACATTAAGGCGTGGCACTCCGTTCTGATCTATATAGCCTCCCACGCCCTTTACTTTTTGGTCGCCTCCGGAGCAAAACGCTTTGTCGCCGGTGCCCGTAAGTACGATGACACCTATGTCGGGGCGTTCACGACATATGGCCATGGCATCAAGCATCTCGAAATTGGTCTGCGGTCTGAATGCATTGTATACCTGCGGGCGGTTTATCGTTATTTTGGCTATGCCACCATATTGCTGGAAAAGAATATCTTCATACTCTTTGATTGTGCTCCATTCTCTCATATGTAATGTATATTATATTAATAAATATATTATATCGTCTGTGGAAATTAAGTTAACAGAGTCTGTAGTGCAAAATTACGACATTTCTTGTAAACCATGCAAAATGCAGGATTTAAATACTTAAATTAACGTATATTGGACTGATGTGACAGGATATGTAGGTATATGTAATAAAAATGAAACTTTTGCTTGTATTTGTAAATATTTGTAAATGTGAGTATTGCGAATTAACTATAGTTAAATAATATGGTTTTACTAAATTTTTTATTAAAAAACTATTGCATATTAAAAATATTATGTATCTTTGCTGTGTAATCAATTTGTAACACGTTTGTGTGAGGGTTGAAATAAAAACATTAACTAAAAAAATTATCACTATGGGTTCGTCTAACTTTCAAACAAAACTGTTAAGTTTGCA
>VSOZ01000002.1 GCA_009775095.1 Muribaculum sp.
TTGTCAAACATAGAAACGGCAACTATTGCCTCCGCGCTGCCTTGACTGACGGCTATATGCCTTTGATCGAATTAACTTCGGAGGAGGAAGCCAAGTTCCGCTCTCTACATGCCGATGAACAAGCAAGACAAGACTTCCTGATGTCAATAGCCATGCTGCATCTTACTCGAAAGGATGCCGAGGCGGTTAAAGAGAGGATAAAGCAGAATACCCAGTCCAAAGCCGGAGTCCGTATTCTCCCTTCCCGTCCACAGGACTACTCCCCGGAAATCTCGCAAGTGTTCACATTCAATCTTGCCAACGCACTCTCTTCCCTCAATGTCAGTTCCGGCTCCTCCGGCTACAAGCGCGAGCACGAAGTCGGCAACCGCTCCCGCTACGATGACATCGACGAGCGTCAGTCCGGCACAAGCCTATCAATTTAGATTTTTGCTTATAAGCAACATTTATAGATGTTGGCTAAAAAACATGCTAATTTTTGTAATTTTGTAGTCATAGATGGTATTGATAGAATCATGAATGAACCTCTTACCATTCCGAACAGAGAAGTTAAACATGATTTCGCCGATGGTACTGTGAAAACGGAAGAGTAGGTAATGCCAACGATTCTATCCGAAGGTCAGCCGGAAGTTTGACTAAATTTGTTTAACTACAAGTCGTTTCTTCCTATGATTAACGATTATAAACTTTGGAAGTAGGTGACTGGCTTTGCACGTGAGCTATGCCAGTCACTGAAGGATGTCCTGGACAATGACAAAGTGTAGTGTAGCATTTCGATTGCTTCGGGATTGCTCGACATGGCGTTAGGAACAGGCATCATATTCTCAACGCTAACCTCCATAGGTCTTATGTGCTGGAATGCAATGAGGAGTTACGATGGCTTTGCAAGAGAGCAATGCCATTCGCTGAAGGATGTTTTGGATAATGACAAAGTGTAGTGTGGCATTTCGATTGCTTCGGGATTGCTCGACATGGCGTTAGGAACAGGCATCATATTCTCAACGCTAACCTCCATGGGTCTTATGTGTTGGAATGCAATGAGGAGTTGTGATTGACGGAGCAATCCGTCAAAGTAGAGAAATCGGATTGACGATTGGGTGGGTTGGTGGGAATTTTAAAAAGTAGGTACGTAAAAATATATAGTGACTATCTCAGCGCACCACGCCGATAGTCACTATTATTTTGCGGTAGATTTAATGTAGAGTTTAATAGGGTTTAGAATTAAACGCTACTTTTTAATACTGTTTAATCAAGCCGATTTATCTTGGTTTATAGCGGCTTAGATAGTGACTATTATAGTGACTACACCCTGTAGTGACTAAAAGAAAAATCGCCAACTCTATGAGAATTAGCGATTTGACTTTTACTTGGGTGGTGCCACCAGGAATCGAACCGGGGACACAAGGATTTTCAGTCCTTTGCTCTACCAACTGAGCTATGGCACCTTGCTGCGTTTTTGTGATGCAAAGTTAAGATGTTTTTTTTGTTTATGCAATTTTTTTGCCACTTTTTTGCATATAACACATATATACCTCTATTATTCAGCGATTTAAATTTATTTAATCGCTGAAATCTTACAATCCGTTACTCGGATTGTTTTATTTTTTTGTAACTTGCGGTATATAATAATACAATTCAGTATGAGAAAGAAACTTGTTATCTCGACAGGCGCGGGTATGAGCGCCGAAAGCGGTATATCCACTTTTCGCGACAGTGGCGGACTATGGGAGCAATATCCGGTGATGGACGTGGCGAGTGCCGACGGTTTTGCAAGGAATCCGGCATTGGTACACAGTTTTTACAATGCTCGACGACACGATTTGCTGAAAGCACAACCAAACTCTGGCCATAAAGGACTTGTCAAACTCGAAGAATGGTTTGACACTTATATCATAACCCAAAATGTCGATGATCTGCATGAACGCGCAGGCAGCAAACATGTGCTTCATCTTCACGGCGAACTAATGAAAGTCAGAGCCCTTGACGATGAGTCACGAATATATGAATTGCATCCGGATGCCCTCGACACAACTCCCGACACTATCATCGACGGCCATCATGTAAGGCCGCATATTGTATTTTTTCAAGAGGCGGTCCCATGCTTCGAGCCGGCGACAAAATTAGTTAATGAAGCCGACATATTCGTCATAATAGGCACTTCACTTAATGTATATCCTGCAGCTGGACTGTTGCACTATGTACGGCCGGGAGTGCCGATATTTTACATCGATCCAAATCCGGCAAGCGTGCCGCCCGGAGTCACGGTACTGAAAACAGGAGCCGGGAAAGGCGTTGAAGAGCTAACAAAAATACTGTCGAAGCTGAGATAATTTACAATTGTAAACATTTGGAACCTCGGATTGAAAATCGCTCAAAACCAGCTGTAGTAGCGGCGTTTGTGCAGTGTTGATAAATTTATGAAAAAAAGTCGAAATTTATGTATGTAAATTTTAAATTAATTCGCTAACTTTACGACCTTATTACAAACGTTTTCAACGGCTCAATATGCAGCAGAATGTCTACCACATACCGGCATTGCTTGACGATGCAATAAACGGCCTTGATATCAAGGCGTCAGGCACCTACGTCGATGTCACCTTCGGGGGTGGCGGACATTCGCGCGCCATAATGGAAAGTCTTGGCAAAAGCGGACGGCTGTTTGGTTTCGACCAAGACTCCGACGCCATGGCCAATGCCATCGACGACCCGCGATTTACATTTGTATACAGCAATTTCCGCTATATGCGCAATTTCTTACGCTACTATGGAGTTGACGGAGTCGACGGCATACTCGCCGACCTCGGGGTATCATTTCACCATTTCGACGACCCCGAACGCGGCTTCTCATTTCGTTGGGAAGGAGCGCTCGACATGCGCATGAACCAAAACGCATCACGCTCGGCCGAATGGTATGTCAACAACCTTGACGAAGAGCGACTTGCCGATATCCTGTATCTTTACGGAGAGCTTAAAAATGCGCGCCGCATAGCCTCGGCCATAATAAAAGCCAGATCTACCACGCCTATTACCACTGTGGAGGGACTGCTATCGGTGGTGCGACCGCTGATGAATCCACGCAAGGAGAAGAAAGAGCTTGCACAGGTATTTCAAGCATTACGCATAACGGTCAACAACGAGATTGAGGCATTGAGTGAATTTTTACGTCAGTCACTCGAAGTGCTGAAGCCGGGTGGACGCCTTGCTGTAATAACCTACCACTCGCTTGAAGATCGTCTTGTAAAAAACTTCATGCGCTCGGGCAATCTTGAGGGTCGTGTGGAGCAGGATTTTTACGGACGAAATCTGTCGCCTTTCCGTCTGCTTACATCAAAGCCCATTGTGGCCGATGAAGACGAAGTCGAACGAAATCCCCGCTCGCGCAGCGCCAAGCTCCGTATAGCGGAAAAAGTAATGACACCGTAGTACAACAACATCACATTACAGGCAATGGCAAAAAAAGCGACTGACAAAAAGAACGACAATATAATCAAGAAGGCACTGAACGGACGTGTCCTCTCAAGCGACTTTTTTCTGCGCCACTGGAAGGCCGTGCTTACCGTCATGGTGATGTTGCTCGTGTTTATCACCAACAGATACCAGTGTCTGACCCGCATGGAGGAGATACGCAAACTCGAGCAGACCCTCGAAGTGGTCGAGACCGAACGCATAAGAGAGCGCAGCACCTACATGAGCCGCATACGCGAGTCGTCGATGCAGGAACTTGTCGACACAATGCATCTGCATCTTAGAATACAGGATCAACCGCCTTACAAACTGCCGAATTAAGTCAAACGATGAAGAAAGAGAACCGCACCCACATACTTCTGCGCTATATACTTGTTATAGGCGTCATACTTCTCTTTGCCGGCCGCATAGCCTACAAAGCTTTTGACAACTCCGTACTGTCGGCCGCCCAATGGAACAAAAAAGCCATGAGCGAGTTGTCGCGCGTCGACACCATCACACCCGAGCGAGGCGACATACTGTCATCCAACGGACAGATACTGGCTACCAATCTATGCTTCTACAACATACGCATTGACTACCGTTGTGAGCGCTTCCTTGAGGGCCGCTACATACTGGCACTCGACTCTCTTGCCGATTCATTAGCCACGTATTTCCCCGTAAGAACACGTCAGGAATGGCTGCAACGGCTGAAAAAGCCGCTTGACCAGCAGGACAAAAATAAGCGGCCGCGTGCCTATAAAATACTGTCCAACATCTCTTACGCGCAATATCAGCAGCTGCTCACATTTCCATTCTTCAAGATAAAAAATCCCAATAAGACCGGATTGACAAAAGAGCGTGTAAACCGTCGTGTAAACCCATACGGGGCCATGGCACGACGCAGTATCGGCGGCGTGGGCATACACCCCGTATCGGGAGAAGTGCACGGCATATCAGGACTGGAGAAAGCGCTTGACTCGCTCCTTTACGGCAAACCCGGACTCGCCAAGAAGGTGCCCCTGACAAAAGACATTGTAAACTGGACCGACGTCCCCCCGACAGACGGCTATAATATACGCACCACTATAGACATAAACATGCAGGACATTGTTGAAAACGAACTGAACAATGTCCTGACAACCTGCGACGCCGACTGGGGTGTGGCCGTACTCATGGAGGTATCGACCGGCAATATCAGGGCCATATCCAATCTTGAGAAAAGCCCGTATTCAAACGAATATATCGAAGGCATGAACCGTGCCGTACTCGGCTACGAACCCGGCTCCGTAGTCAAGACACTGTCAATGATGATAGCCCTTGAGGACGGCATAGTCAACGACGTAGAGCAGGTCATCACCACCGGACATGCATTTAAATATGCAGGCGGACGCGCCATTACCGACTCCCACGGCACCGCGTCAATGCCCGTACGTGAAGTCATCGAACGCTCCTCCAACATAGGCATGGCCAAGATCATAACCTCACGTTACGGCGAAAATCCGGGCGCATTCTATTCACGCCTCAAAGGCCTAGGATTTCTCGACCCGATGAACACCGGCATCGCCGGAGAACGCCCGCCACGCATAGACTCCGTAGCCAACAACCGCGGCGGCCGCATAGCCTTGTCGCGTATGTGCTACGGTTACTCCACCGAGATACCGCCGCTCTACACATTGTCGATCTACAACGCCATTGCCAACGACGGAGTGTATGTCAAACCCCGGCTTGTAGACCGTCTTATAAGTGAAACCATCGACTCAGTATTACCGATAACCCACATGGGCTCCGGACGCGCATGTTCACCGGCCACAGCACAGAAAATGCGCGGCATGCTTACCGATGTGGTATGGGGCGAACACGGCACCGGCAAGCTACTGCGCAACGAGCGCGTGAAAATAGCCGGGAAGACCGGTACCTGCTACATAATCGAAAACGGAGCCTACAATACCGGCAAGAAGAGGCTTGCATTCTGCGGATTTTTCCCCGCCGAAAAACCATTGTACTCGTGCATAGTACTCACCTGCCATCCGCGGCAGAACATGTTTGGGGCGGCCAGTACCAGCGGAACGGTACTAAAGAACATCGCGTTGAAAATGTTCTCACGCGGCATGCTGATGAACAGCTCCGACTACCGGTCGGGCGATACACCTGACAGCCGTCCTACCCTTTATGCGGCCACCAAGGAGTCGCGCCACAAAAATATACGCGAAAATCTGTCGATAGCCAATGTGAAGAAGTTCACGCCTAAAAGACATGACAACGGCATGCCGGGAGTAATAGGCTACAATCTGCGCGACGCCATCAACATGCTTGAAAGTGCCGGTGTCGACGTGTCTTTTAGAGGTTCAGGATACGTCGTGTCGCAATCCATAGCTCCGGGTGCTTCATTCAAGCCCGGCCAACGGATCATGCTGACACTGGCGCAATAAAACGATAATTAAAACAACAAGATACAAGGTTATGAAATCCCTTTCAAAACTACTTTCGTCAATCATGGTCGAAGAGATCATCGGTTCCGATGACAAAATAATAACCGATGTGGTAAGCGACTCACGCAAAGTCACCACCGGATCACTATTTGTAGCCGTACGCGGCACCACCGTCGACGGCCACTCATTCATACCGTTGTTGCAGTATAGCGGCGTGGCCGCCATAGTATGTGAGGAGTTTCCGGAGTTTATCGAGACATCCATTACATATATTAAAGTTAGCGATTCGGCTGTGGCTCTGGGCTATCTCGCTTCGGAATGGTGGGATAATCCTTCAAGGACGCTCAAACTTGTAGGCGTCACCGGCACCAACGGCAAGACCACGACAGCCACGCTCATCTACGAAATGGCCCGGCTGATGGGCTATAAAGCCGGACTTCTGTCGACTGTCTGCAATTACATAGAGACCGAAGCAGTACCCACGACCCAGACGACCCCCGATCCGCTGACCATCAACTCACTTCTGCGCCGCATGGTCGATGCGGGATGCCAATATGCATCCATGGAGGTCAGCTCACATGCCGCCCACCAGCACCGCATAGCCGGACTTAATTTTGCCGGAGGCATCTTTTCCAATCTTACACGCGACCATCTCGACTACCACAAGACGGTCGAGGCCTACCTTGCCGCAAAAAAATCATTTTTCGACGATCTTCCCAAGTCGGCGTTTGCCCTTACCAATGTAGATGACAAATCCGGCAATGTCATGCTGCAGAACACCGCTGCCCGTAAATACACCTACTCTCTTCGCACCGGCGCCGACTTTACCGGACGCATCATAGAAAGCCGTCTTGACGGCACTACCATGAGCTTTAACGGACGCGAAGTGGAAGTGCTTTTTACCGGAAAATTCAACGCATATAATCTTACGGCAGTCTACGGGGCGTCTATATTGCTCGGATGGCCGGTAGAGCAGGTACTCGTCAATATGAGCCGGCTTGTGCCGGTAGCCGGACGTTTTCAGGCGTTTCACTCACCCAAAGGCTTTACCGCAATCGTGGACTACGCCCACACTCCCGATGCGGTAGTCAATGTACTTCAGGCCATACGCGAGGTGGTCGGCTCACGCGGAGCCATAATCACCGTAGTGGGTGCCGGAGGCAACCGCGACAAAGGCAAGCGCCCAATTATGGCCAAAGAAGCCGCCATGCGCAGCGACCGCCTTATACTTACTTCCGACAATCCGCGCGACGAAGACCCTGCAGAAATACTTCACGACATGGAGGCCGGCCTTGACTTGGAAGGCCGTAAGAAGACTCTCAGTATAGTAGACCGCCGCGAGGCCATACGCACAGCCGCCGCACTTGCCAATGCCGGCGACGTCATACTTATCGCAGGCAAGGGCCATGAGGATTATCAGGATATCAAGGGTGTCAAGCACCATTTCGATGATCGCGAGGTAGTATGTGAAGTCATCGAAGAGTCACGTTAACAGACAAAGACGTTTTAAATATGTTGTATTCGCTGTTTCAGTATCTGGAAAAATTTGATTTCCCCGGAGCGCGCCTGATGGACTACATCACGTTTCGTTCGGGAGCCGCACTTGTTTTGTCGCTTTTCATCGCCATCGTATTCGGCCGACGCATTATCGACCGCCTGCAGCTGATGCAGGTAGGCGAGATAATACGCGACCTCGGTCTTGAAGGCCAGATGAAAAAGACCGGCACACCCACAATGGGCGGCATAATCATAATAATATCGATACTCATACCTTGTCTGCTCATAGGAAACCTGTCAAACGTCTACATGCTGCTTATGATTGTAGCTACTATATGGCTCGGCACACTCGGCTTTCTCGACGACTACATAAAAGTGGCACGCCGCGATAAAGACGGACTGAAAGGGAAATTCAAAATCGTGGGACAGGTCGGTCTGGGCCTTATCGTGGGCATAACCATGCTTGTAAGCCCGGCGATAGTGATGAGAGAGAATGTTGAAGTCGAGAATATAGAGAATCATGAGATCGTGGTGCAATATCGGACTGAAGATGTAAAAGCGCCCCAGACCACCATACCGTTTGTCAAAAACAACAACTTCGATTATTCTTACCTCACCGGATGGATGGGCAAGTATGCCATGGCCGGCGGATGGTTTCTGTTCATCATAGTGGTTATATTTGTTGTGACCGCGACATCCAACGGAGCCAATCTCACAGACGGACTTGACGGACTCGCTACAGGCACCTCGGCCATAATCGGCACCGCCCTTGCCATCATGGCTTATCTCGGGGGTAATATCATATACTCTTCCTACCTTAATATAATGTATATACCGGGGTCGGAAGAGATGGTGGTATATATGGCGGCTTTCATAGGAGCCCTCATCGGTTTTCTGTGGTACAACGCCTATCCCGCGCAGGTATTCATGGGCGACACTGGCAGCCTCACCTTAGGCGGCATCATAGCCGTGTTTGCCATACTCATACGCAAGGAACTGCTGCTGCCCATACTCTGCGCCATTTTCTTTGTCGAGGATCTGTCGGTCATACTTCAGGTAGCTTACTTCAAACTCACCAAGAAAAAATATGGTGCCGGACGACGCATATTCAAGATGACACCTCTGCATCATCACTACCAGAAGTCGGCGGCAGAGTCTGACGCGCTTTTACGGCGACCGCTCGCGGCCATTCCGGAGTCCAAGATTGTAGTACGGTTCTGGATTATCGGCATCTTCTTGGCTGTAATAACATTTGTGACACTAAAAATCAGATAACAATCAATATGAAACGTATAGTAGTGCTCGGAGGCGGAGAGAGCGGTGTAGGCGCCGCCATTCTCGCGAAAGATAAAGGCTTTGACGTGTTTTTGTCAGACTTCGGCAAGATACCCGCCCGTTACAGCGAGCAGCTTGCCGCGGAAGCCATCCCCTTTGAGGACGGAAAGCACACCGAAGAACTTATACTCAATGCCGACGAAGTCATAAAAAGTCCCGGCATACCGCCCACCGCACCTATAATGGTGAAGATTACGCAACGCGGCATACCGGTAATATCGGAGATAGAGTTTGCCGGACGTTATACCGACGCCAAGATGGTATGCATAACCGGCAGCAACGGCAAGACCACAACCACGCTGCTCACCTACCACATACTCAAAAACGCAGGCATAAACGTGGGTCTCGCAGGTAATGTCGGAAAAAGTCTCGCTCTTCAGGTTGCCCGGGAAAAGCATGACGTATATGTCATCGAACTAAGCAGTTTTCAACTTGAAAACATGTATGACTTCAAAGCCAACGTGGCGGTAATGCTTAACATAACTCCCGACCACCTCGACCGTTACGAATACAGGATGCAGAACTACATCAACGCCAAATTCCGCATAATCCGCAACCTCACTCCGGAGGACGCCTTCATATATTGGCAGGACGACCCCGTCATAACCGCTCAGCTGCGTAGTATAAAGACCGAAGCGGCCATGTATCCGTTCGGCGAGCACTTTGAGAAAAACTCCGAGGCTTACGTCGACGACAACGGCCAGCTGGTTCTTAATACCGACCGGATATCGCTGACCATGCCCCGTTCCGACCTGTCGCTACACGGACTGCACAATCTGTATAACTCCATGGCGGCCGGCCTGTCGGCCTGTCTGCTTGACATCAAAAAAGAGGACATACGCCGCGCGCTTGAGGATTTTGACGGAGTGGAGCACCGCCTTGAATATGTCGACACAGTGGGCGGAGTCCGCTACATCAATGACTCCAAAGCTACCAACGTAAACTCCTGCTGGTATGCGCTTGAGAGTATGCCGCGCAATGTGGTGCTCATACTCGGCGGCAAGGATAAAGGCAACGACTACACCGAGATCGAACCGCTCGTAAAAAAGAAAGTCAAAGCCATAGTGTGCATGGGCAAGGACAATACCAAGCTCCTCGACTTCTTTAAGGACAAGGTCGAAGCCATATATGACACCCATTCGCTTCAGGATGCGGTCGACACATGTGCGTCCGTGGCTCAAAGCGGCGACACGGTACTCCTCTCACCCTGCTGCGCCAGCTTTGACCTATTCAGCAGTTATGAAGACCGCGGCCGTCAGTTTAAGGATGCTGTAAAAAAACTTAACGGATAGTATAAGCACAAGGATTATGAACGACAACAACGACATATCCATGTTCGGCACCGAAGGAGCTGCCGCAACGGCCACGGCCCCCGCCCCCGAAAAACCGGCAAGCGCCATTCCGTATAAACGACATGGCGACAAGTCGATATGGGGCATATTCATCATGCTGTGTCTCATATCCATAATCGAACTGTGTAGCGCATCGAGCCGCGAAGTGGCATCGTCCGGAGTCTACGGCCCCATAATGCGCCATTTTGTCATGCTTACGGCAGGTGTGGCCATCGTATGGTCACTCGAAAAAGTGCACTACAAATACTTTTTCGGCCTCGCATGGATAGTGGCCTTTCTTAGTATAGGTGCCATGATTTACGTAACCCTGTTCGGTGAGATTGTCAACGGAGCAAGGCGTAGTTTCAGTATATGCAGTATAACCATACAACCGTCGGAGTTTATAAAGATATCGGCCGTGCTCGTCATAGCGAAAATCATGGCAAGAGCGCAGAAGCCCAAGGGCGTCGGTGTACGCAACAAAGGTATCATCGTATCGGCATGTGTGGTACTCGCATTCGGCGGCGTTCTGTTCAAACAGGGTCTTACCAACACCATCCTGCTCATGGCTATCAGTGTGGCTATGATGACTATCGGCGGCACCGAATTGAAGAAACTTCTTCTTGTGCTCGGAGTGTATGGTCTTATCGGGGTAGGACTGCTTGCGGTCAAGACTCTTAAAGATAACTCCGCATCTGCAGAAAGTGTCCCAACTACTGCAGTCGTAACTCAGGATGCCCGACAGAAAGATGAACGCCACGGCACATGGAAGGCCCGCATGGACCGCTTCTTCTCCGATGTACCAAAATATGAAGAGCCTATTACCGCTACCAACCGTCAGGAGATGTATGCCTATATGGCACAGGCCAACGGCGGTTTGATAGGTGTATTTCCCGGCAATTCGCGAGAGACCGCACGTCTGCCGCTCGCTTTTTCCGACTACATTTTCGCCATAATTCTTGAAGACCTCGGCTTCATAGGTGGCATAGCGCTTATGCTGCTTTATCTCGGTCTGCTCGCGCGGGCCGGTGTCATAGCACGCAAGTGCCACCGTGCTTTCCCCGTGCTGTTGGTTATGGGCATGGCCGTCATGATAGTCCTTCAGGCCCTGTTTCACATGGCTATAACCACCGGCACATTCCCCGTGTCCGGACAGCCGTTGCCGCTCATCTCAAAAGGCGGCACCTCCATTCTGGTCACGTCGATAGCTTTCGGAGCCATGCTGAGCGTAAGCCGCACTGCGGTTCAAAACGGTTCGCGACAGGCTGTAAAAGAGGAGCTTACCTCGCTTCCGGAAGACATGAGGGCTACAAACCCCGTACAATTTTAACAGAACATTATGAAACATTATAGAATACTTATAAGCGGAGGCGGCACCGGAGGACATATATTTCCGGCACTGGCCATAGCCAACGCTCTGCGCCGCCGCGACCCCGACACGGAGATACTCTTTGTAGGAGCTGAGGGGCGCATGGAGATGGAGCGTGTGCCCGCCGCGGGTTATGATATAATAGGATTGCCCGTAAGCGGATTTAACCGCAAAAACATATTGAGCAACGTCAAGGTACTGGCACGTCTGGCAAAGAGTATGCTCCGCGCGAAAAAAGTACTGCGCGACTTTAAGCCCGACATGGCTATCGGTGTAGGAGGATATGCGAGCGGGCCCATGCTGAAGGAAGCGCAGAAACACGGCATACCCACCCTGCTTCAGGAGCAGAATTCTTATGCCGGAGTCACCAACAAGCTGCTTGCCAAAAAAGCGAAAGCCATATGCGTGGCTTATCCCGGCATGGAGCGCTTCTTCCCGCAGGAGAGCATAATACTTACAGGCAATCCCGTGCGACAGAACATCCTGTCGACCGACATGTCAAAAGAGGAAGCCCGCAAAGAACTCGGACTGCCCGCCCACCGCAAGATCGTGCTCGTGATAGGAGGCAGCCTCGGAGCACGTACCATCAACGAAAGCATAGCCAAAGCATTCAACAAGATTGAAAATGCAGGCGGCTACATACTTTGGCAGACCGGAAAACTGTATGCCGACGAGTGCCGCAAGATAGCCGACAAATACAACAATGTGGTAAAGGCCACCCCGTTTATATCGCGCATGGATCTGGCATATAAGGCGGCCGACGTAGTTGTATCGCGCGCCGGTGCCGGAACAATTTCAGAGCTTCAGTTGTTAGGAAAGCCGACGATACTCATTCCGTCGCCCAATGTAGCCGAGGACCATCAGCGCAAAAATGCCGAAGCTCTGGTGAAATGCGACGCCGCGGTCATGATTCTTGACGACGACGCCCCGGCGAAACTCGGCAATGAAGTTGTAGCGCTGCTTAACGACGACGAGCGCTGCGAGACACTGGCCCGCAACGTAAAAGAGATGGCCCTCTGCGACGCTGACGAGAAGATTGTCGATACGATATATAACATACTTGCTGAAAAAGATTAAAAACAGACTCAATTCTTGATGGAGAAGAAAAAGATATATTTTGCCGGTGCCGGGGGCATAGGGATGGCTGCTCTCGAGCGCTATTTCCTTTCTTTGGGCTGTAAGGTTGCCGGATATGACCGTACGCCTACCGCTCTGACACACGCTTTGCAGGATGAGGGCGTCAACATTGTGTTTGACGACTCTGTAGAAGCGATCCCCGACGATTTTCGTGACGATGCCGACGGGGTGCTCGTCGTATATACACCGGCGCTCCCCGACAGTCATCCGCAACTGTCATATTTCCGTGACCGCGGCTATGAAGTGGTGAAGCGTGCCGAAGTACTCGGTCGTATCACCCGCGGCACCCGCGGACTATGCTTTGCCGGTACTCACGGCAAAACCACCACCTCATCCATGGCGGCCCACATACTGAACACTTGTCCCGTAGGATGCAACGCTTTCCTCGGCGGCATACTGCGCAATTATTCAAGCAATCTTATACTTAGCGCCACATCGCCCTATTCCGTCATCGAGGCCGATGAGTATGACCGCTCCTTTCATCGCCTGTCGCCCTACATAGCTGTCATTACGGCTACAGACCCCGACCATCTTGACATATACGGCACGGAGGAAGCCTATCTGGAGAGCTTCGCCCACTTTACATCGCTTATACGCCCGGGAGGCGCTCTCGTGGTCCATGAAGGCCTGAAATTAGTGCCCCGGACAGCTGAAGGAGTGTCGATATATACTTACTCACGCGACAGTGGCGATTTTCATGCCGAAAACATACGTCGGGGCAACGGCTCGATTGTGTTCGATTTCGTAGGTCCCGACTGCGTTATACGCGACATTGACCTCGGTGTACCGGTTGAAATAAATATCGAGAATGCTGTGGCGGCTCTTGCCGCATGTCATCTGACCGGCGACATGGATGCCGACAAAGCTCGTGAAGCCGTGGCCTCATTCCTCGGGCCCAAACGACGTTTTGAATTCTGGCTTAAAGAGGATGCTCCCGTCAGAGCCGTGATAGACGATTACGCCCATCACCCCGACGAGCTGAAAGCGTCGATCCTTTCGGTCAAGGCCCTGTATCCCGGAAAAAGGCTTACCGTCGCATTCCAGCCCCATCTGTATTCACGTACAAGGGATTTCGCACCGGAGTTTGCCGAAGCTCTTTCGCTTGCCGACGAAGTCATACTGCTTGACATCTATCCCGCACGTGAGCAACCGCTGCCCGGAGTGACCTCAAAAATAATATTTGACCGTATAACGGCCGCCGATAAAGTCATGATCAACAAGCACGATTTGATAGAAACGATTAAAAATCGTAACTTTGAGATATTATTGACAGCAGGCGCCGGCGACATATGCGACTCCCTGCCCGAAATAGTAAAAGTAACCTCTTCCGGTCGATGAACAAGATACTGCGCTGTATTATAACCGTCTTATTGCTGGCCTATGTGGTCGTGGCCGTGTCATGGTCGCGTACACAGGCGGCCGCGGCTCAATGCTCGGGTGTTGACATCCGGGTCACCGATACCGTGGGCACCCGGTTTGTGACAGCGCGGGAGATAGCACGTGAAATCGGAGACCTGCCTGAACGCGCACCGGGCATGCTGTTGAGCAATATAAACATTGACAGCATCGAGAACATTTTGTCGTCTATCGACAAGATCGAGTCGGTACGGTGCGTCACGACCACCGACCGCCGCGTGCTCATCGAGGTCGATCCGCTGCATCCCGTAGCACGTATATTCGAGAACGATAAGTCATATTACATAAACAAAGACGGCAAGCGCATATCGGCCAACGCCCGCTATCATACCGATGTTCCGGTCATTTCCGGACGGTTTGATTCACTGTTTCACCCTCGGGACGTATTGCCGCTGGTAGGATATATCGACAACGACTCCACTTGGAGCTCGCTTATAACCCACATCAAGGTTGAGGACCGACGCAACATAATCCTCATACCGCTCATACACGGCCATGTCATCAATATCGGCGACATGGACGACCTTGACAACAAGTTTTACCGGCTTAAAAGAGCCTACAAAGAGATACTTCCCGTAAAAGGGTGGGACTTTTATGACACCCTGTCCGTAAAATGGGGCGGACAGCTTGTAGCCACACGTCGGGTAAAGCGACTTCATCACGCTATAAGCGCAGTCGACCTCGACGCGGAAAAAGAGCTCCCCGACATAGGCACAATGCTTGTCGGCGACAGTGCCGGAGTGGCGGTGGAACAAAAGAAGACCGCCGGTAATAAGAAAAGCAATTAAAATTATACGTCATATTAAATGGAACAGAAATATATCGTAGCCTTGGAGATCGGAAGCTCTCACATAAGAGCGGCCGTCGGAACAGTAAACGACGATGGTGTACTTACCCTGCTTGCCGTCGAGGATGACTATGCCGTGGAGATTGTACGTTACGGCACCATACAGAATGTCGAAGAGGTAAGCAACCGTGTCAAGTCGCTTATGCGTAAGCTCGAAAACTACCAGAGCATACACCCGCGAAAAATAAAGGGGGTATATATATCCATAGGAGGAAGGTCTACGATGACAACATCACGACAAGTGGTAAGGCAGTATGACGTCGAGACCGCCATTACGGCACAGATTATAGCTCAGATCAATGAAGAGGCAAAGCAGTGCGGTCTATCTGACCGTAGTGTAATTGATGTATGTCCACGTGAATTTGTGGTGGATAATCTCGAATGTTCCAATCCGGTCGGCACTCTCGGCAAGAGCATAAGAGCCGACATCAACCTCATAACATGTAAGCCGAAAATCCTGCGCAACTTCGATATAGCGCTTTCAGAACGCCAGCAGCTCTCTATAAAGGGCACATACGTAAGACAGAACGTCATTGCCGACCTTGTTGTGACTACCGACGAGAAGAAACTCGGATGCATGCTTGTCGACTTCGGAGCCGAGACCACGACGGTGTCGGTATACAAAAACGGTGCGCTACACTATCTTGCCACTCTCCCGATAGGCTCGCGCAATATTACTCGCGACATAATGGCCACCAACCTCACCGAGGAACGTGCCGATGAAGTAAAGCGCATAGTCGGCGACGCCGTAAACGCCGAGCCCAAAGCCCGTCAGCTACACAACTTCGGAGCCGATATAGTCGAAGTGAACAGCTACATCCGTGCACGTGCCGGAGAGATTGTGCTGAACATAATCGAACAGGCCAAGTATGCCGGTTACTCCATATCGACCGATCTTCCCGCCGGTATAATAATAGTAGGCGGTGGTGCCAAACTGCGCGGCTTCAACGACCTGCTTGCCCAGCAGAGCGGAGTTACCGTTCGCCTCGGAGCCATACCAAGCACTATACGCATCTCCGATCCGCGACTGCAAAGCTTCGATATGATCGACATAGTGGCTCTGCTGAATGCCGCGGCACAGAATGCGCTCGAATGTACCGAAGCCGCACCTGCTCCACAACCCGCAGTCGACCCGTTTGCTGACGATGGAGGCTTCAAGCCTAAGAAAACCGGGGGAAAAGATCAGGATAAGCCCGAGAATCCCCAACAGGGTAGCAAGAGGGGCTTATGGGGCAACATAAAGACCACACTTGATAAGCTTTTTGTGGAAACCGACAATGATGACTGATAAATACTCTCTTCAATAAACTTTATAGATGAACGAATCGATGGAAGACAATATACCTTTGATGTCCGATGCGGGCTTTAACGTGGACAAGGCTTCGGAGCCTATAATAAAAGTAATCGGCGTGGGCGGCGGTGGCAGCAATGCCGTAAACCATATGTACAAACAGGACATTGAGAATGTCTCGTTTGTCATTCTTAATACTGACCGTCAGGCGCTTGAGCACCTCGCTGTGCCCTCAAAAGTACAGATAGGCGACGGTCTCGGCGCCGGCAATAAGCCTGAGAAAGCGCGCATTGCGGCTGAGGATGCGGCCGACCGCATAGCCGAGCTTTTCAACGACAATACCAAGATGGTGTTTATCACCGGCGGTATGGGCGGCGGCACAGGCACAGGCGCAGCGCCTGTAGTGGCACGCATAGCCCACGAGAAGGGCATTCTCACTGTGGGCATCGTCACCATACCTTTCCTTTTCGAAGGTCTCAACAAGATACGCAAAGCTTACATCGGCGTAGAGGAGATGTCAAAATACGTTGACGCCCTGCTCGTCGTCAACAACCAGCGTCTTATAGAGATATATCCCGACTTTACGTTTGACAACGCGTTTGACAAGGCCGATGACACCCTTACAACCGCCGCACGTTCCATTTCGGAAATAATCACCACAAAGGGTAAGATAAACCTTGACTTCAAGGATGTCGAAACCACACTGCGCGACGGTGGCGTAGCCATCATATCAAGCGGATACGGCGAAGGCGAACACCGTGTAACAAAGGCTATCGAGGACGCCCTATGCTCGCCGTTGTTGCGCAACACCGATATCCTGACCTCCAAGAAACTGCTCTTCAACCTCTACTACAATCCCGACGCACAGTCACCGCTTACCGCAGGCGAGACCAATGAACTTACTACGTTCATCAACAGTATAAACGAAGAGGTAGACGTCATCTGGGGTACGGCTTATGACCCGACTCTCGAGGAACGGGTGAAAATAACCATACTTGCAGCGGGCTTCGACAGCTCTGACGAAGAGAGCAAGCCTTCGCGCACAGTGCATTTCGGGGGCAAAAAAGACACTCCGGAGGACAACTCCGATATAGCGCGCGATTACGGCACAAAGGCTCTCGATCTTGTAAAAGACAGTAAGGGTAAAGCCCGTTACATCGTCATGCTTCCCAATCAGATGGATGACGACCGCTTTATTGAAGCCTTTGAGAAGAGCCCTACATTTAACCGCGAGAAGAAAGTGGCTGAGGAGATCAAGAACATCGGTCATGTCGCGGCCGTCACCAATACCGACAATGCGAGCGACGACCGGAAGGCCTCCACACCCTCGGGCGGCGGTACAATACGCTTCTTTATGGATCCGGACCGTTACGACATTGACTGACACTCCATACAGACTGCCGCTTACTTATTGAAGCTGTTGCGGTAATGATGCGGAGTCATTGATGTATGCTTGCGGAACAAACGGATAAAGTATGAGTAATCATCATAGCCGAGAGAATAAGCAATCTCCTTTATGGATATGTTTTCTGCCGCAAGCATCAGTCGGGCTTTTTTAAGCTTTTGATCTATTATAAACTGTCCGGGAGTACAACCGAGCTCTTGTTTAAATAGTTTTATGAAATGATCACGTGACAAACAACTTTCTTTCGCAAGGTTTTCGAGAGTTATAGGCTCCATGATGTTTTGATTGATATACTCCAGCGCAAATTGTATACGCTTGTCCGATATTGCATATTTAGGTCGGGCACGTCGCATGAAACGTGACATCAATTGTAATATTATACCTGCTGATTCCATTCGATCAGACAAAGGTCGTCCTCTATTGAGCCGTACACACTCAATAAGGGAGTGTTTGTTATCGTATATACGTGGATCAACATTTTTCAACACCATTGAGGTATTGTGTTCACAGATGCTTTTAAAAAGCTCTAAATCTACCGGAGTTGCATCCAATTCAATCGGGAAATCAAAATTTTCCATTATGCCGGTTCCCGTTGAGGACGCTTCGTATATATGTATGTAATAATGCTCGAATTGAGAATCACAAAAATTTGTATGCAGCTTAAAGGCCGGTATCATATACATGTGATGAGGGCGTAACTTTACATTACCTTCAGAAAATAATACTTCTGCAGAACCCTGTGTAACATAGTAAAGGCGCGAGAAAGGGCTACTGACATCTTTGAAATTCCAATCGCCGTCATGACGGGCATACCCCACATTCAGCATCAGCAGATCCGGACTTTTGCTTATTGAAATCATAAAGCGGTATTATATTACAATATAATGCAAATTAAATAAAGATTATTTTACCTGCAAAAACCGAGTACACGCATTATCGATTTTGTCCTATTATTATCCCGATTTTTTTACCTAAAATAAAATTGAGAGTTTATACTTTTGTCTCAAAATAAACCAATACCATTATCAATATGAATTATCGTAACTTTTTTATTGCCATGCTCATGCTTCCGACAGCCGTTTTCAGTCAGGAATACGAAGTATGTATATCGGAAGCACAGGAGCCCATGATGACCGGCAAATATGCTCCTACATGGGAGTCATTGTCACAATACGAAGTGCCTGAATGGTTTCGCGACGCCAAGTTTGGCATTTGGGCACATTGGGGGCCGCAATGTGTCGAAGGTTCCGGTGACTGGATGGCTCGGTCATTATATATCGAGGGAAGCAATGAATATAAACATCATGTGGCAAACTACGGTCATCCCTCTGAAGTAGGCTTCAAAGACATACTTCCGCTCTTTAAAGCCGAGAAGTGGGACCCCGATCGACTTGTCGGACTATATAAGAAAATAGGTGCTCGGTATTTCTTCGCGCTGGGCAATCATCACGACAATTTCGACCTCTGGGACAGCCAATATCAGGAATGGAACTCCAAAGCCATAGGGCCGAAGCGAGATCTACTCGCAGGCTGGGCCGAAGCATGCCGCAAACACGGATTGAAGTTTGGCGTGAGCCTACATGCCGACCATGCATGGTCATGGTACGAGCCGGCCCGGCGCTATGACCGCAACGGAGCCAAAGCGGGAGTGCCCTACGACGGGCGCCTTACAGCCGAGGACGGCAAAGGCAAATGGTGGGAGGGACTTGATCCTCAGAACCTATACGCACAGAATCATCCCGATAGTTACGGTACTTGGAGCAACGGCATGATTTCTCGTCAGTGGGGTTGGGGCAACGGTGTAGCAACACCTACGGTGGAATATTGTACCAACTTTTACAACCGTACCCTTGACGTAATAAACCGCTATAACCCCGACCTGTTGTATTTTGACGTAACCGGCGTGCCGTTCTATCCTATAAGTGACGCCGGATTGAAAATTGCCGCCCATTTTTACAATCACAATCAAGCAACTCATCCCGGTGATTTCTCGGCAGTGATGTTCGGCAAGATTCTGACCGACCGGCAAAAGGAGGCTTTGGTGTGGGATGTTGAACGCGGTGCGCCTAATAATATCCCCGAAAAGCCGTGGCAGACCTGTTCGTGCATAGGAGGATGGCACTATAATAACGACATCTACAAAAACAACCGGTACAAATCCGCCTCATCAGTCATCAAGCTGCTTGTCGATGTTGTCAGCAAAAACGGTAACTTGCTGTTGAGCATTCCGCTTCGCGCCGACGGCACATTTGATGAAAAAGAAGAAGAGATTATCAACGGCATAGGCGACTGGATGGCTGTAAACAGCGAGTGTATATACTCTACGCGCCCGTGGCACATATTCGGAGAGGGACCCATAGCGGAGTCGGATATAGCCATAAATGCACAGGGCTTTAATGAAGGAGCTTACACAGCGGCAACATCCAAAGACATCCGATTCACCCAGACACCCGAGAATCTTTACATCATAGCTCTTGCGTGGCCTGAAGACGACACAGTGACCGTTAAGGCATTATCTGAAAAGTCAAAGTATCATAAACGCCGCATAAAAAGCGTGGAACTGGTAGGCTACGGTAAAGTAAAATTTTCGCGTACACCTGAAGGCCTTACCGTCACACTCCCTGCAGATGCCGACCGTAGTGTGGCCCCGGTACTCCGTATCAGAAAGTAGTAGAACATTTTATCGGATCACTCTATACGGGTTTCTCGGAGTTAATGCTTTATTTCCGGGAAACCCGTTGTGGGTACAAGTTCCCATTCGCCGTTCTCTTTGGCCGTTACGAACAGAGCCGAAACACCCTCAAGGCGCTCCACCATAATCCGGGCGCTGTCAAGCGGCATAATCATACATGCCGTGGCAATTGCATCGGCGGTTATACATTCGGGAGCCAGTACGGTAACTGACAGGATATTGCTTTTCGCCGGCTCACCGGTAAACGGACTCATGGTGTGGCCTATAACCTCCCCGTCAAGGATTTTGTAATTCCTGTAATTACCAGATGTAGCCACACCACACGAGTCAATCTCTATTACCGCCATGCCGTCGTGCACTATTGAATCGGCGTTATTGATAGGCGCGTCAATCATGATACGCCAGTCAGATCCGCGCGAATTCTTACCGCGCACCACTATCTCGCCGCCTATCTCCACCATGTAATCGGTCACCCCGTTACGTGAAAGCATATCTCCTATCAGGTCGCAACCGTAGCCCTTAGCTATAGCGCTGAAGTTAAATGTAGTCAAAGAATCCTTTTTTACGATATGAGCATTTTCTGTAAGACTACATCCTGCAATTCCCACCAGACGCATCACACTGTCAAGCTGCTCCCTCGCAGGCTGACGCTTTAGCTCCTCACCCGTATCGAAGCCCCACAATTTGCTCAAAGGGGCTATGGTAGGGTCAAATCGTCCGCCGCTTATCTCATTGATGCGCAGCGACTCCATAAACACTCGTCGGAACATTGAGTCGGTCAAGTCCGTATCACATCGGTTTATACGACTTACCAGCGACGCATCATTATAAGCCGACAACGACTCGTCCACTTCGCGCATTATGGCGCGTATAGAGTCATCAAGCACGACATTTGACGAGTAAGTTATATGGAAAGTCGTAGCCCATACCACACCCTCACATTGGCGATAAGGCTTGGCGGTACGGCATCCCGATAAAACCGACGTCAACGTAAAAACTACTGCTATAATTATACTCGTTACTTTCATAAATACTCTTTTACGCCCCAAAGATACAAAATTTCAGCATTTTAGTTATCTTTGTGCAGCCTTATGTTACTTAAAGCATGAATAAACCGACTTCACTAACTGTTATATGTTTTGTCTTGCTGTTCCTGACATCAGTAAGCTTCCATATGTCAGCTCAACGCATATTGGTTACCGAACTGCCTACGCAGCACCTGCTACCTACCTCACCGGTGCATCGTATTCTACAAGATCAGGAGGGTTATATGTGGTATGCTACCGAAGGTGGTGGACTGTGCCGTGACGACGGTTATGAATTAAGTGTGTTTCGCTCTCCTTTCAAATACTCCTATTCCCGCTTCAATATAATCGGTAATGACTCTATCTTGAGCAATCATATCTATTGTATTGCCGAGGGGCAACGTCATCCTCATATATGGTTTGGTACAAAAACAGGTCTGTATTATATTGACAAATCAGATTATTCAGTTCACACTATTGATGATCCGCGACTACGACACAGTGAGATATGGACCCTCTTTGCAGCTTCTGACGGTATTATATGGACATGCACACCGCAAGGAATATTCAAATTAAGTCCTCATGGCGAGGTGACAGGATGCTACCCTATAAAAGTCAATGAAAAAATCGTAAAAGGGATATATCTTCATGAAGACAGCCGAAATAATCTGCGTGTATGCTGCACTGAGCACACAATATTCAGGTATGACAAAATAACCGATACATTCGTCAAAGAGAATTGGGAGTATACGGCTGACCCGACCTGCATGGAAGAAGATATTCACAACGGCAAATTTTTTATCGGTACATGGGGAAACGGTATTCTGAGCTGTACACCTCCCGACAGTCTGTCATCCGCAAGCTGGATTATCGAAGAGCTTCCGCACACCTGCCCCAACGATACCGGAGGTTCTCTGATTCTTAATATTATATATGATCCTCTTTATGGCCTTTTATGGGCTGCGACAATTGATAATCTATATCTATACCATGTAAATGACGCGGAAACTCGGCCGATATCGACCGGCAGTTTTATCCCTGAAGGGAAAAAAGTGATTGACTTGCTTTTCAGAGACCGAGACAATAATATATGGGTTCCGTCTTACACTCCTCATACATTTATTATCTCTTTTGACAATGACAAAATTGAACGTTATCCCGTAGATGTGACAAAACAGTTGACCGGATATCCGGTTATGGCCGATGCAGTTGTAAAAGAAGACGACTATTACTGGATATGGCAAGGCAGAGATAATCTTACTTTATACCATCCTGCGACGGATCGTATCTCTTACGCATCACGCAATATCGACAACTACCCGTATATAAATAAATTGATTGAGAAATGCTCCACAGGCTCCGGGATATGGGCCGTGAGTGCCAACCGACTCATGCGGTTCAGTCATAAAGACATGAACATTCATCTTGAAGACATTTTATCTATTGCGGACGCCAAATATATCACTGCCCTACATGAAAGCCATAATCGTCTATGGATTGGCACGGAAGATGGTATATATGAGATGTCGGTATCAGGCAATTATATAGAGAAAGTATGTGAGGGAACCGGTTCAATAAAGCAGTTGACAGCGACATCAGACGGAGAAGTATATGCCGTGGCCGGAAAAGACGGTTTTATACATGTATCGGCAGCCGGAAAATTAACGATTATCGATAAAGATGATGAATATAATTCAATAGCGATAGCTCCCAACGGCACCGTATGGGCAGCGACATCACAGGGCCGCATTTATAGTTATCAGCCGCGAAATAATGTGCTGCAATGCGAAAATGATCGTTGTCTCTGGGGAGGTGAAAGTATAAAAAGCATGTCAGCCGACACGTCGGGACATATCTGGATTTTGACTGACCAATATGTTAAGGAATACAATCCCGCAAACAACGCTTTTCGCATCTTTCACAGCTCGGATAGTCGCATTGAAATGGATTATATGCATAGTGTGCGCCTGATAGACGGCAATAAAGTATGTGTAGGTGGCATGGGTGCATTCTGCATTATTTCCTCCTCTACCGATCTTGATGCCGTGACTGTATCATCCGCACATCCTATTGTGACCTCTGTCACAGCGGGGGGGCGACATATTTTTATTGGTCCGGAGCAATATAAGGTCCAACTACAGTCTCATCAAGGAGATTGTAAGGTGTCTTTTTCGACATTGGATCATCTTCATGCCGGTCAAGTCAGCTACGCTTATCGGCTAAAAGGATGGCAAACATCATGGACTTATTTGCCTGCCGGCGACAACACCGCATATTTCAATCGGCTCCCGAAGGGCACATATCAGTTGGAATTGAAAGCCACCGACCGTTACGGTTGTTGGGGAGAGCCATATATCGTTATGGTATTACAGCGATTGCCGGCTTGGTATGAGACATGGTGGGCCTACCTTATTTATGGCTTAATAGCTATATCGCTGGCAACAGGAATGTTGTGGCTGTCTCGACGCATAAAACAACTGCTTGAGCTTCATCGCCGACGCAAAGAAGTGGTGCTGAACAGCGTTGACATACGTGTCGACGAGACATCTCTGCCCAAATTTGACAAAGAGTTTCTCAAAAAAGCTGCCTCACAGGTTGAATTGCATATATCCGATACCGATTATAATGTAGAACGTCTAAGCAGCGACCTATGTATGAGCCGCATGAATCTTTATCGCAAACTGCGGATACAGACAGGACAATCACCTACGGAATTTATACGTGGCATCAGATTGAAAAAAGCGGCCTCGATATTAATAAGTACCGATTTGTCGGTAAAAGAAGTGGCGCATCTATGCGGTTTTTCCACATCAGCCTATTTCAGCAAACTGTTCAAAGAGATGTTTGGGGTACTGCCGGGACAATATAAAAGCCACAATTTGAATCAAAACCGCTCCGGGGATAGCTATTAGCAATGTAACATATGTAACTTTTTTATATCAACAAATGTAACAATCTCTATCTGTGAAATTTTCATAACATCGATTGGTGACACTTTTATTCCTCTGTTTTTGAGGCTTCTCGCTTATTTTGCATGTTCGAAAAACCAAAAACTAAATCTATAAATGGACATGAAACGACAAGTGCGAAGTTTACTCCTTACAGCAGGAGCTATTGTTACATTTGTTTCATCCGTACAAGCACAATCCTACCAATGGACAGAAAGTACGGAAGGAAAGGAATGGAACCAATCAAAAGTAAAATTACTCAATAAACCGGTAGGGAATCCCGATTTAACGATCAACGGAGATGAGCCTATAGTCACTTTCCGCGGCTGGGGTGTGACATTCAATGAACTTGATTGGGATGCCTTATGCATGCTCACCCGCGAGGAACAAGACACTATACTTGCGCGGATATTTGCTCCCGACGGAGATCTCCGGGCCACACGGGGCCGAATATCAATGGGTGCCAACGATTATGCCCGTTCATGGTATAGCTGTGACGAAGTTACGGGTGATCTGGAGTTGCGTTACTTCAATATCGATCGCGATAAGACTTCCATAATACCGTTTATACGCGCGGCCCAGAAGTATAATCCCGACCTCGGTTTCTGGGTATCGCCGTGGTGTCCGCCGTCGTGGATGAAGATAACAGGTGATTACCCGGTATTGAGCAGTAAGTACAACAACGTATCGCCACAGCTTGATTATCTGCTTTATGCCGGTGCCGATGCAAAAACCGATCCGGACGAAATGAAACTTACCGGGAGCCGTGACGGTGTATTTCCGCGCCAGATAGCCGAAAATGACTACTTCATTCAGGACCCGCGATATTTACAGGCCTACGCCAATATGTTCTGTAAATTTATTGATGCCTATGCCGAACAAAACATACCTATAGATCGTGTCATATATCAAAATGAAGCCTACAGCTATACCCCCTATCCGGGCTGCGCTTGGACTGCTGAAGGATCTATTCGCTTTAATCGTGATTATCTGGCTCCGACACTTAAGCGCCTCCATCCTGAAGTGGAATTATATATGGGAACATTCAATACCAACCGACGCGACCATGTGGAAACGGTTTTATCCGATAAAGAACTGCAATCCCAAATAAAAGGAATCGGTTTTCAATGGGAAGGACGTGAAGTATTGCCTCACATACGCAAACAACATCCTGAATGGAGTTATATATGCTCCGAAAGCGAGTGCGGTTGGGGCAGTTTTGACTGGAAGGCGGCCGAACATACATTTGAGCTGATAAACCATTATCTCGGCAACGGATGCAATGAATATACTTTCTGGAACTTTATCCTTGCCGGTAATGGTGAAAGCCCTTGGGGCTGGAAACAGAACGCTCTGATACGTGTGAACCCCCAAGATCGCTCAATCACTTATACTCCTGAATACCATGCCGTAAAGCATTATACCCGTTTTATCGCGCCCGGTACCGAGATTATAGCCTACAAAGGACAAGGTGATGACAACAAGCCCATTCTCGTAGCAAAAAATCCTGCAGGAAAGCATATAGTTTTTGCAGGCAACTTCAACGATACTCCACAGCGCATCTGTGTAAAAATCGGCAACCGTTATCTTGAAACTACAGTGAAGCCTCATTCATTCAATACTTTTACCGAAAAATAATCAACTATACCAATTCTTTATTATTAACCAATTATTCAATCATGAAAAATTTTAATTCAAGAGGGAGTTCTACACACCCCTCCAAGATCTGGCTATGCCTGTGTCTGATGTTTTTCAGCATGACTTCTACAGCATGGGCACAACAGTTAGTGACCGGGACAGTGGTAGACACCTCGGATGAGCCTATTATCGGGGCCACCGTCTGGGAAAAAGGCACTAAGGCTAACCGTACGGTAACAGATGCCGACGGCCGGTTCAGCATCAAGGTTCAATCGGGAGCCGTGATAGCCATATCCTATATTGGCTTCAAGACAGCAGAGGTGACAGTGCAAGGTCAAGCTCCTCTTCACATCGTGATGAACGAAGAGTCGCAGATGCTTGATGATGTTGTGGTTATCGGTTATGGTACTATCTCCAAAAAGGAAGTGACAAGTGCCGTATCTCACGTGTCAAGCAAAGATATGCTTCAAATAGGCAACGGCAACCCCGCCATGCAGATTCAGGGCAAAGTACCGGGACTGTCGGTCGAAAGTTCTACCGCAGCCGACCCCAATGCGGGAGTAAGCATGCAGGTACGTGGTGTATCGTCACGTAATGCCGGCCTCGGACCGTTGGTTGTAATTGACGGTGTACCGGGAGGAAGTCTTGACAACATCAATGAAAACGATATTGAGTCGATAGATGTACTCAAAGACGGTGCGGCGTCCGCTATTTATGGTACACGCGGCTCCAACGGCGTAGTAGTTATTACAACCAAGAAAGGCTCGGTCGACGGCAATGTACACACCACTTATTCGGGTTTTGTCAACATAACCGATCCTATACGGGAGTTGGATGTATTGTCGGCTGACGAATTTCGCAAATATAACAGAGGCGATAACTACGGAGCAAACACCGACTGGTTCAAGGAAATTTCGAAGGTGGGAGTATCGCACAGCCATACGCTTACCATATCGGGCGGCACATCGCGCACCAATTATCGCGCCACGGTCGACTATAAGGACACTGACGGCATCGACCTACGGGCCCGCAAGCGTCAGGTCGGCGCACGCATGACTCTGAACCACATCGGGAAAGATGACCTGTATAAAATCATACTTAATGTGGCGCCGCGCAATGTCAAGTACAACAACGCCGACTACGACGCCTTCCGTGAAGCCATAATGATAAATCCTACACTACCGGTAATGGACAAGGATAATCCGGGAAAATACACTTATATCACGGCTTATGCCACAAATAATCCTGTCGAGCGCCTGAAAATCGAACAGAACGGCGGCGAACGCACTTTCCTCAACTGGGACGGAACAATCAAGCTCAACCTCTTTCCGGCCCTGTGCAAGGACGAGCGCCACTCGCTAAGCACCCAGATAACTTTGGCGCAGCAGATTATACAAAATGACTACTCTTGGTTTCGTCCGTCGACTTCGACCGTGGCCGAGGAGTCGGGTTTTGACGGCGAAGCCAAGCGGTCTTATGACAAAAACAAGCAGCAATCGCTTGAGTGGTTGGTAAACTATGGCTTCACCAATGACAAAAACCGCCTTACTCTTATGGGCGGGTACTCCTATCAGTATTTTGTCAATGACGGACTGAGCGCTGAAAACAAAGACTTTGCCTCGGATCTTCTCGGAGCGGACAATCTGGGCGCGGGAGCATACATGGGTGCTACAGCCGGCCGAAAAGGCATGTCGTCATACCGTAATGACTCAAAACTAATAGCATTTTTCGGACGACTGACCTACAGCTTCCTTGACCGCTACTTCCTGACGGCATCAATACGTCATGAAGGGTCATCAAAATTCGGAACCAACAACAAGTGGGGTAATTTCCCTGCAGTATCGGCTGGGTGGCGCATAAGTCAGGAGAACTTCATGCGCGGCATAAGCTGGATAAACGACCTGAAAATACGCGCCGACTATGGCGAGACGGGAAATCAGGACTTTGCAAGCTATCAGTCACTTGCCACAATGGCATCTTACGACTTGATTTTTTATAAAGGGCAATATATACAAGGCTGGGGTATCAACACCAACCCCAATGTAAATCTTAAGTGGGAAAAAGGTAAAAACTGGAATGTCGGCATAGACTTCAGCCTGTTGAATTACCGGCTTGAGGGTTCCGTCAATTACTACAATCGCAAACAAAGCGACCTACTCGGCTCTTATAGCGTACCCGTACCGCCCAATGTCATAGCCAATTCTTATGTCAACGTCGGGACAATGAAAAATACCGGAGTCGAGATTGAGCTTCGTTATAACGCCGTGCGGACAAAGGATTTTGATTATACGGTAAGTTTCATCGGCTCAACATCAGACAATAAGTTTGTGTCATTCTCAAACCAGCTGTACGAAGGACAGAAATTTTATTGGATGGACGGCTTCCCCACTTATCCCGGCAATCCCGGCTCGGTACAACGTATTGAAGAAGGTCAACGAGTGGGAAATTTCTATACATTCAAATACGCCGGAGTCGATGACAACGGCAACTGGCTTGTTTACAATAAAGAAGGAGAGAAGATACCGGTGTCGCAAGGTACCGATGCCGACAAGTGCGTGGTAGGCAACGGTATGCCTAAGTTTACCGCTTCGCTCACCAATAACTTCCGCTACCGCAATTTTGACCTCACCCTCTACTTCCGCGGAGCTTTCGGTTATCAGATTTACGATGCTCAAGACCTTTATTATGGGGTCATGGGGGCAGCTCCGGGCACCAACGTGCTGAAGTCGGCTTATGCCGAAAACGCCCACATAACCGAGGGTAAGAATGTACATAGCAGCTACTTTGTACATGACGGTGATTTTGTCAAACTTGATGTGGCCACGCTGGGCTACACTTGGAATGTAAATCGATATATCGAGAAAATACGCTTCTACCTCACGGGGCGCAACCTCTTCTCGATACGCAGCTACAACCGGGGCCTTGACCCCGACGCCTACTGCGTCAACGGCCTACAGCCCGGCATTCCGTACAGCAAGACGGGCTACTATCCGTCAACACGTCAATATCTTTTTGGTGTACAAATCGACTTTTAATTTACCCGATTATTATTAAACATGAAAACGCTTAAATTACGTAATATATTAGCAACTTCCGTTTTGCTTGCATCAGTCGGCTGTACCGACCTCGATGAAAGGACATACGACATTATCCCGCAGGAGGGATTCTACAAAACGAGGGAAAACGTCATACAGGGCTTTTTGCGGCCGTTTGGCCACGCATACTGGCTCAACACTCAAGGCATGTATTGGGTGGGGGAACTTTCAGCCGACCACTACATGACGGTACAACGCGAGGAACACTGGTACAACGGTGGCGAATTCTGCCGTTATCATTACCATACTTGGACTATTGACGACGGTTTTGTAAGATGGACGTGGGATGACATATACCGTGGTATCGGTCTTTGCAATTCAAGTATTTCCGACCTCAGCCATATCGATTACGAAAAACTTGGAGTAAGCCGACAGGAAATCGACGACTTTATAGCACAAAGCCGCGTGCTGCGGGCGTGGATGTATATGACGGTTTTCGACTTGTATCACAACATACCGATAGTGACGGATTATCCCGTATCGGAACTTCCGTCACAACGCTCCCCCAAGGAGACCTTCACTTTCCTTGAAACGGAATTGCTTGAGGCGCTACCCAAATTAAACGCCAAAGAGGGAGCCAACGGCAACGGCGTCAATCAGGGCCTGTGGACAAAGGGCGCCTGTGCCGCACTGCTTGCACGTCTGTATATGAACGCAAGTTGGTGGATTGACGAAAATATGGAAGATAAAGCCGCCGAATACTGCGAAGCCATACTCCGGGGCGATTATGGCTTCTATGAGCCCGATTCACGATGGGACGCTCCCTTCGACTGGGATAATGTCAATTCTAATGAAGTGCTTTACGGGTTCCCCTCCTCATACGGAGGTATGCACTGGGTGTATGGCACCGAAATGTTCTGGCAAGTAGCTCCGTTCCTGTCACCCAAATATTTCGGCTTCACCGACTGGGGTAACTGCAATCCCAAATATGCGCTTCAACCGGGTCTTGACCTTGATGGAAATGAGTACACGTTTGACCTTGGCAAGCCTGTGCGCAAATTCATGAAATATCCTGACGACGTGCGCTTGAAAAAATACAAAAATCTGGGCAACAGCAAACGCGAGGGCCTTTTTCTGTACGGTTATCTGCCATATGAAGAAAACGGCGAGACCAAAAACGTAACCTCCGATAACGGCGCTTATGAACTGTATATCCGCGACCAAGTGGGCATATTCCGCGACACCGACCCGTCGAGTCAGTCGCCCCGCCCTTCAAACGGTGCGATCACAACAGAGTCCAAAATGACGACCGGCGACCAGAATTCGGGATGGTGTATAATCAAATATCCATTCTATCCTTCCGATGATCCTAACAAAATCGAGTCAGACTACGCCATGCTTCGCTTGCCTGAAATCATATATTATCTTGCTGAAATACGCTTCAATCAAGGCAATAAACCCGAAGCTGAAAGGCTACTCAATACAGTGCGTAAACGCAACTATCCTGCCGGATCGCCCAGTCTGTATCCTGAAGATGGAAGCGTCATCACCAAGCAGGAGCTACTTGACGAATGGGGCCGTGAGTTTCTCGCCGAAGGCCTGCGCCGTCAGATTCTCTGCCGCTTCGGGGTATATAATACCGGCAGATGGTGGGATAAAGAGCCCGACGAGGACAACCATACAATGTGGCTACCCCTGTCGCGTACAACACTCAATACCAATCCTAATCTGAAACAGAATCCGGGTTATCCCGAAATATAATATTTAGGTTAATTACTTGTACGGATAATCATATGATGTCTATACAGCTGATTATGATTATCCGTATTTTTATAGTTACATATATTGAACTGCGCCCACGCATATCATGCGAAACTCTACAATAACACTACCATAATAACCACCATACACAGCCAAATAAACATAATCTTATTGAAATTTCATATTTAGGAATCATCCTAATGACAAAAAACATTACAAATTCTCTCCAAAAAATTTTGCCATAATTAAATTTGTGTTTAACTTTGCATCGCAAAAGTCAAAGGACAGCATACATATGACTCCGTAGCTCAGTTGGTAGAGCAAATGACTCTTAATCATTGGGTCGAGAGTTCGAGCCTCTCCGGGGTCACAAGACAAACGGCAAAATGCCGCAAAGCACTGAAATCACTTGATTTTCAGTGCTTTTTATTTTTGCCAAAATTTCAGAATAGCGCAGAATACAGAGGTGGTGAGTGAGTCATTAGTGAGTACTCACGTTTGTGAGTAATTCGACTCACGGTTGGCCGAAATCATCAGTGAGTCGGCTGAAACGCCGAAAGTTAAGCCGGTATCACGCCTCGCAAAGTGGGGTTTTGAGCATAGTGGCATAACGTACCTCTTCAAAGGTGGTATATTTGACTGCTTTGTGCAGTTCAAATCAGAACTTTCCATTCCATAGATTTGTTTTGCAACTGAAAAATAGTTACTTTTGTGCCAAAATAAAATTAATGGGAACAAAAGAAAAATTGATATCCCGTTTCTCAACGCTTCCTAACGATTTCACATGGGAGGAAATGAGGCGTATGCTTGTTGCATTTGGATATGTTCCCGGCAATAAGGGCAAGACATCCGGCTCCCGCGTAATATTCAAGGGTGAGGACTTGAAGCCGATAATGCTTCACAAGCCACATCCCGGCAACATCATCAAGGGATATGTGATGAAACAGGTTTATGATTATCTTAAAAATGAAGGATTGATATGAATACGTTGAAATATAAGGATTTTATCGGCTCGGTCGCTTTCAGCGAAACGGATAATGTATTTTTCGGAAAGATTGAAGGCATTGACGGTCTTGTGAACTTCGAGGGTGAAAGTGTCGCAGAACTTACCAACGCTTTTCATGAAGCGGTTGATGACTATCTCGCATATTGCGCCGAAGAAGGCATTGAGCCTCACAAGAGTTATTCCGGCTCTTTGAACGTACGTCTTACGCCCGAAATCCATATGCGGGTGGCTTATCTCGCCAAACAAGCCGGAGTGTCTATAAACTCGTTCATACGCACGGCAGTCGAAAAGCAGATTGCCTCCATGCTTTGACCGTGATGAGTAAGGCATTTTTAGTGCCATATATTAAAACATATATCTTAAGATACGCTTAAGGCATGAGCAGCTTATAATTATTTTACATCTGTTAAATGCGTTGATTAAATTTAGTCGTAACTTTGTATATGATTTATTTCGACAACGATTATATGGTAGGGGCGCATCCTGCTGTAATGAGACGCCTCATTGAAACCAACGGACTTCACACCATTGGATATGGACGTGATGAGTTTACTAAAGCGGCAGAAAAGACAATCCTCTCGGAATGTGGTATAGCGAACGGCGCAGTGTACTTTCTTGAAGGTGGTACACAAACAAATGCCATAGTAATAGATCGTCTGCTTGATCATAATGACGGAGTCATAGCTTCCGATACGGCGCATATAAATGTACATGAAGCAGGCGCCATCGAAGCTACAGGTCACAAAATTATAGCACTCCCAAATCATAAAGGGAAATTGTTGGCATCAGACATCCGGAAATACATAAGGAATTTCTATAATGACGACACCCACAGATATATGGTGAGGCCCGCAATGGTGTACATCTCCTTCCCCACCGAACTCGGCACAATATACACACACGATGAGCTTATCGGAATTTCAGAGGTATGTCGTGAAGCCGGGATTCCATTGTATATCGATGGGGCGCGCCTTGCCTACGGTCTTGCAGCTGAAAGCGGGGATGTATCTTTGAAAGATATCGCCGGTCTTTGCGATGTCTTTTATATCGGAGGCACAAAATGCGGAGCACTGTTTGGAGAGGCTGTCGTGACACGACGTCCGGAATTATTGCCTCGGTTTGACTCATTGATAAAATTACATGGCGCCACCCTTGCCAAAGGTAGATTGCTGGGCATTCAATTTTCACAACTGTTTACCGATAACCTGTATATGTCAATAGGGCAACATGCCGTTTCCCTTGCTCTGAAATTAAAATCCGGATTTATAAACAAAGGTTATCAATTGTATATTGATTCTCCGACAAATCAACAGTTCTTTATACTGCCGAACGACAAAATTGAACAACTCAAAGCCATTGCCTCATTTGAGCTTTGGGGTCCCAAAGGGGAAGAGGAGACTCCCGTACGATTTGTAACCGATTGGTCGACAACGGACAATGACATAGATCTGCTGTTATCGGCCATATGACATATTTACGTCGAAAGGGCTATTAATAAGCGAGGCGATGCCATCCCGGTATCGCCTTGCCTGATAATAAACCAATCATTATCACATTTCTTGCAATGGAAAAAGTAATTTTGCTATGTACTTATAAAACGTCGGGATGCATAAATGGTTCATCGGTGCAGATATTTTTTTGGAAAATATTTTCTACTTTTTCTTTAGCAGCTCTATTTTCAGCGGCTTAGCTGTTGAAATTTTTATTTTAAAAATGCAATCTTTTTTATAGTCCTTCAAACTTTGCCGTTTACCGTCGACAAACAAGCTACTGTAGGCACCGGCCAGACCGGGCAATATAAACGTAAACTCACGCGCATCGGGCGCGCCGGGATATTCTCCGTCAGCATTTACCTCAATCAAAGTGCGATCGGCATCGGAGTTGCCGGTAAATGATATAAGCACATATTCTCCGTCGGCCAACGACGAAGGCGACGTCCGGTCATCCTCATACATTATGTACTCGCTGTCGACATCACCGCGCGGATAGTAGCGTATTGTGTAACGCGACGGGTCGTAGTCGCCCGTATTGGCCATGGCGTAATCAGCCTGCGGTATGAAAGCGCCGGCGCGCACAAAGAGGGGCAGAACATTAAGCGGAGCCTCGTATACTATCGTGTCGGGACCAACATATGTAACCGACGGATTGTTGTAGTCAACCCACTCGCCGGAGGGTATTATGACGCTGCGCGACCTTGCACCTTTTTCAAGTACCGGGGCCACCATGGCTTCGTCGCCCCACAGATACTGGTCGGTGACATTGTCGAGAAGCGAGTCGGCCGCCACGTTAAAGTTCAACGGACGCACGAGCGGGTAGCCTTTGGCCGAGTTTTCATAAGCCAGAGTGTAGTTATATGGAAGCCAGCGGTAGCGCGTCTTAACAAGATCAAGCAGAATATCGGCTTGTTCGGGATAACAGTACGGCTCGGCAAAACGCTGGGCATGAGTGCGCAGTACGGGCGAGAATGCACCGAGCTGCACCCAACGCACATAAAGTTCGGGATCGATCGGTGCGGCTTCATCAATGGCAAAGCCGCCTACGTCATGCGACATATAGCCGAGGCCGCTTAATCCGGAGTTAAGCATAATCTTCACCTGAGGCTGAAGGCCGCCCCATGAGCGCGACACATCGGTGGACCACGGGAACACGCTGTAACGCTGCAGGCCGGCGGTGCCACCACGCATAAGAGTCATAAGACGTGTGTCGGGATACTCGTCGCGAAACAGATCATATATTATCGAGCTCCATACATTGCCGTACACGTTGTGATACTCGCGGGTTGTCTCGCCGTTGGCATGCACGATAGTCTCGGGATGCACCTCCGGTTCGCCGAGGTCGCCCCACCATCCGGCAACACCTTCGTCGGTCAACTTACGATATCGCTCTCGGAGCCACTGACGGGTATCGGGATTGGCCACGTCAAACATGCCGGCCTCTCCCACCCATGTGGTGACGTCGTTTATCTTGCCCTCCGCATTCTTTGTAAGCATACCCTGCGATGCGAGCAGATTATAATTGTCGATGGCTCCTATCTTGTTGATATAAGGCTGCGATATTATGACCGTGTTCACCCCCTCCTTTTTAAGGTCGGCAAGCATCTTTTCATGGTGAGGCCACTGCTCCTTATTCCATTCAAGCCGCCCCATATCGGTCTCCTTGCCGTACCAGTACAGGTCGAGCACCACTCCGTCAACAGGATATCCGGCGGTTTTAAGAGTATCTATGACCCCGCGTGTCTCGGACTCGGTCTTGTAACCGTACTTTGACGTTATGTAGCCGAGCGACCAGAAGGGCGGCAACGGTTGACGTCCTGTCAAAGCCGAATACCGGTCGGTGACTCCAGCAACCGTACCTCCGCCGTAGATCATGTAGTACGACACCGGAGCTTTGTTCTCGGTAGCGTAAGTTATCGTATCGCCAAGTGTCATACGGGCGGCGGCGTAGTCGTCGAAAAGCACTCCGTAACCTTGTGAGCTGACAAACATAGGCACACATATATTCATCTGGTTTATACGCGGATCGCCCTCGGTATATCCATAATTCTGGCGGTTATACATAACCAGAGTGTCACCGTCGAGCGCAAGATTGTGGCCTCGCTCACCGGCACCGTAGAAGCGTCCGGGAGCACCGGGCACAAGGGTCAGCACACGGTCACCCACGGCGCCCTTTCTAACTCCGTCATCGGTGAGCAGCACACGGCCTCCGGCATCAAAGACGACCTCTCCGCTTTCGACATCGACTACCGCCTTGAGACCAGAAGGCAACGACAGAGTAACCGACCTGCCGTTATCGACAAGTTTCCCACCAAACTCAGAAGGGGTCATCGCCACTGCCTGCGTAACGGCGGCAACCTCATCCGGAGCTGTATTTGTTACTTGGATTATACAGTCATCGACAGCCTTCACCGTCACCTGACGACCCGCAATAGAGTTAACCGTGACCGTTCCGGAAGCAGGATCTGACTTGGCCGATGCATTTACAAAGGCAGCCGGCATCAGCATCATCGCCGACAATAACGCTGCCGTGATTTTCATTTTAACATTCATCGATTTATGGCGTTAAATAATAGAGACATGCAAATATAACAAATTATTATAAAAATAGTGTATCTTTGCGGTGTTAACCATACAATCAAGCGATTTAAAGATGAAAAAGTTTTTATTTCTATTCCTTGCCGCCGGTGTGTTTACATTCATAGCCGCGGCATGTACACAAAAGAAAAAGTCGGACAAGGCTCAGGAAGCCGCCGACAGCACCTTGACGACTGTAAAACAACCCGAATGGAGCCGCAATGCCGTCATCTACGAGGTAAACCTTCGCCAATACACCGACAGCGGCACTATAACGGCATTTGACAAAGAGCTTCCGCGCCTGAAAGAGCTCGGCGTCGACATACTTTGGTTCATGCCTGTCTATCCTATATCGCAGGACGGTAAAAAAGGTGAACTCGGCAGCTATTACGCCGTGCGCGACTACAAGGCGTTCAACCCTGAATTCGGTACAATCGAGCAGTTTAAAAACACCGTAAAGAAGGCCCATGACCTCGGTATGAAAGTAATACTCGACTGGGTGCCTAACCATACCGGCCGCGACAACGCTTGGGTAAACGAACATCCCGAGTGGTACGCCAAGAATGAGGCGGGCGAAATGTACGGCCCCTACGACTGGACCGACGTATATAAACTCGACTACGACAACAAAGAGATGCGCGCGGCCATGGTTGACGCGTTCAAGTTCTGGCTCACCGAGGCCGATGTCGACGGCTTCCGTTGCGACGTAGCCGGCGAAGTGCCCACCGACTTTTGGGACGAGACCCGTCCGCAACTTGACTCGGTTAAAGAGGTATTCATGCTTGCCGAAGCCAGCAAACCGGAGCTACAGAAAAACGGCTTCAACATGGGCTACAACTGGCCTATGAAAGACCTCTTCAGCGAGATAGCCGCCACTGCCGGCCAGTACACATTCAAAGACGCACAGGGTAACATGCGTACATTCCCCGAGAAGCACGCCGCCGACATCGACTCACTGCTTGCCGCACAGGAGCTCGAATATCCGCGCGACACCTACCTGATGAACATGATAACCAACCACGACCTAAACTCGTGGGAGGGCACTGAACAGGAACGTCTCGGCAATCTCACCGACGCCTTTGCCGTACTCAGCTACACGCTTCCGGGCATGCCGCTTATCTATACCGGTCAGGAGACAGGCCTCAACCGCGCCCTCGAGTTTTTCAAAAAGGATACTCCCCCCACATGGGAGCCGCGTAACAGCTACTTCGAGTTTTACAAAAAGCTCAACCACCTCAAGCACACGCAACCCGCGCTGCAAGCGGGTATAAACGGCGGTGAAATAGTACGCTACCCGACTACCGACGACAACCTGTACATATTCAGCCGTGCCGTCGACAACACCTGTGTATACGTATTTGTCAATCTCGGCAAGGAGAACGCCGAAGTAAAATACACCGGCAACGCACCCGTCGCCGACGAGACCACGATAAACTTCTTTATCGGAACCTCCGAGACATTCCCCTCGTCGCTCGCACCGGGTGAATACAAAGTTTACGTAAACCGATAATCACACCCGTAACACGACCTCATAAAACAAACTCACCCTCTTTCGGCTACGGTCAGAAGAGGGGGAGTTGTGTATCAAGCAGTCGGAACGACATGCGGTGATATGGCGACGGCCCGTAATCGGCTATGGCCTGACGGTGGTCCTTAGTCGGATACCCCTTGTTGATATTCCACCGGTACTGCGGATACTCCTCGTGTATACGTCGCATAAACTCGTCGCGATGAGTCTTGGCGAGCACTGAAGCGGCTGCTATATTGCCGTAGCGCCCGTCGCCCTTTACAAAGGTCTCGTAAGGTATATCCTTATATGGAGTGAAGCGGTTGCCGTCCACCACTATGGCCCCCGGCACAGTTGACAGAGCGTCGACCGCACGATGCATGGCCAATATGGAAGCCCGCAGTATATTTATCTCATCAATCTCGGCGGCGCTTACCACCCCTACGGCCCAAGCCACAGCCTCGGCTTCGATGATAGGCCGCAATATGTCGCGACGACGCTCCGTAAGCTGCTTGGAGTCGTTGAGAAAAGGATGACTGAAGTCATCGGGCAATATCACGGCGGCGGCATAAACAGGGCCGGCAAGACATCCGCGCCCGGCTTCGTCGCAACCGGCTTCGTTGCGGCCGGCTATATAACATGCAGGAAGTACTACCTGTGTCATCTATGCTTCAGAATATATGTTGCGATGCAACAATGTATTGATTCTTGATTTCAGCTCTTTCATGGAAAACGGCTTCAGTATATAGTCATCGGCACCGTTGTCAAGGCCGTCTATAACCTCCTCCTCGTCACTACGACTCGCACAGAATATAAGAGGTGTACATGATGTAGCCTTATTCTGTTTTAGATACTGTGCCACCTTTATTCCGCTTAATCCGTCCATAGTTATATCTATGAGAAAAAGATCATATAAAGTAAAGTCGGCATCCAAAGCGTCATCCGCGTTATTGAACACAGATACCGAAAAACCGTCGGCTTCAAGGTTATAACGGATAAGTTCACATATCAGCGGGTCTTCATCGGCAATGAAAATTCGCTTTGGTGTGTCCTGCAATACTCCGGTTTTGCTAGAATGTGATAGTGTCTTAGGCATTTTCTTCATGAATGAGTCCATCTGATGGCCTTGAGCCGTTATAAATGTGCTATGTTGATAACACAAATATAGACACAGCCTTTAACTAAATCAAACTACGGTAACACAATTGTAGCACCACGGGAATATTTAACCGTTATTCAATGACATCGTAACAACCTCAACATCATTGCCACGTTTTTGTAAAACGCACTAAGCTATGCGACGGCGGAAATGATCGCGTATGGTATCAACCACATTTATTATATAATCACCCATTTTTTCAAGGTCATTGATTATGTCCATATAGTAGATACCCGACTGATACTCGTATACACGGTTGTTTATATTCTCCACATTGTTGGAGCGGAGCTGGTTACGCAGATTGTTGATTTCACGTTCTTTGTTGTATGAGCGTATTATATCGACCTCGCGCACCTTCTCGACATCACCGAGAAGTACGAGCATATCAGTCATAGCCTCTTTAACATACCCAAACATCGTGTCGATATTACGATAAATCAAGTCATCAAACTCAACACTGCTCTCCTGCTTGCGGAGCAATATCTTGGCACATCCGAAACAGCTGTCGGCTATGCTCTCGATTTCGCTGACGATATTGAGCATGGCGGCTATATGGAGTTTACCTTCATTAGACAAGCGTCCTTCGGCACAACGGTTAAGATAATTGGCAATCTCAATCTCCATTCGGTCGGAAATTTCCTCATATTTTTCAAGCCGCGAGAACAGTTGCGAGAACTCTTCGCTCTTCTCCTTGGCATGTATAAGCAACTCGGCCATCGATATCATACGGTTGACACGCTGCGCATAGACCGTCATCTCCTTCTCGGCCTGCGCTATATTCAGCTCTGAAGCACTCAATAGGCCACCGGATATAAACTTGAGCTGAAACTCCTCGTCCTCCTTGTGCTTGACAGGCACAAGTTTCTCGACAATCTTCACATACACTCCCGTAAGCCATATCATAATGGCAAGGTTGATAAGATTGAAAACAGTATGGAACATCGACATGCCGAACGATACACTGAACTGCATTGTACCTATCTGTGCAAGCACGGGATGTCCCTCAGGCAGACTGCCGTCAAAAAGGCTGTTGTAAAGTTGAGGATCAGTGGCCTCAAGATTATTGACAAACGTAAACAACGACTCGGGATCGCCTTGTCCCATAGCTTCGGTAATCCATATATTAAGATTAACAAACGGATAGAACACACACATAGTCCACAGCACACCAAGCATATTGAAAAGCAGATGGCCCATAGCCGTACGTTTGGCAGCCACATTACCGCTCATAGAAGCAAGCAACGGGGTTATCGTAGTACCTATATTACTACCGAGCACCACGGCACATCCGAGGTCAAATGTAATCCACCCTTTTGTACACATAATAAGGACTATGGCAAAGGTAGCAGCCGACGACTGTATGATAGCCGTAACTATTATGCCGACAAAGAGGAAAAGCAATACCGACATATAGCCCATAGAGGCATAACGTTCAAGAAATGCAAACATTTCGGGATTGCTCTGCAGATCGGGCACATAGTTACTGATCATGTTAAGCCCCATGAACAGGAACGAAAAGCCTATAAGGAACTCACCTATGGATTTGGTGCGGCTCTTCTTACTGAAGAGTAACGGTACAGAACATGCTATAAGCGGCAATATGAATACAGAGGTATCTACCTTAAAGCCGAACAACGCTATAATCCAAGCGGTGAAAGTTGTGCCGACATTTGCGCCGAATATGACAGCCATCGACTGACCGAGCGTCATAAGTCCGGCGTTGACAAAACTTACCACCATCACGGTGGAGGCCGATGAACTCTGGATAAGTGCTGTAATGGCAATTCCGGTGAGAGTTCCCGTGAATCGATTACGGGTCATTGCCGACAGGATGTTGCGCAGACGGTCGCCCGCGGCTTTCTGCAGCCCTTCGCTCATTACCTTCATACCGTAAAGGAACAAGCACACAGAGCCGAGGAGAGCTAAAAAGTCTAAAAATGTATAGTTCATTACTGTGGTAAAATGGAGTCCGTTTTACGAAGACAAAGTTATAACAAATCTTTTGCATTTTATAAATATTGTCAAGATATTTTAATATTGAACATAACAGCCGCAAAAGGCGTTTCAACTTAAAAATCGTAAAATTTTATTGTTATGAGACTTAAAGTATTATCATGTCTGCTTGTATCGGCGGTTCTTTTCGGAGTATCCGAGTCCGATGCCTGTTCACGTATATTATATGTAGGCGATACCACATCAACATCAGGAGAAGACGTACTCCGCATAGTAGGCCGTTCGCTGGACTGGAAAACCCCTATTCCCACCAATCTTTACGTCTATCCGCGCGGTATGTTCAAAAAAGGCGATGACAAACCGGGAGCAGTCACATGGACATCAAAATACGGTGCTGTATATGCAGTGGGCTATGACGGAGGCATCACCGAAGGCATGAATGAAAAAGGACTGGTAATAAACGGCTTGTTCTGCAAAGGTACCGTCTATGCCAATGAACAGACAGTCGGTCGTCCGGGAATGTCGCTGTCCATGTTTGTCGGATGGCTACTCGACATGAATGCTACGACACCCGAAGTGGTCAAAGTACTTAAAGAGCAGAATTTCAGCATATCGGGCGCTACTTTCGACGGCGGCACAGTGTCAACGCTCCATTGGGGCATAACCGATGCACAGGGACGTTGCGCCATACTTGAGTTTGACCACGGCACAGTAAAAGTTTATGAAGGACAGGACATGCCGGCAATGACCAACGATCCGCAATTTCCTGCAATGACGGCAATCAATGACTATTGGGAGAAAATAGGTGGCGCCAATATGCTTCCGGGTACGGTGAAAAGCCCCGACCGCTTCGTACGCGGATACTTCTTTCAAGGCCATGTCGAAAAGACCAACGACTTGAATATAGGGCTCGGCATAATCCGAAGCATCATGGCTAACGTATCGGTGCCCTATCTTTATACCGTACAGACCGAGGCCAACGTATCGTCAACCCAATGGCGCTCTTACGCGAATCTGCGCGACTGCCGCTACTATTTCGACATAGTCACCAATCTCGGCATCTACTACATCGACCTGAAGAAGTGCGATTTGCGCAAAGGCGCTCCGGTACTACGCTTCGACACATCAAAGGCAACGGATGCAGTTGGCGATATTACGCCGTTGTTGGTAAAACATGCGCCTTTTACGCCAATGTATTAAAGAATTTTGTTTACTTTGCATACGGATTTTTACGCGGCAAAGCCGCGAAGGGTACTATCACTCAATTGATTTAAGTGCACATACTGCGCATAGCAATAATATTATCGATGTTGTCGGCTTCACTCGCCCTCGGCGCGACTGAAGTTGACAGCATCATGTCCGTATCAGCCACCCGGCACTCGGACAACTGGATAAAACAGCTTGTAGACAACGGCTTCAAGCTACATGACCCTTCGATAAACTATCCGCGTTTCGCTCGATTCTGCCTGAAAGTGTATGATTGGGGCGACCGCACATTCAACTCCTATGACTCCACCTATGTAGTATCGACAGGGAAAAACTGGAAAGTCACCGGGAAAAGCTATAACTGGGCGGAAAGCTATTTCATGCAATTTACCGGCAACACACGTCTACGTATGATATCGGAAATATACAGCGACATCGGAGCTTCAATCGGTTTCATGGCAGTAAACGTGGGCTATACATTCAATGCCAACGACATATTCGGCAATCCCGTAGCCTCACGTAAAAACTGGGACTACAGCTTCACGAGTGCACTTTTTGCCGCTTCGATAAATTATACCTCGACCGACGGAGGAGTACGCATAACAAAATTTGGCGATTTCAACCTGCACGATCACTCATTTGACTTCAATGCGGTCAAGCAGGAGACTACCAGCGCTAGCCTGTACTACTTCTTCAACCACCGGAAGTACTCACAGGCAGCGGCCTACTGTTACTCGAAGTATCAGCTCAAAAGTGCGGGTTCTCTCATCGTAGGTCTGAACTTCAACAAGCAGAACATAGATCTCGACTTCTCCGCACTCCCGGCAGAGATGCTCACATATCTGCCGGGGGAACATGACCATTATACTTTTCATTACAAGGACTATAATGTCATATGCGGATACGCCTACAATTGGGTGTTGCATCCGCGGCGTTGGCTTGTCAACGCCACGGTGCTCCCCGCCATAGGTTACCGTCACACCTATGAGAACTCAACCGATGGTAAAAAAGATATGTTTTCTACCAATGTCACCGGCATGTTTTCAGTTGTGTACAACCATCGCAGTCTCTTCGCCTCACTTACCGGACGATTTGACGGAAATGTATATTTCGGCAGTTCCTACACGTTCATGAACTCCATAGAGTCACTGAGCCTCGTGATAGGCGCGCGCTTCTAACACAACTTCATAATGACATCGAAATACCGGCATTGACACAACGCGGCAGAGCCGGACCGTATATGTAACCGGAGTCACGTGTCGGTCCAAGATCAAAATCGTCCTGATACGAATTGAATATGTTGCTAACCCCGGCCGATAGGTCGATTGTGACACGGTTGAATATCCTGAACGTATAGGTCAGCTTTAACGAAGCGTCGAAAAAAGCGGAAGTGCGCACGGCCACATCGACGGGTGTACCTGATCCTGCTAGATGCTGCACAGTCATAGGACCGGTATAGGTAGCCGACAAAGTGGCTTTAAACGAGCGGGTTATCTCCGCATTAGCGGTAAGGTAGCCGTACAGATCAGGCGTACGGAACATGCGCTTTTCACCCGGCACATCCGGATTATCGCTCCATACCTCGGGACGCTTATAGCGGCTGCGCTGCCATGTAAGGCCGCACTGCATATCGAAACGACTTGAAAAGAACGCCTTAGCCTCTACATTGACTCCCGCCACACGGGCACCGGAGCCATTGTAACGCTCGAGCACGGCATTGCCGGCAGCGTCCGGCTCGTCAAGCTGACGCAGAGCGAAAACATCACGCAAATCGGTGTAAAAGCCCTCGACGAGCAGATTGGTCTGAACATTGCCGAAACGATGATACAGATCAGCCGATGCGCTGACACTGCGCGAACTCTCCTCCTTAAGACCGGGAGCCAGCACCGTCACTACCCGCTCTCCCCCCACAATAGCCACGTGGAAATCCTCATCATAGGCCTGCGGAGAACGGAAACCGGTAGAATACGACAGTCTGCAGTTAAGATTGTCGTTAGGATTGTAGCGTATATTGGCCCTCGGCGAAATTACCGGGTCATCGATAAGCGAATGCTTGTCGACACGTGCACCTACAAGAAATCCCCAACGGCGGTTGCGCCACTCATTCTGAAGGTAACCGCTGTATATATGCACTTTCTGCAGTATGTCATGGTCATATCCTACGGTAATGTCATGAAGTCGATTGAACGAATATTCAACCCCGGCCACGAGCTCCGAAGGCATAAAGACAAGACGCTCAAACGGATGGGTCCACTGCGCTCCCGAAGTGACAACGACGTCGGACGTGCGTCCGTAGGCATCAGGATCCATGTCGGATCCGTAATAGCTCTGACGACGGGTATTCTGCATGGCTCCGAATACCGACAAATGGTCTTGGCGGCTGCCGGGCCATATGTCATAAGTGGCCTCCACGGCATGAATATTGTGGTCGGCCTGTTCGGCTATCATGGCCATATGGGCCGGCTGATCAAGATTGTCGCCTCCGCGCCTATACTCATGGGTGTTGTGATACTCGAGAGAGAGGCGGCTGATGTCAGACGGCCTTACGAAAGCGCGTGCGCCTATGGTCTGAGTCTTGAGTTGCGCCACCTCGGTGAAGCCGTCGCCATTCTCGTCATATCCGTCGCGATACCTCGACTGTCCGTATACAAACATGCCGGCCTTGTTGTTGTCGGTCACAACCGAAGCGTTGAGCGTCGTGTTATTGTCAAGCGAGCCCGACGGCCCTATCGACGACAGTGTATGTGATACTCGGGCCGAATTTGTCATAGGATCTTTCGTGATAATGTTTATCGTACCGCCTATGGCCGAAGAACCGAAGAGAGCTGAGCCTCCGCCGCGCATGACCTCGACGCGCTCAATCATATTGGCGGGTATCTGTTCAAGCCCGTAAACACCGGTCAAAGCCGAAAATACCGGTCTTGAGTTCATCAATATCTGCGAGTAGTGCCCGTCAAGGCCGTTTATACGAACCTGAGTGAATCCGCAGTTCTGGCAATCGTTTTCAACACGTACACCGGGCTGGAAGTTAAGGCCGTCGGCAAGCGAACATGCACTGACCATGTCAAACAGCTTACCGGTAATGACATTGACCAATGCGGGACTCTCGCGACGCCTTACCTCGCTCTTGGACGAAGTCACGACTACCTGATCAAGCATAAACGCGTCGGGCACCACGCTGAAGTTTGCCTCCACGGTATGGCCGGCGGCTACATTTACGTCCAGCGTGGCGGTCTTGTAGCCTGTGAAGACGGCTTCGAGAGTATAATCGCCCGGAGCAAGGTCGCGAAATACATAATGGCCCGAAGCATCGGTAAGAGTGGCTAATTTAGTGTCAAGTATTCTGACATAATAGAAAGGCATGTGTTCGCCGGTCTCCGCATCGACCACATGGCCGCTTATATTGGCATCGGTGACCGCGGCACCGGCGGGAGCCGCAATCACGCCGAGGCAGCCCTGCGCCACAGCACAAGCCGCCACAAAAAGTTTTTTGAACATGATTTTGTGTAAAAAGTTGATGAATAGATGTCTACAACAGAGGGAGAAGTATCTATTCAATAGCGGGAGGCCCCCGTAGAGAGTGTGCACCGACACATGCAAGACCCAAAGACTCTACGTCACTACATGCAAGCTCGCTGCAAGCACCCGATGCGCCGGCAACGATAACGGAGGAAGTGCCCTCCATTGATGTGGCCGATGCATTGAACTGAGCGACAAGGTCGAGCGACACCGACGAGTGGGTGTGATGGCCCGACGGCATGTAAGGGTGGGAATGAGTGACCGTGCGTCCGTCGTCAGAGATATGAGAGTGCGTGAACACGGTGTTTGAGAACACGAAATTCACAAACACGCACAATAAAAGCGCATTCAGCAAGCGGGTCACTCTCTTTTTCACGCCGCAAAGTTAAGGATTTTTCCGGCTTACCGCAAAATCCGGTTAGTTGCCGGAAAAAGAACACAGGGAGATGATTAAAGTATGGCGGCTATTTTCCGGATATTGGCGAGACGGTTCATAAATGTAGAATCAGACTTCGCGATCTGCATATTATAGTCGCTCTGCAATTTCAGAAACATTTCAGCCTCTATTCCTAAAGCGGCCTCCAAAAGCAACGCAAGTTCAGTGTTTACCGCCCGCTTTCCGTTTATCACTTCGTTAAGAAGCGATGGAGAAACTCCTATCTGCTTCGCAAGTTTTGCCTGTGATAAATTGCGTGCCTCCAACTCGTCACGGATTAGTTCTCCCGGATGAGTGGGCTCAAACGGAGTGAGGTTATTGGCTATCATAGCCGAATCTGTATTGGAGAAAGTTATCATATCAATCATAGTGGTTTGAAAGTTCAACAATATTGCAGATAGTCAGAACCGGTTCATCCGTAGTCTCCTCCAAAGTAAACTCAATACGGTATTTATCATTGACCCTTACAGAGAAAAGACCTGCCTTGTCGCCCGTAAGTGCCTCGAATCGCAATGAATTTATAGGGAATAGCGACTCTTTGGATGAAGCCGATTTGAGATAATCAACGCAACGCTTATATCGCTTGACTATCTCAGGCTGAAAGCGGTACTTCTTCTCTTTGGCCTTACCGCTTTCGTATAATTCCTTCAGATATTCTTTGTCGAATGTGACTACCATATTCTTAATGATGCAAAATTAAGAAAAGTTTTTACTATTCACAAATTTGTGAATAGTAAAAGGGCTGAATAAGGTTTTACATGTGCTACAAAATCATATTTGTGGTCGAAAGGGCGTAATAACGGGATTTTTCGTTAAATTTGCCGTATAATTCAACAACTATGAAGAAATTTCTGAAAAGCAAATCGGCACTGGCCTGTGTCATTTCGGTTATTATAATGGCGGCGGTGTCGCTGGTGTACTTCTATCCCGACGTGTTTGAAGGCAACGGCCTTATGCAGCACGACGTGCAGCAGGGCATAGCTCTCAGCCATGAAGTAAACCAATACAAAGCCGAGACCGGGGAGACGTCATGGTGGACCAACTCCCTCTTCTCAGGTATGCCCACTTTCCAGATAACCCCCTCCTACTCGTCAAACGGCCTCATACGGTTTGCGGGCGACCTCTTCCGACTGTGGCTTCCGTCACCGGCCGGACTGTTGTTCATGATGATGGCCGGCTTCTTCATACTGCTGCTCTCCATGAAGGTCAGATGGTATCTGGCACTTCCGGGAGCCATAGCCTACGGATTTTCATCATATTTCATCATAATCATAGGCGCGGGCCATATATGGAAATTCATAACCCTCGCCTATATACCGCCTACCATAGCGGGCATGGTGCTCTGCTACAGAGGCAAATATCTCGCGGGAGGCGCTACCGCCGCACTCTTCGCCATGCTCCAGATATCGGGCAACCATATCCAGATGTCATATTACTTCCTAATGGTTGTGATAGGATTCATTGTCGCCTACGGCATAATCCTGTTTCGTCAAGGCAAAGGACGCCGCTGGTGGAAAGCCAACGCCGTGCTTGCAGTGGCGGCGGTGCTTGCAGTGGCCGCCAACAGCCCCAACCTGTATAACACCTACAAGTATTCAAAAGAGAGCATGCGCGGCATGCACAGCGAGCTGTCAGACGGCGGCAACGGTGCAAGCGTCGATGCCGGAGGAGGCTTGAATAAAGACTACATAACAGCTTGGAGCTACGGAAAGAGCGAGACCTTCTCGCTGCTCATACCCAACGTCAAGGGTGGCGCCACAATAAAGCCCGAAAAGGGTGGCAACAAACTGCTTGCTCTGTCGGAAACCGACGCTGCGGAAGAGTTACAGAAATCAGGAACCATAAGCAGTGAAACGGCTGCCTATCTGCAACAGCTGCCACAATACTTCGGCGACCAGCCTATGACCAACGGCCCGGTATATGTAGGTGCGCTCATAATGGCTCTTTTCCTGCTCGGATGCATAATTGTCAAGGGCCCGATCAAATGGATGCTGCTGATAGTGACCATATTGTCAATAGCACTCTCTTGGGGCCATAACATGATGTGGCTCACCGACCTGATGATAGATTATGTGCCGATGTACAACAAGTTTCGCACGGTGGCGAGCATACTCGTGGTGGCCGAGTTCACCATACCGCTTCTCGCCATGCTTGCACTGAAAGAGCTTGTCGACCACCACGACGAGTGGCAGCGGTTCAGGACCCCGATATTAGTGTCGTTCGGGTTCTGTCTTGCCGTATGCGCACTTGGCATAGCGGCTCCGTCGGTATTCGGCTCCTACCTCAGCACACAGGAGCATGAAGCCTATGTGGTGGGCGGCATAGCACAGCAGTATCCGCAACTGTTCTCGGCCATACAGAGTGTAAGAATGGCAATGGTGTCAGACGACGCATTGCGCAGCTTCCTCATCATAGGTGCCGGTGCGTGCTGCATCTTCTTGTTCTTTACCAAGAAGATTGACCTCAAAGTGATGTTTATACTGCTTACGGTCATCATATTGGGCGACCTTTACTCGGTCAACAAACGCTACCTCAACACCGACAGTTTTGTGGCTCAACGGCTTACACAGGATGAGCCGTTCCCGCTCACTGCCGCCGATCGTCAGATACTCGCCGACACCGCCATGAACTACAGGGTCATGGACATACCGCGGTTTGGCGAAGCGGCTCCCTCCTATCGCCATAAAGCCATAGGCGGATACCATGCCGCCAAACTGACACGTTATCAGGACATGATCGACCGACACCTCGGCAACTTCCAGTCGGGCAATGTCAGCCAAGCCGACATGAACGTGCTCAATATGCTCAACGCCAAGTATATTGTGACCGGCGACGACAAAGCTTTTGTGAATCCTGACGCACTGGGCAACGCATGGCTCGTGGACCGCGTGATGTATGTAGACGGCGCCGATGCGGAGATGGGTGCGCTCGACAGCATAAACCCGGCGACAACGGCCGTGAGCGACAACAAATTCAAGGATATGCTCGGCACAGCCGTGGCCCCGAAAGAGCCGGGCGACACCATATACGAGACCTCGTACGCTCCCGACCGGCTTACCTACAGCGTAAAGTCGGCACGCGGAGGAGTGGCCGTATTCTCGGAAGTTTACTTCCCGTGGGGATGGAAAGCCTCGGTCGACGGCAAAGATGTGCCCGTGGCAAGGGTGGATTATCTGCTGCGCGCTATAAAAGTACCTGCCGGCAAGCATGTGATCGACATGCGGTTTGAACCTCGCACCATAAGCACTACCACAACAATAGCATACATAGCCATAATACTCATCTACCTGTCGGTACTCGGAGCTATGGCACTTTATTTCTTACCCATGAAACACCCCCGACAATGAAACCGTTAAGAATGTACATGAACTCGCTGAGCCGCTATAAGCGAAGCAAGGGCTTCGGCATACACTCGCCGTTTGCCTACCGCTTCATCACGCGAGTGCTGCACGAGCGTCTGCCGTATTACGCCTATTCCGAGATAATGCTCAGGCGCCATATGTCGCTCAACCTTGCCCGCAACATAGCCAAGCATCCGCGGGTCATATCGATGAAAAACGCCAAGCTGCTGTTTCGCATAGCCAACTTCTTCAATCCGCCGGCGATACTGCAGATAGGCACCTCCTACGGAGTGTCGACAACGGCACTACTTGATGTGTCATCGACATCAAAGCTGATTATATATCCCGGAAAGTCAGCCCATCCCGACGTATATGAAAAGGTGACACACCGCTACGGCAACCGCATAACACAACGCGGAAGCGTTGAGGAAGCGACATCGGCCTATGTCGACATGCTCGGCAGCGAGGGGCGTCCGTTTATCCTCGTGAACTCTATTGACAGTGAGGATGAAAAAATGATGTTGCACGGATTTCTGCTCGACATGCTCGGACGTGAAGGCACGGTAATAATTCGCAACCTCACAAAATCGCGGCTGATAGCCGACCTCTTATCTATGCTTGACGGCGCTCTTGACCACGGAATGACGTTCTCCAACGGCAACATTGCTGTAATAGTGGGATACGGCCATCTGCCCCGGCAGAGCTTTCTTCTATGGTATTGACGGATGACAAGGACCATCACCGACTGGGGAAAACTGACCGATGAGTACGCGGCATATCTGATGCTTGAAAAAGGACTTTCCGACAATACCCGGGAGTCTTATCTCGATGACCTGAACAAGCTGAAAGGATATGTCGGTAACGATCCGAAATTGTTAAATGACGTAAGCCTTGACTCGCTGCACAATCTCGTGGCCGAGCTTCACGACTTGGGCATAGCCCCGTCGTCGCAGGCGCGTATCATATCGGGCATAAAATCATTTTTCCGTTTTCTGCTGCTTGAAGGCTATATTGAAGAGAATCCGTCGATACTGCTTGAGACTCCGCGCATGGGACGCCATCTGCCGGAAGTGCTTACGGTCGACGAAATCGACGAGATGATAAGCTGCATAGACATGTCGGCGGCCGAAGGCCAACGCAACCGAGCCATAATGGAGACCCTGTACGGCTGCGGACTCCGAGTAAGCGAACTCGTTAACCTTGAGATGGCTAACGTGTTTCTTGACGAACAGTATATAATAGTTCGCGGCAAGGGCGACAAAGAGCGCATGGTGCCCATGTCGGAGGTGTCGATCAACGAGATAAAACTATATCTTGAAGACCGCGCGCTGCTCGACATAAAGCCCGGCGAGGAGAACTACCTGTTTCTGAACCGACGCGGACGTCATCTGACAAGAGTCATGATATTCTACATCATAAAGAAGCTCTGTGAACTTGCCGGAATAAGAAAGACTATAAGCCCACACACGATGCGGCACTCGTTTGCCACCCACCTGCTTGAAGGGGGCGCCAATCTAAGAGCCATACAGCAGATGCTCGGACATGAGTCGATAGCGACCACAGAGATATACCTTCACATGGACCGCCGGTTGCTGCGACAGGAGATACTGCTCCATCATCCCCGCAACATGCGATGACAACAGCCGTTTTATTCGCGCATGTCCATCGAGGGATCATCATGCATAAACGCGCGGGGCTTCGGCAAAATGCGCTTTCCGCGATTGAACTTCTGATTGTCGGGCAGAGTGGACGCATCGCGTCCGGCACCCGCCTTCATCATGGTCTTCAGCTCGGGCAAGTGATAGCGATATATGTCGCGCGGCGAGGCGTCGTACTTCCTGCACAATGCGGCAGCCATGCCCACAACCTCGCCCATCATGCCGCCTGTGCGCATAAGCCTCACAGTACCCAAAGCCACATGAGTACAACTTATATCGCGCCCGGCCATAAAAAGGTTGTCGACATTGCGTGAATACAGACAGCGGTAGGGCACTGCATAGGGATGTATGAACCGATGGTTGGTCGCGGCCTTGAACTCCCTACCCGGAAAACGGCTACTGTTGATCGAGTCGGGGAAGTGCAGGTCAAAGCTCCATGAGGTCGTGAACGAAGCATCTTCATGAGCGACATTCTTGTCTATGTCATCCTGCTTCAGAATATAATCGCCGAGCAGACGGCGCGACTCACGCTTGCCGGCTATATAGGCCATCCAGCCGAGGCTGCGGTTGCGAAACTTCGTGTTGTCTTTCATATGATTTTTGAGCCAGCTCCAGTTTGAAAAGACGACAAGCATGCCATAATCGCGTATGCGTTCGGCTTGTGTTATCTGATTGAGGTTCATGCCTGTCTCCCAAGTCCATTCTCCCATATCGACAGGCTCGCAGGTGTTGTCGTCAAATGTCATTCCGTAGTTGAACTCCGGAAACTTCACCGGCTTATCGCCCTCTTCACTGTACCATTGTATCGACACGCCCATTACAAGACTGTCGGGCTGTTCGGGAGCGAAAGACTCGCCGTACTCGGCTCGTCCTTCACGCCCCATAAGGTAGTCGGCTCCGGCAAGATATCCGACAGTGCCGTCGCCGGTACAGTCGCAGAACAACGGCGCTTCAAGTATTATTTCGCTATTGTCTTCTATATTTCTTATGGTGATGTCACTTATCGTATTGTCACGGTTCCTGACTGCCGTGGCACGATATCCGGGATACAGTGTGACGAGAGGCTCTGCCGTTATAAAGGAGTCCTTCTTTTCATCCTCATAATAATAAGCCGGTTTGGCATTTCCGCTGCGTGAATGGCCAAACTCGCGTATCATGCGGCCCAGCCCCTTGTTAGGGCCGAGTTCAATGCGTGCGCCAAGATGCACTCTGACTTCAGAGCTGTTGTTGCCGCCAAGCACCGGACGGTCATTGACCAGAGCCACGCGCGAGCCGTTGCGTGCGGCAGCCGCGGCGGCACACATTCCGGCTATTCCGCCTCCCACAACCACGAAGTCATAACGGGCTACCGTAGGCTCCGCAGCATCAAGGCCGAGCTCATGACGGCGCTTTGAGGCAAGCTGCTCCATATTGTCGGGCAATGAGGGGTTGTCGTCTGTTGTAAGATATATTACGTCGCATCGACCGTTGAAACCGGTAAGATCATGCAGAGCCAACTTAGTGTCGCCCTCCGGCAACTTAACGGAGCCGGCGTACTGCCATCCCCATGCGGATCCGTCGGAGCCAAGCGTTTTGGCAAGTTTGTTGCGTCCTACTTTTATATTGAATTTTCCCGGACCCTCGCCATCATGCCACGGAGCCGTCCAGTTATAGGTGCGTACATATACATTATAGCGCCCTGCTTCAGGTATTGATATGGTAGTCTCGGCGTCGGCAACCGGGGAGCCAAGTCCATGAGCCATCAGATAAGATGACCCCATAAGGTCGATAAACTGCTGATCAACGACCCAGCCCCCCTTGTTATCAAACGACTCGGCCTCTACCCACAATTCGGCTGCCGAAAGCATGGCAACCGCCGTTGCAACAATGCAACAAGACAAAAATCTCTTCACGGTAATAAAATTTTGATATAGATTTATTTATTATCAAGGCACAAATATAATATTATTTTTCCAGCTGACAAACAGCAACTTAAAAATACATTGTAGATGTCATTTTTTTTCTATATCTTTGTCGCCCATTTACTAAACCGATCAGTATTATGACAAAAAGTAAAGTTTACACTTGTACGGGCGATACAGGCGCCACTTCACTCGTGGGCGGCGTTCGCGTAAAGAAAACCGATATCCGCATCGAAGCTTACGGCTCGGTCGATGAACTCAATGCCAATATAGGCGTTCTCGTGGCTATTCCCAATCTGCAGCCTGAATACGTTGACCTTCTGCGCCGCATCCAGAACAAACTTTTCAATATAGGTTCTTATCTCGCCACCCCCAATCCCACCAACGCCATCACTGAATGCCGCGGTCTTTCGCACGATGACATAGAGCGCCTCGAGCACTACATTGACATAATGGATGCAGAGCTGCCGCGTCTTAATACGTTTGTGCTCCCCGGCGGTACCCACCGTTCGGCCGTAGCCCATGTATGCCGTACAATGTGCCGCCGCTGCGAACGCCGCATCGTAGCCCTCGCCGACACTACCTATGTCGACCCCAACGTGCTCAAGTTTGTCAACCGTCTCAGCGACTTCCTGTTTGTTTTTGCACGTTTTAACAATGTCGCTAATCAGTTTGATGAAATATTGTGGGATAAAGATTGTTAATTAGAAATCAAAACAATATTATAAACTAAAAACACGCTCTAATCATGTACTGGACATTGGAATTGGCATCAAAGCTCGAGGATGCACCTTGGCCCGCCACTAAAGAAGAACTCATCGACTACGCGATGCGTTCGGGCGCACCGCTTGAAGTAATCGAAAACCTTCAGGAAATGGAGGACGAAGGCGAAACCTACGAATGTATGGAGGACATCTGGCCCGACTACCCCAGCAAAGAAGACTTCTTCTTCAACGAGGAGGAGTATTAAGTATTGAAAATTCGTTTAAATAACTTAAACCAGCCATACAAACTAAAATAATTTGTTTGTATGGCTGGTGTTTTATATCCTCTGATGGCAAAATATGTTACGAACAGCCATTATTAAACATATAATATTTCTTGCAAAAGAAATAAATTGTCACTATTTTTGCACTATCATTGGATAATGATAGGCGAGTGGATGCTTGCTTATGCGATTGGATAATCGCACGGTCTCTACACCAGGATTGGAGTTAGAATAATAGGATACATTCTTTCTTGATCTAATGTAGTTGGCTGTATTTTTAATAACAGCTTTTTTTGTATCCTATAAATTTACAAAATGGAAAAGAATGCCATTATTTTAAAACTTGAGCATAGTAGTGAGGCTCAAGTTTCACGAGAATCGGTAAAGATACGTAAGATAGTTTCCAGTATTTCTCCTGCCACATTAATTCGCTTGGTAAAGGAGGCTGACAATCAAATTAATCCTCGTACAGCTACTGCAAATCCGATTACTAAGGCCATATATGAGACCCTTGACACCTCTCCAGAATTATTTTGGTTTAAAACAAAAGGGATTCTACTTGCGACTGAGAATTGCGAGCGACTTGAACGAAATCGTGTTAGAGTAACTTTCAACAATCCCATTTACGAAGGCATTATGGACGGTGGCCACAACACTTTCGCTGTTGCGAGGTTTATTGTAGACAAACTATTTGGCAAGACATTTAAGACATGGAAAGAATGTAAAGATTTCTGGAATACTAATTATGATGAGATTGTAGACAAATTTAAGGAAAGAGAGAATGAGTCCGGTTTCCGTTTCAGCATTCCTGTTGAAATTGTGTTTCCAGCTGACAGTGAAGAAGCCAAAGAAGAATATTATATTAGTATAGCCGAGATATGTTCTGCTCGTAATAATAATATACAACTTCGTGAGACTGCAAAAGGCAATCAAGTCGGTTGTTATGACTATCTAAAAGAACGTCTGAAAAACTATGATATAATCTGGAAAACAGGAGAGAAAGGAATAATCAAATCGGAAGATGTTATTGCAATGGCTTGCATTCCGCTTTATTTCCTTCAAGAAGCGAATCTTCTCCCTAAAGGGATAAAGAAATTCAACCGCGTTAATCTTTATTCCTCTAAAACACAATGCGTATCATTCTTCAATGAGGTTATTTCAAATGAGACCTTTTCTAATCAAGAACACGGGAAGTACATTATAACAAGCTCTTTGCTTAAGTCCGCTTTGGATATGACTGAAGCAATAATGAAATATTTTGATATATTGTATGTGTCATTCCCAGATGTGTATAATAAGAACCAAGGCAGTTTTGGAAGGATTTCATGCGTTAAGAACGATGAAAAGGCTAAGAGTTTACCTCTTTTCCACACCATAGCTACGCCTATCCCTTACATTTATCCTGATGGATTTATATATCCACTTATAGGTGGAATTGTATCTTTGATTGAGTATGATGAACAAACAGATACACTCAAATGGAAACTAAATCCCACGTCTGATAAATTCAATCCAAAAGACATCCCATTGGTCAAATACCTTGGATGGCTTAGAAAGGATCTTGATCCTCAGCATAACGGAAAGAATCAATTAATGTACCTTGAGGCGGAAGAGGCCTATGAGGCCTATTTAAAGAAACATAGATAAATCGGAGTCCCTTTGGAGACATCTATTTTCGGAATGACTCCAAAAGGATTTCTTAAACAAAATCTCCATTATAGTATGATTATATATGCCAATATATCTTTTCAAAAAGATATAAAAAATCAAATTATTGAGATTCGACACTTATGAGCGACCCATAATTCTTATGTCAATTATCTTAACAAGAAAAAAATGTTAAATTCACAAGGCGACTTTGAATAGGTGCTTATTCACAATCTGTTATGGCTCGACACCGTTAACAAAGATAACAAGAAAATGACCGAAAAAGAATTACAAACATATCTTCAGAAGCGTTTCCCCTGCGAAAACGAGGCTTGTGACTGGAAGGAGTTCAAAAGTCTAAAGAACTGTTTTAACGGCAAGGAGGGGGATGACGTCATATCTTATGTGGCGGCTATATCAAGCATGAACGGCGGACACCTCGTAATAGGCGTCAAGGATCATAGCCTGGATATTGTCGGGACAGATACGTATAACTATGACCGCCAGGCTGCCACCATGAGATTGGTACGTGAATGTTCAAATCTTCCGGCAGAAGGATTAAAGATTGAAGAGTTTTTAACGTCCGATACCGACAAGAAGGTCTGGGTAATAAATATACCCAAACACATGCCTCGGCTTCCGGTTTATGCACATAAGAAATTATGGCAACGGATAGAGGATAGTCTTGTAGAAATGACTCCATCACGGCGAGAGAAGATTCTTACGGAACCTTTGATAATAGACGACTGGTCTGCGCAGATAATTCCTGAAGCCACGATAGATGACCTTGATCCCAAAGCTATTGCTTTGGCACGTGAAAAATATAAAGAACTTTTCAATGGTGCCAGAGACGCCGAGATAGATGGTTGGACTGATGAGGTGTTTCTGAATAAAGCAAAGTTGACGCGGAAATCCGCTATAACACGGACTACGATTATCCTGCTTGGCAAATCGGAAAGCGACCACTTCCTGAATCCGTCAATCTGTAAAATCCGTTGGTTTTTGCGTGACGAATCTGATAGCAATAAAGATTTCAGGGTCTTTACAATTCCGATGATTCTTGCCATCGACGAGATTGGCTCATTAATCAGAAACACCACTTATACATATACTATTTCGGGATCAATGTTCCCTGAATCGATGTCTCGTTATGACGCATTTACATTACGAGAGCCCCCTGAATAACGCGATAGCTCATCAGGACTACTCAAAAGGCTGCCATATCGATGTGGTGGAGTATGAAGATGAAGAACTCTGCTTCAAAAACGCCGGTCAGTTTATTCCGGAATCCATCGAGGCTGTTGTTACGAATGACTTTCCGGAATCCCATTACAGGAATCCTGCTCTCGTCGAGGCCATGCGCAATGTGAAGATGGTTGAGACAGAAGGTGGTGGAATCAAGAAGCTGTTTGTGCAGCAACGTAAACGATTCTTCCCGATGCCGAATTATGATATACAGGATAGCCATGTGGTCTGTACGATTGAAGGCAGAGTATTGGACGAGAATTTTGCCAATATACTTGTTTCCAATGCTTCCCTTTCGTTGTCAGATATAATGTTGCTTGATTCAGTGCAGAAAGGAAGAACGATTTCACATGAAGCAGCTACATATCTTCGTAAGAAAGGATATGTTGAAGGGCGATATCCCAACGTATATCTTTCCTCGAAGGTTGTTGCACCGACAAAGCATGTAGGACTAAAGGCATCGTATATTAAGAACCGAAGTTTTGATGACAATTACTTTAAGAAGTTGATCTTAGACTATATTAAGGTGTATAGCAAGGCGGAGAGAGCTGACTTATTTACTCTAATAGGAAAAATGCTTCCGGAGTATATGAATGAGCGTCAGCGTTACGACAAGCTCACCAACCTGCTATCATCTCTAAAACGCAAGAATCTGCTGAAGTATGACGGTCGATTCTGGCTTCTTGTAAAGTAGTGCATATAACAAAAGAAACTACTAGAATTAACAAGACTCTAACAACAACATATTATAAAACAGTAAATTATATTATGCTATTATTAACAAGACAACATAAGATTCACAAGCATTGAATTAGTGGATTAGAAGCATATTGTTCGTTAATATATGTTATAAAATTGTCTGTAATATAATTCTAAACTACGTTAATAGACACATACTTAGACATTTAGATAAAAGTACTTATCGGATATAAATAAATCCTCCCAACAAGGAGGTGTGCCAGCCTAAAATCCTCCAAAGGAAGATATATATCGTGAATCTGGAAAGTATCTTTGCAAAGCAAAGCGGCAAGCCGATTGTTTGGCCAAATGTTGTGCCAATCGCATTAGATAACCTCAGATAGCGATATTTGTTTTGCCAATGATTGTCTATACAGAAATAGAACATTGATAATCAACCCAATTTGTGCTTTTCAACGAGGAGGAATATTGAGGCATAGAACATCTCGTAATAATCTATTAAAAAAATGAAGCACGGCAACACAATCATAACTACGGATGACAGACAGCAAGTGTCTGCACAAACGCCCGTGATTGTATCGGCGAGCCGCGCCATGGATATCCCGGCGTTTTATGCATCGTGGTTCTTTGACAGGCTTCAGAAGGGATATGTGTGTTGGCGCAATCCTTTTTCAGGGTGCGACAGTTTTGTTTCTTTCGCTAATACGCGGTTCATAGTATTTTGGTCGAAAAATCCGGCTCCGCTGATTCCTTATCTACCGATTTTGCGAGACAAGGGTATAGGATGTTACATCCAATTTACTCTTAACGATTATGAAGCAGAAGGGCTCGAACCCGGAGTGCCGGCACTTGCCGATAGAATCGAAACATTCAAACGATTGGTTGATATTCTTGGCAGCGGTTCAGTTGCATGGCGGTTTGACCCGCTGATACTGACCGATAAAATCGACATTGACACACTTATAACAAAAATCACTCACATAGGAGATGAGCTGAAAGGTTATACTGAAAAACTTGTGTTCAGTTTTGCTGATATTGCCCGATATAAAAAAGTCGGGCGGAACCTATCGCAAGCAGGAGTCTGTTATCGCGAATGGGACGAGGCATCAATGCATGAATTTGCTGCAAAACTTTCAGAAATAAACAGGAAGAGGTGGGGGTACACTCTTGCCACATGCGCCGAAACCATAGACCTGTCGGAATACGGTATTGAGCACAATCGCTGCATTGACCCTGCCCTCATAGCACTCCTTTCGCCCGACGATGCGACGCTTCAAAACTTTCTATATGGCGCCAAATCCGATTCCGGCCAGCGCAAAGCCTGTGGCTGCATCCTGTCAAAAGACATCGGCGCCTACAACACCTGTCCCCACGGCTGTCTCTATTGCTATGCCAACACCACCCCATCTTCAGCCACAGCAAACTACCGCATCCACCGCAGCAAGCCTTTTTCGGATTCAATATTATAAACTTCGAGAGTATGCATTTTACACCTCGGATTCTCAAATCAGCATATACATTTAACGAATTTCTCCAATCGGCTAAAGAACGCCTTTTGCAATACGATTTTATGTTATATTTTGGTTTTGGTGAGAATTTTACGTAGATTTGTTAGTATTAACTATAATGGATGATGTATGTCACAAAAAAGAAGAAAACGCATAATCGAAAGTCCGGCACAATTTGATGGTCCAAGGACTGATAAGTCCGGCAACAATCGGGATAACGATGATCCAACGAGGCTTATGCTTATGACGGCTATGGCTGAAATTGGAGTCAGCGCGGATGAATATGCCGATTTTCTAAACACCCTTTACAGTATTGACTACGGGAAGATGATAGGTGAGATGCGTAATCGACACGCTGCTATCTGCGACTCTGATTCTGAAGAAGAAGATGATGACCTGTTTCAATTTATGCGACGCGGTGGACATGTCGAGGAGGCTAAAGCAATGCCGGACGCTGAAAAAAAGTCGCTTAGGATTAAAGTGCAGATGAAGGATGTGACGAAGCCTCCTATGTGGCGTGAGGTTGTCATTCCGGCCGATTTCAATTTCACACAGCTTCATTATGCTATTCAGGCGGTTACAAATCTGGGCGATGCGCATCTGTGGCAGTTTCAGCACTGCGCCTACGATCCTGAATTGCAGATAGGTTTACCGTACGACAACAATGACGGCTTCGGACTTGACGAGTGGACACATAATGCCAACACGACTCCGGTCACAGGCTTTCTTGCAAAAAAAGGTGACAAACTCGAGTATGTCTATGATTTTGGCGATGACTGGATTTTTACGGTCAGTGTGCTTGAGGTCATGGAGCGTGACGGCGACGTGGCTGTCTGCACAAAATGGAAATGTGATTTACAGCCGATTGATGACTGTGGAGGTGTTTACTCCTATCTGCGTCTGCGCGAGATAGCGGATTCTCCAAAATCGCTTAACGCCAAACAGAAAAAAGAGATAGCTGATTGTTATGGGTTTGATCGTTTTGATGATTTTATGATGTGGCTTGACGAAGCGAATATTGATATAAAGTTTGTCAATGAAGAACTTGCCGACATATCTGTTAAATAACAATTCCCTTAAGAACTCACGCCATCTTTGCCTTGTTAGACAACCGTTATGAAAAATATAAGACTTTATATAGCGGCGCTTGCCGCCGCGACTATGTGGCTGACGTCGTGCAGTCACAGCGATGACGGCCCCACAGACCTTGAGGTGGGGCGTACGGAGATGAATTTTCCTTCCACAGGAGGTTCGCAGACACTTATAGTGCGTTCAATAACACAGCCGACCACCCGCACCGATGCGGCATGGATCAAAGCCGGCACCGTAGCTCCGTCAGGAAATGGCAATATCATGTGGGGTGTACCGTTGACAACCACGCCAAACGACGGGGCGGCGCGCACAGCCACTCTTACCGTATCGGCCGGCGAAAACTCCATTGACGTCAAAATCACTCAACCGGCGGCTGCAAACTGATACCTAAACCATATTAATTGTCAAGCAACCCGGGGCGCAGACGGCGTGTGCGCTCGACCGCCTGTTCATGCCGCCACTCGTCGATACGTGCCTGATGCCCTGACAACAAAATATCAGGCACAGCCCAGCCCTTGTATTCGGCCGGACGTGTATAAATGGGAGGAGCCAGCAGATTGTCCTGAAACGAATCGCTCAATGCGCTCTGCTCGTCGCCGATGGCTCCCGGTATCAGCCTCACTATGGCGTCGGTAATGACAAGTGCGGGTAGCTCGCCGCCCGTAAGCACATAGTCGCCTATGGTTATTTCGCGGGTTACGAGATGTTCACGTATACGATAATCTACACCTTTATAATGGCCGCAGAGTATAATAATGTTGTCGAGCATGGACATGCGGTTGGCCATCGGCTGAGTAAGCTGCTCACCGTCAGGTGACGTAAATATGACCTCATCATAATGGCGCTCGCTCTTAAGCCGGCTTATGGCCCGATCCACCGGCTCAATCTGCATTACCATCCCCGCCTCACCGCCAAACGGATAGTCATCGACCTTGCGGTGCTTGTTGGTCGTATAGTCGCGCAAGTTATGTACAACAATCTCGGCAAGACCTTTGTCCTGCGCGCGTTTCAGTATCGAACATCCGAGCGGCGACTCCAGCATCTCAGGCAGCACTGTAAGTATATCAATCCTCATTACCGTTGAAAAATCAATCAAACATATTATCGATACAAATTTACATATAAATCAAGGATACCGGCAAATAAAAATTGGCATTAAATATTTATATAAAAGGTTATTTTGCCGAACAAAAAAGCATCGGAGATGATTTACACTACGCATGACACACATTGCCACATACAGTTGGGCTTTATTAAAAATATCTAATACGGAAAAAATTCCGTATTTTGATATTGAGATTAAAAAAAAGTAGCTAACTTTGCATGTGTTAAATAGGATAGTTACAAGATTCAAGAGAACAAATACAATTAATATACTCAAATTTAATGTCTAACAAAATGAGCAAAATCGATCTTACCCGGTACGGTATCAGCGGTACCACCGAAATCATCCACAACCCCTCCTACGAGGAGCTCTTCAAAGAAGAAACTCTTCCTTCTCTCGAAGGATATGAAAAAGGTGTAGTTACCGAACTTGACGCCGTAAACGTTATGACCGGCGTATATACCGGCCGTTCGCCCAAAGACAAGTTCATCGTTATGGACAACAACTCGAAAGACACCATCTGGTGGACTACCCCCGAGTATCCCAACGATAACAAACCCGCTTCCGAAGCTACTTGGAAAAGCGTTAAGGAACTTGCCGTAAACGAGCTTTCAAACAAGCGTCTTTTTGTTGTCGACGGCTTCTGCGGCGCCAACAAGGACTCTCGCATGGCTGTTCGCTTTATCATGGAAGTTGCTTGGCAGGCTCACTTCGTGACAAACATGTTTATTCGTCCTACCGCTGAAGAGCTCGCCAACTTCGAGCCCGACTTCGTTGTATACAACGCATCAAAGGCTAAGGTAGAAAACTATAAGGAACTCGGCCTGAACTCCGAAACAGCTGTTGTGTTCAACATCACCAGCCGCGAGCAGGTCATCCTCAACACTTGGTACGGCGGCGAGATGAAGAAGGGTATGTTCTCTATGATGAACTACTTCCTTCCCCTCAAGGGCATCGCTTCAATGCACTGCTCGGCCAACACCGACCTCGAAGGAAAGAACACCGCTATCTTCTTCGGTCTTTCCGGTACAGGCAAGACTACACTTTCGACCGACCCCAAACGTCTTCTTATCGGTGACGACGAACACGGCTGGGACGACAAGGGCGTGTTTAACTTCGAAGGCGGCTGCTACGCCAAGGTTATCAACCTTGACAAGGAGTCAGAGCCCGATATCTACAAGGCTATCCGCCGCGACGCTCTTCTTGAGAACGTAACCGTAGACGGTGAAGGCAAAATCAACTTCGCCGACAAGAGCGTGACCGAAAACACCCGCGTATCTTATCCTATCGATCACATCGAGATGATTGTACGTCCCGTTTCTGCAGGTCCGGCTGCCAAGAACGTCATCTTCCTTTCAGCCGATGCATTCGGAGTACTTCCTCCCGTATCGATCCTTACCCCCGAGCAGACCAAGTACTACTTCCTCTCCGGCTTCACCGCCAAACTTGCAGGTACAGAACGCGGCATCACCGAGCCGACTCCCACATTCTCGGCTTGCTTCGGTCAGGCATTCCTTGAACTCCATCCTACAAAATACGCTGAAGAACTCGTTAAGCGTATGGAGCAGAGCGGTGCCAAGGCTTATCTCGTGAACACCGGCTGGAACGGCACAGGCAAGCGTATCTCTATCCGCGACACCCGCGGCATCATCGACGCTATCCTCAACGGTGCCATCCTTGAGGCTCCGACCAAGAAGCTCCCCATCTTCGACTTCGAAATTCCTACCGAACTTACAGGAGTTGACACCAACATACTTGATCCGCGCGACACTTACGCTGACGCCAAGGAGTGGGAAGTTAAGGCCAACGACCTTGCTACACGCTTCATCAAAAACTTCAACAAGTACACTACCAACGAAGCCGGCAAGGCACTTGTTGCAGCAGGTCCCCACATCGACTGATAAACAAACTTATCAATACCGATACAGTTACGGGAGGCGACGTCGCCTCCCGTATTTTTTTGTATCCTCACTGTTTAACGCTCGCTGAAAATTAACGGACGGCAGGGTCGTTTTCAAGAGCGAGGAGATGCTTTTTGGCGGCAAGCCCGCCGGCGTAGCCGATCAAAGAACCGTCGCTGCCTATGATCCGATGACACGGGACGAAGATTGACATGGCATTCGCTCCTACAGCATTGGCCACGGCACGCGTGGCATCAGTACGACCCGCGAGCCGTGCAAGCCCGCTATACGATACTACGGAGCCGTAAGGGATTGTCAACAGACACTTCCACACATCTTTCTGAAAGTCAGTACCCGCAAACAGCAACGGCAGGTCAAACTCCCGAATCTTTCCCGCGAAATATCCGTCAAGCAGCTGTGAGGCATGTAATGTCACATCAGAAGGGCCATACTCCATGACCGCGTCAAGACGGGCCGCAAGGCGGCGGTCTACACTTTCGCGGTCAGCCCTGTCAAGCCAATCGCACATACACAGTCTTCCGCACAAAGCGCCGAGCAGCATACTGCCGCACGGCGCTTCATATCTTACGATTTTAATTATCTGCGATGACATACTTCTTTAAGCCATAGCGGGTCGAAGGGCCTCGGCAAGTGACAGCACCGACTCACGCAGCACATGCCGCGGACAGCCGACGTTAAGACGCATGAAACCGGCACCCTGCTCGCCAAACATCTCCCCGTCATTTAAAGCAAGGTGTGCCTTGTTTACAAACAGGTCTATGAGCTGATTGTGAGTCAAGCCGAGATTGCGGCAGTCAAGCCATACGAGAAAGGACGCTTCAGGACGTATCATCTTTATCTCGGGGAGCTCCTCGGCAAGTACTTTTTCCACCTCGTCAAGATTGCCCTCTATATAGCCCAACATCTCGTCAAGCCACTCCTCACCGTAATTGTAAGCGGCTATAGTACCGTATATGGCCACAAATGTAGGTGCGTCAAATTCATTTACCTGAAGCCACTTGAAGAAGCCTTCGCGCAACTTTTCGTCCTTGATGACACACCATGAGCTTACAAGTCCCGCTATGTTAAATGTCTTGGATGGAGCACCGAGAGTGACCGCTACCTTAGCCGCCTCGTCGCTCACCGAAGCAAACGGATAGTGGGGACGCCCCTCGAGCATGAGGTCGCCGTGTATCTCGTCGCTCACGACAATAACGTTATAACGGAAGGCCAGCGACGCGACTTTACGAAGAGTCTCCTTGTCCCATTGTATGCCTACGGGGTTGTGTGGATTGCAGAGTATCATCATCCGCGGATGCTCGTCACGAAATATTCGTTCAAGTCCTTCAAGGTCCATACGATAACCGTTTTCCACAGGTATCAGAGGATTGTTGACAAGGGTGCGTTCATTGCCTTCGATAACCATCTTGAACGGATGATATACCGGCGGTTGTATGACAATCTTGTCGCCTTTCTCGGTAAAATAATTGACCGCATAGCCTATACCCTTCACTACGCCGGGTATATAAGTTATGTCCTTGCGCTCTACTTTCCATCCGTGGCGCCGCATCAGCCAATCGGTTATTGACTTCCAATATTCCTCGGGCACCACATTATACCCGTAGATAGGATGCTGCATGCGGTTTACAAGTATTTCCTGAATCTTGGGAGCCACACAGAAGTCCATGTCGGCAATCCACATACCCTGCAGGTCGTCACGTCCGAAAAATTCAGTCAATCCGTCGACTTTTATGGCACCGGTGCCATGTCGGTCAATAATACTGTCAAAATCAAAATTTCCCATAGCAAAGTGATATTTTTCTGCAAATATACGACATTTAATGTCATCGTCTCAATCTTTTTTGCTAAGTTTGTAATCACGACTTGTCGTAACCCTACAATCATAACGGAATAGAATGGAAGAACGCAAGCAATACACCCCGGAAGAAGAGGATCGGATAATAGAAGCCGAGTTCCGTGACGTACTTAACGGATATCTGTCAAGCAACCACCGCAAGAAGGTGGAGATCATCGAACGTGCGTTCCGTTTCGCCAAAGAAGCGCATAAAGGCATACGGCGTCGCTCCGGTGAGCCTTACATTCTTCACCCGATAGCTGTAGCGAAAATAGCCAATCAGGAAATAGGGCTCGGCTCTACTTCCATATGCGCGGCTCTGCTCCATGACGTGGTGGAGGACACGGAATACACCGTCGAAGACATTGAGCAGCACTTCGGCAAAAAAATAGCGCAACTTGTGGCCGGACTGACCAAGATATCGGGCGGTATATTCGGCGACAAAGCATCGGCACAGGCCGAAAACTTCCGCAAGCTACTGCTCACCATGAGCGAGGATATCAGAGTGGTGCTTCTGAAGATGGCCGATCGCCTGCACAACATGCGCACACTCGGCTCCATGTCGCCCAACAAACAATATAAGATAGCCGGCGAGACCCTGTACATCTACGCTCCGCTTGCACATCGTCTCGGACTCTTCGCCATAAAGACCGAGCTGGAGGACCTCAGCTTCAAATACGAGCATCCGGCGGCTTATGCAAGAATCACCGAGCAGATCAAGGCCTCGGAGGCAAAACGAGCCTCGGTCTACAATGACTTTTCACTTCCGATAAAAGAAAAACTCATGCAGATGGGCATGAAGTTTGACGCAAAAGCACGACTGAAGTCGGTATACTCCATATGGCGAAAAATGGAGATAAAGCACATACCCTTTGAAGAGGTATATGACCTCTATGCCATGCGTATAATATTTGACTGCGACGACCAGTCCAAAGAGAAAGCCATATGCTGGCAGATATATTCAGCAATAACCGACCTATACAAACTGCATCCCGAGCGTACACGCGACTGGATCAGCAATCCGAAAGCCAACGGATACCAAGCCCTTCACCTGACCGTGATGGGGCCGGACGGCAACTGGATAGAGGTCCAGATAAGATCACGGCGCATGGACGAGATAGCCGAACTCGGATTTGCCGCCCATTGGAAATACAAAATCGGTGAAGGCGACGAGGAGAGTGAGCTCAACGCTTGGCTGTCGACAATTAAGGATATACTTGATAATCCTGAGCCGAATGCCATAGACTTCCTCGACACATTAAAGCTCAATCTGTTTGCTTCGGAGATTGTGGTGTTTACCCCAAAGGGCGAGCTTCTTACGCTGCCCAACAACTCCACGGTACTCGACGTAGCCTTTGAACTGCACTCACAGATAGGTCTGCACTGTATAGCCGGCAAAGTCAACCATAAGCTTGTGCCGTTGAGCCATAAGTTACACTCCGGCGATCAGGTAGAGGTGCTCACGTCGCAATCGCAGTCGCCCAAAGCGGAGTGGATCAACTTCCTCGCCACTGCCAAAGGCAAGACCCGCCTGCGCGCCGCGCTGCGAAAAGAGCAGCAACCCATAATAGAAAAAGGCCGCGAAATATTTGACAATTTCCTAACAGAAAACAACATAGACGATAACAACGAGGTATTTACCAAAATACTCGGAGCGATGAAGTTCCGCAACCGCGACGAGCTCTTTACAGCGCTTGGCAACGGAGAGGCCTCGTTCCCGTCCTATCTCGTCAAGATGTTGCGCCCCGAAGGCTCCTCTTCGCTCTTCTCAAAAATACTCAAACCGCTTAAAGGCAAAAAAACGTCGGCACCCAAAAAAGAAGATGAGCATCAGCAGGAAGCCATAAACATGAAGGAGACCTACATACTCCGCTCCGATGCCGACGGGTCAAACTTCATAATATCGGACTGTTGTCAACCTATACCCGGCGACGATGTCATGGGCTGGGTAAACGATGACGGAAAGGTAGAGTTGCATTCGCTTACGTGTCCGCGCGCTCAGGTGCTCAAGGCAAGCTTCGGCAAGCGCATACTGAATACTGCGTGGGCCTCGCAGACCGGAAAATTTCTCGCCAATGTACGCATCGAAGGTATTGACCGCTTCGGCATACTTCAGGAGATCATACAGATGATATCGATGCATCTCGCCATCAATATAAGAAAACTCGATATCGAGGCGGAAAAAGAAGTTTTTCACTGCGATCTGTCGGTACTTGTCGATGACACCAAATTTGTGACCGACCTGTGTTCCAAGTTGAAACAGATCAAAGGAGTACAACGTGCAAGCCGCGTAAACTGAACAAATGCATTTAAAGGTGTTTAATAATGAACAAGATTTTTTCAAAATACAATATAATAAGGGCGCTTCTGTTTGTAGGGGCTATAACTGTCATAATATGGCTGTTGCCTAAGAATGACGGGCGCTCATATCATTTTGAAATGGGCAAACCGTGGACCTATTCATTGCTTACGGCTCCAAACGACATGCCCATATACCTTGACTCCATTAAAGCGCGTGCAGTACGCGACAGTATACAACATACATTCATACCCGTCTATGAACGCGATATAAATACCGAAAAGTCGGCCGTGGCTGCCTATGCCACACGCATCAACTCAACAAAGGACATAGGTCTTACACCACATGAGCGCAACCAACTCATAAACTCATTGCGCGACCTGCTCGAAAACGGCATAGTCGACCAATCAACCTATCAGGACGTCAAGTCGGGCAAACTCGGCGAAGTTAGGTTTATACACGACAATACCGCCATCGTTATACCCACAACTAACTTCATGTCGCCCCGTGCAGCCTACGGTCGTCTTGACAGCATATTCAACGAGCCTCAATTCAGAACGGCTATCGAGATGACTGCCATGTCGCAGTTTCTTATCCCCAATATAATACTTGACACCATAGCTACCAAACGCCTTTACGAAGAGGTGTTGCAGAAGGCAATGGCGCCTATCGGAGTAATACAGCAGGGCGAACGCATAATCGACAAAGGCGACATAGTGACTCCAGAGCTGTACACGCTTCTTCAGACCTACAACCGCATGACCGCCGGGCGCTCGGCCACTCAGGTAGACCGTCATCACTATCCTATATTAGGACAATTGCTGTATGTCACAATCATAATGACATCACTGTATCTGTTCTTGATATTTTTCCGTCAGCGGACATTTCATGACAATCGCTCTATAGTATTCATAATGTCGCTTATAACGGCATTTGTGATTTTCTCTTACGGTATGGCCGAGACATTCCGAAGCGGTATCTATATGGTGCCCTACACAATTGTAGCCATACTCATGGTAGTCTTTTTCGACGGCCGCATGGCATTCTTCGTATATATTACGCAGATAATGCTCTGCACAATCATATCCTCTTTCCCGCTGGAATTTATCTTTGTCCAGTTCATAGCCGGAGTCACCGCCATAACGTCGTTGAAGGAGCTTAACCGTCGGTCACAGCTTATAAGAGCAGCCGTATATGTATTTATAGCATATTGCATATCGTTTATTGCAGTGGAGATAATGCAGACAGGCACACTTGACAAAATAAGCGTGCGCATGTTTGGCTACTTCGGCATAAACGCAGTGCTTATATCATTTACTTACGTACTCGTATTCATACTTGAGAAACTTTTCGGCTTCGTATCGTCGGTAACGCTCGTCGAGCTTAGCGACGTCAACAATCCGGTGCTGCGCGAACTCTCGGAAGAGTGTCCCGGCACATTCCAGCATTCAATGCAGGTCAGCAACCTCGCTTCGGAAGCGGCCCACCGCATAGGCGCCAATGTACAGCTGGTACGTACAGGAGCATTGTATCATGACATCGGCAAAATAAACAATCCGGCATTTTTCACCGAAAACCAGCACGGAGTCAATCCTCATGACGCCCTCAGTCCTATACAGAGCGCGCGCATAGTCATAAACCACATAACCGACGGCCTGAAAAAAGCCGACAAGTACAAGCTGCCTGAAGTCATAAAAGACTTCATATCGCAGCATCACGGCGCCGGCAAGGCAAAATACTTCTACAACACTTACAGCAACGCTCACCCCGATGAGGATGTCGACCCGGCTCCGTTTACATACCCCGGACCAAACCCGCAGACTAAGGAGACCTCCATACTAATGATGGCCGATGCGGTCGAAGCTGCATCGCGCTCGCTCAAAGAGTACACACCCGAGGCTATAACCGCTCTGGTCAACCGCATAATCGACAGCCAGATAGCCGACGGACTTCACAACGATTCGCCCATATCGTTCCGCGATGTAAAGACGATAAAGGAGGCGTTCATATCAAGGCTGCGCACCATGTATCATGCACGCGTAAGTTATCCTACACTTAACAAGGAGAAAAAGGCCGAACCGACCGAAACCACAGGCGAAGGTAATGAAAATACGGTGAAACCATAACTTTCATAAGCCTCCGGCCGTTGTATTCAAAAGACATAATCACTAAACGAAATGAAGAAACTGACTCTTATACTTCTGGCATTTATCTTGGCGTGCGGGGCTGCCACGGCCGAGGCCGCACGTACCGACACCAAGAAGCTGAAGCCTGAAAAACCCGATATGGAGAAAATAAAAAAGGAGGTCAACGACCCGGCGTCCAAGTACTATTATCCAAAGCTGTTCAAGATGTATACGTCAAATGACACATCGATGACGCTCGACCAGTTCAGACATCTGTATCTCGGTTATGTTTTTCAGGAAGACTACAATCCTTACCGACGGAGCCAATACAGCTCAAAGGTCGAGGATCTGTATTATCGCGACAAACATACTCAGGCCGAGTGCGATACGATTATAACCTATGCGGAAAACTCGCTGAAAGACGACCCGTTTGACCTGCGCCAGATGTCGTTTCTCATCTATGCCTACCGCGAGAAGAAAAAGAATAATCTGGCCAACATATGGCAGTATAAACTCAACCACCTCCTCGAGGCCATAGTGTCGACCGGCACCGGACTTGACGAGGATAACGCGTGGGTCATAATAAATCCTCAGCACGAGTACAACCTGATGAATTTTCAGGACTACATAGTGGAGTCGCACGAGGACCGGCCGCCCCACTATGACTATATAACCGTCAAGCAGAATGACAAGAAGGATCCGAAAGGATTTTATTTTAACGTACTTTACATCCTTCAGGAGTACTACCGGAAATTTCCGGAGGACCTGAACTGACACTCGGTTGGTTATGGTGACAATACTTTTTCACTCCACGATTTTCGGGCCTATACACAGCCGCCGTCTCGGCTCTTCACTTGGCGTCAACCTGTCGCCTGTCGACGGAAAAGTGTGCTCTTTTGACTGTTTATATTGCGAAGCCGGCTACAATTCACAAGGTCCCGGCAAGTCGGGGCTGCCGAGCCGTGAGTCGGTAAAAACTCAACTTGACGAGAAGTTGAAAGCCATGGCAAAGGCGGAGGCTACGCTCGATGTCATAACATTTTCGGGCAATGGCGAGCCTACGCTACACCCCGAATTTGAAGGCATCGTGGATGACACCGTCGTTTTGCGCGACAAATACTACCCGCAGGCCAAAATAAGTGTGCTGTGCAACTCGACACGGCTTGACAACGAGGCTGTGTGCCGCGGCCTGCTCAAAGTCGACAACTGTATTCTCAAACTCGACTCCGCGCTTACACCTACCATGCGGTTTATAGATCGTCCGACCTCACCCGCGTTTACCTGCGAGCGTCTTATACCGCAACTGAAAAAGTTTGGCGACCGATGTATCATACAGACCATGATGCTGCGCGGCGATCACAACGGATGTCATATAGACAACACCACCCCCGAGGAGGTAAAGGCACTTATCGAGGCATATAAGACAATCGGGCCAGCCGAAGTCATGCTATATTCCATCGACCGCCCGACACCTGAAAGCGATCTGCATAAAGTCGAGAAAGAGGAGCTTGAGGCTATAGCGGAGCTAATCAGAAAAGAGGGAATAAAAGTACTGGTAAGCTGACATGAAAGTTATATATCCCGCACCGCTTCGTGAAGGCGACGTCATAGCAGTAATATCGCCGGCAAGCATAATCGACCCCGATTATGTCAAGGGAGCGGCAGAAGTACTGCGCCGACAAGGTTGGACACCTAAGGTGTCGCGCCATGCGCTTGGCCGCCACGGGTCATACAGCGGCAGTGTCGAGGAACGCCTTGCCGACCTCACCGATGCGATCCGTGACCCTGAAGTAAGGGCCATATTGTGCAGCCGCGGAGGCTACGGCACCGTGCACCTGCTTGAGCATTTTCCCCGGCAGGAGTTTATTGACGATCCGAAATGGCTCATTGGCTTCAGCGACATATCGGCACTTCACGCAATGGCTTCGTCAATGAATGTAGCGAGCATACATAGTCCTATGTGCAAGCATCTTGCAGCCGACGGCGGCAATGACTACTGCTCGCAGTCGTTTTTTTCGATACTGCGCGGAGAACGGCCTGAATATACGACAACAGCACATCCTTACAATAAGATCGGCGATGCCGAGGGCATTGTCATCGGCGGCAATCTCGCAGTGCTCGACGGACTCATATCAACACCATACGACATATTTGCACGTAGCGGCACAATACTTTTTATCGAAGACATAGCAGAACCTATATACAAGGTAGAGCGCATATTGTACCGACTAAAACTGTCGGGAGTACTCGACCGCATCAACGGTCTGTTAGTGGGCCGCTTCACCGAATACAAAGCCGACCGCAACTACAACGACATGTACGACATGATCCGCGACATTACCTCGTCACTGAATATTCCCGTGGCATTTGATTTCCCTGTAGGACACGTCGACTTCAATCTGCCGCTCATCGAAAGCGCCCCCGCCCGTCTGCATGTCGCCCCCGCCCGCGTCACCCTCACCTACTCCGACTGAACTCCGAACTCGGAGGAGGGATATTTTCATATATTTATAATCTAAAAAGCCACGAATGGACACAAATAACGAAATTATATTATACCAACCCGATGCTTCCGTCAAACTGGAGGTGAGACTGGAAGATGATACAGTATGGCTCACACAACAGCAAATTGCCGACCTGTTTGGAGTAAAGCAGCCGGCGATATCGAAGCATCTGAAAAATATCTTCGAGAGCGGAGAATTGATTGAAGCCTCAGTTCATTCCATTTGGGAATATACTGCCGCTGACGGTAAATCATATAGGACTCAAAAATGGAAACGTCACCTTCAGTAATACTCGATAATCTTTAAGATTACAAATTGTGACCTTAATCACTTAAACTGAATATAAACCTTGATGCCATACAAAATGTTATGATTAAAACAATATTAATCATGACTATTATGAACAACCGCATCAGACCCGCCGATGACGTGCGCATAGAGATACACGATGATGAAGGGAAACTCGTCGACGCATATCAAGGCTCAGGCTACAACACTGTAGAAGAAGCGATAATGGCCGCCTACGAAGGAGCGGCGCATGCTCCACTCGACATCCGCGACTACATCTTTACGGTAGCCAATCTCACCGACCGGACATCGGCCCGCTACCGCATGAACGCTCACGATCATGTACGCATACTGGCTGAGCCGCACCCCTAACAAGAACAAACAAAAAAATTATCTGTAGCAGAGACGTTATTCCTTGCCTATCGTAAATTTGACTTTTTGAAGGCCATACCCATGTATGTTTGCAAGTACAAGCCCGTATTCAAGAGTTTTGCCACTTTCATATTGCGTAGCAATTTTATTGTATAAATCCTGTGAAATTATATCTTTGAGATATAATGTTCCTCTTGTCAACCAGACTTTTTCAATCTTATCAGTTAACGGAGAGAGTACATAAGCATAATATGCCATCTTGCCGACACGATTGAATTCAAGGAAATCAGGAGAACTTTTCTCAATAACAAATTCCAATTGTATAGCGGCGAAACTCATATCAAGTATGATATCGCCGTCCTTATATCCGGCATAATGCATTTTCCCATTGCTGTCAATGACAAATGCATCTTTGTAGAGATCATAGATGTGATAAGGGCATCTATCCTCATAAGGGATATCCTCCTCCCGGTTGACTATTATCTTATTGTCATCTTTCGGCTCTTCGGGCCATATTCTGTCTTCAAGAACTGCAAGCAGTCTGTATGTGTATGAACTTGCATCCGCCGGAGGGTTGGCAAGTATGGTACGACGCACTTTCAATGTGTACATATGTCCCGGCTCGTAATTAAATCCTTCAATGGCAGACATGGATAGATTACGCCACTCTCCGGGGAAATCTTCATCCATAACGCGAAGGCATGCTATTGGATATTTGCCCTCATCATCAAAGAGGTCATACATTATTCCCGGTTCTTCGGATACAGACATAACAATGTCTTTTATTTTGTCTTTCGGTTCGTCATCATTAATACATGATGTAACAAAAAGACAGGCCATGAAAAGGAATGGAATTATAAGTTTATTCATCTCTACTATTTTACTTATTTATAGCCTCAAATTTACAAATAGTTTTATCGGTATTCGGATAAATCACAGGATCTTGAAAGGCGCTTGTCACCGTTAATTCAGAAGGCGTAAGTCTGTCTATCAGCCAAAACTGTGCCGACTTATCAATATAGATTACCGTGAAATTATCAGTTGTGAAAGTCCAACGGAAATAAATCGGATCGCCGTTGATTGTCCGGTCGCTCCAACTCATCCATTTGTATGAACCGGTACCATTTGCATTAAATTTATAGGCCCAACCCTCCTCTTTATACTCGGTAGGTTCAAAATCAGATTTATGCTCATAAGTCTGTTTCCATTCCACATCGGTTAAGAGAGAAATTACCCCTTTTTGGTCTGCATCATAATACCCTGTGCGTTCCTCGCACGAGGCAAGAAGCCCACAAGCCAATATTGTTATGTAAAACTGTATTTGTTTCATTCCAAAATTCCGACTGTAACATTGCCGTTCCCCATGAGGGATTTGCCTTGAATGTTAAGATACTCGCCGTTAACCTCCGGTAGTACCAGCGAATAGCTATATGGCAATGAGTTTATACCTAATCCCGCTAATAGAATTGTACCCTTACTCGTGTCATCGGATGTCACGAAAGCGATTCGTGATACATAAAATGTAGAAGTGTTGCCGCAACTTACTGTAAGCCGGTTATCTCCCATCGAATAGAATCCGGTCCGGCATATGTCGTCGCCTGATACCGACAGTCGGGCTACGGCTCTTGCTGCCGCATTATATGACTGAAGTTTTGATATACGCATTGTCCCTCCCTCATTGTTTATTACCGGTCCTGATGTCAGGATTGTGTATATGACACTGACATTATCGGCTTCTCTATATGCCTTTATCAGATTGTTTGCTTGTTCCATTTCACGCTCAAAACGTGCACGATTGATCGAACTTATCTCCAACAATTGCTCCCGAGAACGGTTTACAACATAATCGGTTGCAGTAACTTTCTTGTCCGGATTGATAGAAAATAATCCGGTGCGATCGTTTACCTCGACAAATCGCGAAAGCACAGCGGCATCTGTCTCATAAGCCCTTATCTGAGGGGGGGCGTTAAAAACGATGTTGTCATCACTGCATCCTGTCATTAAAACCGATACAACACAAATTATTGGGGCGATTTGGCGTTTCATTATTGAAATTAAGTCATGTTTGATTTGCAAATTTCGCCATAAGCTCACATTTGTAATTGAACAAATGTTCAATTCAATTATTTTTCGCCCTTAGACCCTGCGATTTTTTTATTCTGAGGAGATGCTGATGAGATATTTGTAAGTAGGAAGCCAGCTCTTTGGACTTGATAGTTGAGACTATATCGGGGTACGCATCCGCGAACTTGCGGTATCGTTCAGCCGGTGAAAGTACATAGAGTTCCAGCAACCGGGTATAGCACATACGGAAAAGAGCGTCAGATGCTATGTAACGAAAATTTGGATCAGATTTGGACAACTTTTCCAACACATATACGAGAGGGAGTCGAAGCACCTCGGTCCGCACCGAAGCAACCAACGACACCTGCGACGGAAGTCTACGTACTCCATTGTTAAAGTCGGTCACAAATTCCCCTGTCATTGCAAGACCGACTACCGCTTCATCCCCATTCGGCTTTAAACAAGCATATCTACAATAGCCTGATTTCACAAGAGATATATGCCTCTCAATATCTCCCTGATGAAGCAGGTATTCATCCCTCTCATAAACAACAGACTTCCCCTCTGTCTCGCATAGTTCCATGAGACCGGAGAGATTGACATGCGACTTATATGAATTGAATAATTCAGCCAATTTCTATCAATGCAGCCCAAAGGCTCGCAGATACAAAGTTACGGAATCATCATGACTTACAGAATTTTAATGCCAATTATTTTAGGCCAATGTGAAAAAAACAGTTGATAAAACACAATCGTATTCGTAGGGCCGCCAGTAATACGGCGGCAGCGTTTCGGCTTGTATAGCCATCCGGGCGGCAGCCGGACGCCGTGGTACAGGCGTCCCTACCTTCCGGCAGGATATTAACTTCGACAGGGGGCTGCTCTGATCCGCATCCTCGCCTAACCGCCACCTATAATCGGCAAAATAAAAACAGCGAACTCAGAATGACTCTGAATTCGCTGCTTGTGGAGTATAGCGGACTCGAACCGCTCACCTCGACACTGCCAGTGTCGCGCTCTAGCCAGATGAGCTAATACCCCATAAATTTTATGATGCAAAGGTAATGCAAATTTTATTACCACACAAATTCTAATACAAAAAATCGCAATCCTATGTCCATATCTCTATATTAGAAAATCATTTGACATTTTCGATACATGTTTAGTTAGAGCGACAGGGTGCGCCTCTAATACTTTTGATCTTTTAGCCCGAGAGGTTTTGGGATGTAATTCATCGCAATCAAAAAGATGCGACTTCGCCAAAGAAAGAATAGAGGCCGAGACAAGAGCCGCCCGTAATAAAAATAAGGAAGTAACACTACAAGACATCTGGAAAAGCCGTGGCACCACTACGGTGACAATTTTCGCAGCGATTTTATCAGTGCATTGAAAAACGGCATAATACCGCATCGTATAAAATACCGCTATTTACAATGTTAGAAATTTTTGCTTGCATCAGATTATAACCCGCTTGAGTCCACAGTCTCGCAACTGGCCGGAATGTCACGAGCCATAAGATTGTCGCATGACGAAAACAACAACCGTGTTGATTTTGCATCAGATCTTATCGCTCCACTCTATGTAATATATGTCAATTACATTTTGAATGATGCACTCAAGAAAGGCATCACCGACCTGTATTTCATGACCCGCGACGGCTATATTCTTTACGAAACCGCAAAAGTCATCAAATCACACAGATCGGAATTAGCCGACATCAGACTACACCTGTTCTACATATCGCGCTCATCAATCTATCTACCGGCTATGAAGTGTTTTTCAAAAGAAGAATTTACACAACTTCTTTCCACCTCAACATTACGAGGACGCCATAGCGACATTATTGAAACACTATCACAATTATTACCGCCCCACATTATAGCCGAGATAAAATCCCTAACAGATGGCAACATAACAGATGCTCTCAACAACTCCGATGTGATGAACGTAATAAAGCGATATTACAATGAGCAGCGCAATATGCTTCTTCAATACTTCACCCAACTCGGCATAACCGACCCTGCCATACGCGGAGCTATAATTGACGTAAACGGGTCACGGCGCACTCAGAAAAACATCAACGACTTACTTATCGATTTCGGAGCATCCCCGCTAAGCAGCTACTATCTCATGACCGGTGGCGACCGTCTGCCTATCAAAGATACGGGATTTTATACATCGCTCTACACCAGAGACCGTTGTCGAGGGCCCCTGAAGAATTTTCGACGGCTTACGCGGGCATTTGAACAATATTACTCCGCATGTCCCTTCGGACGCACAATATCATATAGACGTGGAGACAAAGGCATACTACCTGTATTTGATAATGCCAGACCGGACAAATGGCTTGAAGAGAGTGCGAACATCAATGCCGACATAACAAAAAGATTCGCCGAATATTTCTCAAAACTTCGACTTAACGAACATAACCATGAACTATACCTAAAAGTCACAGAAATGACAGCCCGTTTTGCCGATTGTCCGGGACGCCGCTACTTGAAAGTTCTCAAGAAACTGGTATTGACTGACGGTACGTCAAAACCGCGACCTATGATATTTCTTATACCCCCCCTTAATCTTATCCGCAAGCGTTGTTCATGGACTCAAGGTTCCATATTTTATACTTTCGGTAGTTTTATAGGTCGCCTTTTCGGCTGAATAAAAACTCGAAATGCATACGTTTACGTTTTTCTTGTATAGTTGCCAAAATGTAGCTAACTTTGGGTGTAGCCATGTTTTTGGGTGTCTTAATAAAAAAAGGACTCAACCAATAACCAATTTTTAAGTTTACACATGAGAACAAGAGCAATCATTATCATGCTGGCGCTTACAATGACGTGTCTGCTGAAAGCCGAAGTTGTATATCGCGACGCAAACGTAAGATTCACACTTATTTCCGACGGCGCAATAAGAATGGAGTATGCGCCCGATGGTAAATTTGTCGACGACAATTCGTTTATGGCCGTAGAGCGCGACTTCCCCGCAGTACCGGCAAAAGTAAACACAAAAGGCAACCGCGTGACAATCGCCACTGACCTTATGGAATTGTCCTACAAAAAAGGCTCCGGCCCTTTCACCCGCAACAATCTAAGCATAAAATCCAAGATAAAAGATAAGCCCTTCACATGGCGTCCCGGCGATAAGCAAAACGCCAATCTCAAGGGTACATACCGCACGCTTGACCGCTTCGACGGCGAATACCGCGACGACGAGCGCATGCCTATCGAAGACGGCATACTTGCCCGCGACGGATGGACGCTGCTTGACGACTCGTCGACACTGCTTTTTGACGGTGCCGACCGCCCGTGGGTCAAGGAGCGTAAAAGCTCTCCCGAGGCACAGGACTGGTACTTCATGGCCTATGGTAATGACTACAAACGGGCCCTGAAGGACTACACCCTCTTTGCCGGCAAGGTGCCGCTGCCTCCGCGCTACGCGTTCGGATACTGGTGGTCAAGATATTGGACCTATACCGACAACGAGCTCCGCAAGCTCGTAAAAGACTTCAAATCATATGACATACCGCTCGACGTACTTGTGATAGATATGGACTGGCACTACACCGAGAAAGGCAAAGGAGGATGGACCGGCTACACATGGAACCGCAGTCTGTTTCCCGACCCCGCCGGCATGTTGAAATTCATAAAGGACAATGACCTCAAGATAACCATGAACCTTCACCCCGCCGACGGCATAGCGCCATATGAGGAGGGCTACAGCGATATGGCACGAAGCATGGGACTTAATCCGGCCGACAGCGTGACCATACCGTTCGAGGCTTCTTCGCAGCGCTTCATGGACGGATGGATGAAGACGATTCTGCACCCTATGGAGAAGGACGGCGTCGATTTCTGGTGGCTCGACTGGCAGCAATTTCCCAACGACCGCAAAATACCATCGCTGAGCAACACATGGTGGCTCAACTACGCCTTCTTCACCGATATGGAACGTAACCGCGACACCCGCCCCATGCTCTACCACCGCTGGGGAGGCCTCGGCAATCATCGCTATCAGATAGGTTTTTCGGGCGACCATGCCATAACATGGGCCTCGCTCGACTTCCAGCCCTACTTCAACTCCACGGCCTCCAACGTGCTGTACGGCTACTGGAGCCACGACATAGGCGGCCACCACGAAGGCATAGGCCGCATAGAGCCGGAGATGTTTGTGCGCTGGATGCAGTTTGGCATATTCAGCCCCATACTGCGCACCCACTCCACCAAAAACGAGCATCTCAAAAAAGAGCCGTGGTCATTTGACAAAGAGCACTTCAACATCATACGCGATCTTATCGTGAAGCGCTATGAAATGTCGCCCTACATCTACACTATGGCCCGCAAGACATATGACGAAGGCCTGTCGTTGTGCCGTCCGATGTACTATGACTACCCCGACGCACAGGAGGCCTATGACTTCCGCAATGAGTACATGTTTGGCGACCGCATCCTTGTCATGCCTGTCACCGCACCGATGAAAGGCATGTACTCGGAAACCGACATATGGCTGCCGGAGGGTGATTGGTATGAATGGCACAGCGGCACCATGCTCAAAGGCGACACTACCGTGACCCGACAATTTGCCCTCGACGAATATCCGGTATACATAAAGGCCGGCTCCGTCATACCCATGACCGAAGGGGTCAAAAATCTGCGCGGAAACAACTATCCTTATATTATCAATGTTTTTCCGGGAGGCGACGGAGAGTTTACAATATATGAGGACAACGGCAACGACAAGAATTATGCCGACAACTTCGCCACAACAAAAGTGACCTCGCATGTCGACGGAAACAAGCTGACCGTAACACTGTCGCCGCGAACAGGCAAGTATGACGACATGCCCGCCACACGCCGCATATCACTCAAAATCCACGGTTACCGTCCACCCGAGAGTGTGACCCTCGACGGTAAGGCCATAGCATCAACCTACGACGGCAACGACCTGACACTCAACATACCGGTTGGTGATATTTCATGCGATCGCGAAAAGAGCGTCACGATAACCTACGGCGACAATATGGCCGTGGCTCCGGGCACAATAGCGAAGTTCCGCCGCATATACAAAGCCTTGTCCGATATAAAGAACAACAATGCCGGCATACTCATCAAAGAGCCTCTCGCCATGCTTGAATCGGCCGGCAGAGCCATAACTTATCATCCCGAGAAGTTTGACGAAATCATGGACCGCTTTAATACCGACTACAACCGGTTGCCGGCTATACTGAACGACCATGACATTGACGACGCGCTCCGCACCCGCTTTTTGGAGACTGTTGCATGGCACGAATAATCGCTCGTTTTTAATACATCCTCTTAAATTGCACCCGACAAAATGAATGACAGCCCACAGCCGCAATTATCAATCATAATAGTCAACTACAAAACCCCTCAGCTGACCTATGAGTGCATAAAGTCAATCTACGACAAAAACCACGGATTGAGCTACGAGATTATTGTTGTAGACAATGACTCCGGCGACGGCTCGGTCGATTACCTGCGAGAGCGGCTCAACGACGTCATCCTGCTTGAAGCACCCGGCAATATCGGGTTCGGGCGCGCCAACAATATGGGCGTATCGGCGGCACATGCCGATACGCTCCTCTTACTCAACTCCGACACCGTCATAATCGACAACTCCATAAAGACGCTGTACGACTACCTGCAGAGCCACCCCGACACGGGAGCTTGCGGAGGGCTGTTGCTCAACCGCGACGGCAGCATAGGATACTCCACATCGCCACAGCTCACTCTCGGCCATTACTTCAGAGCATACATACCGCGACTGAAACACAAGCCGACAGAACTTTACGCCAAAGAGCCGGTAGAAGTGGGTTATGTCATCGGAGCCGACATGATGGTAAGGCGTGAGGCCTTTGAACGGGCGGGAGGATTCGATCGGGACTTTTTTCTGTACTGCGAGGAGTCGGAACTGTCATTTCGCATAAAAAAACTCGGCTACCGCATAATGCTCGTACCCGATGCCCGCATCATACATCTGGAAGGCATGTCAGGCACCAAAGTAAAGCAAAAGAGCGAGTTCATCCAGATCGAGCAGGCCTTCAGCCGTTTCCTTTATTTCCGCAAGGTATATAACCGCCGCTATCCCTACTATCTTTACATGCTGTTTATGTCGCAGTACACGGTAAGCCTGCTGCGCGGCGCCTTCAAGCGCGACAGAAGACGCGAGCTAACATATCGCATGGGCATAATGCACAAAGCGTTCCGCAAGTACCTCGCACGATAAACGAGACATCTTACCGCGGTACGTATACATACGTTTAATACGGTTTTTGCGCCGAATTTCTAAAAAAACATTAAAATTGCCGGCGGCGAATGAGTGTTTCAACTCCGAAATCGGTATTTCATGATATAAAACGATAACCAATCAATATCAGAATAGAAATGAAACGTATCACTTCAGCCGTTTTCGCCCTATGTGCCTCCATTATCGGCCTGAACGCCGAAGTCGTGACTTATCCTGCCGGAGAGGGGGTCGAGACACTTGACGACTTCACAGTAAAAGTACGTCAGACCGGCGGTGAATGGCAACCCGTAGCAGTCTATCCCGTCAAAGTCATAGCTCCTGACGGTACCAAAAGATCGGTCCAGACAGCATCCATGGCTTATTTTGACTTTGACGGAAAGGTAGAAGTTGAGGTTATATCCAACAAAGCCGGAGTCAGCAGTGCACGTGTGCGTCCTTTATCCTACGACATAACACCCGATATAGATGCCGACACCCTATCCTTTACGCTCACCCGCCCCTGTAACCTGTCGGTCGAAATCAACGGTGACCTCTTTCACAATCTGCACCTTTTCACCAACGGTATCGATACAGAGCGACCTACAGCCAAGGAAATAAAAAGAGCCGGCAAGAAGGGCAGCAATCTCATATATTTCGGCCCCGGCATACACCAACTTCCCGGCGACACCCTGCTCGTAACTTCAGGCAAGACCGTCTATATCGACGGCGGAGCACGCGTAAAAGGACGTATACTTGTACACAACTCCGAAAACGTGAAAATACACGGACGCGGAGAAGTGCATCCCGACAAACCGGGACCGGGTGTACATGTATCTAAATCCAAAAATGTGAAGATTGCCGACCTGATAATGACGCAGATGCCTGTCGACGAGTCAGACTCGGTGACTATCCGCAATGTACGCGCCATAAGCAGCTACCAATGGGGCGACGGCATGAATGTATACTGTAGCAGCAATGTGACCCATGACGGAGTTTTCTGCCGTAACAGCGACGATTGTACTACCATTTACTGCTCACGCGGGAAAATGAAAGGGAGCTGTCGAAATATAACCATGCGCAACGCAGTGTTGTGGGCTGATGTGGCACACCCTATATTCATAGGACTACATGGAAACGCCAATGGAAACGATGTAATAGAAGATGTGCTTTACGAGAATATCGATATCCTCGAACAATATGAGCATCAGATTGATTATCAGGGCTGCCTTGCTATCAACGTAGGCGATAACAATCTGGTACGTAATGTAACATTTTCCGACATACGTATAGAAGAGTTGCGAAAAGGCCAATTAATAAATTTCCGCATATTCTTCAACAAAAAATATTGTGCCGCACCCGGAAGAGGACTACACAACGTACTCGTACGCAACCTCAGTTATAACGGCGACAAAGCCCTGATATCGCATATATCCGGATATGATGCAGACCATTTGGTTAAAAATATACGTTTCGAAAACCTCACGATAAACGGTACGCAAATATACGACAACATGCCCGGCAAGCCCGGTTTTTACAAAACAGGCGACATGTGCAACATCTTTGTCGGTGAACATGTAGACAATATAACTTACTCTAAAGACTAAATAACTCATTATCATGAACATTAGAAATATCGTTGCTTCACTACTATTTATAGCATCTGTTGCAAATGCCGAAGTCGTGACTTATCCTACCGGAGAGGGTGTACAGACTCTTGACGACTTCACAGTAAAAGTACGTCAGACCGGCGGCGAATGGCAGCCGGTAGCGGTCTATCCCGTCAAGGTAGACGAGGTTAGAGACACGAAGCACCATGTAGAGACAGCTTCAATGGCCTATTTCGACTTCGACGGCACGGTAGAAGTCGAAGTCACCGCCAACAAAACCGACGTAACCGAAGCCCGTGTACGTCCGCTCTCCTACTCGATAGAACCGGCCGTATCGGGGAACACGCTGACGTTCACGCTCGATCGTCCGCGCAACCTGTCGATAGAAGTCAACGGCGACATATTTCACAACCTGCATCTGTTTGCCAATCCTATAGACACCCACCGCCCCACGGCCAAAGAGATAAAAAGAGCGGGCAAAAAAGGGAGCAAACTTATATATTTCGGGCCCGGACTGCATGAGATACCCGGCGAATTCATGAATATACCTTCAGGCATGACCGTGTACATCGACGGCGGCGCGAGAGTGGTAGGACAACTTGTAGCCGACAGCGTGCGCGACGTTCGCTTCTACGGTCGCGGCGAAGTACACCCCAAAGGCCGCGGCGAGGGCGTATACATCAAGCGCTCGAAGTGCATTGACGCCGACGGCATAATCGTGACACAGATACCCGTAGGCGGCAGCGACTCCATAAACATCAACAACGTCAAGTCAATCAGCTACTACGGTTGGGGCGACGGAATGAACGTTTTTTCAAGCAACAATGTACATTATAACAATGTATTCTGCCGCAACAGCGACGACTGCTCCACGGTATACGCCACCCGCAAAGGGTTTAAGGGCGGATGCCGCAACATCGTCATGGAAAACTCCACACTGTGGGCCGACGTGGCACACCCTATCATGATCGGTCTTCACGGAAGCGCCACGGAGATAGGCATCGACGCCCCGGCCGACACGATATATGACATCGTATACCGTAATATCGATATACTCGACCACAAAGAGAAGCAGATCGATTATCAGGGATGCTTCGGCATCAGTTGCGGCGACAACAATGTGGTCCGCGACATAACATTTGACAACATACGTGTCGAAGATTTCCGTCAAGGCCAACTTGTAAATATACGCATATTCTTCAACAAAAAATATTGTGCCGCACCGGGCACATGCGTTAAAAACGTACTGTTTAAAGACATAACATACAACGGCGGTAATGCCGAGATGTCGATAATAGCGGGCTACAACGAAGACCGCAAAGTCAGCGACATAACATTTGACAATCTCGTCATCAACGGCATGAAGATAGCCGACAACATGCCCGGCAAGCCCGCTTGGTACAAAACCGGCGATATGGCCCGTATATTTATAGGAGAACATGTTGAGAATGTAACATTCAAATAATCCATCCATTATGACATTTAGACGTATATTTATCATAGCCGCGGTGTGTATAGCCCTATGCACTACACTCGGCGCCAAGATAAAGCACCCGTCGCTTCTGTTCACCCCCGAGCGCGTCGAGGCCGTGCGCAAGGCCGTGAAGACCGACACCGCCATGCAGGCGGCATGGACCCGCATACTGGGCACCGCCGATCAACTGCTCAAGAAAAACGACATAAGGCGCATGGAGTATCTTGCTCTCGCCTATCAGGTGACCGGCGACAAGAAGTACAGCGACAAACTCCGCTCCATGCTTCTCGACATAGCCAAGACTCCCTCGTGGGGCGACTCCGAAATGCTGGCCCGGAAGCCGGCGTGGCGCAGCGAGCTGCAGATGGCCCACAAGTCATTTCAGGTAGCGGTAGCGTACGACGCCGTGTACAACGACCTGTCGGCCTCCGAGCGCAAGACGATAGCCGAAGGCATGTACCGTCTTGCGGTCGAACCGCTGCTCGGCGACTGGCTTATCGAGCCGACCCGCATACACTCGCTCAACTCCATGGGACACAACTGGTGGACATCGTGCATAGGCATGGGAGGGCTGCTTGCCCTTGCCATCTCCAACGAGGTGCCCGAGGCGGCCACAGCCGCCGAGGCCGCAGTCAACTCGCTCCCCGAGTGGTTTGACTTCTCCGGCGACATAATACAACATAAGCCCCGCACTTTTGACCGCGACGGCGGCATGTACGAGAGCATCAACTACGCCAACTTCGGCATATCGGAGGCTCTTCTTCTTCGCTTGGCATGGCTGAACTCTCACCCCGGCGCCAAACTCGAAGAACTGCCCGAACTTGATAAGATAACTCCGTTTTTCAGCTACGTGCTGTATCCACGCTCCGGCGAGCCTTACAGCATCAATTTCGGCGACAGCCACAAAAACGTAAACGGCGAGCGCCCGGTAATCTTGGCCTGTGCCATGACATCGGCCGACCCCGTCGCGCTGTGGTACCTGTCGCAAACCGCACAAGGCAACTTTCATGAAGGGTTCAACATCAATACCCCGATGGGACTTCTGTATACCCCCGACCTGTCAAAAGCACCGTCCGTGCCCGCCCTGCCCGCGTCGCACCTATGGGAAGACTTCGGCTGGGCCACCATGCGCGACTCGTGGGACAAGGATGCCACCATGCTCGCAGTCAAATCGGGCATGACATGGAACCACTCCCATGCCGATGCCAACTCGTTTATCATCTTCCATAAAGGTGTCGATATAATAAAAGATGCCGGCAACTGCAGCTACGGCAAGCCGGAATACAGAAAATACTTTTTCCAGACCGACGCCCACAATGTCGTTAAGTTCAACGGCAAAGGCCAGTCGACCCACCAGCAGTATCACGGCACGATGCTGCCGGGCAATGTAAGCAATCTTCTTGACGGAGGCCGCGTGAAGTATGTACTGGCCGACGGTACCGGCCCCATGTCGCAGTGGCTCAACCGCAACTTCCGCAACTTCCTGTGGATTGACAACGTTATTTTCGTCATCGACGACCTATCGAGCCACGAGCCGGGCAACTTCGAGTGGCTGTGGCATCCCGGCGGTACCACCTCCAAGCGAGGCTACGACCTCAACATAACCAACGGTAACTCCTCGGTAGCCGTACGCCCGCTTTACCCACGTCCGCTCGCATACAGCAACTTCGTACACGACTATCCTGAAGACCTCTATTGGGAAGTGCTTGAAGGACCGACCGAAAACCTCAGCGGCACCGAAGAATACTATTCGTTCAAACTCCCCGGAACTACCGACAAGGTCAAAGCCGTGACAGCCATAATACTCAAAGACAGCGTAAACCAACGCGAATTGCCCGTAATAGAACGTCGCGAGGGTAAAAGCTGGATAGGGCTTCGCATAACCGACCACGGCAAAGTGACCGACTTGTACATAAACCAACTCGCCGACGGACGCCTCATGCACCTCAACTCATGGATCGAGGCCGACGGCTGGTCGACCGACGCCTATATGCTCGCCGTGACTTATGACGAGGGCACGAAACCCGAAGCCGCCTCCGACATGTTCATCGGTCACGGAAGCGCATTGCGCCGCGGAGCCGACACCTACTTCTCGTCGCTCTCCAAACTCAATGTCATAACCGGCCGCAAAGGGCGTAATCTTAACATTCAGGTGACGGGTCAGCCGCGCATCAACTTCAACATAAAGACCGATGCCGCCGGCATCAAGGTCAACGGCAATACCCATAACGCCAAGCGCCACGGCAAGCTCGTAAACATCAAGCTCAATAAATAAACCGCCACATGACACCCCAGCTGATTTCAATGACACGAAGGTATGTCACTACTAATTTCTTGCTTGCCATAACGGCATTGTCATGCTTCGGCCAATCGATATATCCCGGCCAACACAAAGACAAAGTCAGGATCGAGACGACTTCACCCATGCCTGCACGCAGTTTTGACTTAAAAGATGTCAAACTTCTTCCGGGACGTGTACACGACAATCTGCGGCGCGACTCGGCGTGGATGGCGTCTATTCCGATAAACAGGATGCTCCACAGCTTCCGTAACAATGCCGGAGTGTATGCCGGCCTCGAAGGCGGATATGAAAGTGTCAAAAAACTCGGCGGATGGGAGTCGCTGGACTGCGACCTTCGCGGCCATACTACAGGACACCTGATGTCAGCTTACGGACTTATGTACGCCGCCACCGGAAATCAGCTGTTTAAACTAAAAGGCGACTCACTTGTCACCGGACTGGCCGAAGTGCAGAAAGCTCTCGGGCCTTCAGGCTACCTGAGTGCATTTCCGGAAGAGCTGATAAACCGTAATCTACAAGGGAAAAGCGTATGGGCGCCATGGTACACCCTTCATAAAATTTTAGCAGGATTAATCGATCAATATCTTTATTGTGATAACAAGCAGGCACTGGAAGTAGCGTCAAAGATGGGCGAATGGGCCTACAACAAGCTTATATCACAGCCTGAATCGACCCGACGGCTTATGCTTCGCAACGAATTCGGCGGTATGAACGAGTCATTATACAACCTTTATTCCGTCACCGGCGACAACCGTTTCCTTGAACTTGCCCGCTTTTTCTATCATAATGACGTGCTTGACCCCATTCGCAACGGGGATCTGAACATGGGTACAAAACATACCAATACTTTTATCCCCAAGCTCATCGGCGAGGCCCGAAACTACGAACTGTCTGCCGACGATGACAGTCGGCAGATGGCATCGGACTTCCTAAATTGCATAATTGACAAGCACTCTTTCGCCACCGGCTCATGCAGTCAGAAAGAACACTTTTTTGATACTGAAAATTTCTCAAAGTATATAAACGGATATACAGGCGAAACTTGCTGTACATACAACATGCTGAAACTTGCCCGTCACATTTTCTGCTGGACAGCCTCGCCTAAAGTCGCCGATTACTATGAGCGTGCCTTATATAACCATATTCTCGCCCAACAAGACACATTGTCAGGCATGGTATGCTATTTTCTGCCGTTGATGACAGGAGCCTATAAAGTATACAATACTCCCGAACAATCATTCTGGTGCTGTGTAGGAAGCGGTTTTGAAAGTCATTCAAAATATGCCGAATCCATATACTTTCACGGCGACAACGAACTATTTGTCAACCTGTTCATACCTTCGGAATTATCGTGGGAGGAAAAAGGTCTGAAACTCCGTCAGACCACACAATTTCCATCAGCGGATAACACAACCTTTGAAATTTTATCCGCTCCGAAGAATAAATTCACACTCTCCTTACGCTATCCGTCATGGAGTGGCCTACCGACAGTAAGAATCAATGGCAAAAAAGTTTCAGTCAAAGGTGATCCCTCCTCTTACATATCAATTGACCGCACATGGCACGCGGGTGACCGTATTGACGTGGCTTATCCCATGGCGCTCCGAGTCGAAACGACTCCTGACAATCCATCAAAGGGAGCCATTCTTTACGGCCCGATAGTCTTGGCTGCCAATCTCGGCACAGAAGGCATTAAGGCTCCCGCGCCGTTTTCCGATCCTACGGTAAGAAACGATTATTATACATATAATTATAATATACCTCAACATATCACAGACAAATTACCGTTTGATATTGCCGATATAACTGATAATATCTTACCTACAGACAAAGCGCTCACTTTCAAGACTCGCGACGGACTCACATTTTCGCCGCTATACGACCTGCATCATTGCAGATACGGCGTTTATTGGGACTTCAACAAAGCCCGGTCTACGACAACGATAAATCCGGGAGCGACCTGTGAGGTCGATGTCACCGGAGTTATTTCGCCGGAGACGGGCAAGCATCCCAGAGCCTTCATGACACTTCCCCGCACAGAAAAAGTCAGCGCCGTCATGTTTGCGTTTCAGAACATGAACGAGGAGACACTGTTCAAGATGCAGTCATTTCGCGACAGAATGTCGGCGCTCGGAATGGCACTCGTATGGATAGCGCCCGGCTTCGGTCAGGAATGGGATGTGCAGACAGGTGTTCAGACGGCGTTCGATGACATGCTCGTCGCACTGGCGAAAAAGAGCGGTCATAGCGAGATAAAAGACGCGCCGCTAATACCGTTCGGCCACTCGGCACAAGCTACCATGTCATGGAACTTCGCGGCATGGAACCCCGACAGAACTCTATGTATAATCTCGTATCACGGCGACGCACCGCGCACCAACCTCTGCGGCTACGGACGCAGTAATGTCGAATGGGGGCGGACCCGCAATATCGACGGCATACCGGGACTGATGGTTATGGGTGAATATGAATGGTGGGATGCGCGTCTGCGCCCGGCACTCGCTTTCCGCATGATGTATCCCGGCAGCTGCATATCGTTTCTCGGCGATGCAGGCCGAGGACATTTCGATTTGTCGGAACGCACGGCCGACTATATAGCACGATTTATTGAAAAGTCATTGGACAAGCGGCTTGTAAACGGACAATTGATACCGATTGACCCGACCGAAGGATGGATGGCTCAATCTTGGGAGCCCGGGCAAAAATACAGAGCAAAAGCCGCCCCGTGGAAAGAGTTCGACGGTTGCAGGCACGATGCATTCTGGTATTTTGACAAAGAGATGGCCGACATGACCGAAAGACGATATGCGGAGACCTCAGATAAGCAACCCTGCTATATCAGTTTCTTGGATGAAAAAGGGAAACTTCTCGAATATAATCCGAAAGGTCACTGCAAGATTATCGCCAAAATTGCCCCAAAATCCGATGACACATTCAGTCTTAAATGCGTGTTTACCGACAGTACAAGGACCGTAACGGTAAATTCACGCCCTAACGACATAATAAAAATTAAATATGTCAGCGGACCGGCCATAGCCTTAAGTGACAATACTTTCCGCATAGACCGCGATCATCCTACGTGGGACAACCCGCGGCGACGAGGCAAAATAACGCTCTGTGCTGAAGCTCCCTCTGACAAGCGATTCAAAGAGACTGTCCAAGAAATTGAGGTGCTCGTAGAGTGACTGAACCATAGAACAATTGACAATAATCAATAAGCGATGACAACATATTTTATAAAATTGCTGGCGTTACTCACCATAGTCACGCCACTAAGCCTTGATGCCGGAAAATTGAGCCTGCAGTCGCCCGACGGACGCACCGGCGTACACTTCGACAAACCGGGTAAAGAGCTGCAATACACTGTCGTACGCGACGGCAAAGCGGTTGTATTACCGTCAAGAGCCGGACTGCAGATCGACAACCGAGTGTGGGAAATGGCCCTCGGCAAGCGCGACCTCGCACAACCCGACTGCTGGATGGACCCGCTCGAAGTCGACAGCGTAAGCTATCACGCACCGGTCGACAGCGTATGGAGCCCTCTCTATGGCGAACGCTCTACCGTAAAGAACCGCTACAATTCGGCCACTATGCATATGTCGCGCCATGACAAGAGCGACTACCGCCTTGATGTAGAAGTACGAGCCTATGATGAGGGGATAGCATTTCGCTACTTCTTCCCCGAACATCCCGCAGCCATATTCCACAAAGTCACGGGCGACCTCACCGACTACACCTTTCCGGAAGGCACCATGGCTTGGAGCGAGCAATGGGCACAGGCTACGTTTGACCACACTCCGGTCGACAGCATAATACGGCCGGCCGAACGTGCTCTGACACTCGAACTGCCGTCAGGCCAATGGGTGGCATTGCTCGACGCCGATGTCGATGATTGGTGCCTGACCAAACTGATGGCGCGCGCCGACAAAAAATCCACCCTGTCATCGGTCATGTACTCGCCGGTTGATATAGTGACCTATTATGCCACTCCGTGGAAAATTATCATGACCGCTGACACTCCCGGGAAGCTTATCGAGAACAATGACATAGTACAGAACCTCAACCCGCAGGCCGAAGGCGACTTCTCATGGGTAAAGCCCGGCAAAATCATGCGCTCGACCGTAATATCGACCGAAGCCGGACTGAAGACAATCGACTTCTGCGCCGAGCACAACATACCCTACATGCTCTATGACTGGCAGTGGTACATGCCCTGCACGAGCCATGACGGCGACGCAACAAAGGTAGTCGACAAAGTCGACATGCAGCAAGTGATAGACTACGGCCGCGAGAAGGGCATCGGAGTATGGCTCTATGTCAACCAACATGCTCTGATGAAGCAGATGGACGAGCTCTTCCCGCTGCTGCACCGCTGGGGTGTGGCAGGGGTCAAGTCGGGCTTTGTACAGTATGCCTCACACCGATGGGCCGTGTGGCTCCACGACATGGTGCGCAAGGCCGCCGATAACCGGCTGATGATGAATATACATGACGAGTTCAGACCGTCGGGCTTCTCGCGCACCTACCCCAACCTGCTCACACAAGAGGGCATATGCGGCAACGAAGAGTTCCCCGACGCCACTCACAACGTCACTCTGCCCTTTACGCGCATGCTCAACGGAGCTGCCGACTACACCATATGCTACTACGACAGGCGGCTCAAAAACACCCATGCTCACCAGCTTGCGGCATCGCTCGTGTTCTACAGCCCGCTGCAGACTATATTCTGGTACGACAAGCCCGACTTTTATCAAGGCGAACCGGAGATAAAATGGTTTGAGGACTTGGTTACTGTTTTTGATGACACAAAAGTATTGTCGGGCTACCCCGGACGCAGCATAACTATGGCACGCCGCAACGGCGACGACTGGTGGGCCGCAGCCATGACCGGCAACGACGGTTCGGAGGAGACGATAGACCTGTCCTTCCTCACTCCGGGACGTAAATACACTGCCGACATATACACCGATGACGACTCGGTAAACACCCGCACACGGGTCCGGGTCACTTCACGGAAAGTGTCGTCAAAAGACAAGTTGCATTTCACTTTACGACCCCGTGGCGGCGTCGCAATAAAAATTTCACCTGTCGAGTGAGTGTAATAGCACGTTGAAACGTATTACAAGATGTCTAATGCAACAAAAGTATTAGTTTAGTTTGGTTTAAGGTTAATAGATGGTTTTAAAAAAGATGAACAAGTGGACATTCCTCATGGTATTATTTTGTTCCACGGTATCTGCGACAGATGCCGTGGGGCAGATAATATCCAATCCCGCCAATCTTACAGGCAAGCACTACAGCAACCCCGTGATACACGCCGACTACTCCGACCCCGATGTGACAGCATCGCCCGACGGCAAAACCTTTTATATGACCGCGTCGAGTTTTCAGTGCACTCCGGGACTCCCCATATTGAAGTCAACCGACTTGGTCAACTGGCAACTCGTCAACCATGCACTCGATGCGGTACCCCCCGTCGACTTTTACAGCGCTGCTCCGCGCCATGGCAAGGGTGTATGGGCGCCCTGCATAAGATACCACGATGGAGAATACTATATATACTGGGGCGACCCCGACTTCGGCATATATATGGTCAAGACCGACAACCCGGAAGGGAAATGGTCATCACCCGTACTTGTAAAAGAAGGCAAAGGCCTTATTGACCCCACTCCTCTGTGGGACACCGACGGACGCGTTTACCTTGCCAACGCATGGGCGGCCTCACGCTCAGGCTTCAACAGCATAATCACCGTAAGCGAAATGACTTCCGACGGCACTGCGGTAATATCGTCGCCCGTCATCGTATATGACGGCAACGACGGCGTCAACCATACTATAGAAGGGCCCAAGCTCTACCGTCGTGGCGAATACTATTATATACTTGCTCCGGCCGGCGGTGTAGTCGACGGCTGGCAGCTCGCTCTTCGGTCAAAAAACATATACGGACCATACGAACCTAAAATTGTAATGGCACAAGGCGACTCCGACATCAACGGACCGCATCAGGGCGGTTGGGTGACTACCGCCGCCGGCGAGGACTGGTTCATAAACTTTCAGGACAAAGGAGCCTACGGACGCGTCATCCACCTCAACCCGGTAAACTGGCGTGAAGACTGGCCCGTGACAGGTGACGACAGAGACGACGACGGATGCGGTAATCCCGTAGCCAAATGGCGCAAACCCGTACTGCAGCCGATGACCGACATAGCCGTAAAACCGCAAGAGCTCTTTCAGTGGCACTCCAACTATAACGACATGTACGGCTTCCCGGCTCCCGGAGCATTGATGAGGTTGTACGGACACAAAGTGTCGGAGGAGTTTGTCAACCTATGGGAAGTGCCTAATCTTTGGCTTATGAAGTTTCCCGCCGAAGAGTTTTCCATAACCGCACGCGTAAGAATATCGGCAAAGGCCACTTCCGAAGGTGTATCCTCGGGCATGGTCGTCATGGGCTGGGACTATTGCCGCTTCGGTCTTGAAAAGCGCGGCGATGACTTCGTGCTGCAGCTCGTAATATGTACCGGGGCCGAACAGGGAGGTGCCGAAACCGTAACCGATATTGCCGAGATACACCCCACGAGGGTGTACAACGCCGGACTCTATCCCAACTTGGAGTGCGACATGTATCTGCGCCTGGGTGTAAAAAAGGGTGCCTCATGCCGGTTCAGTTACAGCCTCGACGGTAAAAAATTCGTCGACGCACCGGGCGAGTTTAAAGCAAGTGCCGGCAAATGGATCGGCGCCAAAACCGGATTTTACAGCATAACACCCGCCGCAACAAGCGAAAAAGGGTGGATCGACATTCTTGATTTAGATATTAACACTTCTAAATGACAATATATAACATGAAATTCATAGGACTTCTATCATTATCTTTGTTTGCGACATCGTGTGTGTCAATTGACGCGGAGACCGTCGATGCGGAAAAAGACCTCGGTTACTGCGCCGAACAGGTACAGAAATCGCTGCATTATCTGCATCGCGACTCTATAGACTATACGATGATGCCGCGAAATATCCAGAATACCGACTCGGTATGGCTATGCCACAAGGCCATGGCCGACGAATGGTGTGCCGGCTTCTGGCCGGGGATATTGTGGTATGACTTTGAGGCTACACATGACGAAATCATACGCGAAGAAGCAGAGCGATACACGCGCTCATTAAAGTTCCTGTCAGAAAAACCGGCTTTTGATCATGATCTCGGCTTCCTCGTATTCTGCAGCTACGGCAATGCTTACCGCCTTACCGGTAACCCGAAGTTCAAAGATGTTATACTCGCTACAGCCGATACTCTCGCCACACTCTTTAACCCCAACGTCGGCACCATTCTGTCATGGCCCCGCAATGTCGATATGTTCGGCGGTCACAATACTATCATGGACAACATGATTAATCTCGAAATGCTCTTCTGGGCCTCGAAAAACGGAGGCGGACGAAATCTATATGACATTGCCGTCAAGCATGCCGACACGACGATGAAACATCACTTCCGGTCTGACCACACATCATACCATGTTGCGGTATATGACCCCGAGACAGGAGATTTCCTCAAAGGCATGACACATCAGGGATATTCCGACTCCTCGATGTGGGCCCGCGGTCAGGCATGGGCCATCTACGGCTACACAATGGTGTACCGCGAGACCCGCGAGCAACGCTTTCTTGACTTCGCATGTAAGGTGACCGACGTGTATCTGAAGCGACTTCCCGACGACTACGTGCCTTACTGGGACTTTGACGATCCCGCCATACCCGACGCACCGCGCGACGCTTCGGCAGCCTGTGTGGTGGCATCGGCACTTCTCGAGCTTCAGGGTTACTGCAAGCCCGACAAGGCCGAGACCTACCGTAACGCAGCGACAAAAATGCTGGCTTCGCTTGCAAGCGACAACTATCGGTCAGGCGACAAACGCACTTCATTTCTCGACCACTCGACAGGCCACAAGCCCGCCGGCAGCGAAATTGACGCTTCGATCATCTACGCCGACTACTATTATATAGAAGCACTCATGCGCTATAAAAAGCTGAGCGAAGGCTCCGACATACTTGCCAATCTTGATAACGCCATACCACATGTCAGATAAACTTATAGCGGCAGTGGCCGCAATATTGCTTCTCACCGCCTGCAGCGGACGCAACAGCATAACTCTCACCGTCGACAACCCGCTCGACTTCGACCGCACCGGGGAGATGGCCGAACTTCCCGCCGACTCAGTGCTCAAACTGCTCGGAAGCGAGTATTGCTATATAACCGACTCCGACGGCAACGAGGTGCCCTCACAGATAACCTCTGACAGTCTTCTGATATTTCAACCGTCGGTCAAGGCACAACAATCGGCTGTCTACACACTCCATCCCTGCGACACGATGCATGTATACGAACATGTCACCTCGGGAAGGCTCTATCCCGAGCGTGCCGATGACCTTGCGTGGGAGAACGATCTTGTAGGATTTCGCGCTTACGGACCTGCCACACAGGCCAAAGGCGAAAAGGCCTACGGCTACGACATATTCTTCAAATATCCGCAACACGGCCTCGTATTGGAGCGACTGTATGCCCCGGAGACCGATCCGGCCACTTGGGTCAAGGTGGACTCACTGCGCCGCATCGACCCCGCCATGGCTGAGGATTTCATCAAGACATTTTCCTACCACATAGACCACGGGCTGGGCATGGACTGCTATGCAGTGGGCCCGACTCTCGGTGCGGGTGTGGCGGCGATACTTGACAACGACACCATCTCTATGCCGTGGTGCTACGACAAAGCCGAGATACTCGACAACGGTCCGCTGCGTTTCACCGCAAGACTTACATTTGCTCCCCGAACTATAGGTAACGACACCGCCGTAATCGAACAAAGGAAGATAACCCTCGATGCAGGCTCGTACCTCAACAGATGTACCGTGAGCTATGAAGGTATCCGGCCGGGCAAAAGCATAGTGGCCGGAGTGCCGCGACGCGATGACTCGCCGGCGGTACTCGATGCCGACAACGGCATAGTGGCATACGCCGACCCCACGCAAGGACCCGACAACGGCAAAGCTCTTTTGGGCATAGCGTGGCCCGGCGGCATAAAGTCGGCCCGTGAAACTGACGGCCACATTGTCGGAGAGAGCATGACCGACTCCGACGGAAAGCTGACATACTACTGGGGCTTCACATGGTCAAAGACAGACATAGCTACACTCACCGAGTGGAACGACCGGCTTATACAAGTACAAAAAGCCTTTTCATCACCCCTGTCTGTTGCCATAGAAGACTGAAAACATATATTATGACGAAAATATGCCCCCATTTTGATTTATTAATAGAACATGGGGCAAGGCTTTTTATGTAATTTTGTGAAAAAGAATAAACAATAAAATATACAGACTTATGGTAAACTTCTCACTTGAAGGCAAAGTCGCGCTTGTAACAGGCGCAGCCTACGGTATAGGACTGGCTATAGCACGCGCATATGCCGAAGCCGGAGCCAAGATAGTATTTAACTGCTCGCGTCAGGAGACTGTCGACCGCGGCATGAAAGCCTACAAAGAGTTAGGCATAGACGCCAAAGGCTATCTGTGTGACGTAACTGACGAAGAGGCCGTCAAAGCCATGGTGGCCGACATCGAAGCCACTGTCGGCACAATCGACATACTCGTCAACAACGCGGGCATAATAAAACGTATACCCATGGAGGAGATGGCCGTCGAGGACTTCCGTCGCGTCATCGACGTGGACCTTGTGGCTCCCTACATCTGCGCAAAGGCCGTAATACCCGGCATGATACGCAAAGGTCACGGCAAAATCATAAACATCTGCTCGATGATGAGCGAGCTCGGACGCGAGACAGTAAGCGCATATGCCGCCGCAAAGGGTGGTCTGAAGATGCTTACCCGCAACATATGCTCGGAGTACGGAGAGCACAATATACAGTGCAACGGCATAGGCCCGGGCTACATAGCTACCGAACAGACCGCTCCGCTGCGTGAACGTCAGCCTGACGGCTCACGCCATCCGTTTGACGCCTTTATAATATCGAAGACCCCCGCCGCACGCTGGGGCACTCCCGAGGACCTTATGGGCCCGGCCGTATTCCTTGCCTCGGATGCATCTGACTTTGTCAACGGACATGTGCTCTACGTTGACGGAGGCATACTCGCTTACATAGGCAAGCAGCCCAAATAACCGGGCGGCCGCCTTCAATAACCAATCATTAAAGCGATAACCTTCAATTACGAAAAGCATGGAAAGTGTATTTTCCTACATCATTGGCCTCGGAGCCGCCGTAATGATGCCGGTGATATTCACCATACTCGGACTGTGTATCGGCATCAAGTTCGGCGACGCCCTGAAGTCGGGTCTGAAAGTGGGTGTAGGTTTTGTGGGACTCTCGATAGTGACCGCACTGCTTACCTCGGCACTCGGGCCGGCTCTCGACAAAGTGGTGCAGCTCTACGACCTGCAGCTGCATGTATTCGACATGGGGTGGCCCGCAGCCGCAGCCGTAGCCTACAACACCGCCGTGGGAGCCTTCATCATACCGGTATGCCTCGGCGTCAACCTACTGATGCTCTTCACCAAGACCACGCGCACCGTCAACATCGACCTCTGGAACTACTGGCACTTCGCCTTCATAGGCGCGGTCATCTACTTCGCCAGCGACTCGCTCGCATGGGGATTTTTCGGAGCGATAATATGCTACATCGTCACCCTCATACTCGCCGACATGACTGCAAAGAAGTTTCAGTCATACTACAAAGACATGGACGGCATATCCATACCACAGCCGTTTTGCGCGGGTTTTGTGCCCTTTGCATGGATTATCAACAAAGGACTTGACAAAATACCGGGCATGAACCGCCTCGAAATCGATGCCGAAGGACTTAAAAAGAGATTCGGGCTGCTCGGCGAGCCGCTTTTTCTCGGCGTTGTCGTGGGTGTAGGCATAGGCTGCCTTACATGCAGTTCATGGTCTGAAATCGTCGACAAAATACCCTACATACTCGGACTGGGCATCAAGATGGGCGCCGTCATGGAGCTTATACCGCGCGTGACCGTACTCTTCATCGAGGGACTGAAACCGATAAGCGACGCCACACGCAGCCTTATAGCCCGCAAATTCAAAGGTGCCGACGGTCTGAACATAGGCATGAGCCCCGCTCTTGTCATAGGACATCCGACCACTCTGGTAGTATCACTGCTTCTGATACCGGTCACGCTCGTATTTGCCGTACTGCTGCCGGGCAACGAATTTCTGCCGCTCGCCTCGCTTGCCGGTATGTTCTACGTATTTCCCCTTGTGCTTCCCTTAACCAAAGGAAATGTAATAAAGACATTTATCGTGGGGCTCGTAGTCATCGTACTCGGTCTGTATATGGTGACCAATCTCGCGCCGGCATTTACGCTTGCCGCCAAGGATGTGTATGCATCGACGGGCGACGCGGCGGTAGCTATACCGGCAGGCTTTGCCGGCGGCAGCCTCGACTTCGCCTCAAGTCCTCTGGCATGGATCATATATCAATGTACAGAAAACCTGAAATGGGTGGGAGCATCGGTACTCGTGCTAATAACGATGGCCATGATGTGGTGGAACCGCGTGCACATACTACGCAACCAACGCGAAATGATAGAGAAAAATTCCGACAAAATTCAAACGACAGAATAAAACCAAACGACAATGAAAAAGATAATTTTTGCCATAGCCCTTTTTACGGGAATGCTTTCAGCTTCGGCACAGACCGAATACTCGATACTCCGCGCCTGTCATCCCGATGACGTGAAACACTACGACACGGAGCAGCTACGCTCCCACTTCATGATGCCCAAAGTCATGGAGCAGGACAAAATCAACCTCACATACTCGCTCTATGACCGCATAGTCTACGGCGGTGTAGTGCCGGTAGCCAAAACGATGGTGCTCGAAACCATCGACCCGCTCAAGTCGGAGTACTTCCTTGAGCGCCGCGAACTCGGCGTGATCAACATAGGCGGCGACGGCATAGTGTCGGTCGACGGCAAGGACTACGAACTTCGCTTCAAGGACGCCCTCTACGTAGGACGCGGTAATAAAAACGTGACTTTCCGCAGCAAGGACTCCTCCAATCCCGCATGTTTCTACCTCAACTCTACACCGGCCCACAAGGCTTACAAGACCCAGCTCGTCACCATCGACGGACGCAAGGGCTCGATAAAGGCCAATTCGTTTGCCGCCGGCAAGATGGAGGAGAGCAACGACCGAGTCATCAACCAGCTTATAGTAAACAATGTGCTTGAAGAGGGTCCATGCCAGCTTCAGATGGGACTCACCGAACTGAAGCCCGGAAGCGTGTGGAATACCATGCCGGCCCACACCCATGACCGCCGCGTGGAGGTGTACTTCTACTTCAACGTGCCTGAGGGCAACGCCATATGCCACCTGATGGGCGAACCGCAGGAAAACCGACTGATATGGCTGCATGACCGTCAGGCTGTCATGGCCCCCGAATGGTCTATACATGCCGCCGCCGGCACGTCAAACTACATGTTCATCTGGGGCATGGGTGGCGAAAATCTCGACTACGGCGACATGGACAAGATAACATATCTTGAGATGAAATAAGACGTAATGGACAACGATTTCAAGGAGGTATCCGAAAACTATACCATACCGGAAGCCATACGCGAAGCCCGGCGCTGTCTGGGTTGCAAGGTGCCCGGATGCAAGAAAGGATGCCCCGTCAGCAACGATATTCCCGAGTGGATTGCCGAACTTGCCAAAGGCAACTTCGGCAATGCCATGTCAATAATACACCGCCGGAGCAACCTGCCGGCAGTGTGTGGACGCGTATGCGCCCATGAACGGCAGTGCGAGGGCAACTGTGTGCTCGGCAAGAAGGGCGCACATATAAATATAGGTAAACTCGAACGTTTCGTAGCCGACTTCGACTCTGAAGCCGGCCTCGCACATGAAGCGATACCCGAGAAGTCTCGCGGACGCGTGGCGGTAATAGGCAGCGGTCCGGCAGGGCTTACAATTGCCGGCGACCTGTCTCGTCAGGGATTTGCCGTAGAGATTTTTGAGATGGAGCCTGAACCGGGCGGTGTGCTCATGTTCGGCATACCCGAATACCGCCTGCCCAAAGAGGTGGTGCGCCGTGAAATAAAAAAAATAGAAAATCTCGGGGTGACATTTCATCTCAACACCACCATAGGCCGTGACTTCACTGTCGATGATCTTTTCGCCAAAGGCTTCGACGCCATATTCATGGGTACCGGCACGGGCAAACCCAAAAAGCTCGACATCCCCGGCATAAACCATCGCGGTGTACGTCAGGCCATATGGTTTCTGCGCCGCGTAAGCCTGTTTCAGAACGGCAATATAGACCGCAAAGAGGTAATAGTAAGCGACGGCGACAAAGTGTTTGTAATCGGATGCGGCAACACGGCCATAGATGCGGCACGCACTGCCGTACGCATGGGAGCGGCGGAAGTCACCGTAGTCTATCACCGCACAATCAACGAAATGAAGGCGCTTCGTTCCGAGTATGACGATGCCGTGGCTGAAGGAGTGAAATTTTTGTGGAACTCTTCGGTCAAAGAGATAACCGGCTCCGAGGGCACACGCCTGAGCCACATAGTCATTGACACGGAAGGCACACCCCGTACTGTCGAGGCCGACAGACTCATACTCGCCGTAGGCAGTGCGCCGGCAGCGCGAATAGTATCGACCACCGAAGGTATAGAAGTCGACGACAAAGGATATGTGCTTACCCGCGACACCCCTTACGGCATGACTACACGCGCCGGAGTATTTGCAGGCGGCGACGTAACCAACCGTCCGGCCACAGTGGTACACGCCATGCAGGATGCCAAGAACGTGGCCGAAGGAATAGCCCGCTACGTAGACGCGGTAAAATTGATGGAGTTAATCAAATAATTTAACAGTTATTGCACTCGGTTGAGAGAATAGTCTTAACTTTACGGTCGCATAACCGATAACCTGAAACTTACAGGGTGCTTGACGGCACTCTCTAAAACAAGACAATATGAAAGTTATAACACTCGGCGAGATCATGCTCCGCCTTTCCACGCCCGGTTTTGACCGCTTCGTTCAGGTCGACAGTTTTGACGCCTGCTACGGTGGCGGCGAGGCCAATGTGGCTGTCAGTTGCGCCAATTACGGCCACGACGCTTACTTTGTAAGCAAACTCCCGAAACATGAGATAGGTCAGGCCGCGCTCAACGCGCTGCGCCGCTACGGAGTACACACCGATTACATAACCCGCGGAGGCGACCGTGTCGGCATATACTACCTCGAGACGGGAGCATCGATGCGTCCGTCGAAGGTAATATATGACCGTGCCCACTCCTCCATAGCCGAAGCCGTGCCTGAAGACTTCGACTTCGATGCTATCATGGAGGGTGCCGACTGGTTTCACTGGAGCGGCATAACCCCGTCTATCAGCGACAAGGCCGCCGAACTTACCCGTCTGGCATGTGAAGCCGCCAAGCGCCACGGAGTCACCGTCAGCGTAGACCTCAACTTCCGCAAGAAGCTGTGGACAAGCGAGAAGGCACAGTCGATAATGCGTCCGCTGATGAAGTATGTCGACGTATGTATAGGCAATGAGGAAGATGCCGAACTCTGCCTCGGATTCAAGCCCGACAGCGATGTCGAGGGCGGCAACACCGATGCCGAGGGTTACAAAGGCATTTTCAAAGCCATGATGAAAGAGTTCGGCTTCAAGTATGTCGTATCGACACTGCGTGAGTCCTTCTCGGCCACCCACAACGGCTGGAAAGGCATGATATACAACGGCACAGACTTCTATGTGTCGAAACGCTATGACATAAACCCGATAATCGACCGCGTGGGTGGAGGCGACTCATTCTCGGGCGGCCTTATACACGGACTTCTGACAATGCCTTCGCAGGAGGAAGCGCTTGAATTTGCAGTGGCCGCATCGGCACTCAAACAGACCGTGCCCGGCGACTTCAACATGATGTCGGCCGACGAAGTAAAAGCACTTGCCGGAGGCGCCGCCAACGGTCGCGTACAGCGTTAACCGGTCAAGAAATCAATAAAGCAATTAACTATGGCAAGATTTGATAAGCAGTCGGTACTGGCCAAGATAGGCGCTACCGGCATGGTGCCCGTATTTTACCACTCCGATTTGGAAATAGCCAAGAAGGTGCTGAAAGCATGCTATGACGGAGGTGTACGCGCATTTGAATTTACCAACCGCGGCGACTTCGCCCATGAGATATTCGGAGCATTAGTCAAATATGCGGCCGTAGAGTGTCCCGAAATGGCTGTAGGCGTCGGCTCTATAGTTGACCCGGCCACCGCCGCTCTGTATCTGCAACTCGGAGCATGCTTCGTTGTAGGACCGCTGTTTAACCCCGAGGTAGCCAAGGTGTGCAACCGCCGTCTTGTAGCATACACTCCGGGATGCGGCAGTATATCGGAAGTCGGCTTCGCTCAGGAAGCGGGATGCGACTTGTGCAAAGTATTTCCCGGCGACGTGCTCGGACCGAAGTTTGTCAAAGGACTTCTCGCTCCCATGCCGTGGTCAAAACTCATGGTTACCGGCGGGGTCGAACCTACGGAGGAAAATATAACTTCATGGCTTAAAGCCGGAGTATACTGTGTGGGCATGGGATCTAAGCTATTTCCCAAAGACCGCATAGCCGCTGCCGACTGGACTTACATCACCGACAAGTGTCGCGAGGCTCTCGGCTATGTAGCCGCTAACAGAAAGTGACACCACCAACATGAAATAAACAAAAAAGGCGCCTTTCGGCGCCTTTTTTAGTATCGTGATTTTAATATCTTGATATGTCGATGGTCTCAATGCCTTGCAGGTCGTTAAGCTCGAACCCGGTAGAGTTCCATGTCTCCACGACCACCTGCTTTGTTCCGGGATCGGGTATCTCCATGGCTCCACCTATGGCATATCCGGCACCATGATTTCCCGAGAGGATAGAACCAAACACATTGTCGCCCGTGAAATAAGGGAACACGAATTTTGATCCGCTGAAGTCAAAGCTCAATATGCCGTAGCCCTCCATAGGCTGCATGTCGTCGCCTCCGACGTTAAGCGACACCTCTTCGGTCATGGCCGGCACAAACACAAGGCCCGTGTCGGTAAGCACAAGACGGAACTTGTATTGGAAGCCTGTACGCATCTCCACCTCCGGGATGTTGACCACGTAAGTCTTGCCGTCGATTGCTGCGGTAAGAGTAGCCGGTTTACCCTTTGTCGAGAAGGGTATGACCCACATCTGCGGCAACTCGGTGGTCCATCCGTTACCGTTTACGGTCTTTGACACCGATAAAGTGAACTGTTCCTTACCCTTGCCGGTAATCTTTCCGGTACCGACATTCATTGTACCTGAAGTAAACACCTGCTCGCCGGCAACACTCAATGACGTAAGAGCACCTGCGCCGGAATAGCCCTGAGCCACGATATTGAACATAGCAAGACTAAGAGCATGCTTCATGTTCAACTTCACATTATGGGTAGTGAATGATGCGGGCACAAACTCTCCGGAGTAAAGCAGGTCGACCTGATCGGATATATTCACCGGTATGGCTGCCGGATCGGTATTGGCCGAGTTGAAAGGAGCCACTGCGTATAGAAACGCATTCTGGCCCTGCTGTATACGTACTTCCGGGGCCAAAGTCCACTTGCCCGAGGCGTGGGAGGCTTTTACATTGGCCACAATGTCGGGAGCGTCGATGCGGCCGTAAGTCTTGGCCCATACATTCATCTCGTCACCGTCGTTAAATTTGAGCACTACAGGTGCTTTGGTTATGACTTCCGTAGTTATACCTACGGCCACGGACTTGTCATCGGGAGCCGGACCGGGTCCGTCGGGATTATCTTCCTTACCACCTCCGCATGCAGTCACGGTCACGGCGGTCAGCAACGCTACCGCACCGAGCATGCAGTTTTTATATATCTTTTTCATAATCGGATATTCGTTTTATTATTTCACAATCTTGATTTTTCGCACTTCGGTACCGCATCGGAGTTCAAGTATGTTAGCTCCGTCGGAAAGGTCGGTTTTGTTGAACGTAAGTTCGGGGAGCGGCTCGATGGCACCCTCTTTTATCTTCACACCGGCTTGATTGGTAATCGTATATGACACATTGTGCTTTGTCTTGAGAGTAAACGCGCCTATGGTGCGGTTGTAAGACAACGAAGTGGCCTCCTCTATGCTCCGCCACGGCATAACCGCTATGGAGAAGCCCTGTACGAGCGACTCGCCGCTTGCACCGTCGGTCACCTCGATATCGACAGCTATCGTACCTTCCGACTTATCGAGCTTACGTGTGGTCTTCAACATGCCGTTATCTACGGTAAAAGGTACCTCGGCATAAGAGTCGGTCGAGGAGTTGTACATGCCGCGTACGCTGAAAGTCATTGATGAAGCGGGGGCCTCGCCGTTGACAATGATACTGCCGACAATCGAACCGGCATCAAGCCCCTCCTCAATCTCCGTATTGCTGAGAGTGATGCTACGCAACAGACGGTCGGGAGCACCGATACCGATAATAATCACATGATAATCATCAAAAAAGTAGGGCGCATCGCGAAGGTTGTCGAGGCGGAAATATCCGTCGCCGCTACCGCCCCAACCCCAATTGACATGGAAGCTGTTGTTCCCGTCAAATCCGTCGACATTGAAGCTGTGGCCGGCATTTTTATCCGTATCCACGGCATTGTATATGACCGCACGTCCGGCATTCAGTTCATTTAGCACAAGCCGCTCCCAGTCGCCTTTATATGCACTGCGCCACACATAGGTCACATCGTTGCCGTAACCGAAATGATCACGAAGACCGTTTGATATGCGGTCGACCTCGTTGGAGGGTATACCTGATCCGTCTACACCGTAGTTCATCCTCACACTCATGCCGGCATGATAAAGGAAACGGGCTACCTCGTCATATGAGTTCGCGCCCGATATAATATCGTCCCAGTTATATGCGCGTTCGCTGTCAAAGTTTATGCGTTGTGTACCATAACCGGCAGCGGCATATGATACCGAACCTTTTGGACGAGGAGGATACTGCTGCACGCTCATAGCCTGTCCCATGGCCACGGCGACACAGCCGACAAGCGCTTTGTCGTCGCCCGTACCGGGACAATACTTATTGAACGGAGCGGGCTGGTTCCACTTCATCTTGATAAGCGGCTCCACCGACGCACCGGCACGTGAACGTATCATGACCGGATCGGCCCAAGCCTTCTGAGTGGCGCCCGAGCGGGCTGCGCTCACGACAAGTTTCTTATACTCGCCAAACATATAACGCAGATTGTCGGGAGCCGAACCGAGACTGAGATGACCGTTGGGAGAGTAACCTATCACCGGCTCCACATTATCGTCGGCGGCAATAATGACCCATCCCTGCGGAGCGAAGTTGACAATGTAGCAACCTCCGTCTATGCTCTCGACGCTTCTGACCGAATGGCTGACTCCGTTTACACTGTTGATAAAGGCGGTGGCGGCCGATGAAGCACGTGTACGGTCGACGGGCAACGCCCATGCCGTAATGCAACATGTCGCCACAAGCATGCTTATGACAAATTTCTTCATAATGCTGATTGGTATAATGCTGATTTTACTACAAAAATTAATTTCTTACTACAAAAAAGACTACGTCTGACTACAAATAACCGAAATAAATCGCAATTTGCCAAACAAAACAGCTTAATTTTCAAAAAATAGGCTGTCATTATCTACTATAAAGCTATTTTTTGAGCTATCGATTAGATACCGATATTGCAACCGGAGTTTTCATTGTTATTATATTTAAGATGATCGAATAATTTAAAAGGGCAATTCGTTACCGTATACCTCCTCCGGTTCGAGATATCCTTCGGTTGTGTATACAATATATTCATTCATGGCTTACCAAATTAAATGTTCTTGTAGTGAAAGATTAGAGTGCAAGGATGCTACCTTATCATAAGATAGAAATCTGACTCTGGATTTTATCGGTGAGAAAATAGAAGCATCTATTTTATCATTAAATTCATTTTCTCTATGAATGTTTGCCACTATATAGAACGAGGAAAAGAAATCTTGAAGTTCATAGAATTTTGATAAAGAGTTTTTAATATCAGTAGTATGCTCTACCTCATAAAAATGAGTTGGCATATTTCTTTCATTGAACCATATTACATCTACAGTACGAGCCTTACGTAATAAAGTCTCAAATGTGAATTGTGGAATGATCTTATGGTCGGTTAAATCTCCCAACTTCCTGTCTAAAAACAATCGATGTCGGTCCTGTGGCGGAACGTATGTTGAAGTATTTCTATAATGGCCTATTTCCACCAAAAGTCCTTGATAATAAGCATGATTGAATATCTCTTCACTTCTAAAGTCTCCAGATTCAATTTTAAATTTCTGAAAAATTTTATCTCTTGACTCTTCAAGAGCCCAAAGACCCGGTTGAATTCTGAAAATTGCATCACTATTCTGCACAATCCTCCTGACACTGGCTTGCGGAGTTTTAGTTTTCCATGTCGAAAAGTCTATAACTTCATTAAGCCGGCGCAAAGTTGCGTATCCACCTTGACTACGCAGTGTTTCAATAACTTGTTGTTCTTGGGTCATTTTACAGCAAAACTCCATCGGCAGTAATTTGAGGGCCGGCCGCGCCTGTAACAACTGCTTCCGGAGTCTTATAATCCGGTTGGTTTAACGACTTTATTAAACCTATCGGCCATTTTCAAATGTTTATAGTTATCCTATATACAAATATACAAAGAATTTCCGGTCTTACAATCTAATAAGACGAAATATATAAAAATTAGGCTGTCATGACTTACTAACGGGCGGCTTTTTTGTTGTAATAACATAAAACAGGGGGATAGAGTATGAGTGTCAAAGCAAAAAGCGACTTGCGCACATGGCTGAGCCGGGCGGTGCGCTACCTGATACCGCTCGCGATATCGGTACTGCTTGTCGTATGGCTTTTTCGCAAAGTAGACATAAAGGAAATGGAGCGGGTCATACGCACGGAGTGTGATTTTCGCTGGATAGCGCTCATGATGCTTATAACAACCCTGTCACACATAATACGGGGCATACGATGGGGCATACAGCTGCGCGGAGCCGGCATACCGCGCATACCGGTCATAGCCGAGAGTGTATCGATCTTCGGTGCCTATGCGCTCAATCTCGTTTTTCCGCGTCTCGGCGAGGTGTGGAGGTGCATGTACATAACCCGACGTGAACACACGTCGTTCTCAACAGTGGTAGGCACCGACATAGGCGACCGCGCCTCTGACGCCGTTGTCGTACTGGCATTGCTCGGACTGGCTCTGATAGTGGCTCATCCGGCCATCGACAACTTTCTGACCCGCTATCAGGTCGGCGAGGATGTAGCCCGGCTGTCAGACAATCCGTGGCTGTGGCTCGGTATAGCAGGCGGCATACTGCTTCTGTGGGCCGTATGTCACTTTATGAGGCGCTACCGCTACATATGTGAACTTGACGGCGACCTCGACAGAGTGTGGCAAGGCTTCAAGGTGCTGTTCACGATGAAGGGAGGAGGCCTCTACGTTATACTCACACTCGGCATATGGACATGCTATTACCTCGAGACCTATGTATGTTTTTTCGCGTTTCCGTTCACACACGACCTAATAACAGAGCCCGGAACAGCTTATGGGCTGATTCCCGGGCTCGTGGTGTTTGTATTCGGTTCGTTCAGCATGGCTATTCCCTCCAACGGAGGACTCGGTCCATGGAACTTGGCGGTCATGTTTGCCCTGTCACTCTACGCCATCGACGACACTCGCGGTGCCGCATTCTCGATGGTCATGTGGGGCTGTCAGGCGGCCATGCTGATAACACTCGGTATATTCAGTGCCGCATACATAGCGTTTAGCGGAGCGACAAAGTCACAATCGACTTCGCCGGCAGGGTCAGCGACAACACGCCCTTCTTAACCTTTACGTTTTTAGTATCGAACGGTTTGATTGTCACATCGTCGGGATGATCGAAGTCGTTGTAAGCGGCAATATTGTCGGCTGTAAGTATCTCACCGGTTATATTCTTTGCCTTTATGTCGCCGAGGGGTATCTCGATCTTATAAGCCTTGTCGAGCGATATGTTGGCCATCGATACGGTAACAACACCGTCCTTCTCCGAAGCCGTAGCGCTCAGCATGGGCAGAGTGCGGGGTGTATCGGAGCGCTCGCTGCGTACCTTCATCTCGGGGAACTGAGCGTTGACCGGAATCATGCGCGCACCCTGATGAGGCACATACATCTTAAACACATAATATGTGGGAGTAAGCACCATCTTGTCATCCTTGGTGAGCACCATCGACTGTAGCACGTTGGCTATCTGCGCGATATTGGCCATCTTGACACGGTCGGTGTACTTGTGGAACACGTTAAGCGACAGAGCAGCCACCATGGCGTCGCGCATGGTATTCTGCTGATAGAGGTGACCGGGTATCGAGCCGGGTTCCTGATCCCACCAAGTACCCCATTCGTCAACGAGCAGACCCACACGCTTTTTGGGGTCGTACTGGTCCATGATGTCGGCATGCTTCTTTATGACATCCTCGATCTCAAGACACTTTCCGAGAGTCCAGTAGTAATCGTCGTCGGTAAACTTGGTAGCCGAACCTTTTGAGCCTGTCCATCCGGGAGTAGTGTAGTAGTGCAACGATATACCGTCCATAAGGTTGCCGGCGTTTTTCATAAGAACGTCGGTCCATTTGTAATCATAGTCGCTCGCACCCGAGGCAATCTTGTAAAGATGATTGCCGTTGAAGTTACGACAATAGGTCTGATAACGACGATATACGTCGGCATAATATTCGGGAGTAAAGCTACCTCCACATCCCCAAGACTCGTTGCCGACACCGAGATATTTCAGCTTCCACGGTTTTTCGCGGCCGTTCTCTTTGCGCAGCTTGGCCATAGGACCGTCGGCAGCAGTGATGTATTCAACCCATTTTGCAAGCTCCTCTACGGAACCGCTGCCAACATTTCCGCTCAGATAAGGCTCAGTACCTATAAGCTCGCACAGGTTAAAGAACTCATGTGTACCGAAGCTGTTGTCCTCGACAGTGCCTCCCCAGTTGTTGTTGACCATACGGGGACGATTTTCTTTCGGGCCGATACCGTCAACCCAGTGATACTCGTCGGCAAAACAGCCGCCGGGCCAGCGCAGCACCGGTATGTGAAGCTCTTTGAAAGCGGCAATCACATCGTTGCGATAACCCGAAGTGTTGGGTATGGGAGAATCCTCGCCAACCCATATACCTCCGTAGATGCATGAGCCGAGATGCTCGGCAAACTGACCGTAAATCTCCGGTGCGATTGTTATCGCGGGAGCGTCAGTGTCAAGAGTAAGCGTAATTGTCTCGTCGGCGGCCCAAGCGGTTGCGCAACAGGCCGTCATCATCGCGGCAAAGCCGGTTTTTATCAGTCTATTCATTATAAGTTATTGTATTAGGTTAGTGCATATCATTTTTTATTGAATCGATATACTACAAAGCTCCGGGGAGCGATCGTAGCGTCATACTTGGTACCGTCGACCGTAATCTTGGCCTCCACGGGAGCGATATTAAGATTCATCGAGCCGTCGCGCTCTATATTGTCGAGGTCAAGATCCTTAGATGCGAGCGTGTAGCTTGTACCGTCGGTTATAGTCTCTTTCTTTTTCAATCCGGCAAAAGTCAAGTCGATCTGCTGCGGAGTATCGGACGTATTGGCAACTTTAACCACATACTGACCGGCATTCTTGTCATAGACGGCGCTTGCAAACAGGCCGTTCTGACCTTCGGCACCTACAACGGGCTTCTTGTCCATGGTGAGGGGCAATACGTTGGTACCTTTGTTTTCAGAGAAGAGCTGCTGCACGAAATAGCTGCAGGTAGGTATGGAATTAAGGTTGTCATACCATATCATATCAGGACGCCATTGCCAGCCCTCTACATGAGCGAAGAGAGGAGCGTAAGTAGCCATATGCACGATGTCGGCATTGCGTTCGAGGCCGGTCATGAAAGCGGCTTCGAGCAGAGCGGCGTTGAAGTGGTTCCACTTCTTTCCGCGGCCGTGACAGGCATATTCGCCGGCAAATACCTTAGGACCTTTGCGGTCATAGTTGTCGTAGCGGGCACCTTGTGCGAGGAACCATGACTCGGGACGATAGAAATGTTCGTCGACAAGATCGGCTTTAAGACGCTTCATCTCGGGCCACAGGTAATCAAACTGCTTGCCTTCGGAGTCGGGACCCGACGAACCTACAATCTTGATGTCGGGATAAGCCTTGCGTATAGCATCAAGGAACGGCGTAAGATGTTCGGGATATTCCGGACCCCACTGCTCGTTACCGATGCCGATATACTTGAGGTTGAAAGGAGCCGGATGGCCCATCTCGGCACGCAGAGCGCCCCACTTCGTATCGGTGGAACCGTTGGCAAACTCGATAAGGTCAAGTGCATCCTGAATGTAAGGCTGCAGAGAATCCACGGGCACGTGAGCCTCGGCATTAGGGTTCTGGAACTGACAGGCAAGACCTACACTGAGAATGGGGAGCGGCTCCGAGCCTATCTCTTCCGACAGAAGGAAGTATTCATAGAAGCCGAGGCCATAGCTCTGATAATAGTCGGGGAAGAAACGGTGGGGGAATGTATAGTGCCAGCGATTTTCGTTTACGGGACGATTCTCAACCGGGCCAACAGTATTTTTCCACTGGTAACGGGTGGGCAAGTCGGTACCCTCTACTATACATCCGCCGGGGAAACGGAATATGCCGGGCTTTAGATCGGCGAGCTTCTGTGCAAGGTCCTTGCGCATGCCGTTTTCATGTCCTTTCCATGTGTCGACGGGGAAAAGCGATACATGCTCAAGATCTACGACAGCATTGTCGGGCTTGGCGAGAAACACACGGAGCACCGACTTGGCATCGGTAACCGACGGAGTTATGACGGTGGAGTACTTGGTCCACTTATCGCCTTTTATCTCGATCTCCTTGCTCGCTATTGTCTGGGTCTCACCCATGCTCGCGGGCGACACAAGCTCAACCCTAATCTTGGCCGGTGAACCGCCTACATTGCGAGCCCATACCGAGAAACGATACTCCTCGCCCTTCTTCACGCCGATGCCGAAGAAGCCTTCGTTTTCTATGCCGGTGTGCTTGTCGCGATGACCGGCTGTAGTAAGGCGTACATAATGTGGATTTCGCTCAAACGGGCCGTCATTTTTCAGCTCCACGCCGCCAAATGTGGTCCAGCCCATTAGATTCTGCGGAAAGTCAAAGGAGCGGTTTTTAACCAGTTCGGCATAAAGACCGCCGTCGGCCGCATAATTTATGTCTTCAAAGAAAAGCCCGTACATAGTAGGCTGTATAGGCGCTCCGAGTTTGTTGGTCTGGAGCACCAACTCATTGGTAGCCGCATTCAGCGACAGTCCGGCACATATGGCCAGCGAAATCAGTAGCTTTTTAGAAATTGTCATGATATCTGGTTTATAAAAGTTGATTCGGGTCTGTGATAATTCGGTTAATTATAAATATGTATATGTCTTCGCACAAACGGAGCGGAGCCATGCCGTAAAATTTCTTTTAAAGTTAAGACTTTTTTTAATAAGAAATGGTGGAATAATAGGTAATAAAGGGGTAAAAGAAACGATTCATGCTGAAAAACATAAAAACGCAAAAATACAATTATGTTAAATGTTGATTTCAAACAATGTTTTTTGCTATATTTTGCAATTATTTACGTAATTTTGACGTAGCGCAAATAATATATGTTATACATAAATTAATCAGTGTGAATGCAAAAGTTATGTTTAATACCCCCCCCCATTACTATATCTCACTATATATCAGAAGATTAGCCGCAACAATATGGCTTTTCATCGCATCATGGGCAGGCCTTGATTGTCATGCATCCGGCAGTGCACCGTTTGCATCGGGATACAATGCGCGGTATTACACAATGACTGACGGCCTTCCACACAATTATATATATGACCTGTATAGAGATAGTAACGGATTTCTGTGGGTAAGCACTCAGGGAGGAGGATTGTCGCGTTTTGACGGGTATGAATATGTAAATTACGGTCCGGGCCAACCGTACAGAAAGCTCAACGGAATATTTGTATTCAATGTCACCGAAGACAGGTTCAAGCGTCTTTGGGTAGCCACCGACCGCGGCGTTGAAGTTATATCACTCAACACTTTGGCTCCGGCAATGCCCGGATCAGAGAAATTAAAACGCCTAGCAGCTCATAGTTCAATGCGTGTAATTGTAGATTCTACAGGAGCTGTATGGTTTCACAGCGACAATAATATAGTACGTGTAGAGTTTGATGACGCATCGGGCGAAGTGTCCGACATAAGCACAATGACGCTTAACCACAATCCGCGCGGCATAATGATGGACGATGCGGACCATGACGGCGGCATATGGGCCGGCATAGGCAACGAAATAGTAAAACTACGCCATGACGGGCAAGGAGGTATTACGGCAACGCCGCTACCGGGAATGTCGGATTTTCCACAAGGCATATGCTTCTATGCAATCCTCAACCGTGAAAACGAGACATGGATAGCCTCGGACCGGGGCATATTCCGCTACAACCACAACGAGGAGCTGATGAGGCAATATACCCACTCCGACTATGACGCGACCACTATATCACACAACCTCGTTACCGACATTGATATAGACAGTTCCAAGAGGCTTGTGGCCACGAGTCTGTGCGGTCTTAACATATACAACCCCATGACCGACACCTTTGAACGTGTATCGCCCTACGAATCATCCAAGATAATCAATCCGTTCATAATAAATATGCTCGTTGACGGCGATGACATATGGATAGCCACCGAAGGTGCCGGTATAGGACACTTCACACCCAAACGGTTGTCAATTACCACATTTTCACATAATCCGGACGATCCGAATTCGCTGTCGCGCAATCCCGTCAACTCCATCCTTGAGGATTGTGACGGCACATTGTGGGCCGGTACGGTTGAAGGAGGGCTAAACCGTCAGCTCGCAGGTGAAAAAAAATTCACGCATTATACTCTCGATGACGGTATACTCAACCACAATACCGTAAGCGCGCTTGCCGTAGACAATAACGACCACCTATGGGTAGGCACATGGGGCGGTGGAGTTACGGTAGTTGACCGCAAGAACCCGAAATCCGTACATAAACGACTGTCACTTGCCCACGGAGCAACATACTGGATAGATTTCATCGGCTCTCTTGTAAATGACACGATAAACAATCTCATGTGGATGGGTACTAATGACGGAGTTTACGTCTACGACTTCAAACACGATTCCATAGCCGTACCCTTTGGCCAAGAGGCACAGTCAGTCATAGGAAGCATAGGTGCGGCCATAGATCACGAAGGTTTCATATGGCTCGGCAGTATAAACGGTTTATATAAAATAGACCTGCGGCACAGAAAAGCTGACGGAACATTCACGGCAACACACTACAACCACCGCCTTGACAACCCGGGGACCCCATATCCGGAGCATATGAGCTATGTATACTGCGGTTCAGACGGTACGGTATGGATATGCACCAACGGCAACGGTCTGTATCGCCGCAATGTAAGCAATGGACAGGAACATTTCATAAACTACAACACCTCTCACGGACTGGCAAACAACTCGCTGCGCGCAATACTCGAAGACGACAACGGCAAATTGTGGATATCGACCAACAACGGATTGTCATGCTTCGACCCCGCAACAGCCTCGTCGGTAAACTTCAACGTGGATGACGGATTGATGAGCGACGGCTTCTACTGGAATGCCGCGGCAAAAACCGCCGACGGTAAGCTTATGTTTGGCAACAACCGCGGAATAGTACGCATCGACAAATCGGATTTTGTACGCGAAACAACCGATGTACCGGTAAAATTCACCCGGCTCTCGATAGGATCGGAGACTGTGTATGCCGACGGCCGTCATATAGCCACCGACATAAGCACATTTCCTGAAGTGACCATGCACGAGAGCGACAAGTCCATAGACATCGAGTTTGCGGCGCTCAACTTTACCGACCATCGCACAGGCCGGTACCGTTATCGACTTGACGGCTTCGACAACGACTGGATAGAGACCGGCAATGACAGACGCTTCGCCCGATATACCAATCTATCTCCGGGCCACTACACACTGCGCGTGGTCTACGCTCCCGACGGCAGCGGACTACTCACCGACGAAGCCACTCTCGACATACATGTAAAGCCGTTTTTCTACAAGACGCCATGGTTTATAATCATAGCCGCACTACTTGCGGTGGCGGCAGTATGGGCCGTATTCCGCTGGCGTATGTCTTGGCTCATAAAGAACAAGCGTGAGCTTGAACATCAGGTAGAGCTACGTACATCGGAGCTCGAGCACCAGAAGGGCCTCGTGGAGAAACGGGCACGTCAGCTGGCCGACCGCAACGACATACTCACACGACAGAATGACGAGATATCGCGCCAGAAGTCGCAACTCGCCGAAATGAACATGAAAGTACGTCGGCTGACAGTTGACCGTATATCGTTTTTCACCAATATCACCCATGAGTTCCGCACGCCTATCACCCTAATCATGGGCCCTATACAACGCGCTCTCAAGCTAAGCTACAACCCGCAAGTCATCGAACAGCTCCAACTTGTGGAACGCAATTCGAAGTACCTGCTTACGCTCGTCAACCAACTGATGGATTTCCGCAAATTTGAATCGGGCAAAGTGGAGATCGTCAGGGCACGCCATGACTTCAGCCGGTTCATCAACGAGCTGGTGACACCCTTCGAGGCCATGGCTGAGGACCGCCGTATAACTATGCGGCTTATAACAAAGCTGTCACACAATGAATTCAGCTATGACGAAGATGTCATACGCAAGGTACTCACCAATCTCATATCAAACGCCATAAAATTTACCCCTGACGGTGGCATTGTCACCGTATATGCCGCACTTATGCATACCGGCAATCGATGCGAGAAAGCCCATACATTATATATATGTGTAAGCGACACCGGCAACGGCATCGCCGAGAGCGACCTGCCCAAAATATTTGACCACTTCTATCAAGGCAAGAGCCAAATGAAATATCCCGTAGCCGGCACTTCGGGCAGTGGCATAGGCCTATATCTGAGCAAGAGCCTTGTTGAGGTTTATGGCGGAGGCATTTCGGTAAAAAACAATCGTCGTGCCGGATGCTCGTTCCGAGTACTGCTGCCTGTTGAAGATGACGGCATGCAGCCCGACTATTCAGAAGAAACATTGTCGGAATATCAGCATACCGATCAGCCCGGACATACCGGCGCGTCAGAGGTAACCGTGCTCGTTGTCGAAGACAACCATGACATGAGAGACTACATACGCTCCATACTGCACGAACGCTACCGCGTAATCGAAGCCACCGACGGCAATGAAGCTCTTCGCATACTCGAAGGAGGAAATATCGACTTCATAGTAAGCGACCTGATGATGCCGGGTATGGACGGACTGGAGTTATCGCGCCGTGTCAAGGAGAACTTCACAACAAGCCACATACCGTTCTTAATGCTCACGGCCAAAACCTCGCAGGAGTCAAGACTTGAGGGCTACCGTACGGGAGTCGACGAATACCTTTTAAAACCATTTGACGAGGAGATGCTGCTGGCGCGCATAGACAACATACTTGCCGCACGCACCCGCTACCAGCATAAGTTCTCTTCCGGACTGCACTTAGCCGGCCTCAACATAGACGAAGAGTCGCGCGACAGTAAATTCATGCGTCAGGTGATGGAGATACTTGCGTCAAACTACAATAACTCCTACTTCGAAGTGGGTGACTTCAGCGAGGCATTAGGCATATCACGCTCACTGCTGAACAAAAAGCTGCAGAGCCTCACAGGACAGTCGGCTGTTCAGTTGATAAGGGCCTACCGTCTTAACATAGCTAAAGAAATAATACTTAAAAATCGTGAAACACGCACCATGAATATATCGGAAATAGCCTATGAAGTGGGGTATAATGACTCAAAATACTTTACAAAATGTTTCATCAAGCAATTTGGTGTTACACCAAGTAGCATGCTTAACGGTGAAAGTGCCCCTTCAGACTTAACCAACTGAAAATAAAGAACAAAAGCCCAATCGTTAAAAATATGTCGTAGAACATATTCTCTAAATTTCCCCCTAAAATCGCACTTTGTCCACCTCGCGTAATATATGTATCCGTTAAATTTGCACCTGATTAACATTAAATAACAATACCATATGGTAAACCGACGACATCACAGAAGCTACATACCGTTACCGGCCCCGGTGCTACGGTAAGCATCCCCCCGTTTCCGAAAGGAGACCAACTACAAATTTCCAAAACAACAAATATAGTAATTAACCCAAAGAATCCCTTAAACCTCTGTATTATGAAGGCCGAATTCAAATCGTCTTTATTAATCGCGGTTCTGGCACTTATCTTCAGTGCGTGCTCCAACGACTGGGGACAAGCCGACCCGCCCGCAGGTAATCAAGTCTATCCGACAATGGAGAAATTGGTGACATACACATTTGACACCGATGAAGAACTTGACCCCTTAGTATTTAATCTTAAATCGTATCCCGACGGTCAGCAGCCCGCCATCGTAGAGGATGAGATAGCGGCTTCGCCTGTGCTCAGCGTCGAAGGTGGTTATGTGCGCATGCTCAATCCGTGGACGGTCAAAGAGTCGCAGGCCGCAGCCTCGATGACTTTCTGGCTGAAGCAGGTACGCAAGCCCGTAGCCGAGGCCGCTGCACAAGCCGACGGTGACGAAGAAGTACAGCTTGAGCCGCAGGACATAAGCAGCCCCCTTTTCCATTGGGAAAACGAAAACGGCACCTCGACTCTCGACTTCTCGGTCAACGGATGGTGGAAGTACACCGGCGTCGACGGCTCATGGGAAGTCAACAACCCCGCGGAGTACGCCACAGGCTACATCACTCCCGACGAGTGGCACTACGTGGCCCTCGTGATGCGCGATGACAGCTACGGCATCTATGTCGACGGCGAGAAGAAAGTCGATGCCTCGGCAGGCACCGACATTTCCAACGTGGTGCAGTTCATTGCCCGTGCTCCCTATATGTTCATCAACTACGGAGCCGACACCCACTCATCCTTCCTGATTGAGGACCTGACTATCTACCGCAATGCTATCTCGGCCAAAGAGATCGCCCGTCCCAAGAAAGGCAACATCGGCGGTGGCGGTAGCGGCGAAGAAGGTCCCGACCTGTCAAAATGGATTATGGTAGGTGACGAAGAAAACAGCGCCGGTTTCTGGCAAGTATTTTCAACACCCGTAGGTCTTAAGGGTGACGGCACCATACATTACGAATTTTACAATTACACCGCAGGTACAAACAACTGGGAAAACTGGGTGCTCGTACTTACCAACAACGGCGGTATGAGTACCGGAGGCGATAGTGAGCTTGTCGTATTCCGTGCCGACAATTACGGTTGGGGTGCTCTTTACGAAAATAACGCAGTCCTTAACTGTGATTATAATTGGGATACTTTCAAAGAGGATATGAACGGCGCATACGTAAGTATCGATATTGTACGAAGCGGTACTGACGTAGTCATAACAGCCGTCACAACCACCGCAGCCGGCAAAACCTACAATTACAAGATGGAAGTACCGGGTGTCACCGTAGAAAATATGGGTACGTTCTTCACTCTTGAGAAAGCCCACTTGCTCTTCAACCCCGATGCTACATTCGTAGGCCGTACCTATTCTAACGAAGAGTTCACTCTCGGTAACAAAGACAAGACTTCCGGTTTCTGGACCTGTTGGACCCCGGTTGAAGTATTTAATGAAGACTTTACCAACTTCGGTTTCGAGTTCATTAACCATCATGGAGGCTCTAACTGGCAGGGTTGGAACTTTGTAATCACCAACGGTAAGCAGGCTCCCGACTCCGGCGACGGTTATGCCGAGCAGCTGTTCCTCCGTTGCGACAACTATGGATGGGCATCTTTATATGATGGATGCGAACGTACATGTAATTTCGACTGGACAACCTATATCGATGACATGACAGACGCGAAGTGCCGTGTATACTTTAAAACCGATGCATCGGGTCAATTCACCATGGTAGCACGTCAAACTACAGCCGACGGTCGAGCTATGCCCGAATATCGTTGCAAAGGCGACGGCTTCACTTTCCCGCTCGGTATTATATTTACCTGTGAAGGATCTTGGCTTGACTTCAGCAAAGTAGGCTACTTCCCATGGGTAGACATGGAACCCCAACAATAATCAACTTTAAAATCTAAATACTTAAATATGGACAATAAACGCAGTACAACGATAGGAAGGTGGAGCCGTGCGCTCCGCCTCATCCTGCCGGCATTCATGCTGATGCTCGCCGCTGCAGCTAACGCGCAGTCGACTCAGGTGACCGGCGTGGTACAAGACAATACAGGCGAACCGCTCATGGGCGCCAGCGTCATAGAGAAGGGTACCGCCACAGGTACCGCCACCAATCTCGACGGCGAATTCACTCTCTTCGTCAAGGACCCGGCCAAGGCTGTCCTCGTAGTATCATATGTAGGCTTCGAGACAACCGAAGTGGCCCTCAAAGGACAGACCAAAGTCACTGTCACCCTCAAAGAGTCGGCCGCAGTGCTTGAAGAGGTCGTTGTGGTAGGTTACGGCCAGCAGAAAAAGGAGTCGGTCATCGGCGCCATCTCGCAGGTAAATTCAGCCGACCTGCTTGAAACTCCCTCGGCCAACCTCTCGCAGGCCATAACCGGTAAGATACCCGGCGTCATCACCTCGCAGACTTCGGGAGCTCCCGGTAGCGACGACGCCTCTATATTCATCCGCGGCCGCGCCACATTTGCCAGCGACGCGCAGCCCCTCATCCTCGTCGACGGCGTGGAACGCTCGTTTGCCCAGATAGCCCCCGACGACATCGAGACCATTTCGGTACTTAAGGACGCATCGGCCACGGCAGTGTACGGTGTGCGCGGTGCAAACGGCGTCATGCTCATCACCACCAAGCGCGGTAAGGAGCAGAAGCCCGTTGTGAACCTTACGGCCAACTGGCAGTGGCAGACTCCGACCCGCAAGGACACCTACCTCGACTCCTATCAGTCGGTAATGCTTCTCGAAGAGGCTCTCGCCAACGACGGACTCCCCTCGCAGTTCTCCGCTCAGGACATAGAGATGTACCGCAAGTCGGTAGCCGGTGAGCTCTCCGGTGTCGACGCTCTCCTCTACCCCAACGTGGACTGGTATGACGAGATACTCCGCTCCTCGGCTCCCGCACAGCGCTACAATGCCAGCATACGAGGCGGTACAAAACGCATGCGCTACTACGCATCGCTCGAGTACTACGATCAAGGCTCGCTCTTCAAAGAGCTGTCGCGCGACCAGTACGACAATAAGTCGAGCCAGCACTTCCGTCGGTACGGCTTCCGCGCCAACGCCGACTTCTTCCTCACAAGCGATCTTACTTTGTCGGTCAACTTCGGCACACGCTTCGAGGAACTCCGCGACCCCAACTCCGAAGAATCGGCCGGTCACAGTAACATATTCTATCAGCTCAACCACACTCCGGGCTGGCTCTTCCCCGTGGCCTATCAGGTACAGAACGGCGACGAGATGAAGACCCTCTGGGGCGGTAGCTCACAATACCAGAACAACGTCTACGGCACACTCGCCGAGGGCGGTTACTACAAAGGCATAAAGACCATCAACGAGACCAACTTCATTTTCGAGTATGACCTCCACAAACTCACAAAGGGTCTGTCGGCAAAGGCCATGGCCTCGTTTGACTACGAAAACTGGCACCGCAACAAGTATACCAAGTCATTTGCCACCTACGAGCTCAACGACCGTGATAATTACGAGCAGATCGACGCCTACAACAAGTTCGGCACCGACAAGCCTATGGCATCGGCCTATGACAGCTACTCGCTCTACAAGCTCTATATGGAGGCACAGGTCAACTACAAACGCGTGTTCAACAACGTTCACGACGTGACTGCCATGGCTCTGTACATGCAGAACGACCTACGCCGCCAGTCGGAGCTCGCCCGCCGCTATCAGGGTATCGTAGGACGTATCACCTACGCTTACGACAACCGCTACCTCGCCGAGTTCAACGCAGGCTACAACGGCTCCGAGAACTTCCACAAGGACCGCCGCTTCGGCTTCTTCCCCGCATTCTCGGTGGGCTGGCGCATCACACAGGAGGGCTTCATGGAGCGCACAAGCGCATGGCTCGACAACCTCAAGCTCCGTGCAAGCTACGGTCAGGTAGGTAACGACGCCTACAGCGTAAACGGTGTTCAGCAGCGCTTCCTCTACGAGCAGAAGTGGACACAGCTCGGCAATGACTACTACTTCTGCACCTCCGGACAGCCCGGTATCTTCGAGGAGCAGTATCCCAACTACGCCGTGACTTGGGAGCGTGCCCACAAGTATAACCTCGGTCTTGAATTCGGCCTGTTCAACAGCCGATTCACCGGTAATCTCGACCTCTTCTACGAGAAGCGCAACGACATCTTGACCGAATACCTCACCCGCCCGTGGTGGTTTGGTGTGACCTCAGCCGCCGGTAACCTCGGAAAGACCTCCAACAAGGGTTACGAGATCGAGCTTCACTGGAACGACGCCATCGGCAAGGACTTCAACTACAACATCGGCTTCACCTTCTCACATGCCGAAAACAAGATCACGGCCAAGGACGAGCCCGCGCTCATGACCGCCTACCGCAAGGCTGAAGGCCGTCCTATCGGTCAATACTTCGGTCTTGTAGCCGACGGCTTCGTGACCTCGGCCGATCTTGCCAATCCCGACTTCCCCCGCTCCACTTACGGCGACGTAAAGGTGGGCGACCTCAAATATCGCGATATGAACGGCGACGGCTTCATCGATGACCGCGACATCACAGCCATCGGTTACTCCGACCTGCCCGAAAACACCTACGCACTCAATCTCGGCGCGCAGTGGAAGGGCATCGGTTTCAGCCTCATGCTTCAGGGTGTCGACCATGTGAGCCGCTACTACGACGCCGAGGCCATGTATGCCTTCGTCAACGGCGGTAAAGTAAAAGAGCATCACCTTGACCGCTGGAACCCCGCTCTATCCGAGGGCGAGAACCTTGCCAAGGCCAAGTATCCGCTGCTCCACTACGACACTTACGCCGACCACAACCAGCGTCAGAACTCCTTCTTCCTCAAGAACGGCTCGTTCCTGCGTCTGAAGAACATCGAGATCTCATACTCGCTGCCCGAGAAGTGGATACGCCACGCTTATATGAGCCAGTGCCGTCTGTATGTCAACGCCAACAACCTCATCACGTGGGATCATCTCGACGGCCTCACCGACCCTGAAAACAACGGTTCAAACCGCTATCCCATCTGCAAGACCGTCAACTTCGGTGTAAACATTCAATTCTAAACACCTTGATCATTATGAAAATATCGATAAAAAATATAGCGGGCGCCCTGCTCTTAGGCTCAATGCTACCGCTGGCTTCATGCTCCGACTTCCTCGACAAGCAGGCCTCCAACGAGCTTACGGAGGACAAGACCTATGCCGACTGGAAGATGTTTGAGGCATTTCACACCGACACATACAACTTCCTGCTCCACGGCGCCAACCGCGTAGGCGATTCTTGGCTCGACGCCGCCACCGACTTGGCCGAAACCTCCATTTCGTCAAGCGGTACACGAGTGTCGTTCAACATCGGAAACTACTACGCCGGCGGCGGCTCGGCAGAGCTTACCTCGCCGTGGGAGTCGCGCTATCGCGCCATCCGCAAGTGCAACCGTGTCATCAACGACATGCACAAAGTACCTGTCGACATAACACGCACCGAGGAAGAGGAACGCGTCGCACGCGCCACTATGACCGCCGAGGCCCGTACCTTCCGCGCATGGTTCTACTGGGAGCTCTTCCTCCGCTACGGTCCGCTGCCCATCGTCACCGATGTGCTCGACCCCGAGGAAGACATGATCAAACCCTACTCCACTCGCCCCACGCTCAAGGAGTATGTCGTCGACTTCATACTTAAAGAGCTCAAGGAGTCGCGTCCCGACCTTCTGAACTATGACGACGCTTGGAACGCCAACCGCATCGGCCGTCTGTCGCAGCCGATGTCGCTCGCCCTTGAGTCGCGCATCAAGCTCTACATGGCCTCACCCCGCTTCGCCGACAAGTCAGGCATCACTTGGGCCGACGCCGCAGCCACCGCCAAGGAGTTTATCGACACCTACGGCAATAACTTCGCCCTCTATGCCGAAGACGGCATACCCGCAGCCGACAACTACGGCAACGCAGTGCTCCGTACACAGTATGTAGGTAATAACCGCGAAGTCATCTTCTTCCGAAACGACGTACGCATCGGATGGGATAAAATACGTCTCGACACCCCCGTCGGTGAAGGCGGACGCGGAGGCAACTGCCCCTCGCAGAACCTCGTCGACATGTATGACATGGCCGACGGCACCTCGCCTTTCGCCCAATACGACCTTACCGGTGCTCCCGTCTACAATTCGGCTGGCATGCCGGCAGTGAATCCCGCCAGCGGCTACACCGACGCCACCATGTGGACCGGCCGCGACCCGCGATTCGAAGCCACAGTGCTATATCACGGTGTGGAATGGGGTGATCCGCAGAACCGTCAGGATACTCATATCGACGTACGACCCGGTATGGCCGACAATCCCCGCGGTAACGCCGACGCCACTCCCACCGGCTACTACATGCGCAAATACATCCCCGCCACTATCCTCGCCTCTAACCATGGCGGTCAGGCTTATCGCCTCTGGACCATAATCCGCTATGCCGAGATACTCCTCAACTATGCCGAGGCTCTCAACGAAGTCAGCGGACCCTCTGCCGACGTGGCCGACCTACTCGACCAAGTGCGCCACCGCGGCGGTATCACCGGCGACGTAGCCGACCGTGCCGACCTCATGGGCAGCAAGGACGCCATGCGCAACTTCATCCACAAGGAGCGCACCGTTGAATTCGCCTTCGAGGAACACCGTCCGTGGGACGTTCGTCGCTGGGGTGTGGCTGTTGAAGCCCTTTCGCGCCCCATCTACGGCGTCAATGTCGACAACAACGGAGTGCCCTCGCGCAAAATAGCCCAGCCCCGTGTGTTTGAGGAGAAGATGTACCTCTATCCCCTCCCCGAAGCCGAGTACTGGAAGACCGGTCTTGAAAACAACCCCGGATGGAATTAATCTTAAATCGCTTTATATCTTAAACTTATGAATAATATCATAAACTATATGTCAGGAAAAGGCAAATGCCTTCTGACCGCAGTGCTTATCGGCTCGTCGCTCACGGCATGGGCCGCCGGCGGCCGCGAACTGAAGGGACGTGTCACTGACCCCGACGGCAATCCTATCGCCGGAGCTATTGTCAACGTCGCAGAACAGAGTCGCATCGTGATTACCGACACAGACGGTAACTTCACATTGAAAGATGTAGGTTTTGAAGACGAAATCAACACGAAGTGCATCGGCTACGACACCAAGATCGTGGCTGTGGAGGACTTCGACAAGCCTCTCGTCATCATACTTGACCCCGATACCGACGCATACAAGAAGTTGCGCAACCTTGCGTTTCAGGACAAGCCCGCACGCTACACTACCGAAGCCACCTCGATTGTGACCGGTGAAGAGCTGCAGCGTTACCCCGTGACAGTACTTCAGAACGCGTTCAACTCCCTGCTCACCGGTGTGCAGACCTATGAGGCCTCTACCGAGCCGGGCTGGGCCGAGACCAAAATGTACATCCGCGGTATACGCACCATGAACGCATCGGCCCGCAACCCCATCGTCATCGTTGACAATGTGGAGCGCGACATATCGTTCCTCGATGCATTCCCCATCGACAATGTCACCATACTTAAGGATGCCGCAGCTACGGCACTCTACGGTATGCGAGGCGCCAACGGTGTCATCCTCGTCACCACCAAGCGCGGCGAGGCCGGCAAGACCAACATCGAGTTCACACAGGAGATAGGTTGGCAGACACTAACCAACACCATGGAGAACCAGAATGCCTACAACCACGCCATGACCTCCAATCAGGTACGCTATCTTGACGGCAAGGATCCGCTGTATACTCCCGAGCAACTCGAGAAATACCGTCGCGTCAGCAACGGCGAGACTCTCGAGGGCATCGACCGCTACAAGTACTTCAGCACCAACTGGGGCGACGTTCTTTATCGCGACCACGCACCGGTATACAAGACCAACCTTCAGATATCGGGAGGTAACAACCGTGCACGCTACTACGTGTCGGCTTCTTACCTGCGTCAGGAGGGTATGTGGAACAATGCCGCCACCAAGCACAAGGAAGAGGACTACAGCTCGCAGCATGTGCTCGACCGCTTCAACCTACGTACCAACCTCGACATCAACGTCAACAAATATCTGCGCGTAGGTCTTGATCTCGGCGGACGTATCGACAACATCGTACAGCCTACAGCTTCGGTATTCAACCTTACCACATTCGGTATGGTGGAGACCAACGTGTTTGCCCCCGTATATTGCCCCAACGGCGAGCTTTACGTCGACAACAACACCAACAACCCCCTCTATCAGCTCGGTTCGTCGGGTCTTGAAAAGAACCGACGCCGTCAGCTATACTCGACAGTGACTGTCAACGGCGACCTTAGCGTCATCACCAAGGGCCTCGGTGTCGACCTCGTGGCTTCGTTTGATGCCTACGACGGCTTTGAGTCTACGCAGACCAACGATATCAACACCTACTCCTACGACTACATGAACGCAGCCGTACAGCGTGTCGAGGATTTCACCTACACCCGCACCCACACCTATAGCGAGCTTACCAACCCGAGTGCCAACGAGCGCGACAACTCTTGGACTCTCAACCTCCGCGGAGGCGTAAGCTATGACCGCACTTTCGGCAAGCACCATGTCGATGCCCGCGCCTTTATCCGCTCCTATATGAAGCGCAATAACCGCGGTCCGCACTCGGCCAACTGGTTCCATCTGTCATCAGACCGCTACCTCGCTTACAACGGCGTGCTCAACTACATCTTCGACGGCCGCTACATCATCAACGGAAGCATATCCTATATGGGTAACGACAACTTCGACCCCGACAACCGCTGGGATACTTTCTGGGGCGTAGGCGCAGGCTGGGTACTCTCCAACGAGCCGTGGCTTCGCAAAGACTGGATGGATCTCCTCAAAATACGTGCAAGCTACGGTAAAGCCGGTATGAGCGACACAGGTTCGGGCCGTTATCCTTATCAATCCATATTTGACACCGCCACAGGCTACTCGTTCGGTAAAAACGAGACTTTCTATGACGGCTATGCCGAGAAGACCTCCGGTAACCCCAACAGCCGCTGGGAGATATCGAAGATGGTCAACATCGGTCTTGACTGGGGCTTCTTCAATAACAAACTCTACGGTAACTTTGACATCTGGAAAGAGTGGCGCAGCGACATCCTTATCGAGCGCTCAACCAACCCCGACCTGCTCGGTATATCGTTCGCCAAGGATTCTTACGGAAAAGTTGAGTCCAGAGGTATGGAGCTTACCATCGGTCATTATAACAAAATCGGTAATGTCGAGTACTCTATCGAAGGACTCCTCTCCTACAACACCAACAAGATCACGGAGATGGACGAGCTCGAACCCGCAGTGCCGTGGCAGCGTAAGACCGGCCACCGTATACGCGGTTATGAATCGGTAGCAAGCCTGTATGAAAGCGAAAACCGCGACGCTATCGGCGGCTGGAACATGTATCAGTTTGTAGGCTGGGCATCCGATCCCGCACTCGTAGCCACTTCGCAGCAGGATGCCATCGATCATCCCGAGAAGTATCCTTACAACACATTCTCCGGCGGCGGTCAGAAACTCGGTACCGCTGTGTTCAAGGACCTCAACGGCGACCGTCAGATCGACTCGCGAGACATGGCTCCGCTCGGCTATACCATGCTCCCCGACTGGACTCCGTCCATAAGCCTTTCGGTCAAGTACAAAGGCTTTGACTTCCGCGCCGTAGGTACGGCTTATCTCAACCGCTCTGTATTCCTGTCACCCTCAATGACTTTCTCCGAGTGGGGTTCAAACAACTCTACCCATGAAGTGGTCAACGCATGGGGATACTATACCGACGATCCTATGGATCCTCGCAACATCAACGCCAAGTATCCGCGTCTGTCGTTTACTTACAACTCCGAGGACTCCTCACGTGACAACGGTTCATATCAGAATACTATCTGGATCCGCAACGGCGATTACTTCTCGCTGCGTAATCTTGAATTCGGTTATTCACTTCCCGAGAAACTTATCGCAAAGGCCTACATGACAAAGTGCCGTGTATACTTCAGCGCTTACAACGTAGCCACTTGGAGCCATCTGCCCAAAGACATGGACCCCGAGCGCCCGATGGGTTACTGCTGGTGGTATCCCAAGACACGCATATTCTCGTTCGGTATAAATGTTGCATTCTAAACAACACCTTAAAATTATGAAATTCAGCAAAATATCTCTATACGTAGCTGCGGTGCTCTCTATTACGGGAGCATCATGCAGCGACTCTTACCTTGACAAAGAGGTCGACCTTACTCTTCAGCCCGAGTTTGTGTTCAGCGACTTCAATATGACACGCGGTGTGTATGCCAACATATATACCTATCTGCCCGATGCGTTTGCCGGTTTCTCGGACACTCAGTTCCGCCTGTCGCAAGACTGTATGACCGACAATTCTATCGACTACTGGAGTGTGGCACGCTACCACTCCGTGATGGATGACGCCTACGACGCATCAAACCACTGGTTTGCTTCCGACATATGGAAAAACCGCTACAACGGCATCCGTGCATGCAACCAGTTTCTCGCCAACGCCAAGCCTTCGGTCATAGGTAATGCCGAGAAGCCCGGCGACGACAACAAGCTCTACGACCGCTGGTGCGCCGAAGTACGCGTAATCCGCGCTCTGCTTCACTTCGATCTTATCGGTTACTTCGGTGCAATACCTCTGGTAGCCGACGACGAAGAGGGCAACCCCATAATCCTGTCGCCCGGCATGACACTGCCCGAGCGCACACCCGCCGAAGAAGCCCTCAAATGGGTGGCCGACGAAATGGATATATGGAAAGACAAACTCCCCTTCCGCTACGCCAACGAGGATGAGAACTGGGGTCGCGTGAACGGCGCCGCCGCTTATGCCCTCAAATCACGCGCACTGCTTTATCGCGCATCGGCACTCAACAACCCTTCGGGCGACAAAGGCCGCTGGCAGGAAGCCGCTCAGGCCGCTCTTGACTTCATTACCAAAAACAATACGGTAGCCAACAAGTATCGTCTGCACCGCACTACCGACAACGACCCGCAGAAGAACTACTACGACGTGTTCACCTCCGACCCCGTTATGTCAAACGAGTATATACTGAGCCGCTCGGTATGGAACACCTTGAACCTCGTGTACTTCAACGGTCCTTGCGGTTTCTCCGGCAAGTTGAGCAATACCGGCTACAACAACCCCACCCAGAACCTCGTGGATGCATACGAGACCACCAAAGGCCTTACCATCGAGAATGACCCCGATTACGATCCGCAAAATCCCTATGCAAACCGCGACCCGCGACTTGCACAGACCATTTTCTACCACGGCATGACTTGGGGTGACGGCGACGAAGCACGTCAGCTCGACATGCACTTACCCGACGGTATAGATTACTCTCGCGGTAACGGCGGTACATGTACCGGCTATTACTGCAAGAAGTATGTCCACAACATCCGCTTTGACGGTACCGTGGGCAACCAGCGTGTGGCTTGTCCCATATTCCGCTATGCCGAGATACTCCTCAACGCTGCCGAGGCTCTTACCGAAGCAGGTCAGGCGCCTCAAGCCTACCAGTACATCAACGAACTGCGCGACCGTGTGGGCATGCCCGCATACTCCGGCATGAACGACGCTCAGCTCCTTGAACGCATACGCAACGAACGCCGCATCGAGCTCTGCTTTGAGGATCACCGCTTCTTCGACTGCCGTCGCTGGAAGCTCTTCGAGGGCAAGACTCCCGCTTCAGAGAAAAACCAGCCACGTTATCAGCAGGTCTACAATCTTTATGGTGTCACTATCAATACCGAAGGCGACTTCACCTACGGATTGTCGGAAAAATACTCTTCGCAGACCTTCAACTCACCCAAGAACTACTATTTCCCCGTACCGTTCAGCGAAATCCAGAAAACAGGTATGCCGCAGAACACGGGTTGGGAGATGTAATTCCGCTCACTTAATTAATATTGATATCTCATGAAAATATCCAGAATATTTCTTTACGGCGCATTGTCGGCAGTCACCCTTCTTACGGGTGCCTGCGACGATGACGACAACGGCTACAAGTACGGCGACCCCAAAGCCGTGGTATCGACGCCTGTCGCCCCGGTGATCAACGCTACCTCGGTAGATGTGGAGGCCACATTCGACATGGCCGCCGACTTCCGCTCAAGCGGCGCAGGCTTCTGCTACGATGTCAAACCGAATCCCACTATCTACGGCAAAGCGGTAAAAGCCACCGTTATCGACAATAAGATGACGGCGACACTGACCGGTCTCGCCCCCGCCACCACATACTACATACGCGCGTATGTAGCGGTATACGACAACAGCGACCTCGAGTATTCGCCCGAGTTCACCATAACCACCGGTGAAGGCACTCCCGAGGAGATGCTTGAAAACTATGTGGCCCCCACCGACAATGACTATTACGTGGCTATTGCCGGATGGGGAGCACGCGACCAATGGAACCTCGCCAACGTACACGACCCCTCGGTTGTAAAGGCCGCCGACGGATACTACTACATGTATCAGACCGACGCATCGTACGGAAATGCACACATCGAAGGAGGCGGTCATTTCCACGGGCGTCGTTCAAAGGACCTCGTAAATTGGGAATACCTCGGCGCCACCATGCCCGAGCTTCCCGAGTGGGTAGTGCCCAAGCTCAACGAGATACGCAAGGCCATGGGTCTTGAGGACGCCGACCCCGATGTCAACGCATTCGGCTACTGGGCCCCGGTTGTACGCAAAGTCAACGACAATCTCTACCGTATGTACTACTCGATCGTATGTCCCGGCACAATCAACGGCGAAGGCACTTGGGCCGAGCGCGCGTTCATAGGATTGATGGAAAACTCCAATCCTGCCGACAACTCGGGCTGGGTTGACAAAGGTTACGTCATCACAAACTCCTCTGACCGTGGTCTGAACTTCAACGTGGCTGCCAATGACTGGGCCAACTGCTATTATAAGTTCAACGCCATAGACCCCTCTTACATCATAACCGACGCAGGTGAGCATTGGCTTATCTACGGCTCTTGGCACAGCGGCATAGCCGCCGTCAAAGTCGATGCCGAGAGCGGCAAGCCCGCCAACCTCGGCAACCCGTGGGGCAACGATGCCGACATAGCATCCTACGGCAAACTCATCTACACCCGGCAGATGGGCAACCGCTGGCAGGCCTCGGAGGGCCCGGAGATTGTGTATCATGACGGATACTACTACCTCTTCCTCGCTTACGACGCTCTCGGAGTACCCTACAACACACGTGTGGTACGCTCCAAGAACATCACCGGTCCTTACCTCGGCATAGACGGCACCGACTGCACCAACGCCGGCGGCGACGCATTCCCCATAGTCACTCACCCCTACAAGTTCAACGGCCACTACGGCTGGGTGGGCATATCGCACTGCGCGGTATTCGATGACAGTGAAGGCAACTGGTTCTATGCATCGCAGGGACGTCTGCCCGGCGGCATTCAAGGCAACGATGCCAGCAATGCCCTCATGACAGGCCATGTGCGCAGCATCCGGTGGACCAAGAGCGGCTGGCCTGTGGTTATGCCCGAACGTTACGGAGCCGTTCCGCAAGTAGCCATTGCCGAAGAGGAGCTCATCGGCAACTGGGAAAACATAGACCTCGGCTATCAGTACGAGACCATGAAGGAGTCAACAGGCATAACCCTCAACGAGGACCATACAGTGACCGGCGCACCGTGGGACGGCGCCGCATGGAGCTACGATGCCGAAGCACGTATACTGACAGTAGGCTCGGTAGAGCTGTATCTCATGCGCGAATGCGACTGGGAGGCTGCTCCGCGCACCCACACCATAGTCTACGCGGGTATCGACAACCGCACTACATTCTGGGGCAAAAAACTAAGGTAAAAATTATTTTAGACTCACGGTGAGCCATAGCCCCTCCGGCTCACCGCCACACCTTGACAGGCTGCATCTTCCGGTTGCGGCCTGCCTTTTTTATTAGACTAATTTGACCCATTAGCCCTATATGTTACATAAACCATACTCTCTCGTCTCATTTTGCATGGCGGGGTTGTGTTGTTACACACTATTGATTAACTTTGAGAAAACAACCGATTATATCGATTATGAGACGATCATTATGCTTTCTTGCGACATTGCTGTGCGTAGCCGTTTTTAAAGCCGCAGAGCCGTTTGTATCATTCACTCCCGGCGAGGGATTGTTCACTGTCATTGCCGACGGCCGTCCGGTGCCGGTTTATCTCGACAAAGGCGTGGACGAAGCCGTGAGCATTGCCGCCACGGCATTGTGCGAAGACTTCGCGCGTGTATCGGGTACTCCCGCCGCCCTTGCTGCCGACGCTCCCGCGCGCGGTATAATAATAGGTACTTGCGGCACACCCGTAATAGACCGTCTCATAGAAAAGGGCGCCATTGACGGCTCCGCCCTCAAAGGAAAATATGAGAAATTTTTGCTGACAACAGTCAAAAATCCCGCTCCCGGCGTGGATGAAGCGCTTGTCATAGCCGGTAGCGACCGCCGCGGTACCGTGTACGGCATCTACGAGCTGTCGGAGCAGATGGGCGTATCGCCGTGGTACTGGTGGGCCGACGTACCCGTCACCCGACGCGACAACGTATACATCAAGCCGGGCGTATACACCGACGGCGAACCGGCGGTAAAATACCGAGGCATATTCCTCAACGACGAGGCTCCCTGCCTCACCGGGTGGGTGAAAAATCATTACGGCACCAACTATGGCGACCACCGTTTCTATGCCGATGTATTTGAACTTATACTCCGACTTAAAGGCAACTTCATGTGGCCTGCCATGTGGAGCTGGGCATTCTATGCCGATGACCCCGAGAATTCGGCCACGGCCGACCGTATGGGCATCGTCATGGGCACCTCTCACCATGAACCTATGGGTCGCAATCATCAGGAGTGGGCCCGCAACCGCAAAAACTACGGTGCATGGGACTACAAGACCAACAAAAAGACTCTTGACCGCTTCTTCAGCGAAGGTATAAAACGCCTGAAAGACACGGAAGATATCGTCACCATAGGCATGCGCGGCGACGGCGACGAGGCCATGGAAGAAGGCACCAACATAAAGCTGATGGAGTCCATCGTCAAAAATCAGCGTCGCATCATCGCACGCGAGACGGGACGCCCCGCTTCGGAGACCCCGCAGATTTGGGCTCTGTACAAGGAAGTTCTCGACTACTATGACGCAGGCATGAGAGTACCCGATGACGTCATCATGCTCCTATGCGACGACAACTGGGGCAATGTACGCCGACTTCCCGACGCCAAAGAGCGCAAACATCCCGGCGGCTGGGGCATGTACTACCATGTAGACTACGTGGGAGCACCGCGCAACACCAAGTGGATCAACGTCACCCCCGTACAGAACATGTGGGAACAGCTCTCGCTTACCTACGACTATGGCGTCGACAAGCTCTGGGTGCTCAATGTAGGCGACCTAAAACCGATGGAATACCCCATCACGCTGTTTCTTGACATGGCATGGAACCCGCGCGAATACAACGCCACCGACATAACCGACCACACCCGACGCTTCTGTGCCGCCCAGTTCGGCGACGACCAAGCCGACGAAGCCGCCCGTATACTCAACCTGTACAGCAAGTACAACGGTCGTGTGACTCCCGAAATGCTCGATCACAGGACATATAACCTCGCCACCGGCGAGTGGAAGACCGTGGCCGACAACTACGCACGTCTCGAAGCCGAAGCTCTGCGTCAGTTCCTCACACTCAAGCCCGAATATCGCGACGCTTACCGGCAGCTCATCCTCTTCCCCGTTCAGGCCATGTCAAACTTGTACGAAATGTACTATTCACAGGCCATGAATCTTGCCCTACACAAACAGGGCGACCCGAGAGCCAACGAGTATGCCGACAACGTGGAGCGCTGCTTCAACCGCGACCGCGAGCTATGCGATGCCTACAATCATGAGATGGCATCGGGCAAGTGGAACGGTATGATGACACAGAAGCATATCGGCTACAAGAGTTGGAATGACGCATTCCCCGCCGACACCATGCCGACCGTAAAACGCGTTACCGACACATCAAATGGCGGATACACCTTTGATGAGGCCGGGCGCGGATGCGTCATAATCGAGGCGGAACACTTCAACAAGGCATGCGACGGCGACTCGGTACAATGGACCGTAATACCCTATATGGGGCGCACCCTCAGCGGCGTAAGCGCAATGCCCTACACCGCACCCGTCGACGGAGCCTCACTCTCATACCGCATGAAGCTACCCGAAGGCACATCGACGGCAAAAGTAACTGTAGTGGTGAAGTCGACCCTCGCATTCAAGAACCGCGACGGCCATCGCTATGAGGTCGATTTCGGCAAAGGAGAGCCTGCCGTGGTGAACTACAATCACAATCTCAACGAGGCAAAAGAAAACATATACAACATATTCTATCCCACCGTGGCCCGACGCGTAGTTGAAAAGACAGTGGAACTACCCGTAGCGGTCGACAAAGACGGCTACGCCACACTCACCCTGCGTCCAATCGATGAAGGCACCGTATTTGAAAAAATCATTGTGGACCTCGGCGGATACACCCCGCAGTACCTCTACGGCACCGAGTCGCCCTACTCCCGTAATTAGTCTTATTGGACGTATTAGTCCAATTGAGTAGAATAAGCACTGATAGAACGCGGTTTTCCGAAAAATATGACGGAAAATCGCGTTTTGTCCATAGCCCATGCTATGAACAGCGAGCCGCCGACTGCAAACGGCACGGCAACGCAGGCAAACGTGATAAGCGTAGGATCAAAACCGAACAACGGCAAAAACGCCTTGCTCGCCATGGTAAAGATGGGCGAGAACAGCAGTATCGGCAGAGTATTCCTGCCTATGAAATGCATCACTGTCTTAATTCGTATAGGAATAAACCGGTACACCCAAAGCATCGAGCACACGGCAAAGTATACTATGGCTGCGCCGGCAATGGAGAACCGATCCAGATTTTCAGGGAAACAACAAAGTATAACCAACGGCACAAAAGCCCATGCCGCGGGACGGAAAAACGTGTCGAAGCTCATGCTGAAGCGGTTTGCCGCAACTCCGAGAGCAAAATACAAAGCACTATCAGCCGACAGCAGGCCGATGTATGACAACAAGCCCAAACATAGCGAAAAAACGATAAGAAACAGCACTGTCGGCAAACGACGACAAGCCACACTGCACAGATAGCACGCCAGCAACGCCACAACGAGTGTGTGCAGATACCAGTACGGCCCCATAGGACGTAAAAATACATTGTGGAGTATTACTGCGGGCGACAGCGACTCAACTCCGCCTCTGACCGGAAGAACGGCCGACATGCCCGTATAAGCCGCCTCCATGACGGCATAAGGGATGAATATCCACAAAATGTACCGGCCGAAAACCGAGGCCGGTTTGCCCATGTTGGCAAACAAGCCCGACAGAAACAGAAATACCGGCATATGAAACGTATACACGACTGCCTTTGCATAGGGATAGGCTTCCTCAATACACACCAAGTGGAAGAGCACCATAAGGATGATGCACACACACTTTACAAAATCGGCCGTCGCCACACGCTGTCCCATACAGAAAAGTGATAAAAAAGCGGGCCGTTGACAGTCGAGTCACGGCCCGCCTTATTGAAAGGTTGATCTTTTGTTTTATTACTTCTTGTTGGGGTTGACGTCAGCCACCTCTACGTTGAAGACAAGAGTCTGGTTAGGACCGATCTTGGCATAAGGCTGTCCCTTTACGCCGTAAGCGAGGTCACCGGGTATGTAAAGTACATACTTTGCGCCCTTCTTCATCATCTTGAGACCTTCACCGAAACCGGGCACTACGTTGCGGGGGCTGAATGTGCGTGCCTCACCCTTCGAGTCGTCAAACACAGTACCGTCAATAAGTTCTCCGGTATAGATAACGGCTACCTGATCCTTGTCGGTGATAGAGTCGCCGGCACCTTCGTTGATTACCTTATAGGAAAGACCCGATGCGGTAGTCTTGATGGTTGCGTCCTTAGCTTTTATCGAGTCGATATAAGCTTCGCCGGCCTTGCGGTTGGCTACGGCTTCGGGAGCGTTGTTAAGCTCTTCGAGTTTACGCTCTTCGGCACGAGCCTGAGCCTTCTCCATAAGATTGTTGAGAAGCTGCTGGTCCATCATGGTGTCACCCACACTGTCGGCCATGAAAGCTTTCTTGAACTCGGCCATGAACTCGTTGCGGTCCACGTCAACACCGAGCTGCTGGTAGAAGTAGTTGAACTGCTGGGCGAAGCGTGTACCCATGCTCAGACCCTGAAGGTAAGACACGTCAGCGGTGTCAACCATAACAGCCGTCTGCAAACCGCGTATGAAAGCGGCCTTATCCATCTTCGGATCGGCCTCACGGGTGAAGTTTTCGTTAAACTGGCTGCCGACAACCTTACCGAACAGCACCGACACAGAGTCGTTCAATGCAGCGTCCTCGCTGCTTGCAGCCTGTGACTTGTTGCAGGCGGTCACGCTCATAAGCATGGCACCCACACCACAGGCAAGAATAAATTTCTTCATTGTAATAACGGTTTATTAATTTACTTTTATTAGTTCCACATCAAAAATAAGGGTCGAGTTAGGACCGATGACATTGCCCGCGCCGTTAGGACCGTAAGCAAGATTGGATGGTATGAAAAGACGCCACTTGGCTCCCTCTTTCATCATCTGAAGAGCCTCAACCCATCCGGGTATCACCTGCGTCACACCGAACGTGGCGGGTGCACCTCTCTCCACAGAGCTGTCAAAAACAGTGCCGTCGATCAACTTGCCGGTATAGTGTACTGTGACATTGTCGCTTGCCACAGGCTGCTTGCCTGTGCCTTCGTTGAGCACCTCATACTGAAGTCCCGAAGCGGTAGTCTTGACCTCAGTGCGCTTGCCGTTCTCTTCAAGAAATTTTTTGCCGGCAGCCTCGTTGACTTCACCCATCTTGGCTGCGGCGGCACGTTGCTCGGCCTCCATTGCCTCAAAAAATCTCTTTATTTCGGCTTTTGCCTCGTCATAGCTCATCTTGGGCTGCGCTCCTTCAAACACGGCGGCCACTCCGTCGGCGAAATCTTTGATATTGAGAGTCTTTATGCCCGAACCGCGGAAATTGTTTCCCATGCTGAGTCCGAGAGCATAGCTTATACGGTCTAAATTCTGATTGTCCATAACAGTCACTGTTTTAATTATAAGTAAGTTTGCAAAATTAGAGAGAATATTTGGATTTATATATTAACTTTATGTAAAAATAGATAAATTGCGCTTATACTTTTCCAAATAGATTGTAAAGCTCATCAAACCGAGCCAACGAATCACCGCCGTGACGTGCTATGGAATTGCGCACGCGGTTAAGCGGCTTCTTCTCCATGTTGCCGCTTTTTGAATAAAACTTGTCGGCATAACATACGAGCTTTTCAAGCATTGTCTCCGGACAATAATCGGCAAGCGGCAGGTCAAGGTTCTGGCTTATTATATCCTCCATCGTTATACCGGTGCCGGTATGCCGCTCGGCCACACGCGCCCACTCTTCGGGCATAGCCTCGTCGCGAAGCAACCGGGCTCCTATCACTCCGTGACGCATATACGACTCCGTACCCGTGCAGTGTATGCCGGGCGCGGAGGTCGCGAATATGCCTATGTCATGGAGCATGGCCGCACCCGCCACATCATGCTCGTCAAGACCAAGCCCACGCTCGCGGTTGATGGCTAGAGCGAGGTCGGTCACCTGACGCGCATGCTTCATGTATATGGCCCGCAGTTCGTTGTCAGCGTGATAATACTTGTCTATTATAGCCTGATAATCGGCCTCGGCGGTCATCAGTCGACGATGGTGTTCCAGTTATGGACATCCTCCTCTTCACCGAGCTGTATGGCACGCAGACGGTTGTAAAGAGCCGTTACCACAGGACCGGGGTTGCCGTCCTTGCTCACCACGTACTTCTTGCCTGTGTCGAGGTCATCGATTTCAGCCACCGGAGAAGCCACGGCGGCAGTACCGCAGGCGGCGGCCTCCTGTATCGTTTCAAGTTCTTCGATAGGTATGTGGCGCTGCTCCACCTCAATACCCATGTCGCGGGCAAGCTGCATGAGGCTCTTGTTGGTTATCGAAGGCAGTATCGAGTCCGATGCCGGAGTTATATATTTGCCGTCCTTGATGGCAAAGAAGTTGGCCGGACCACACTCGTCAAGATACTTCTTCTCCTTGGGGTCAAGATAAAGCACGGCCGAGTAGCCCAGTTCATGAGCCTTCTCGCCGGCCTCAAGGCTTGCGGCGTAGTTGCCGCCCACTTTCCAGCGGCCCGTACCTTTGGGAGCCACGCGGTCAAACTCACGCATGATGCATATGTTGGTGGGCTTGAAACCCTCCTTGAAATAGGGTCCTACCGGAGTAACGAGAATGAGGAAAAGATACTCGCTCGCCGGCTTGACACCCACCTGAGCCGAGATACCGATCTCGAGAGGGCGTATATAAAGCGACGCGCCGCTTCCGTAAGGGGGCACGAAACGCTCGTTGAGCTTAACCACTTTCTTAACCATCTCGCAGAAGAGCTCTTCCGGCACCGGAGCCATGAGCAGCCCCTTGGCCGAGCTTATGATGCGCTTGGCGTTTTCTTCAAGCCTGAATATTCTTATCTTACCGTCCTTTCCACGAAACGCCTTAAGGCCTTCGAAGATCTCCTGTCCGTAGTGCAGGGAGGTTGCAGCGATGTGAAGGTCGATGGTCTCGGACTGCGATATCTCTATCTCGCCCCATTTTCCATCGCGGTAATAACAACGTACATTGTAGTCAGTGGGTATGTAGCCGAATGACAACTTACCCCAATCCAATTCTGTATCCATAATTATACTATTATTTCAATTTCTGCGAAATTAACGATAATTATTCAATAATATATAATTTATACGGGAAATTTATCGCAGCGACACATGTAGGGTGCTTCGGCGTTAGCACCGATACGCCCCACATGTGTCATCACCGGCTCTTCCCTCTGAGATACTCGGCGGGAGTGATACCGGTAACGTTTTTGAAATGACGGAAGAATGTGGCGCGCGACGAGAATCCGCACATCTGCGACAGCGCTGTCAGAGTATAGCGCGAAGGATCGGAATTGTCCACTATGCGCTTGAACTCGGCCACACGATATTCGTTTACGTAGTCGTAATAACTCTTTTTAAGATACTGATTGAACAGGAAAGAGAGTTCGTGCCCCGACACATCGGCCAACCGGGCCAGATCGCCTATTTTCAGTCCGGGATCGGTGTATGGCTTCTTTGACAGCATTATCTTGTCAAGATACTTCAGAAGCCGACGGCACTCCTCATCATTCATGCGCAACGACTTATATCGGTTACGCCTCTCTTCTTCAGCAGCCGCGGCTGCTTGGCGAGCGGTACGCTCGGCAAATTCGAAATGCACACGAAGCTCCTCACGGTGACGCCGATGCCTCACTATGAATATAACAAGCATCGCTACCGCCAGAAGAAGCAGCACCGACATGGATATGACAATCCAGCTGAAGTGCGGCTCCACCACAATCTTAAGGGCAGTCTCGCCCGGGCGTCCGTCGCCCCGACGTACACGCAACGTATAAGTACCCGGCTTAAGGTCATAATAAAGCAGCGACGCCTTGCCTATCTTCTTTTTCCACTGCGAGTCATAACCGTCGAGCCGATACTCTATGTACTGATATTCCGGAGCTATATATTGGGGATTTGAGTAATCTATCGACAGGTTATTCTTGTCTTGGGGCAGGCGCAGCACAGCCGTTCCGTCCTCTTTACCGATAAGTTCGGTGACACTCTCGCCGTTGGCCGACACATCGGTTATAAATACCGGACTGTCGATTGACGGCTGCCGTTTAAGACGGTCAAAATCCAGCTTTATCAAGCCGAGTGTGTTGCCGAACCACAGGTTGCCGTCATCATCACGTTGTGGCGGACACAGTGTGAATACGGGATGCAGCAGACCGTCGGCGTTGTTAAACATTCGGAAGTCTGACTTCTTGTCATACCTCACAAGCCCCTTTTCGGTACCGAACCAGAGCCAGCCCTCGGCATCCTCAAAGACAAACGTTATGATAGAATTATATACATCGCTCGAAAACGGTATAGGCTCAAAATGCGTAAGCGACAGATTGGACTTTATCACCTGACCGCGGTCGGGCACAAAGTAAAGATTGTGTTCAGAGTCTTCGTAGACGTCTCGTATCTTTGTATTATTGACAAATCCTTTTGGAAAACGGTCGGCCGACAGGGTCTGTCCGTTCCATACGGCCATGCCGTTTTCGGCACACATCCACCCGCGTCCCGAGCTGTCAAAAAATATCTCGTACACATTTCCTGCCGGCAACTGTGAATTGGCTTCGGTATAGCACGCCGTCTCCATCCCGTCCTTGAAGCGGAAAAGTCCGCGCGATGTCCCGATCCACATATAGTCATCCTTATCGACGACTATGGAGAATATCGACTCGCCGTAAAAGGGCTGGCGTGTATTGTCAAAGTCAGTCAGGCGCAATGTCTTCGGATCAAACACATACATGCCGCCTCCGTAAGTACCGATATAGTATTTATCCCGATAAAGAGCTATTGAGAAAATGATGTTGGAACGTATGTCCGGAAAGCTGAATTTAGCCGAACGTCCGGTGCTTTCGTCGACATAATAAAGACCTTCGCGCGTGCCTATCAGCTTGCGCGGCCCGTCGATCGATACGGCCCTTACAGCCATTGTACCCGTGTCGACTACACCGGGGTAAGAATATGTCTCGAATATACTGTCAAAATAAGGGGTATAATCAACACCGTCCTGATAATAACCCACCCACAGAAGCCCGCGGTCATCGACAAGCATCGAGTAGACAGAGTTGCTCCGTATCCGGGAGCCCTCGGCTGACCGTGACGACAGATTGCATACGACTTTGCGCTCCGGCACGGAGTATACGAATATGCCCTCGCCGTCGGTGGCTATATACAGATTGCCGTCATCATCAGCCGACAATGACGTTATGATGTCATTACCTATATCTATGCTGTCGGTAAACTCACGGCGCGCTATGTCAAAGAATATGACCCCGTCGCCGGTTGTGCCGACAAAGAGCAATCCGTCATGCCCCGCAAGACGTGACACCGAGCTGCTCACCGGCACCCTGAACACCTCCGTACGCCGACTTGCGAAATCCATATGATAAAGCGTGCGCGAGGCGGCTATCCACATGCCTTCGTCTCCGTCGGGCCATAGGGCCGTCACCTCATTGTCCTTTGACAACACATCATCGCGCAGCAGCAGCTGGGCTATGGAGTCGCAGGCCGTGCGGTATACAAACAGCCCGTATCTTGACCCTATATACAAGGCCTTCTCATCGCTGCGGTATACAAGTGTATTTACAGGGAAATTGATCTTCTCCGGGCATATGGGCGACAGCTCCCTGCCGTTGGGACGCAATCTGAACAGGCCCTGATGATTGCCGACAAATATCTCTCCGTCCTTTCCTTCCGTAATGGCGTTGACTCTTTCCTGCCCCGACTTTGCTCCCGGGAAACGATATGACTTGATGTTGTTGCCGTCGAAGCGGTCGAGAGCGACACCCGTGCCCATCCACACATAGCCTTTGGAGTCCTTGTACATGGTATTGACCAATATGTCGCTCATGCCCTCCGACGAAGAAAGATGATAAAAATTTCTTGTAGCGCCCATACATGTATATGCATAAACCCATACCGCAAACAGCAACAGTAAAAGGCGCCGCAATACTATATTTGCGCCGATTCTGCCTGCGTATTTCATCGGTTTACACATTTATACAGACGTTTAAGGTTGTTTCGCAAGTGCAAATTTAGCATATCTTTTTATTTATATATACTCCCGAAACTCGATTCACACTCACCCGGTAGTAAATTTTTCTGTAAATTTGTGCAAAATAATAAGCGTAATGGAGAAAAAAACGATCTGGGACCTTAACCGGATGACTCCCGACAGTTTTAAGACAGCGCCCAAAGTGCCTATAGTCATGGTACTCGACAATATACGCAGTCTAAGCAATGTCGGGGCAATACTGCGCACATGCGACGCTTTTGCAGTGGAGCGCGTGCTGCTGTGTGGCGTCACCGGCACTCCCCCCTCGCCCGAGATACACAAAACGGCACTCGGTGCCGAAGACTCAGTCGACTGGACGCACTGCGACGATACCCTCGAAGCGGTACGACAACTTAAACACGAGGGCTACACGGTGTGCTCGCTCGAGCAGGTCAAGGGCAGTGTGTCGCTTGAGTCATTCGTGCCATGCAAAGGCACCAAGTATGCCATCGTTGCCGGCAACGAAGTAAAAGGTGTGGCTCAGGAGGTTGTCGACGAAAGCGACGTATGCCTTGAGATACCGCAATTCGGCACCAAGCACTCGCTCAACGTGTCGGTAAGCGCGGGCATAGCCCTGTGGCAGCTCTTCTCCCGCATGCTCCCACGGTTATAACATTTGAACCGACAGTTAGCACTGTCAATCAGTAGTGGAATGAAGAGCCGCCGAGAAACTCTCGCAGCAACGACGTCGATGGTATGAGACGGTCGGTGATGGGGGTGAAGTAGCTCAACAGCTTGCGGAGCCTGAACGCCTCGGCATACTCGGGAATGTCGCGCGGCACCCCGGTCAGTATCTCCTCGGCAAACTCTTTCATGACGCCAAGCTCGAATATGAGCGACGAGTTAAACATGGCGTCGGCATTTTCCTGAAACGGAAATATCCAGCGCTCCTCGCCGCGACGCACACTCGGCCAGCGCTTTATAGTGTCGGCGGCCGATACTCCACGATATTTGTAATCGCGTATTATGCGGCGCAACAGACGGTTATCGGTCGTAGGCACCCAGTTATGATCGTCAATTGACAGCGTGGTGAGCGCCGACACATAGACCATATACTTCATCTTGGCGTCGATATGCGACGTTAGTTCCGGGTTCAGGCCGTGAATACCCTCGATAAGCAGCACCGAGTTATCGTTAAGTTTCAGTTTGCGCCCTTTGTATACCCGTTGGCCCAGCTCGAAGTTGTAAGTGGGCAGGTCGATCTCCTCCCCCGCTATTAGCGCATTAAGGTCGCGGTTAAATGTATCAAGGTCAAGTGCGTAAAGCGACTCGAAGTCATAGTCGCCGTCAGCATCGCGCGGTGTCACGTTGCGGTTCACAAAGTAGTCGTCGAGCGATATCATCTTAGGCTCCAGAAGATTGGTCATCAACTGTATGGCAAGGCGCTTTGTAAACGTAGTCTTACCAGACGATGACGGACCGGCAATGAGCACTACCCGCGCCCCACCCTCGGCATAGCGTCGCGATATTTCGTCCGATATACGTCCTATCTTCTTGTCATGCAACGCCTCGGCCACATTGATGAGCATGGCTGTTTCCTTACCGGCGACGGCATTGTTAAGGTCGCCCACATCATCCACACCGATCACCCTGTTGAAAGCGAGATAGTCGGTAAAGGCATGATACATCTTCTCCTGAGCTATAGGCGAAGCGGCCACCTCGGGATTGTTGCTGTCGGCTCCCATCAACAGAAAACCCTCCTTATACAATATAAGGTCAAAGACGGAACACATGCCCGTAGACGGGGCGAGATTTCCGTAATAGCTGTCGCATACTCCGTCGAGCCGGTAATAGACAGTATAAAGTTCATGAGTGGTGCGCAGCAGTTTCACCTTGTCGTCAAGGCCCTGTTTCTCAAATATTTTTATGACGTCGGCAGTAAGCCGTTCCTTACGCTCAAACGGTATATCGCGGGCCACCAGCTCCTTCATGTAGGCTTTCAGGCTGTCAACCACCCTGCCGTCGACCGTGATGTCGCCTTCGAGACGACAATAATATCCTCTCGACACCGAGTGCTCTATCATAAGACGCACACCCGGATAAAGCGCCGCCACCGCACGGTAAAGCATCATGCACAACGAGCGCACGTACACGCGATGGCCCGACGGACTCTGCGCCGTCAGAAACAGAACCTGCTTCGGCGAAAAGAGCGGAAACTGCATGTCCTCGGTCTTGTTGTTGACCTGCGCGCATATCGGACGCTCCGGCAGTTCGTCGGCAATACTTTCATATATGTCGGTAAGCGTAGCCCCGCCCTCAAAGGGTATATAACGCTCCACATTCTTGCAATAAACCTTAAGCTGAGTACTCATAAAAAACCTGTATTAACAGTTGAAACAAAAATCATCTTTGTAAAGATACAAAACTTTTCCCGCATAAGTTCAATAAGACAACACCAATCAGACTAATTAGTCATATTGGTCCAATTTAGAGTTATCCGAGTTGCGGTAGGCTATGCGACCTCGGGTCATTTGTTCCCTGATACCGCCGTTTTTAAGAAAATCATCTTTAGCACGGTCAATTAATTTCCGCAGAAAAACATCGGTCTGGTGGATTAGTGTTATAGCAAGATTGCATACCATCTCCGGTGTACATTTTTCGAAAATACCACGATAATATGCCGAATCATTATGTTGAGTGCATAATATTCTCAGTTTGACGAGACGAGGGTTGTCTTTTGACCATTGTACAAAATCATTAATACGCAAATAATCCTCATAATCAAGAAGCAGCTCTTGCAATGACGCTTTTGCAACGTTAAGCAACTTTATTTCAGTCTCCCGTGATGTTGTCGAAGCCGAACATCCCTCTGCAATATTCTGCTTACCGCTACGAGCAGCTTGAATCATCTGATCTACTGTCCTGTCACCTTTCTGTAGATATTGACGCGTGAAAAGCACGGTAATATCATAAATACACTCCGATTTCTGAAATGCTATCAACTCTCTGAAATTGCCGCGCTGTGGTAAGAAGCCGTTAATTGACATAGCTGTTAATTTTTATTGGACCAATAGGTCTTATTGGACCTATTGCAAGTAATGATGTTAGTGCCGCCCCATGAGGCGCGGTCGAGGTTGCGGTAGCTGACGGCCTCCGACATATGGCAGGGGAGGATAGCGGCGCTGCCGTCAAGGTCGGCGATGGTGCGGGCCACTTTCAGTATGCGGTCGTAGGCACGGGCACTCATGTCGAAGCGCTTCATGGCGTTTTTGAGGATGTCCATGCAGGCCTTGTCGAGTATTACGTGCTTTTCGAGAAGGCGGGTGTTCATCTGTGCGTTGCAGTAGATTGACTTCTCGCCGGCAAAGCGCCTCGACTGCATAGCGCGGGCGCGTATGACACGCTCCCTGATGGCTGCGCTCGGCTCACCGCGCTCCATCGTCGAAAGCTCCTCGAAGGGCACCGGCATGATCTCGACCTGAATGTCGATGCGGTCCATCAACGGGCCCGATATGCGGTTTAGGTATTTCTGTACTTGACCTACAGCGCATGTGCACTCCTTCGTCGGATGATTATAGTAGCCGCACGGGCACGGATTCATTGAAGCGACCAGCATGAATCCGGCAGGATAATCAATCGAATACTTGGCGCGCGATACTGTTATGTGACGGTCCTCAAGCGGTTGCCTCATGACTTCGAGCACCGAACGTGAAAATTCGGGAAACTCGTCAAGAAACAGCACCCCGTTGTGGGCCAGCGATATCTCGCCGGGCATGGGATTGGCACCGCCGCCTACAAGCGCCACAGGCGATATGGTGTGATGAGGCGACCTGAACGGACGCTGCGTCATGAGCCGCGAACCGCTCTTCAATTTTCCGGCCACAGAGTGTATCTTGGTTGTCTCGAGCGCTTCCTGAAGGGTAAGCGGCGGCAATATCGACGGCAGGCGCTTGGCCATCATCGACTTGCCTGACCCGGGTGCGCCCACGAGCAGTATGTTGTGACCGCCGGCACAAGCCACCTCAAACGCACGTTTGACATTATCCTGACCCTTGACGTCGGCGAAATCAAGGTCAAAGTCAGTGACAGCGCGGCTGAACTCCTCGCGGGTATTCACCACCGTCGGCTCCAAAGCCATCTCCCCGTTAAGAAACTTCACCACCTGAACAAGGCTCTCCACTCCATAAACGTCGATATTGTTGACCACCGCGGCCTCGGTGACATTATCCTTGGGCACTATCATGCCCTTATAACCGAGCTGACGGGCCTTTATAGCCATAGGCAACACCCCGCGTATAGGCAGCACCGTGCCGTCAAGCGACAGTTCGCCCATGATAAGGTAATCATCGAGATTGCGACAGGCCAGCTGCTCCGAAGCCGCGAGTATGGCAAGGCTTATGGGCAGATCGTAGGCCGCTCCCTCCTTCTTTACATCGGCAGGCGACATGTTGATGACCACAGAGCGGCGCGGAAACTCCAGCCCCGACTGTTTCAAGGCCGAGCGAACACGCTGATAGCTCTCTTTAACGGCGGTATCGGGTAGACCTACAAGATTGAACGATGCGCCTATCTCCACGGCTACCTCTATCGTGACTATTATGGCGTCAATACCCTGCACCGCGGCTCCGTAAGTCTTTATAAGCATAGGATTATGATTTTAGTATAACGTTGGTTTTTCACAAATTTACATATAAATCGTAAGAAACAGCAAATTTATTAAAGTTTTTTCATCTCGCGGTATTTGAGTAACTTTGTACTCTTAATTTCAATATTATGAAGCAGGTCTGGAAAAAATATCGCGAAAATTATACCGCCATAATCAAGCTCGGTGTCCCGATTCTTATAGGACAGCTCGGCATGATCGTAGTGGCCTTTGCCGACAATATAATGGTAGGGCGCTATTCGACAGAAGCGCTCGCATCGGCCTCGTTTGTCAACAACGTGTTCAACGTCGCCACATTTGCCTGTCTCGGCTTCACCTACGGCCTCACCCCTCTCATAGGCGCACTCTTTTCGCAGAAGCGTTTTGACACCATAGGCGCCATGATACGCAACGGCGTGCTTGTCAACATAATCTTCTCGCTGCTTGTATCGGCCATAATGGGAGTCATATGGCTCAATCTCGACCGGCTCGGGCAGCCCGAGGAGCTTATGCCCCTGATACGTCCCTATTACCTCATAGTACTGTGCGGCATGGTGCCGGTAGCGCTCTTCAACGTATTTGCACAATGGCTCTTCGCCATAAACCGCACCGCGCTCCCCATGTGGATAATACTTGCATCAAATATCTGCAACATCATAGGCAACTACATGCTCATATACGGACATTGGGGATGTCCCGAACTCGGCCTTATAGGAGCCGGCTACAGCACACTCTTCGCCCGCGTGCTCTGTCCCGTGGCGGTCATACTCATATTCTTCTGCGCCAAGCGCTTCCGCCTCTACCGCGACGGTTTTGTCAACTCATCGCTCTCCGCGCTCACCATAGGCCAAATCAACCGTACGTCATGGCCCGTTGCACTTCAGATGACCTTCGAGTCGGGATCCTTCACCATTGCCGCGGTCATGGCCGGATGGCTCGGCGCCATAAGTCTCGCGGCATTTCAAATAATAGTCATCACCGGCACACTCGGCTTCTGCATATATTACAGCATGGGGTCGGCTGTATCGGTACTCGTGTCAAACGCCGCCGGACTCGGCGACCGCACGGGCATGAGGCGCACCGCCTTTGCCGGCTACCACATCATGCTCGCCCTCGCCACAATGTCATCGCTCATCTTCATCTTCTTTGAAGAGGACATGATACACGCATTCACCGAGGACTCCGAGGTTATAGCCGCCACCATGGTGCTCATAGTGCCGCTCGTGCTTTATCAGCTCGGCGACGCCACACAGATAAACTTCGCCAACGCCCTGCGCGGCACCTCCCACGTCATGCCCATGATATGGATAGCCTTCGTATGCTATATAGCGGTGGCATACCGGCCACCTACCTGCTGGCCTTCACCGCAGGTCTGGGCACCTACGGCATAATACTCAGTTTTTCGGTAAGTCTGTTCTTGGCCGCGGCCCTGTTTTTGTACTTTTTCATGAAATCCACACGTGAAAAAGCGGCATAAAACGTGTGTCGACTTAATTTTTACACATAAATGCATCTCACATAGCAAATTTATGTATCTTTGTGAATTGTAATACAAAAGTTTTATCTATGGATTTTGCAAAAGACAGTTATCGGATATTTGAGGAAACAACCGCTCTGTATCATGACTACGACAATGTAGACGCAAAAGTGGACAATCCTTACAAGGAAGGCTCGATAGAGCACACACTATTTGCCAAAAACTGGATCGACGCAGTGCAGTGGCATCTTGAAGACATAATACGCGATCCGGCCATAGACCCGGTCGAAGCCCTCGCACTCAAACGCCGTATCGACCGCTCCAATCAGGACCGTACCGACATGGTCGAGGAGCTCGACACATATTTCCGCGAGAAATACAGCGACGTAGTGCCCCACGCCGATGCGACGATAAACACCGAAAGTCCGGCTTGGGCCCTTGACCGACTGTCTATACTCGCCCTCAAAATATATCACATGCAGGCCGAGGTGGCCCGCACCGACGCGTCCCCGGAGCATATCGCCAAGTGCCGTGCCAAACTCGACGTGCTCACCGAACAGCGCGCCGACCTCATCAGCGCCATCGACCAACTGCTTGACGATATAGCCGAAGGTAAAAAATACATGAAGGTATACCGTCAGATGAAAATGTACAACGACCCGGCCACCAATCCGGTACTTTATGGCCAGAAACAGTAACCTGCCTAAAAACGTTCTTGTCGCCCGCTTTTCGGCTCTCGGCGACGTAGCCATGACCATTCCCGTGGTCTACTCGGTATGCCGCTGCAATCCGGGCACACGCTTCATATTCATAACCAAACCCGGGCAGACCTCCATGTTTGTCAATCCGCCCGAGAACCTCATTGTGCTCGGCATAGACGTCAAGCAATACCGCACTTTCGGCGACTACCTCCGCCTGTTGAAGGAGCTTCGACGCGATTATGACATCGACGCATTCGCCGACCTGCACGGCGTGCTGCGCACCTACATGCTCCGCGCCGCCTGCATGCTGAAAGGCATAAAGTGCCGGTCAATACGCAAAGGACGCCGCCACAAGCACGCCCTCACCCGGCCGCGCAACAAGGTTATGCTTCCGCTCATATCGTCAAGAGCGCGTTACCGCGAGGTGTTTTTCAACTTCGGCTTCGCTCTCGAAGAAAAATTCACGAGCCTGTATGACAACGGCAAAGCCGACCCGACGATATTCGCTTCCATCACTTCCCCCAAGAAAGAGGGTGAAAAGTGGGTGGGCATAGCTCCGTTTGCCAAGCACAAAGGCAAGATTTATCCTCCAGAACTGATGGAGAAGGTCATCGACGAACTGACAAAGCGCGAGGACCTGAAGATATTTCTCTTCGGGGGCGGCGACGAAGAGAGCCGTATACTCGGCGAATGGGCCGCAAAATATCCGCGGGTAATGAATCTCGCCGAGAAGAGACACGGATTCCCGGTGGAACTTGCGCTGCTGAGCCATCTCGACACTATGGTGTCGATGGACTCGGCCAACATGCACTTGGCCTCACTTGTAGGTGTACGTGTGATCAGCATATGGGGAGCAACCCACCCGTACTGTGGCTTCAAAGGCTTCAAACAGCGCGAGAGCGACATCGTGCAGTTGCCTATGACGTGCCGCCCGTGCTCAGTGTTCGGCAACAAACCGTGTAGCCGCGGCGACTACTATTGCCTCGCCGGGCTGCCTCCCCAGATTATAGTTTCAAAAGTCAATTCCATCCTTGACGGACAATGACAGAAGAAGACTTCGACATACGCAACTCACAGACCGGTTACGACCGCGACAAAGATATAGAGAAAGCCCTGCGCCCCTCTGAATTTGATTCTTTCAGCGGACAGGACAAGGTCGTCGACAACCTTCAGGTATTTGTAGCCGCCGCAAAACTGCGCGGAGAGTCGCTCGACCATGTACTGCTGCACGGCCCTCCCGGACTCGGAAAGACAACACTGTCGCAGATAATAGCCAACGAACTCGGAGTAGGCATAAAGATAACCTCAGGCCCTGTACTCGACAAGCCCGGCGACTTGGCCGGCATACTGACGTCGCTCGAGGAGAACGACGTGCTGTTCATCGACGAGATACACCGCCTCAGCCCCGTGGTCGAGGAGTATCTGTACTCCGCCATGGAGGACTACCGCATCGACATAATGATCGACAAGGGTCCCGGCGCACGCTCGGTGCAGCTGTCGCTGTCGCCCTTCACTCTCATCGGCGCCACCACACGTAGCGGACTTCTCACCTCGCCACTGCGTGCACGCTTCGGCATAAACTGCCACCTCGAGTACTACGACCATGAAGTGCTGGAGCGCATAGTGCTCCGCTCGGCCGGCCTGCTTAATGTAAAATGCACTGCCGAAGCCGCTCACGAGATAGCGCTACGCAGCCGCGGCACCCCCCGTATAGCCAACGCTCTGCTGCGCCGTGTGCGTGACTTCGCGCAGGTTAAGGGCAGCGGCATAATAGAGCCTGAAATAGCGCGTTACGCACTTGAAGCGCTCAACATAGACCGATATGGCCTTGACGAGATTGACAACAAGATACTTACAACGATAATAACCAAATTCAAAGGAGGCCCCGTAGGACTCAACACCATAGCCACCGCCCTCGGCGAAGACCCGGGCACGATCGAGGAAGTATATGAACCGTTTCTCATAAAAGAGGGCTTCATAAAGCGTACCCCCCGCGGTCGTGAAGTGACGGAGTTGGCCTACATACACCTCGGCCACGGCGCGGAAGGGCGCGCCGGCTCCTTATTCGGTTAAAAAATTTAATTTCACGTTTCAGCGATGGCAGGAGTAAAAAGTTTGGCAAAGGACACAGCCATCTACGGCTTGAGCAGCATTGTAGGACGTTTTCTCAACTGGTGTCTTGTGCCATTGTACACCAACATGTTTCCGGCCGCAGAGTACGGCGTGGTCACCTATATATATACTGTCGTAGCCTTTGCGCTCATAATACTGACTTACGGCATGGAGACCGGCTTTTTCCGCTTTGCCAACCATGACCGCTACGACAACCCCGACGAGGTATATTCCACCTCACTTGTGTCGCTCGGAGTCACCTCGACGCTGTTTTTCGCACTCACCCTCATCTTCCTGCGCCCGATAAGCGATGCGCTGAATTGCGCGGGTCATGAATCATACATATGGCTTATGGCTCTTGCCGTAGCTGTCGACGCATATACATCCATACCGTTTGCCTACTTGCGCTTCAAAAAGCGCCCCATACGCTTCGCCACACTGAAGTTGCTAAACATAGGCCTCAACATAGCTCTCAACCTCTTTTTCATACTGCTCTGCCCATGGCTCTGGAGCAGATGTCCCGACACCATATCTTGGTTTTATGACCCCGGTTACGGCATAGGCTACATATTCTTGGCCAATCTTATAACCTCGGCTCTGATGCTTGTACTGCTGCTTCCCGACACTCTGTCGGTGCCGCTTGTATTCAACGGCCGACTGCTGCGGGAGATGCTGCGCTACTCATCGCCGTTTCTCATTCTCGGCATAGCCGGCATAATGAACCAGACCGTCGACAAACTGCTGCTGCCTGTACTTATCACAGACAAAGCCGAGGCCATGACCGAACTCGGTATCTACGGAGCCAACTACAAGATCGCCGTAGTCATGGTCATGTTCATTCAGGCCTTCCGCTACGCTTACGAACCGTTTATATTCGCCCAGAACAAGGAGAAAGGAGCCGGTAAGCTTCAGGCTTACAGCGATGCCATGAAGTACTTTCTTATCTTCGCCCTGTTCATCTTCTTGGGAGTGATGTTTTACATCGACATAATCAAATACTTCATATCGCCGGCCTATTTCTCGGGTCTAAAGGTAGTACCCGTGATCATGCTCGCCGAGCTGTTTTTCGGCATATTCTTCAACTTGTCGTTATGGTACAAGCTCACCGATCGTACACAGTGGGGTGCATGGTTCTCTCTGTTGGGGGCCGCCATCACCGTCACGCTCAATATAATCCTTGTACCACGACTGGGCTACATGGGCTGTGCATGGGCCGCATTGACCTGCTACGGCGTCATGATGCTTGCGAGCTATTTTGTAGGGCGCGCCGTATATCCGATCAACTACAACATACCGCGACTGCTGTTCTATTGCGTCGTGGCGGCAGTGCTCTATGTTATAGCTGTGTTTGTCGATTTTCATGCCGAGTGGGCCAACCTTATGTTCCGTACCGCGTTACTTATTATATATATGGGCATTGTATGTCGGAGGGAACATATAACTATTAAACAACTCATCCACATAAAACGATGAAAAATATAGACTTTCATACGTTGAAGACAAAACTGTTCGGCTACTTCGACCTTAACGGTTATCTGATACCACAATCCGACGCAGAAGCGGCCATAAGGGAAGGTGTGTCATTTCGCGGCATCAACATCATCATACTTATAGTCGCCATATTCATAGCATCGCTCGGCCTTAATGTCAACTCCACGGCGGTCATAATAGGCGCCATGCTCATATCGCCGCTCATGGGTCCTATCATCGGCATCGGGCTTGCAGTCGGCATCCATGACTTCGACCTTATCAAACGCTCCTTCCGCAACCTTATGATGGCTACGCTATTCAGTGTGGCCACATCATGCGTGTACTTCCTCATATCTCCTGTCAATGAAGGACACAGCGAGTTGCTGGCACGTACCTCACCCACCATTTACGACGTATTCATCGGCTTTTTCGGCGGTGCGGCGGGCATACTTGCCATAGGCAGCAAAATCAAAGGCAACGTCATTCCCGGTGTAGCCATAGCCACCGCGCTTATGCCTCCGCTATGTACCGTAGGCTACGGCTTGGCCACCTTGCAACCGCACTACTTTATTGGAGCGCTATATCTGTTTTTCATCAATTCGGTATTCATAGCCTGCGCCACTACAGTAGGAGTAAAGCTGATGAAGTATCACCCCAAGGACTTCTCCAATCCGCAGAGGGCAAACAAGGTGCGCAATGTGGTCTATGCCATAGCGTTTCTGACCATGATACCTGCATGCTACCTCACGGTGAACATGTACAAGGAAAATATGTTTATGTCCAATTGTGACCGATTTGTAGATCAGGAATGCAACTTCGACGGCACTCAGGTTTTAAGCCATAAAGCTGTAATAAAAAACGGTCAGAAATCGCTTACCGTATCGCTTGTAGGGCGTATACTTCCGCAAGATTCTCTGCTGCTGGCCCTTACCGACAAGTTGAATGACTTTCATCTCGCAGGTACAAAGTTGCGTATAATACAGGGCGACAACTCGTCGGGCTTTGATGTGACACAAGCTACGTCAAGCATGTTGCGCGACATGTATCAGGTTACACAATCCACCATAACCCGTCAACAGGAGATCATCGACTCGCTCCGCGAATCAACGGCACTGATGGCCCGTAATGACACCATGAGCGCCACCATATCGCCCGAAATAAAAGTGCTGTTTCCGCACGTCAAGGAGATTGCAATCACCCGAGGCATAGCCAGCGACATCGACAGCCGCCGTCTTGACACCATCAACGTAGCCCTTGTGGAGTACTCCGCACCGATGACCGCAGCCCAGACGCAGAAATTCCGCGAATACCTCGAAGCGCGTCTTAACACCCGCCCCATAACCATAGTGGCAAGCAAGTCGCTCGTCACCGCTCCCGCAAAATAAAAGGATCGTCAACAACGTCCTATGAGGCTCTCATAAACCCGTATGTAGCGGGCCGCCGCTACCGGCTCGGAATACTGTGCCACGGCCTCGGAGCGCGCGTTGCGGCACAATTCGTCATAGTCACTCTCGTACAGAGTGGTGTATATGCCCTCGGCAAGGTCCTCCGCCGATTTGTAACGGGCCACATAGCCGTTGACACGATGGGCTATCATCTGGGGTATTCCTCCGGTATCAAATCCGACACAGGGAGTGCCGCACGACATTGCCTCGACAATCGTATTTGGCAGATTGTCCTGAAGCGACGGCGTCACATACAGGTCGGCGGCATTATATATATCGACAAGCTCACGCTCATCACTGACGTAATCAAGACAGTATATAGGAAACGGAAAACTCTCCGTATACTCGGCCGAAGCCGCACCAAGCACCACAACACCGAGTCGGTCAAGCAGCGCCGGATGCTTGTCGGCCAACAGCCGGCACGCCCCAATCAGATAGTCGATACCCTTGCGCTTGTCGGTAGTCTTCATCGAACCGAAAAGCAGCAGCTGCCGGTCAGCGGGCAGATTAAGGCGCAGCCGCGCTTCTGCCTTGTCATGCAGACTGAAAAGCTCCGTGTCTATGGCATTGGGTATATCGGTAACATGGTGTCGGTAAGTGAGCCTCGCATCCTCGGCAAGCTGAGCCAGCCAACGGCTGCATGCCACAAACGCTATATTGGCGCCCGCGTAAATCGACATCTTGCGGTCAAACGTCTTTCTTGACAGATCATACTCTCCCGGATGACTCAGCAGCGGACATTCACCGCACTGTGCCATATATCGGTCGCACCCGTCGGAGTAATGGCATATGCCCGTAAAGGGCCACATGTCGTGCATGGTCCACACCACCGGCTTTCCGGAGGCAAAGATGGCCCGCAGCCCTTCAAGCGACAACATACCTTGATTCACCCAATGCAGATGTATGACATCGGCCTCCTTAAAGACCTGAAGTTTTGTTATATCGGTTCCTGATGACGCTATATCGACGCTGAAAAGATTGCCACGGTTGAAACCGTTGGCTGTCCATATGCGCAGACGCTCCTCAAGAAAGTGCCATTTGCGCTTCATGTCGGCAGGCAGCGCCACTACCCTTTCATCGTCGGTGGCGCGGTCACGCACAAGCATCTTTGCCTCAACACCGTTACGGCAAAGAGCCTTCATAAGCCTGTTGGCGGCTATCGCCGCCCCGCCCTTACGCTCGGCGGTATTAACAATCAGCACCTTCATATCATCAAAAACTATATACGTATGCAAATATACGGATAAGAGAGAGCAAATCGATGTCTTCCCAATTACGCCTATTGTTAAATATCACCAATAAATGTTAATAAATTGGGGGGGTAATTTTTGTTATAAATTTGCAAGAGTAATCATTATTAACAATAAACAACTATGAAATTTTTAAACAGGTTTTTATTTTTAAGTGTACTTGCTATGTCGCTTACCCTTGTATCTTGTTCTGACGATGACAAAGGCCCGGGCTCAACCGAAGACCTTGTAGGCTTATGGGAAGTAGTTGAAGGTATCGAGTGGGAAAAAGAAGACGGAGAAATCATCTATGAAGACGATGACTATAACGGCAACCTACGCTATGAGTTTAATGACGACGGTACATATAATCGTTACTACAAATCGGGTAGCAATTGGTATAAAGACGAATCCGGCACATACAACTACAAAAAAGGCACTATAACCATATTTGACGAAGATGAAGATGAGTCTTATTACGCTTCCGTGAAAACATTGACCGCCACTACGCTTGAAATTGAGGCCAGCGGGAGCTATAATGAAGACGGTAGCCACTATGAAGCCTATGCATGGTATAAATACAAAAGAATAAGCTCCGCAAATTAAATACATAACATAGTTTTGGCTATCGATTTCAACCAATCGATAAATTTCAATTAACCAATCAAAAATTCATGATTATGAAAAAGTTATTTCTTGCCGTTTTTGCAGCCGTATGCGCTCTCGGAGTGTCGGCTCAGACTTTGTGGGATGGTGAAGCTGCCGAAAAGAAGTTTACTCTCGGTGTCCGTGCCGGTCTTAACATTGCCAAAATGACCGATATGCCTTCAGGCGTGGACTCAAGGACCAGCTTCCATGCCGGACTTTCAGCCGACTGGAATATCATAAACAGTTTTTCGGTCAACTCAGGTATTCTTTACACAGGAAAAGGTGTTAAAGACGGCTCCGCCGACTTTATAGAGATACCGGTGTACGCATCCTATCGCCTTAACTTTGCCGAAGCATCACAACTTCAGGTAAACTTTGGTCCCTATCTGGATTTCGGAATAGCCGGCGACGCATTTAAAGACGGAGCCGACGGCAAGCGGTTCCAAATGGGTCTTGGAGTCGGAGCAGGCTACACCTTCCACAAATTCCTCGTTGGCATCCAGTATCAATTCGGCCTTACAAAGGCCTTTGACAACGTTGATCCCAAATACAACAACCTTGCCATATCACTCGGATACAATTTCTAAATAACGTAAGCAATCCTGCTTGAGTCTGCGGCTCGCGAGCCGCAGACTCTTTTTTATCCCTATACCGGACATATAAAAGGTAACTGTGGGAATGACATAATAAATCATTCTTTACCGATGGCCCGGTGGAGTCGTTGCGCTCCGCCACCGGCTATTTGTTGGATGTGTCCGGAGGACACTTTCGGAGCTCTTCGCTTCCGGATATGCGGCATATCCCACGGCGCGATGCCTTGCCGTCACGGATACGCGGCCCATTCCCTGAAATGCATTGACATGGCGAGTCCGAAGGACTCTTCCGTCAATTAGCCGGTGGCGGAGCGCAGCGACTCCACCGGTAAAGGGTAAGATAAGAAAAGGTTTCTGTAAGAAACTTCAAAATGAGGCTGCGCCGTAAACCTGAATTACGACACAGCCTTGATTTCGTCCTATATGACCACCCGGACATGAGGACGCCGTGGTACTGGCTTCCCTACCCTTCGACCGGGTGAACAGCAATCGGGGCGGAGGTTATTTGCGGCCGAAGTCGGCGGGGATTTCGCCCCATGTTTCGGTGCGCCACTTTATGACGGAATTAGTGTAGGTGTTGGCGGCGAGCCATGACTCGGCACGACGCACGAGCGACAACAGTTTATGTGTCTTCGTGTTGTCGGCAAGAGTAGTTTTGGCTTTGCGGTTGCGTACCCAAGCCTGAGCCGTCACGCTGTCGCTGTAGATAGGGAAATTCCATCCGCGCTGCTTGCACAAGGCGAGCGCATGAACAAGCGCGAGAAACTCACCGATATTGTTGGTGCCGTTTTCGACCGGGCCGAAACGGAAAATCTCCTCACCCGTAGCCACCCACACACCACGGTACTCCATGCGGCCGGGATTGCCCGCACAGGCAGCGTCGACCGCTATCGCGTCAAGTCTTATTTCAGGAAACGAATCATAGTTTACCTGCGGAGCCTGATGCGAAGCGATGGCCCGCAACGCATACATCTCACTGTCCGCGTCGCCGCGAAACGCCGCCGTAGCGTCGGTCTGCGAACGAAAAGCCTTGTATCGCGCGCCGGGAAAATTACGCACCTGCTCCTCACATTCCTCCCAAGAATCATAGATGCCGGGAGCGCGTCCCACCCAGACGACATAAAATTTACGAGTCTCCATAACTTACGAGCAATTTAAAAGCAGCGACACATCCATGGCCCTGACGCCCGCTATGCGTGCTATGCGCCGGTTGACAGCCTTGCCGAGAAACGTATAGACGGCACACTGCAGACCGGGACGCATCTTGACCGTATTGTTAACTCCCTCACAAGATAATATGTCGCGCATGAGCGACAGGAATGTGTTGCTGAGAGCCATAGCTGAAGTACGCGGCACGGCATTGCCTATGCCCGTATAGCATACACGCCGACCGGTACCGTTGTCGACCGGCGACGACGCCACGTCAACTTCAGGCAACGAGGGAAACATCGGCGCGCGGTCATGGTTAAGATCCATGATGACAACACCCTTTTTCATAATTTCAACCATGTCGGAGTCAATCCTGTAGCGCGGCGACACTTCGGTAGCTATCACCACATCGGCACTGCGAAGAGCATTGGCCACGACATGAGGATGAAGAGCAGACGTTATTATGCCCGGAACAGAGCGCGAGGCCTCCCGCAGACGGTAGACATCGTTATCAAACATACGCACCATGGCACCTGCGCCGAGAGCCGATGACGCAGCCGCACACGCAGCTATGCCCGACCCGATGACCGTGACCTCGCAGGGCACTATACCGGCTACGCCGCCGAGCAGTATGCCCTTGCCGTGGAGCGGGTCGGCAAGCAACGACGCACTGAGCGCAACGGCCGCACGTCCGTCTATCTCCGACAGTATGTCATAAAACGGAGTGTTGCCCCGCCGGTCGGTTATCAAGTCGATAGCTACAGCTATTATATGGCGGTCGAGGAGCTGCTTGACCGACTGCGGCGATTGTCGGTTCTCGTTGAGCAACGACAACAGCATGGAGCCGCGCCTCATTTTACGTATATCGGAGTCGCTTAACGGAGCCAGATCAATGACTATGTCAGATGACAGAGCATCTTCGCGGCTGCATATCTCGGCACCGGCCTTCAGATAGGCCGCGTCGCTGTAGTGTATGACCCGCGCGGCACCCTCCTGTATTTTGACGGCATAACCCGCATCGGTAAGCACAGCCACCGCTTCGGGAGTCAGCGGAAAACGCCGCTCTCCCGCCTCGCAACACGAAGGAAGTCCTATAGTAAGCCTGCGGGGCTTTGTCATCACGGCCGCTTCCTGCGGCTGAGGAGTATAAGAGGTGTCAGACAACATAGTCGGTCATATATTTAATTCTTTAATAAATCGGCGGGCGGTGTCGAGTTTTTCCGACTCCGACTCCATGAGGTCAGACTTAAAAGCGATGGCCGCCTTCGAATAATGAGGCATGCGCCCGTCAAGAGCCTTGACGATAAACTCGCGGAGCTCATCGTCGGTTTTGTCGGCTATCAGCGGGCGTTTGTGGCGACCGCGTTTAAGCCGGGTGAAAAGTTTGTCGACCGACGTGTCGAGAAACACCGTCGCGCCGTGAGCGTTCATCCACTCCATATTGTCAAAAAAACAGGGAGTGCCGCCTCCGCAAGCCACGATAACATCCTCAAACTCGCCCACTTCGTGAAGCATAGCCCGCTCTATTTCACGAAATCCCGACTCGCCGCGCTCGGCAAAAAGCTGCGACACCGAAGCATGATAACGCCCCTCTATATAATTATCAAGATCAATGAAGTCGATGCCGGTCTGTGAAGACACCATACGTCCCAGCGTCGACTTACCGCACCCCATATAGCCTATCAGAAATATCGGTCGCATAATTACTAGTATAAATACAACAATCGGTACATAAAGCTACAACCCATGCTTCTCCTTCATAAACCACCGCCACAGCGGGGCCGCCATAAGGGCCTGTATAATCTCGTTGCGACACAGTATGCCATACACTTCATCGCGCGAAAACAGATGTACCGTGACACGCTCCGTGCGATCCAGATGCTGCTCGGCCACATGCGTTACTCCCTCCGCCACAAAACAGTGGCAGAGATTGGTCGAGGTCGACGGATTGGGTGCAAGCACCATAGCTTCGGTCCATACACCTCCGGCATAACCGGTCTCTTCAAGAAGTTCACGACGCGCGGCATCGAGCGGCGCCTCACCATCCTCCACCACTCCGGCACACAACTCGAAATCGGTGCGCTGCAGTCCGTGACGATACTGACGCACCATCACCATCTCGTCGCGGTCGGTTATGGCTATTATATTGACCCAGTCGGGATATTCAAGCACATAATACTCATCGTTCACCACCCCGTCGGGAAGTTTTATACGGTCGCGCCGTGCCGTAAGCCACGGGCGCTTTATAAGGTACTCAGACGAGAGTATCTCGTATTTTGCATTTTTATCCATGTCGTAGAACTTGTTGAGTAATTGCAAAGATACGAATAAGCCGAACACAAAACCAAACTTGTTTGAGTTTTGTTGAAGCGGGAGTATCTGTTGCCATATGTTTTTTGACAGAATCGATTGTCGTATCAGAATTTATATTTAAATTTGTCGATGCAGACCGACTTGCAGAAGCCCCGGTCCGGGGTTAAGCGGAGAGGTATGTTGTGATACATATATAGAAAGCGTTTATCCGCGCTGATTCTTGATTGTTGGAAATTCTCGCAAAATTTCACTCTCTGTCAAGGATTGAGCAACGGTAGATGCCCGTGGATATGTAATATATGCTTTCGGCACGATATTTCGGGAGAAATATTGTCTGAAAGTTCTGATTGCATATACAAGCGTGGGCTTCTGCGTTGCCGTCCAACAGAGAAAGGCAATGCGAGAAGCCTCCAACAGAAGGACGGTAACAGATACAGATTCCTACGCTTTTTTATGCAAAAAACAATGCCGACGAGAGGATGACCGAGGCACTGCGGCTATTGATGAAACTAACGAGAGTCTTGCGTTTATCCATTCAATCTTTGCGATTTGCGATTTTTTCAATTACCGAAAGAACCCATTTCTTCCGGAACTTTCGTCACATCCATGCATCAACATTAAAATCACATAATACTAACCAATCAACACAACCAATGAAAATCAAATTACTTGTACTGTTCATGGCTCTGACGGTCATGTCATGTCCGCTATTTTCTCAGGAAGTATTTGTTCCCACTCCAAAGGGAGATATCACTCCGGTGTCCAAAGCCGTGATAACAGGTACCAAAACTTCCGGTAAAGCTCTGTTGGCGGCTTATGGTGCCAAACTCACCTCAAGTCTTGTCCTTGACGGCAAGCAGTCAGCCACTATCCTTCCAAAATCATCGGCAATCTTTTATGTGTTCAATCCGAGAAATTTTTCAGTGCAAGGCTGGAAGATAGTATCCTTGAAGTCAAAGAAGAAAAACCGAGAATTGCCCTACATGAAGACAAGCGCCTATTCGGGATCTAAGACCAATCTCGACGATGTGCCGATAATGACCACCAAGATTACCGACGAAATCTATGAGATGAGGCCTATGGCTGACATCAAGGACGGCGATTATGCCATTATATATCTAGAGAATGGTGTTCCCGCTTTAGTATATGATTTTCGAGTTGAAGGCAGCCTTCCGCCTTACCCACGTGTATCGGAGGATGTAATATTGGCTGAATTTAATCCGGGCGCCAATCCAGTATCCTACACGGACGAAAACAAATCAGAGCCCGACTCTCCCGCAACAATACTCAGGTGGTACTTTGATTCCGACCCACGCGGTGCACGTATATTCTATCGCGTGATTTCCAACGTACCGAAACAAGTGAAGAACACCAACGAGTCATACATGACGACCACCCCTCTCGAAGAGACCAAGTCACTGAACATACCGGGCCTGACATATCAGAACTCGGCCGACGTAGTAATCGAGATAAAGGTCACCAAGCGCGGTTATGAAGAGCAGATAAAGCGCTATAATGTCAGGCAGGCTCTCGATCAGCAGGAAATCAGTGGATTTTTTGAGCTTGTAGAAAAGAAGTGATTTTATTCTTATCTAAAACCATATCATTATGAAGATTACAAAGTTATTCAAAGCATGGATGGCGGCATTCACGGTTGTGCTCGCCATGTCGCCCGACGCAAATGCTAAAGATTATGAGGCTACCGTTGTATCAGACCCCGAAGGAGCCACCGTATATATGAACGGTATGTTGGTGGCACATACCACTCCGGCCATAATAAACATAGACTCCAAACTCACAAACAAGAATATTATATTCCGTTTCGAAAAAGACGGTTATGAAAACAAGACCGTCATAATGTCGCTTGACAAGAAAGAAATGAAGAAAGGGCCTATAATATATGGCAAACTTGAAAAAGACCAGTTGGCGGCACAGAGAGCACAAGAAGCGATGCAACGGGCGCAGGAAGCGGCTGCCGAACGTGAGGCAAAGCGCAAAGTATACCGACAGGACCCGACAATACCCGCAGGTGAAGCCGATGCAAGAGTCAGTCGCGACGAACCCGGAAAGACGACAATGGAGCAATCAATTATCAGATGGTATTTCGACTCCGACCCGCGTGGTGCACGCATATTCTACCGCGTGATTTCCGCCAACCCTGCCGAGGTAAAGAACACCAATGAGGTATATCTAACCAATACTCCTTACGAAGAGACCAAAGGCTTCGGTATTCCGGGTCTGACCTATGAGAACTCGAGGAATGTAACAATCGAGATAAAGATATCCAAGAAAGGCTATGAAGACCAAATCAAGCGCTATAATGTTCGCCAAGCGCTTGACCAGCAAGAAATAAGTGGTTTCTTTGAACTGGTTGAAAAGGGAGAATAGGCCGGGCCTAACCATCGTCGCCCGACATAGCTTGACCGCCGCGCATGCCTCGCATGTCGCGGCGGCTTTTCGTCATGACAAAACTCGATTAAAAAGTATTATTTTGTTATTAAGTCCGCGATATTGACTAAATTTGTAAAATTACATCACATTGCTCAAAATAGGCTGCACCATGTTTAAACTCAATCAATCACAGACCCTGTCGCCGCGTATATGGCTCGCGGCGGCCATGACATTTTTATGTATTCCCGCCATGACGGGACAGCGAACGGAAAAGACCATAAACGACGGTTGGGAATTCCGGCTTCCCGACGCGCAGTCATGGCAACATGTCAACCTGCCCCACACCTACAATCATGACGCCTACACCACCCGCGACTATTACCGCGGAAAGGCACACTATCGCCGCCGGCTACCTATCGACTCCGTCATGCCCGGCATGCGTTACTACCTCAAGTGCGACGCGGCAAGCAAATCGGCCGACATAAAGGTCAATGGCCGTGAAGCAGGCTCGCACAACGGCGGTTACTCCGCATTTATAACCGACATAACCGACCTTGTCGGCAAGAACAACCTCATCGAAGTGACCGTCGACAACGACCGTCCCGACATAACCCCGATATCGGCCGACTTCACCTTCTGGGGCGGCATATACCGCGACGTATGGCTTGTCACCGTGCCCGACCGCCACTTCGCCATGAACGACTACGGCTCCGACGGCATATTCATATCCACTCCCGAGGTCAATGACGACTTCGCCACAGTGCAGGTGCGCGGTAAGGTCACCAACGACTCCCGCGCCGACGCCACTCTTGAAGTAAGAAGCGAGATATGCGATCCCGCAGGAAAACCATTACAGACCCTCACCCAAAAGAAAAAGGTAAAAGCCGGCGAAACCGTCGAATTCACCACCCTCTCACGCAAAATCACTTCGCCCGCGCTATGGTCGCCCGAGAGCCCGTCGCTCTACACCGTCAAAATCACCCTTGTCGACTCCAAGACCGGCGCCATACTCGACTCGCGCATCCACCACACCGGCTTCCGTTGGTTTGAATTTGACGGACACAAGGGCTTCTCGCTCAACGGCAAGCCCTACAAACTGCGCGGCGTCAACCGACATCAGGACCAATGGCCTGTAGGTGTGGCCATGGATGACGAGGCCCACCGCCGCGACATAAAGCTGATGAAAGATATAGGCTGCAACTTCATACGCATAGCCCACTACCCGCAGGACGACGCTCTGCTTGAAGCCTGCGACCGGCTCGGACTGCTTGCTTGGGAGGAGATACCCATTGTCAACATCGTGCCCGACACCCCCGGCTATGACGACAACTGCGAGGTCAACCTCATAGAGATGATACGCCAGCACTACAACCACCCCGCCGTAATAGCTTGGGGCTACATGAACGAGATACTTCTCACCGCTCCCCGCACCGATGACCCCAAATGGCCGGCATGCCGTGAGCGCACCGTAAAACTTGCGCAACGCCTTGAGAAGAAGCTCAAGGAGGAGGACCCCTCGCGCTCCAGCGTCATGGCCTTCAATATGACCAACCTGTACAACGAGATAGGCCTTGACCTTGAGGATGTAGCGGGATGGAACCTGTACCACGGCTGGTATGTGGGCGAGCTCGACGGCTTCAACCGCTGGTGTGAGGACCAACACACCCGCTATCCCGACCATCCGATTATCATCAGCGAGTGGGGAGCCGGCAGCGACCGACGCCTGCACTCCGACCGTCCCAAGGCTTTTGACTTCAGCATCGAGTATCAGCAGCGCTACATAGAGCACTATCTGCCTTTCATCGAAAACACCGAGTGGATCAACGGCTCCACATATTGGAACTTCATCGACTTCAACGTGGCCGCACGTCAGGAGTCTATGCCCCACGTAAACAACAAAGGGCTGTTTTACAACGACCGCACCCCCAAAGACGTGGCCTACTACTTCAAGTCTATGTGGCGCGACGACATACCGGTAGTGCACATAGCCGTGCGCGACCTGCCCGCATTCATAGCCGAACCGGGACGACCCGCCCGGATAAAAGTGTATGCCAACACACCCGAGGTCACTCTCCGGGTCAACGGCGCGGAGGTAGCCACCGAAAAGACCGACAACCGGCAGGCCCTGTTCAGCATCAACCTGCCTGAAGGCACCGCCGTACTTACCGCCGAGGGCACACTTGACGGCGTAAAGGCCACCGATGCCGCGACGCTCGACATTCTGTCAATGCCCGAAGCCGCAAGCGGCGAACTCTCCGTCAACCTCGGGTCAAACTGCTACTTCACCTCCGATGTCACCGGTCTCACATGGCTCCCTGACCGCCCCTACACACCCGGCGCATGGGGCTATACCGCGGGCGATGAACGCAGCACCACCTCGGAGATCGCCGGCACTGTCGACGGACCTCTGTATCAGACATGGCGGCAAGGCCCCGTGGCTTACCGCATCGACGCCCCCGAAGGTAGCTATGAGGTAGAGCTGCTTATGGCCGACGTCACCCGCCCCGCCCGGCAGCTTGCCAACCTGCTCGACAAGGCCGAGGCAGAAAAATCGTCGGGCGATACCCGCTTTGACATACTCATCGACGACACCCCCGTAGAGACCGACTTCTCGCCCGCCGACGGAGGCCGCTACCGCACAGCCTTCAAACGCCGCTATATCATCGACAACAACAGGGGCTACATCACCGTCGACCTCCGCCCGACAAAAGGCAACCCCGCTCTTGCCGCCATCAAGATACGCCGATTGTAATACGCGGCTCACATTATAGCAAAAAGCAAGGTAATGCAATTTTTACCTTGCTTTTTGCTATTTTTATTTGGTGTTTACAAGAAAATTTCTTATATTTGCAGTATAAATATTGCGCGCAGTAATTTAAAGAATCGATTTGTTGTTAACGATAGCCTCTAAACGGCTGTCATTGTTGAATATTTAAATATATCTATTATGAGACCTTTGATTATCTGTTTTTTGATGCTTGCAATGAGTGTTTTCCGCGCATCGGCCGCAGAACCGTATTTCACCGACAAAGTGGACAAACATGAGGTAGCCATTCTGATTATCGACATGCAGAATGACTTTGTCGAACCCGGAGCGGTGCTGTGCGTGGCCGGAGCCCTTCCCACAGTACCGGCAATACAGGATCTGGCAAAATTCGGCCGTGAAAACAATTGGAAAGTAATCCACGTAATCCGTGCCCACGATCCGGCCGGTTATAATGTTGACGCACCGCGCATACCTCTGTTTACCGACGGTAAGAAAGGCTACTGTGTGCCCGGTACCCACGGAGCGGAGATAGTAGACGGACTAAAACCCGAAAAAGATGATCTGGTGATAACCAAGACACGCAACAGTGGATTTTTCCAGACCAACCTCGACATGGTACTCCGCCGCATGGGTGTCAAGACTGTAATCCTCGCCGGCACACAGTATCCCAACTGTGTACGAGGCACAGCCGCCGACGCCATGAGTTACGACTACGACACTGTCATATGTACCGACGCATGCTCGGCCAAAACTCCGGAAGTGGCCGAAGCAAACATTTACGACATGAAAAATATGGGCATAAAAATCATGTCGCTTGACGAAGTCAAAAAGACCTACAAATAAACATACCCCCGGGCCGTCCTTACGACGGCCCGTTTTTATTTCACGACCCACTGCTTTATGAAAAAGATTATATGTAGCTGCATCGCGGCATTGTCAGCCCCGCTATGCGTTGCCTCCGGCACCGAGGGCGACTCCTGCGCCATAACCAAGACAACCGTCGACAAGTGGACAAAAATACTTGAACGACTGCCCAAAATATCAGGATACCTACAGACCGGATGGAACTATAACACTCTCGGCGAAGGCACCTCGACGTTTCAGATAAAGCGGCTAAGACTCCTCATGGACGGCACCGTCACCGACAAGGCGTCGTTCCGCCTACAGGTCGAGGCTTTCAGCGGCACTCCGGGACATCACAACGGCCAGAAGAGCTTTCAGGTCATGGACGCCTATGCCACATACCGGTTCAATCCGCACTTTCAGGTACGCGCCGGCCAGTTCAACTCCCCGTTGTGTTATGAGAATTACAATCTGTCGCCCGCCACAATGGAAACCGTCGACTTCTCAAGCCTGTGCTCGCGCATACTCTTCCGCAACGCCATCGGCTACGACTACTCCGACTTCGGCCGCGATCTCGGCATAATGCTCTTCGGCGACGTTCTGCCGGCCGAAAGCGGGTTCAATCGCCTGTCTTACAACCTGTCGCTTACCAACGGGCATCTGCCGTCCATCGATGACAACAACAAGTCTAAAGAGGTTCAGGCGGTCATATTTTACCGACCGGTCAAAAAACTCGACATCAAAGCCGGATACAACTACGGCGAGTATAACGGCATCCGCAATCTCGACGGCCGTCGTTACCAGCCCATGCACCGCATGGTAGGCGGCATATGGTACAATGACCCGGAGGGGCTTGACCTGCGCGCAGAGTACGGATATGCCACAGCCAAAGACGGACAGACACATATTGTCAAGGAAAATCTGTTTTATGTACTTGCAGCCTATCACTTCGGACCACTCCTGCCCGTGCTCCGCTACGATATGTCACGCGACGGAGTACGCCCCGACGCCATAGCAGGCAACTATGACAAATTTCTTGCCGGTGCTTCGTATACATTCTGCAAAAACATCAAGCTGCAGGCCAACTACACCCTCACGCGCTACACCGACAGCTCAACCGCCGGCAACGACGGCCACCGCACGTCGAGTCTGATACAGCTTATGGGGCTGTTCAGTTTCTGACACGACTCTTCAATCGCGTTTCCCCCCGCATATCGCAGTACTTCGGCCTCTTGACAAGGTCGAAGTACGTTTTTGTACGTTTTTGTCATTAAATATTCATGTTTCTGCCGGAAAAACGTCAAGTTAACCGCGCTGAAGTATCGGCATTAACAGTATTTTTTGTAATTTTGCGTATTAATTAATCACAAAATGGATCTCTTTGACAAAATCAGCGCTGACATAAAGTCGGCCATGCTTGCAAAAGACCGCGTGCGTCTCGAGACTCTACGCGGCATCAAGAAAGAGTTTTTGGAGGCCAAGACAGCCCCGGGAGCCGACGGCACACTCAGTGACGACGCGGCCCTGAAGATATTTGTAAAAATGGTAAAACAGCGCAAGGAAAGCGCCGAGATATATCAGAGCCAGAACCGTGCCGACCTTGCCGACGACGAACTCGCGCAGGCAGCCGTAATCGAAGAGTACCTGCCCAAGCAGCTGTCTGACGAAGAGCTCACCGAGGAGCTTCGCAAGATCATAGCACAGACAGGCGCCACCTCGCCCAAGGAGATGGGACGCGTCATGGGCGTAGCCTCAAAAGCGCTTGCCGGACGCGCCGACGGGCGTGCAATATCGGCCAAAGTAAAAGAACTTCTGGCTTAATAAACCTCTCAAAATCAAGAACCGATGCTTACCATACAGCAAATAAAAGAAGATCCCCGACGCATCGTCGAGCGTCTTGCAGTGAAAGGCTATGACGGCACGATGACCATACAACAGGTCATCGACCTTGACACCCGTCGCCGTCAGGCCCAGTTGACCAACGACAACAAAGCCGCCGAGCTTAACCGCCTCGCGGCATCGATAGGCAAGCTCATGAAGGAAGGCAACAAGGAAGAGGCCGAAAAAGCCAAAGCCGCCGTAGCCGCCCTCAAAGACGAGCAGAAAGCAATAGCCGACGAACTGTCAGGTATAGAGGCCGAGATACGCAACATACTCCTGTCGATACCCAACGTGCCCTGCGACATGGTACCCGAAGGCAAGACCGCCGAGGACAACGTTGTGGAAAAGACCGGAGGCCCCATGCCCGACCTGCCCGCCGACGCCCTGCCTCACTGGGATCTCGCCAAGAAGTACAATCTCATCGACTTCGACCTCGGTGTAAAGATAACCGGAGCCGGATTCCCCGTATACATAGGCAAGGGAGCACGCCTGCAGCGCGCCCTCATACAGTTCTTCCTCGATGAAGCCGGCAAAGCCGGATACCTCGAGATCCAGCCCCCTTACGTCGTCAACGAGGCTTCGGGCTACGGCACCGGCCAGCTCCCCGATAAAGAGGGTCAGATGTACTACGTCAACGAAGACAATCTCTACCTCATACCTACCGCCGAGGTACCGGTGACCAACCTCTACCGCGACGTCATACTCAACGCATCGCAGCTCCCCATAAAAAACTGCGCTTACTCGGCATGCTTCCGCCGCGAAGCCGGAAGCTACGGCAAGGATGTGCGCGGACTCAACCGCCTGCACCAGTTTGACAAGGTGGAGATCGTGCGCATAGAGCGTCCCGAAGACTCTTACGCCGCTCTCGAGGAGATGAAGGACCATGTTCAGGGACTGCTCGACAAACTCGGACTACCGTGGCACATACTGCGTCTGTGTGGCGGCGACATGTCGTTCACCTCGGCCATAACATTTGACTTCGAGGTATTCTCGGCCGCTCAGAAGCGCTGGCTCGAAGTGTCGTCGGTATCCAATTTCGAGACCTATCAGGCCAACCGTCTGAAGTGTCGTTACCGCGGCGACGACAAGAAGACCCGCCTGTGCCATACTCTCAACGGCTCGGCACTCGCCCTGCCGCGCATCATGGCCGCTTTGCTTGAAAACAACCAGACCCCCGAGGGCATCGTGGTCCCCGAGGTACTGCGTAGATACACCGGCTTCGATATTATCGATTGACCGGCTATTTTTCACACATTAATATATTAGGGTTGGTGCGTCCCGGTGCATGTTGATATGTCCCGGGACGTCTTTTTTGTCACTGTCGGCTACCCGTTGATTCTCTTTATCGGCCCAACAATTGGTCTATTGGTCGAATACATCGCCTTAATATTGCAAAAAATAGCATAATATGCCAAATTTGTAATAGAAAAACAGTGCCGCTAAAATGAACAACAATAATCTTGACTTATCCAACCTTGCCCACATAAAGAGCATAGCTTCCGAATTCAGCAACTACGAAAACCGCTACATATACGCCTCTGTCACGGCTCCGGCGCGTGCCACACGCACCATAACCGACATAGGCAGCATCGACGGCTTCTGCATCATGATCGTAAAGTCAGGTTTGGGAGCCATAGAGGTCAATACGGAGACATTTGAAGTAGCGCCCGACTCGCTCGTCATCATAGGCCCGAATCACTTCGTCAAAGCCGCTACCAACGAGCGCCAGCCGCTTGATGTGGCTCTGCTTTTTATCTCGCGCGAGTTCATGTATGATATAAATCTCGACCTCAACGTCATCAACATGAAAGTGCTCACGTTCAGCCATGCACCGACGTTGTCGGTCGACGAGCAGTCATGCCGCATGCTCCGCACCATGTTCGAGGCCCTGCACCTCGCCGCGCTGAAATCTGAAGGAAACCATTACGCCAAGAGCATAGCGCGCAATCTGCTCGCCGCTCTCTTCTACGAGCTGCTCAACATAGGCACCCGCATCACGGCCGATACCGCCTCGTCGACATCACGTAGCCGCAGAGTCGGTTATGTCCATGACTTTCTCGACTTGGTGCGCCGTCACCACTGTCAGGAACGCTCCGTGAAGTTCTATGCCGAAAAGCTCTTCATCACGCCCAAATACCTGTCGGTGCTCATACGCGAGGCCACGGGACGCAGCGCCGTGGAGTGGATAGACCAGTACGTCATACTTGAAGCGAAAAACATGTTGCGCTACTCCGGCAAGAACATTCAGCAGATAGCCTACGCCCTCAACTTCAGCAATCAGTCGGCATTCGGAAAATACTTCAAAAACATAACCGGAGTATCGCCCTCGGAATTTCGTCACTCATAAAGCACTGATAGCAGGCTCGTTATGACCGTTTCGCCCGATTGTGCATAAAATCGGGCCGGTCGTGTTGTAACTTTGCGGCATAACCAACCGCTATCAGCAATGAAAAACACCGACATTTCAATAAGTCCCGCTCTGCCTCAGGCGGGCGACCACTCGACAACGGTCATAAACATGCGCAACCGCAACGGCCGGCTCGTGCCGGCTCTCGACCCACCACCGTCATCCGACGTCGCGGCCGAATACACCCATACCGACGGCTCCCGCTCGGTATTTATCGTCAACAACCGTGATGTCACCGTATCGCGCGGCGGTGTCGACACCCTCCTCGGCACTCTGCCCTCCGACTTCCGGTGTGCCGCGGTCACTCCGCGCTCGGTTCTGTTCATGACCGACGCCGGGCCGTGGTATGTCACTTACAACGAAGCCTCCGACAGCTTCAGCGCGCTCGGCGTCAAACCGGAGTTTCCGGCTGTGGTCATAGAGGCTGCCGACGCCGGCGAGTACCATGTCATAGCCCCGGCCAGCCGGCTCGACCGACCTGTAGAGCGTTGGCCCGGCACATTCTGCGCCACTGACAGCCGGCGCATAACTTATGCGCTCTATTCCGCCCACAACCGGGCGGCGGTGAAAGCCTCGTCGGTCGGCTGCTTTACCGCCCCCATGCTTTTATGGTACCGAATAATCGACGTATCAGGCAATACACTTCATCGTTCATCGCCCGTCATGGTCACGCATCCCGAAGGATACCGCCCTTCTCAGGCCACTATAAGGCTCGCTTCAGGCGACGGAGGCTATACCCACATTCTCGCCGGTCAGGTAAGCGTCAAAGCCTTCTCGATAACGATGCGCATAGCCGCGGTGCCCGACCCATTGTGGGCCCGTAAGGCAGCCGCTGTCGAGCTGTATGCATCGCCCGCACTGGCAGCCATCGATGCCGAAGCTGACGCCGTTTTCGACTTCGGCGACGCCGACGGCTCATACGGCACGGTCACCGCCGCACTGCCGCTGAAATACACTCCCGCACTTACAGCACTGCCGGTTATCGACCGGCTCGACACCGCATGCCGGTGCATAGCCCGTATAAACAATCCGTTTACGGGCGGCTTGCCGATTATGCCTCAGGCTGCGCGCAAGTTCTCTTTCATACACCCCGATGCCGCCATAGACCTCGGCGCCGTATTGCGCAAAGACCCCGGTATGTATCCGCCGCTCAAGACGGCTACAGAAGTTCCTCACTCATTCGCGGCACGCACGTCACTCGTCACTGGCGACATGCTCGTGTGGGGCGACATAACACCCGTGAGGGCACTTCCGCAGTCACCTATCGTCGGAGCCGTGAAGAGCATACCCGTCATGGCATGGACGGCGGTGACAAGAGTGACTCTGCGCCACGATGACGGCACGGAGGAGACCGTATCGGCCCTGCACTCCGGAAGCGGCTACGCGCCTCTGCAGCTCGGCCCCCTGATCGCCTATCCCCATCCTGCCGCGGTAAAAATGGAGGTCGGCGTCAGCTATGGCGACGGCACACACCGATACATCGCCGTTCCCCTCTCGCCATCACCCTGCCGGCGTATGGCCTGCCGGCTTTCCGACAACTGCTCACCCGTAGCCCTTGAACTTTGCGAGGAGCCGCTTGCACCGGTTTTGTCCGGCCATCCGCCTCGTCTTGCCGGAACCATACTCGCGGCATCGCCCTCATCGCCCGTAGTCATCGACTCCGCGGCCGAAATAACATGTGGCCGCATCACGGCTGTCACCCCCGCCGCCAAGTCGTCAAGCGCGTGGGACTTTGCCCGACGCCATCTTTACGTATTTTCTGTCGACGGCATCCATGCGCTGTCGGTCAACGCCTCGCGCACACTGTCATCGGCCCATATCATCGACCGGCGGGGAGTCGACGACGGACGAAAAGTGACCGTGACGCCCGATGGAGTATATGCCGCGGCTTTTGGCGACACACTGCTGCGCATAGCCGCGTCCAAAGCCGACACCGTAATGTCGCGATGCGCGGCACGCCGGCTTGTCTACCGACCCGATCTGCAGGAACTATGGTGCCTTATGCCCGACGACCGCTGGCTCGTACTCGACAGCGACAATTGTGTACGGTACAGCGACGGCTCCGGTACAATCAGCTACACGACTTCTTTTGCACTGCCCGGGCAGCGTCCGCTACCCCTCGGAGCCGTGACATGGCGCGTGCGGGCCGATGACTGCACCCTGCGCGCAGCCGTCGAGGGCGACAACGGTTCACGCCGCCCCGCTCTGATCAACGCGCTTAATGTCGCCGGAGCCGTCCACGCTCCACTCCGTGCACATATTGTCAGCCGGCCCGTGCGCACTCTTACTCTGAGGCTGTCAGGCAGCACCGACGAGTCTATGCAACTGGAAGAAATAATCTTGACTTTTTTATCATGGACACGACATTGAATCATATAATAGAAGAAAACACCCGCCGCAACAGGCTTCTGACGGCCCCATATGACCAGCTGGCGGGCATAGGATGCTGCGGCCGTAGGGTGAAGTCGCTTTCGCCCGGCGGCGCGACGGTGTGGGTGCCGCAATCGATGCTCGAGGATCCCGACATAGAAGCCGCCTCTCACGACGAGCGGCTATGGAGGCTGCTGCGCGTACGCCATGACTTCGAGTACTGGGCGGCCGCATGTGTTACCGTAAAGGACAAGCTGACCGGGCGCGACGTGAAGTTCATGCTCAACCGTCCGCAGCGGCGCGTTGTGGCCCTGCTCGAAGAGCAGCGGTGCGCTCGGCAACCCTTGAGGATAATAATGCTGAAGGCACGCCAGTGGGGAGGTTCCACGCTCGTCCAGATGTATATGGCTTGGATACAGTGTTGTCGCTCGCGCAACTGGCACTCGCTCATATGCGCCCATGTCAAGGACGTGGCCGCCACGATAAGGGGCATATACTCAAAGATGCTCAACGCCTATCCCGCCGAGTTCTGGGATGAAGAGCAGAGTCCGGGCTTCACAGCCTTTGAGCGCTCCATCAACACCCGGCTCATACGTGGCCGCGACTGCCGGGTGACAGTGGCGTCGAGCGAACGGCAGGAGTCGGTACGAGGTGCGGATGTGGCCATGGCCCACCTTAGCGAGGTGGCGTTCTGGGCCGATACACCTTCACGCACTCCCGAAGGCTTCGTAAGAGCCATATGCGCCGGCATAGCCAGAGTGCCCGAGAGCCTTGTGGTGCTCGAAAGCACGGCCAACGGTGTGGGCAACTACTTCCACTCCGAATGGCTCCGCTCCAAGCGCGGCGAGAGCGACAAGACACCCATATTTGTACCTTGGTATGAGATCGACATCTACTCCGCCGCCGTCGATGACTACGGCAAGCTATGGATGTCGCTCGACCCGTATGAAAAGGGCCTTTGGGAGCGCGGATGCACGCTCGAACAGATAGCATGGTACCGTGAGAAACGTCGCGAGTATCCGACGGCGGCTCTGATGGCCGCCGAGTTTCCCACCGATGACATAGAGGCCTTTGCCAACACCGGCCACGGCGTGTTTACTCTCGATCAGGTGGAGCGGTTGCGCAGGTCGTGTACTGCGCCCGTTGCCGTGGGCAGCCTCATGACGCGTGCTCTGAAAGGCTCCGACGCTCTCGTCATAGACGGCTTCCGCGATGACCCCAACGGCCGCTTGAAAGTATGGCGCTACCCCGATAAGTCACCGGCATGCCGTGGTCGATACGTGGCCGCGGTCGATATCGGCGGCCGCTCCGAAGGAAGCGACTATACGGTCATATCGGTACTTGATGCGCTCGGCACTGACGGTCGGCCCGAGATTGTGGCTCAATGGCGAGGCCACGGCGACCACGACATAGTGGCATGGACAGCCGCTTCGATAGCGCAGTGGTATTGCGAGGCCCTGCTCGTCATCGAGAGCAACTCGCTCGAGTCATCGTGCACGGGCGGCGAACACGGTCTGTATGTGCTCTCGGAGCTCAACCATGTGTATCGCAATCTCTATCGCCGACGCATCAACGACTCTGTCACCGCCGGCTACGAGACGCGGGTGGGCTTTCACACCAACCGGGCCACAAAGACCATGATCATAAACCACCTTATAGCCATGGTCAGAGACAGCGCCTACATCGAACGTGACTGCGACGCCTGCGACGAACTGGCCGTATACGAAAGCGACCCCTCGGGACGCTTCGGCGCAAAAGCCGGATACCATGACGATATACTCATGACAAGAGCCATAGCGCTGTATGCCGCCTCGGAATATCCTCCCGTCGTAGTGGAACGCACACGCTTCCGCCGTAAGTTTCGTTTTTGATTTAACACTCACGTTAACTCTCTTTAACGCACATGTGCTTGCATTACGCCCATGAAGTGTTGTATATTTGCATTGTATTTTAACCACAGAAGCTAACTATACAATGAAATCACACATTTTTTATAGTACACGCGACCTCGATTTTATAAGAGCATGTCAAGCAGTACTAAAACAGAATCCTGACAGGCAATTTACCTCGTTACTCGCGCTGTCGATTGCCGTGTCGCGTAGTCAGGCTCCATCCTATTATGTCGATCCTGACTACGCTTACAGGATTGTTCTCGCCATAAGGCGTGAAGGCTTTATAAAAGGCTCGGCTATGACCCGGTTGAAATGGGCGGAGTTTTACCGCAAAGTCACCACTCGCATGAAGCGCTGCAAAGGCGAGTCACTCCATGAAGCCGCAATCCATGTAGCCGCCTTCGAACGGGCCGACTCATTCTTTATATCGCCGGAGTGCGGTGTCAAAATACTGCGCACCCACCTTCATGATCCCAAATCCGATCTCAACGACCTGTTACCTGCCGCTCTCGTCATCAAAAACAGACGACGCAGATTTCGTCACTACCGAAAACATTTACAATAAATCCGTAACTCTCATGAATTCATCACATCAGGAAGTCGCCGTAGCACTTGACTACTCCGACATGGCCCGCGACATATATGCGGCTTCAGCACTGCACAGCTATCTTTCACCGGAGGACAAGCCACTGCCTCCCATGATTGTGCCTGACAACGAGCCGGCGCTCATACCCGCCTTGAAAAGCGCGTTTATCTTCACTTCGCTCCATTTGCTGCCTGTCATAGCCGACATAGACTTGAACGGCGCCGACGTCATAAACGTGACACTGAAAGTAAGCTCCGAAACGGCCTTGCGGAAGCTCGATCTGCTGCGCCATACACTGCGCGACGCAGTCGTAGCTTATGCCATGCACACATGCTATCTCGGCATCGACGACACCCTGTCGCAGCGATACCACGCCACGGCCCTCGAAGCCGTAGCCACGCTCAACAGCCTGTGCTCCACCACGCCCGACCTCCGCATAAAACCCTACCTATGAATCTTTTAATGGACGTTAAAATAAATCGCATCGGTCAACCATAACTCTCTCCCGGCGTTTTCTTTTTACGATAACCAAATTAACTTGTATATTATGGATTACAACAAAATTATCAACGGAAACAATGTGGTATTGGTGGAATTTTACGCATCATGGTGTCCTCACTGCCGTCATATGATGCCCGTAGTCGAGCAGGTAAAAGAGTTGCTTGAAGGCAGTGCGCCGGTATATCAGTTTGACATTGATGAAAACAAGTCGATAGCAAGCAGCCAACAGGTTGACACCATACCGACATTCATCATCTATAAAGACGGCCGCGAAGTATGGCGCCATACGGGAGAGATGGACGGCGAGACGCTTCTGCATCAGGTAGAGTCATACGTATAACAATTGCACACTATGGCCGACGCTACTGTATTTTCCGATTTTCTTGAAGCGCTGGGAGTACCTCATACTCGGGAGTACTCCGACAGGCAATACCGGACCATGCCTTTCAGATCGCTCTTCGGATTCTCAAAATTGATGCAGAGCTACGGCATAGAATGCGAAGGTCTGCAACTTGATGACAAAAGCGAGATAACCAGTCTCACGCCCCCGTTTCTTGCTCGCACGGGCGGTGGTTTTGTCATTGTTACAGAGGTCGACCACTGCATTGTAAGCTACATAACCGAGGGGATAGGCGAAAGCATGCCCCTCGACAGCTTCCTACAGGCATGGAACGGCACGGTGTTTTTGGCCTTTCCCAATGAAAAGTCGGCCGAGCCGGAGCTTTCTGTCCACCGCCGCGACCGGTTTATAGCCCGTGCCAAGAAATGGATACTGACCGCCGGCGCTCTGTTTCTGTTCATGTATCTCTTCATAGGCAACGGAGTGTACCGGCATATTTCCACCTTGCTTGTCACTCTTCTTGACATTGCCGGATTGTATCTGACCTATATGCTTGTACAGAAGAGTCTGAAAATAAGCAACCACGCGGCCGACAGAATGTGTGGAGTTCTTCAGGAGGGCGGTTGCGACAGCATACTCGAGACAAAAGCGTCAAAATTCTTCGGCATATTCGGCTGGAGCGAGGTAGGCTTCACATATTTCAGCGTGAGCCTTATGACACTGCTCCTGTTTCCGCAGTGGACATGCTACCTCGCGCTATGCAACGCCTGCTGCCTGCCATTCACGTTCTGGAGCATATGGTATCAGAAATTCCGCGCAAAGATATGGTGCACATTGTGCGTGAGCGTGCAGTGTACGTTATGGTTGCTCTTCTTCTGTTATCTCGGAGGCGGATGGTTCAAAGATATTTTTCCGCTGAAGATTCAGTTTTTCGTCCTTGGCGCCGCATATATCACGGTACTCCTCGGCTTGAACAGGCTTATGCCCATGATTGACAAATCGGAATCATAAACTTACACATTCATTCGATATGAAACACATTCCACGCCCCGTATTGACCGACGCCAAAATACTCACGGCGGCCGAGCTTAACAGAATCCACTTCTCCGACAAGCACACCAAGCTCACTCCCGCCCAACTCAAAAAGCTATCAGCCTCCTGAACCTGTTCCGTTTTGCGGCGAGCCCGCCGCAAAATACATTATTAACCCGATTAGCCCAATTTTTATTACCTTTGTCAAGCAAAAACTAAATGATTATGCTGCTTGACATTCTATTTCTACTCTTGGGGCTGATACTGATTCTAGTCGGCGCCAACGCACTTACCGACGGAGCTTCCGCCATAGCCAAGCGCTGGGGCGTATCGGACCTCGTCATCGGACTCACCGTCGTGGCCTTCGGCACCTCCGCGCCGGAGCTAGTCATAAGCATGGTATCGTCATTTCAAGGCAGTGCCGAGCTCGCCATAGGCAACGTAGTCGGCAGTAACATCTTCAACATACTCGTCATCATTGGCGTAACGGCCATGGTGGTACCCATAAAGATACAGCGGAGCATAATGACCAACGAGATACCGCTCGTGCTTCTGTCATCACTCGTACTGCTGGTCATAGGCAACACCCCCTTGCTTGACGCAAGCGCCGCACCGGTGGTGACCCGTGCCGACGGCATACTGCTGCTTCTGTTCTTCACAATATTCATGCGCTACACCTTCTCGCAGGCCAAATCGGCCGAAACCGCGGGCAATGAAGCCGGCGACACCCCTTCGGCAACCGACATGCCGCTGTGGAAATCCACCTTGTGGATCATCGGAGGCCTTGCCGGACTGATATACGGAGGCGACCGTTTTGTGGCCGGTGCATCGGGCATAGCTTCAGGTCTCGGCGTGAGCGACGCCGTGATAGGACTCACCATCGTAGCCGCGGGCACCTCGCTCCCCGAACTTGCCACCTCGGTGGCTGCCGCGCTCAAAGGCAAGACCGGCATAGCCCTCGGCAACGTCATAGGCAGCAACATTTTCAACATATTTCTCGTACTCGGCTGTACGGCCACAATAAAACCGCTGCAGTTCGGCAGTATAGGCAACGTGGATCTGCTCACGCTCACAGGCGCGAGTCTGCTCTTCTGGATATTCGGATGGCTGTTCCGCCAACGCACCATAACCCGCATCGAAGGTGCGTTGCTCACTCTATGCTACATCGGCTATGTGGCGTGGCTTATTGTCCACACCGCCTGACCGCATATTGCCCAGCTCCAAAATCCTTAAAGGCATTTTGGCATAATTGAGATGCAAGTATCGGTCGAAAACGGATAAATTTGTGTATTTTTGCATCACAACCGATTTATACACAACCGTGCATATGAAAAAGTTACTGTATCTCACGCTTATCGCAATAGCTTCGACTATGTCGATAACAGCCGCCGACATCAAGTCGCCCGACGGCACCATAACCGTTGACATAAACGTAGTCGACGGAGCACCTCTATACTCCATGGACTACAAGGGACATACCGTAATCAAGCCGAGCACTCTCGGCCTCGAACTGGCCGACGGCAAAGACCTCATGGACGGCTTCGAGATTGTCAAGACATCAACCTCGTCATTTGACGAGACTTGGCAACCGGTATGGGGTGAGTCGCGCGACATACTTAACCGCTATAACGAGATGCTTGTTGAGTTACGACAGCCAGCCACCGACCGCTACATGAATATCCGTTTCCGCGTCTATGACGACGGCATGGGGTTCCGCTACGAGTTTCCGCTACAGGACAATCTGGTCTACTTCATCGTGAAAGCCGAGCACTCGCAGTTTGCCATGACAGGCGACCACACCGCATGGTGGATAGCCGGCGACTACGATACTCAGGAGTACAGCTACACGGAGTCAAAGCTGTCGGAGATACGTCCGCTACTCGAAGCCTCGATATGCGACAACGTGTCGCAGACTGTTTTCTCACCCACCGGTGTGCAGACATCGCTGCAGATGAAGACCGACGACGGCCTATATATAAACCTTCACGAAGCGGCTCTCGTAGACTACTCGTGCATGCACCTCAACCTCGATGACAAGAACATGGTGTTCGAGTCATGGCTTACACCCGACGCGGTGGGCAATATGGCCTACCTTCAGGCTCCGGCCAAGACCCCGTGGCGCACGGTAATGGTAAGCGACGACGCCCGCGACATGCTGTCGTCCAACCTCATCCTGAACCTAAACGAACCCTGCCGCTACGAAGACACCTCTTGGATAAAGCCGGTCAAGTACATAGGCGTTTGGTGGGAGATGATTGGCCACGGCAAGGAGTGGTCCTACACCTACGACCTGCCCTCGGTAAAGCTCGACAGTCTCGACTATTCGAAGACCCGTCCTCACGGACGCCATCCGGCCAACAACGATAACGTAAAGAAATACATCGACTTCGCCGCAGAGCACGGCTTTGACCAAGTGCTTGTAGAGGGATGGAACATAGGCTGGGAGGATTGGTCGGGCAAGTGGAAAGACTACGTTTTTGACTTCCAGACACCCTACCCCGACTTTGACATCGAAGAGCTGAACCGCTACGCCCGGTCCAAAGGAGTGAGGCTCATGATGCATCATGAGACATCAAGCTCGGTACGCAACTACGAGCGCCATATGCAGGCGGCTTACGACCTGATGGACAAGTATGGCTACAATGCCGTCAAAAGCGGTTATGTGGGCAACATCATACCCCGCGGCGAGCATCACTACGGACAGTGGATGAACAACCACTACCTGTATGCCGTGACCGAGGCTGCAAAGCACAAGATCATGGTGAACGCACACGAGGCGGTGCGCCCCACGGGATTGTGTCGCACCTACCCCAACCTCATCGGCAACGAGTCGGCCCGAGGCACGGAGTATGAGTCGTTTGCCGGTAACAAACCTTCTCACACAACCGTACTGCCCTTCACCCGTCTGCAGGGAGGCCCCATGGACTATACCCCGGGCATATTCGAGATGAACATGAAGAAAGTCAACCCCAACAGCGCCGGCAATGTCAACAGCACCCTCGCACGCCAGCTGGCCCTTTATGTGACCATGTACAGCCCGCTGCAGATGGCCGCCGACGTGCCTGAAGTCTACAACCGTTTCCTCGATGCGTTTCAGTTTATCAAGGACGTGCCCGTCGACTGGGATGAAAGCCGCTATCTTGAAGCCGAACCGGGCCGGTACATCGTGGCCGCGCGAAAGGCCAAAGGCTCCGACGACTGGTTCATAGGCTGCACCGCGGCGGAAAACGGCCATGAATCGGAACTCGTACTGGACTTCCTCGACAAGGGATGCAAGTATGAGGCCACCATCTATGCCGACGCCCCCGACGCCCACTATCTCGACAATCCGCAGGCCTACACCATCACCAAAAAGAAAGTTACCGACAAGACAAAACTGAAAATGAAAGCCGCTCCCGGCGGCGGTTATGCGATAAGCATCAAGCCGCTTTAATGCCGCGACAAGGCTACTGACACATCCATTATAACAACAAAACCTATGTCAACAAAACTGAAACCCGAAACCCTGTGCGTACAGGCCGGATGGACACCCGGCAAAGGAGAGCCGCGTGTGCTGCCCATATATCAGAGCACCACGTTCAAATACGACACAAGCGAGCAGATGGCCCGACTCTTCGACTTGGAGGATACCGGCTACTTCTACACCCGTCTGCAAAATCCTACCAACGACGCCGTGGCCGCAAAGATAGCCGCGCTTGAAGGCGGTGTAGGTGCCATGCTAACCTCCAGCGGTCAGGCGGCCAACTTCTACGCTCTGTTCAACATATGTCAGACCGGCGACCATTTCGTATGCTCATCGGCCATATACGGAGGCACGTTCAACCTCTTTGCCGTGACGATGAAGAAGCTCGGCATCGAAGTTACGTTTGTCAATCCCGACGCATCGGAAGAGGAGATCTCCGCAGCTTTCCGCCCCAACACGAAAGCACTCTTCGGCGAGACCATCTCCAACCCCTCGCTCGAGGTGCTCGACATAGAGAAGTTTGCCCGCATAGCCCACAGCCACGGAGTGCCTCTGATTGTCGACAACACGTTCCCGACCCCCATAAACTGCCGGCCCTTTGAATGGGGCGCCGACATAGTCGTACATTCAACGACAAAGTACATGGACGGCCATGCCACGAGCGTGGGCGGCGCCATAGTAGACAGCGGCAACTTTGACTGGGATGCCCATGCCGACAAGTTCCCCGGACTCTGCACTCCCGACGAGTCATACCACGGCCTTACCTACACAAAGGCTTTCGGCAAGATGGCCTACATAACCAAAGCCACGGCCCAGCTGATGCGCGACCTCGGCAGCATACAGTCGCCCCAGAACGCGTTTCTGCTCAACCTCGGCCTCGAGACACTGCACTTGCGCGTGCCGCAGCACTGCCGCAACGCTCAGGCCGTAGCCGAATATCTGTCAAAGAACGACAAGGTAGCTTGGGTCAATTACTGCGGTCTGCCTGACAACAAGTATCACGACTTGGCACAGAAATACATGCCCGGCGGCTCATGCGGCGTAGTATCGTTCGGCTTGAAAGGTGGCCGCGACGTAGCCATCCGGTTTATGGACAACCTCAAGTTGGCCGCCATAGTGACCCATGTGGCCGATGCCCGCACCTGCGTGCTTCACCCCGCAAGTCACACCCACCGTCAGCTTACCGACGAGCAGCTCCTCGAAGCCGGTGTACGCCCCGACCTCATCCGCTTCTCCGTCGGCATCGAGAACGTCGACGACATCATAGCCGACATAGCCCAAGCCCTCAACAAATAATCGCGCTTGCTGCATTAAAACACATAGGCTGCACCAAAATTGAATTTGTGCAGCCTCTGTTGTATATTTACTTTACAAAATCACAGGCTATAGCCGTTGCCGTTCATCATTACCGGCACCCGTACCCTTATAGCGGCTTTCTTTATGGTTAAACCGATAGGTAACAGTGAGTTTTACCTGACATGTATTATCTTTTGTGGAGCGGTATTGTACAGTTTGTCTGTCGTAGAACCAAGAAGCATCGCGCATTGTATGGAATATGTCGTTTCCTTCAAGGAGAAGATTCCACTTTCCTCCGGCAAACTCCTTGTTAAGACTTACATTCATAAACCATGATGATTTCAAGCGCCTGTTCTGAAAATTTCCGGGATCGGAGACATTGCCGTCAATACGAAGGAGAAAGCCGGCCGGTAGTTGCAACGCATTGCCCATATTGAAATATAACGTAGTCCCATTCATACTTTTCTCCATATGGTTAAGCTCGATGTCAAGCCACTGTGTGGTGCCGGTAATCGATAATGACGGTTGCCAGATGCCTAATGTCGGAGAATATGAAGCCGACAGCACCGTCTCGTTCCTTGATTTCGCATTAGTAAACCGGTTGATTGATATTTTGGGCTCAGAAGCCAATTGATCGGTAGCAAAAAAAATATCATCCTTATAATGGTTGTAGCCAATCTGCAAGTTCAGGTCGCGCCATAAAAAACCGGCCGTAACAGAATTGATATAGGTTGGCTGAAGATCAGGAGTACCGGCAAGATATGTCAGGCGGTTACCGTAACGGATCGCGCTGCTGAGCATTTCGTATGCAGGACGTACAGTACGTATATTATATGCCAGCGAAAGATTTGCGTCCATAACATTTATATTGAATGTCAGCGAAGGAAACAGATTATCATATACTTTGCTCTTATCTTTCTGCTGTACTCCGTTCTCATAAAAATCGTATGTCACATGTTCGTATCTGACCCCCAGAGTAGTATTTGTCGGACCGACGGATGCATTATAGCCTATAAAAACGGCTGCATTACGGTCAAGAATCCGGTCATCACTCGGACTTATGAGTTCCCCGAATCCGTTTGAAGACGATTTTCGTTTTGTGCGGGTGTATTCGGTCCCGAGCGACAGACCGCCTTTCCATACCGGATAAGATACCACGAGTTTGCCGGCAAGGAGGGTATTGCGGTAATTATCGGCTGTAGCATATTCATAATCCTCTGATTTTTCGCTAAAATCAACAATACGTGCCTTTCCACGGCCGTCGCTTATCACTGCATCAGCGTTGAAGTCTATCGACATATCGCCAACATGTCCTTGATAATACAGGTTGGCATGGTGCGAACTTGATCTGTCACGTGTATTTTCAGCGGTATTCCACCTGTCATATAACTCGCCGTCGGCATATACATCGGTCAGATTGCGGTTGTCAGATGTACTGCAAGGCGTAGAGAGCAACTCATACATGGCTCCGACCGAATGACTATTTGAAAAATCATAATTTAATCCGCATTTTGCAAAATATGAACGCGACACTCCCCGGTCCTTTGACTCAACATCCTGATACCATTCTTTTTCGGCCAATGTGGTTATATCGGTAATTCCGGATTGCCGATGATGCATAAAGTCATAGCGGAACAAACCGAATACATTAAACCCATCATGACGATAATCAAGATTCAATTGCTGACCGGTATTGAATTTTGCGGCATAATCAATGGCGGAATTGACCTCAACACCGACGCCGTTATCATCATTGCGTATGGTTACAATCTTCAGTACTGCACCAACTTCAGCGTCATACTCAGGTCCGGGGGTGGTGAGCAGTTGAATACTTCTTATGTCATCTGACCTTAGCCGATTCAACTCCGACATATCGCGGACAAGACGATTGTTGACATATACAGCCGGCTCTCCCTTGCCGATCACCTCAAAACCGCCGTCTATTTTCTTTTTCACTCCGGCAAGCAGCGGTATTATGTCATTTGCACTGCCGGCCTTGCTTAACGCGCTGCCCTCCACATCGGTCGATATTCCTCCCGCGACAGCCTTCAATACGGGCCTACGCCCCGCCACTACTATTTCGCCGAGCATATATTCATCAGGGGTCATGACGATTTTGCCTAAATCGCAAGCTGACGAGTTGGCCGTAAAAGTCTTATATCCCATATATGATATATTGACGATATACATTTCGTTGTCGGGCACTTTGACATCGAAAGTACCGTTGCTGCCGGTCATGCCTCCGGCTACGAATGCAGAATCCGATACATCAAGCACGGTTACGGTTGCAAATTCCATCGGGACTTGATTTTCGTCAATCACCATACCACTGAAGGATTGTGCGGCACATACCGCCGGAGTCAGCAGTATTACCAGTTTCAAAATAAGATTTTTCATAAATAATTTATTATTTTATAGACCAAATGGTCTAATAGATAAAAAACAATGCACCATAGCGCGACAGAACAAATACCATTTATGATAACCTAAAAGGCATTTGTCACGCTTTTATCACCTCATAGAGGTCATGCCACGATGTTCCAATCTGTTCTACCGTGTTGATATTGGCAACGCTTTTTAATTGCTTTGCCGATATTCCTTCCTGTATGTTTATAAAGAGAGTTGCAAGTTCGGTGGCGGTAAGCCGTGATTGTATCTCACCATTGGCATAACCGGCCTCGAGAGCCCTTTCCCACGCTGCCGTTTGTCTGCGTTCCTGCTCTTTTACCATAAGCTCTATTTCCGGAATTCTTACCGACGCCTGTCCGATAAGTATCTGTATTTTGAAATTATCGCCTAACGACGACATTTTCCTATAGGAACGAAGCAGAGCCGACAACAAACCATCTATAAAGTCTTTGACCGAAGAATTGGGCAATTTTCCATAATTCACGGTCATAAAATTAACAATGATGTATTTCGCACTTTCCTCAAATAGAGCCCACTTATTCTTGAAGTGATAATAGAAAGTACCTTTTGCTTGGCCTGACGCTTCAAGAATATCCTGCATTGTCACCTCCTTGTATCCTTTCTGTAGAAAGAGTCTGAGTCCGGCCAATAAGATTATGTTTCGGGTATCATTCATCGCTTTTATTTATCTTTTAGACTAAATGGTCTACAAAGGTAATTCTTTTTCCGGTTCCGACAAAATAAAATTTAAACAAGCATAAAGACTGTCTAATCCCGACCAAACAATGGGGGCGAGCGGCTGCTCCCGGCGCCCCCATCATTTATTTTTTAACAAAACACTGTTATTGCTCTTCGTCGTCATCCGCCATCAGGAGGCTGTAGGTGATCATAAACCAATATACACAGATAACACTATTAAAACAACTTTTTAAGGTCCATTAAAAGGAACTCCTCGGCACCGATACCGCCATCACCGACAATGAATGAGGCCCGCGGATTGAAAAGTTTCTTGAATTTGTCCAAACCATCCGTGCGCTTTTCAGCATTGCTCTTGACCTCGATGGCTACCACCGAATCTTTTTTACAGAGAATGAAATCCACTTCGTCATTGCGATCGCGCCAATAAAATACCTCGAACCGATGTATGAATGCCTGATTGACTAAATAAGCTCCAATTCCCGATTCAAATATATGTCCCCAAGCTTTACGGTCGGTTATGGCTTGCTCAAACGTAAGAGGACTGTACACCGTTTTCAGCGCATTGTTATACACCTGCAGTTTCGGGATACTTGCTTTTCGCCTTGCCGTATCGATGCTGAACTTCTGAAGTCCACATAAAAGCCCGCTTTCATTTAAAAGGTGTATGTATCCCGCCAAAGTTGCCGTATTGCCCGCATCCTGTAAAGAGCCGAGCATTTTATTCAGTGACAGCAGACTACCCGAATATGCCGCCCCTAACTCGAATGTCTGACGCAGCAATGCCGGTTTGCTTATGGGAGTATCCATCAATATGTCCTTATTAATGGTTGCTTCGATAATCGAGGATTGGACATATTGTTGGAAACGCTCTATATCACCGGATAAGGATGCCGCACCGGGATAGCCACCATAAAAAAGATAGCGGTCAAGTGAGAATCCAAAGCACTCTTTCATTTCTCGGAAGCTCCAATGGCTCATACGGATTTCCTCGAACCGTCCGGCCAATGATTCCGACAATCCTTTTTCTATTAGAACACGACTACTACCAAGCAGTAACACTTTTATATCCCGATCGTGAAATGTATCATCGTCCCATTCTTTTTTTACAGTTTCGCTCCAATTGGGTATTTTCTGTATTTCATCAATGACGAGGACAGCACTTTCCCAGCCGTTATTCTCTTTCAGACTACGAACCGCCGCCCAACAATTTGAAATCCATGCATTATTAGTTGCCGGAACATTATCTGCCGAATAAAACTGATATGGAGTGTCCAGCTCCTTCAACACTTGCCTAACAACTGTTGATTTACCTATTTGACGAGCACCCATTACCACTTGAATAAACCGTCGCTGCTCTTTTAAACGGTTCATAATTATCTGATATTCCGCTCTTTTATACATAAAATTACATTTTGCGCAGTGAACTGCTAATTTTTACGCAGTGTAAATATAATAATTTTATCCGAATTTATATATTACAATTTGTTTCAATTTAACCGCAACAATGTAATTGCTACGTTCATATGACAAATAAGCAGGCTGCACCGCGGATGGTACAGCCTGCTTATTTGTCGGGTTTTATAACACTGTTATTGCTCTTCGTCGTCATCCGCCATCAGGAGGCTGTAAGTGACTCCGTAGGCTTTCAGCTTTGACTTGCCGTCGGTGAAAAAGCCGAATGAAGGATACTCGATACGTACGTTTTTCACGGAAGTTATCTCAAGGCCATTGAGAAAGAATGTGGCGGTGCCGTGATCATAAACCATTGTAACGGACATCAGTTTGGAATTGTCGACAAGTGGAGTTATCTCTCCTATATGCGAAAATCCGCCAAACTGAAGAAGTTTGGGATTTTTCTGTACTTTATACAGACCTTTTTTGTCGACCGTCAGCTCGCCTTTGTCGCAACTTACTACATAATACTGCTTCTTGTTAAAGAGAATGGCTTGGAAACGGCTGTTGCCCTTGACATCAAACATCAGCCCGAACATATGCTTGTCATCGATTGAGCCGGGCAGAAGGTCGGCATTCAGGACGAAACCGGCATCGGCCACGTTGACCGGCAGCTCGGCATATGAGGCCGCATAATAATCATCGGCACGCGATTCAATCTCAAGATATTCACCTTTGATAAGAGCCTTACCCTCCTTCTCGTCAAATTCGGTCCACTCGGCCAATCCGTCATCCATACGTACGGTCTTATAGTCGGTCAATACCATTGTCTGAGCCGGCAGAACCAACGGCAATAAGAACATGGCTGTAGCCACAAAACGTTGTATCTTTTTCATAAAAACTGTTTTTAAGATTAATAATATCATTATTCACCCCCGCCCACGGAAGTCTGGAGTTCCTGAATAAGCGGATCAAAGCGGTGCAGCACCCTGTCGTAGCGCATATAACACTGCGAGCCGCGGCAATCATTGTCCTTTATCTCCGATGAGATTCTTACACGATAAGTGAGGTCGTTCTCTTCTGTAAATGATATGCGGACCTCCATGCGCGTTCTTACTGTCTGGTTGGTAAACTTCGTCGTAGACCATCCGGTCTTTATCCAACCTGCGGCCTTGTCGCGAACCTCGACGTTCTCAAAATACTGTGTAGCGATATTCATAAGACGCTTCCACACGACATCCTCGGAGAGTCCCTTGCGGCACGTCACGTCAAACCACCGTCCGGCTAAACCGAGACCACCGTCATCCGCCCCTCCCGACGAAGCCATCTCCGCCTCGTCCTCGGGCAAAGTGTAAAGCACGGTGTTCTTGGGATTGTTTTTGTTGAGGCGATAAGTGCGGGTTATATAACCCGGCGCCTCCACTTTTATTATGTAGAAATCGGTCTTACGGTCAAACTTTACCGTGTACTGGCCGTTGGCCACCATGGCACCGTCCACATAAATCTTTGCCGTCTCAGGCAAAACGTTGATTGTAATCTTCTTGGCCCCGAAGGCCCAGCAACTCATCAGCGGCAATATCAGCATCGCCACAAGTACTTTTAAACTACTTGCCATAACGCATTGTGTTTATTACGCCACGATTGCGTCTCTTGATCCTTGGCCGTGAAAATAATCGGTTACTTTAAAAACGAGAAGCGTGAGACGCAGTTCAGTTTATCTCATTCAAGGCATCGCCAAACGCCCTACACGTAATAAACAGCCCACTCCCACGCCATATCGAATATCGATATCCCCGTGTCGGGGAGTGGATATACGACACGCATGAGCGTCTCTTGACTGCTTTGTCCCACGTGTTGAAGATTTGGCGATTTCAGAATGAAGGATAAAGCAAAAAACGCTTCATTTACATATGTCACGCCCATGCCTTGCGGCAGAGCAGCAAGCCCCACCTATGCAGAGCCTATACGCAAAGATACAAATAAGTCGAATACAAAACCAAACTTGTTTGAGTTTTGTTGAGCGTGAGTATCTAAGACGTAGTCAAAGATACGTATAAGTCGAGCCTATTGCCAAATTTATTTGCCATTTACTAAATGAAATATCAATAACTCTCCTATAACGTTTTACGAATATAACGACCGCATTGAGATAGACAATCCCGGAAATCTGTATGGCAAGGTGAATCTTGAAATTTCCCAAATGAAACGGACTATCGAAATCCCAACATTGCCGAGATTATGCTGAATCTTGGTTATGTCAATAGACTTGGCAGCGGAGTTAAAATTAAGAAAATTTATCTATGCGGTCATTCTGAAATTCTGATAATTCTTTTTCAATAATCTCTTCCAAATACTTCAAAACATCAAAGTTTATTATATTTTCAGCAATATCCAGACTCCAATTGGGATACTTATTTAATTTAAAGTGTTCATAGATCAATGATTGTCTTGTATCATTACCTGCATCCAATAAATACAATCCATTACTTTTTAATTCTCCGACTTTAAGACATTTGAAATCAGCTTCTTGAAACTCAAATGCGATCCATGATTCAAAATTCTTATATTTTACAGCAAAACCTTCATAAGCACCTTGATTGGCTAACTCTCGACCAATTATTATATCATAATCTTTTTGAATTGCCCATGTTTTTAGAGGTTCTATTACATAAGTCTGCACCAAGTATTTTCGGAATCCCCAATCAAAATTATCATAAATAAGTCTTGCTGAAGCCACATTTTCAGCCATCAATTTGTATATTTGTTGTTTTAAATCCTTGTCCATATTATTGTTAGTCAGTTCTTTTATCAAGTTTAAATATTGCACCAATGTACCTCTAACTAATGGTTTATCTGAGGCTATTTCAATACAATAAGATATCCATTCGCTTATTTCTACGTCATAACTGATTGAGTGGTAATGTTTCCCTTCTTCAAGTTCACCTTTTGTAGACCTAAGAGAAGCCTCATTGCCATCCAATGTCAGATAAAATATGACGAAGGTTTTGTCAGTGTAATGTTTTTTACAATAATTATAATATCTTACAAGCTGATTCTCTTGATCTTGAGCATGAATTTTATTCTCTATAACAATCACATTATTTCCACTTCTAATCAATATGTCAAGTCGACCTCCCTCAATAGTACATTTATCCTTGTTACCTATACTAAATTCTGTATCGATCATCACATCATTATAGTCAAACTTTTCATAATAATTATAGCCGCATAGTTCTATAAAACGCTGTAAAGGCTTGCTGCCTAAAGTATGACTACCATTCGGATTGAGTAAATCGGCCAACAAAGCCGAGTGCAAGTGAGTCTCATCGGTTTTAACCCCAAGTAATTGAAATATATTATATTTCTCACCTCTCATTTCCGATTGAAAATCTCTCTCCGACATTAAATTAACGATATTGTCTATACGTTCAAATAGTTTTTTAATACTTATATTGCTATTCATTGATGTTTAGATAGATCTTAAATGATGAATAAATTTTCTCACAGTCGTTTTGAAAAGCGTCGAGTTACCAGACCCAATAATAGAGATTCTAACTTCATCTTCTTTAATATCGTTATCATGAAAAATGCCTATCCTGACAATAGCTTCTGGCATTACGGAAGATTCATATTCAGACAAAGGTATCAAATCTTCTTTGCTTATTGCTCGGCCTTTATTTATGAATATCAATATACTTATATTTTCGGCAATCGCTGCATATCCGGAAAATCGCTTCTTTGCCCAATCATGATATGCCGTTTGGATATCATTACCAAATCCGTTGATAGCTATAAAATGGCGCGATTTATGTAATGTATTGTATATGTCATAGAAGTCAAAAGAATTAATACCCGGCAAAAGAATAGATTTCATTATATCCGTAATAGTAACTATCATATCGTAATTTGGCATGATAGCCACGCTGTCAGCACAATCATAAAATAATGGATTATCATGAGTTGAAAATATTAATGTCAAGATATCTCGGTTATAATATTGTTTTGCACATTCAATTGCCGCCTCCACATAGTCATCTGCAACAACCAATATAGTCATTTTATCATTTTCAAATGATATATCTGTCGATGACAATGCCATTTTTATGCTAATTTCTTGATATTTACATTTTTCAGTAAGGATATCAATTATTTTTTTAGTCTTATATCCAAAACCTATAATATTATATATTGCCATTTATGTTAAATTTAATCCAATTCATATAATTCAACCATATCAGAAATCCAGTTCTTTATCTGAAGCCTTAGTGATTGGGGTTTAATCACTTCCACCATTGCTCCGGCTTGAAGTAACTTCATAACAAAATCATAAGTAGGAGCAAGATATAATTCAAATTCCGCATATTCGGCATTGTTATGCAATAGCTTTTGGCTATGATGCAATGGCAACGACATTAGATAATGCTTATGACGCTTATATGCTCTGATTACAATATATATAGGCTTCACTTCCGAATCTGTAACTACACCGAAATAGTTCTCAAAATAATCATTAGCATTAAAGCTTTTAAGAGGAGTAAATGATATATCGGTTATACATACATCTTCCATCCTGTCAAGAGCATAAGTCAACAGTCTGTCAGTCTGAGCATCGTATCCCAGCATATACCATCGATTTTGAAATAGTTTTATACAATATGGTTCAATCAGAAAACTTCTTGAAACAGATTCATGATAAGTATGATATATGATATTAAGGGCCTTATCAGTTCTCATTGCATGCAATATTACCAACAGCCATTTATGTCCTGATGGTATGGAATCAACTAGAATTCGATCCTTTAAAACCATACTGTCTCTTATGACATTATTGACTGCAAATGTATCAATCATCCATTTTTTTATTCCGTTTTCATTAAGGCTTTCCGAATTCTCTATATAATAAAGATAACCATTTGCACGCTGACAAGAAATAATAATGCCAAATTGGGAGAATATTGCATCAATCCATCTATTGAAGGTTGCTCGCGGCAAGGGTTTGTTATCGCTCAAATCCTTATTATCTTCCCATTTGGCGGATAAATCCTTGTACGATATTTTCCCCGCACTATGAATAGTATTAATAAGCCATATGTATTTTTGTAATTGATGCATGTATAAATCTATTTACAACAAATATAGCTATTTCATGTATCATTTTTCGATACATCGCAGTATTTTTACGGAATCCATCTCACTTTTATTATTAATCATATTTACAAGACAGCTTCCTACAAAATATTCAGGGGGTGTTAGCCCACGCTCCATCCAAGGTTCCCAACAACGAGCATCTCGGACTTTGGTCGCAAGACAGATCATCCACGTTTCCTCTTGAATGAAAAATTCTTCATGACATAGAATTGAATCATCAGATACATACTCCCCATGTACCATAAGACAACCCTCCTTATATGGTGTATGGTTTGGATTGTTTGACAGATTTTTTAATTTGTCAAATGCCATTTTGCACTCAGAAAGATTATGCCAATAATAATAGGTAAGATAATCTTTAATATATTTTTTCACTTTATGCCAAGTAGTGCATCGAAAATAATACTCCAACGGCATATCTGCGTCAACTAAATTATCATAATTCATTGGATTGCAAAAAGACCCATTGTTCAGAGTAATTATTTCATCAATATCAATAGTCTCTAATTGAGTATTTTGTATGCAAATTTTACTTAAAGCCGATGTTTTATATAGCATTAATTTTACCAAAGGATTGTATGAGCAATCCAAATGAATGAGTTGAGAAGAATGACCTATATCTAATGTTGAAATGCTATTTTCACGGCATATAACGCCGGTTAGATATTTGTTATTGGAGAAATCAAGCGATTTTATCGACTGTCCGACAATTGATACTTTTTTTAATCCTCGGCAACGTTCAAAATCTACCGATAGGAGTTGATGCCTATAACGACTGAATTCAAATGCCTCAATCGATCTTGAACATAAAGCCTCAATATTAATTTCGTAAACACCTGAATGTTTGTATTTATGCCTGAATGTTACTTTTCTATGCTCCGGCATAGGATGACAACGATCTATTCTTTGCTTTCCCGGGAGCCTATCACCCCAGTTAATAGAGGCAAAACAATAAGGAGGTAGCTCAATAGAAAACTCACATCTAAGATTCGAACTATCAATCATGATAGTCATATCAATTATATCCGGCAGGCTGCTCATACAACGTATGTCGACATATTCCTTTCGGATTTTGTTTAAGTATATGTTTTTTGTATCATCGGCATATTCAAAAGCCGTCTGATAAATTTCGCATGCTTTCTTAATACTTACCGTTGCTGCGTAAATATTACCCAATGCATATATTACTTCTGTCTCAACAACACTATCATTAAGATAAGTTTCAAGATACTTTTTGGCCAAATAGTAGTTCTGCTTCACTCCCTTACCATAATAATACATTAACCCTAAATACTTTGACGTTTCAATATCATGCCTATTCTTAAATAATTGAAAAGCCTCGGCATACTCTTCTTGTTCGTAAAGATATCTCGCAAGTTGTAAAGTATAACCTGCATTACCCTCTTGAGCTTTTGCATAAAAAGCATCGCGCATTGCAGGAATATGAAGGAGCTTGTATAGATGTGACGCCGGAATTTTGTCACATTTTAATATATGTTTCACACACTCATATTCAGATAAGCCAAGTCTATTTTTATCAAGATTATATAATGCCATAAAAGCAAAAAAATCATCACAACCTTTATATCCTTTATCAATCCATTCATTAAACCGTCTAATGAGATAATCCAGCTCTTTTTTATTTGCAAAACTAATTATCGTTGAAGCCAAATTCCTTAAAGCCAATTGAAGCCAACCAAACTCATCATCCAGCAAATGCTTGCAAGAGATTATCTTTTCAATGCAATCCATGCAATCAATCATCGGTGTACGAACATCATACGAAGTATAAGGCGATAAATATCTTATTATTTTTAAATATCGTTCTGTAAGAAGAAACAGCGACAAAGGATCATCATTATCAAGACTCGAGCCGGATATAATAACGTTATTATATCCGAGCGTTGAGTCATAACCGGATTTATTTTGTGAACCCATCACTTTCTGTTCAATATTTGATATAAACATCTTCTTCGAGTGCTTCTTTACCGTTCTCTATATTCAATAATCGGTTACAACAATATTCATCTTGCCATCCGACTATATCGCTTACAGTCAACATGCCATCCTCTGCAAGAATAATAAAGTAATCTTCATATTCCTTACAGTCAAGTTGAATATGTAAATCTATGCATTTTTCGTTTACCCTCAGCTCTATACCCATAATTGAAAGCCAATCATCGCTGGATTGAATAAAACTGTCAAAAGTAGAATATTCTTCCGCTACTGCAGAAAAATATGCCTGACGTTTCTTCATCATATTCAACCGCTTTTCAAACATTTGTTCGTCATCTACATTTCTTTTGCATTCCTTATTGATCAGACATATTCGTAGCATCGGCTTTACTGTAAGAATAATGCTTATGATAATAGCACTCCATATTTTTATAAGCACATATTCTCCGGGAAAAATATAAGAAACAATACTTCCGATAATTGACAGAAATACTAACCATCCGAAAAATGGGATAAACAGTATGTTAATATTATTGTCTTGCGGCTCTATAAATGATTCTTTTACTGCATTCTTAAACCTGTTGCTCATATAATGTTGGTTTTATCATCAATTAGTATATTTTCTGCAAATATAAAAGCAACATGTCTCACATTTAAATACAGCAAACACCTTAAGCAGATCTTTTTATTTCTATTCTGCTTTTAATACACAATAAATTCAAATTGTAAAACCTCTATCAGACTACCCAATTTTATACCGCTTATTTACTATTCATTTCGCGGGAGAGGGCGGAGGCGAGGCAGGGATGGGCGGCGAGGAGGGTGGATGCGGCGGTTTGGGTGTCGGCGAGGAAGCGGTCGCGGAGTTGTTGCGACTGCGTCATGGGGCGGTGACGGAGGCGCTTGACGAGTTTGGCACATTTGGCCGCGAGGTCAATGGTAGCGTCGTTCATAAACGACTGTGTGAAAATGTCGTAGATGTAGTCGACGGCGGTATCGGACGGATGCACCATGTCGGCGGCATAAAAGCGGTAGTCACGCAGGTCGTCGAGCATTATCTCATATGAGGGGAAGTACAACGCCATGTCAGGATACTCCGTGGTCAGCCGGTCAACGGCAAGAAGGAGCACGGCCTTACTTAACTGATTCTCATGAGCGCCGTCGGCGAGATGACGTATGGGGCTTACCGTAAAGATGACTTTCAGTTGCGGGAAGCGGGCCGATATCTCGCGGAGCATCTTCTTCCACAGTCCCACGGTCTGCGTAGACGTAAGCATCTCCCGGTTAAAGGTGTCGGCCGGCATTTTGTGGCAGTTTGCCACCACCCTGTTGCCCTCCTTCAGGCGATATATATAGGAGGTGCCGAAGGTTATTATGAGCGCCGAGGCCTTAGCGAGAGCATCGCGGGCTTCAGCGGCGGCACTGTTCATAGCCGAAAGCACAGCGTCGCGATCGACGCCCGAGAAGCGCGAGTGATGGGAGTAGCTGTGCCACAGCCCGTCGTGCATGAACAGGTCGCCCTCGGTATAATCGCGACCGTAGAGCAGGTCGAGCAAGGCAGAGGCTATGCTTGCGGGATTGTACAGGGTGCCACAGGGATTGATAACGGTGTCAAACAGCTCGTTTTGTAACCGCGAACCTACATTTTCGGTAAAACAGGAGCCGAGCATCACAACGGGACGGCTGTGGTCGACAAGTCCCTGACAGCCCTGCAAAGGTTTTATGACAGTACGAAATTGTATCATGGTCAGTATATTTTATAATCAATCGACAATACCTTAAACTCGGTGCGGCGGTTTATCTGATCGGCGATCTCCCGATCGGCGTCCGACAGTTGTTCCACAAACTCCTCATCCAACACGGTGCCCTCGGCAAACTGCGGATACTCCCGGGCAAGACGCGGGGTCACGGCCTTCGGACGCGACTTTCCGTAGCCGTGAGGAGTAAGACGTCCCGGGTCTATGCCTGCGGCCACAAGATAGTCAATGACCGACTGCGCTCTGCGCAGCGACAGGTCTATGTTATAGGCCTCGGAGCCCTTGCGGTCGGTGTGGGCCGCGAGTTCTATGCTAACACCGGGATTGTCGCGAAGCACCTGCGCCATTGAATCAAGCGCCGTCCGCGACTCGGGACGCAACGTAGCCTTATCGAAATCGTAGAATATATTGTCGATTACATTGGGCTTGTTGATCGATGCAAGGGTGAAGTTTACCTCATAGCGCGCATCCTCCTCCTCGACTCCCGACGTGAACTCCTGCTTGGCATTGAGATAGCCTCCGGCACCGGCCATCATGACATAGCTCACCCCACGCTGCAGCGGAAACGAGAATGTGCCGTCAGGCTTGCAGCGGGCCTTGCGGTTGGAGCCGTCATCGCCCACGATACGCAGCTGCGCGTCGGCTACGGGATAGCCGTCAAGATCCAACACACTGCCCCCTATCTCGATTCTAAGGTCGGGCAACATAAACGAGTACAAGTGATCATAACCGCGACTGTCGCCGCGGTTGGAGCTGAAAAATCCGCTCTCGCCGGGGCCGAACGTTATGCCGAAATCGTCGGCCGATGAATTGACCGGCACCCCCATATTGGTCACAAGCCAACCACCAGACGGCTGCAGCTCGGCGCGGAATATGTCGAGGCCGCCGAGGCCGGGGTGTCCGTTGCTTGCAAAGTAGAGCACGCTGTCATCGCGCACGTAAGGAAACATCTCGTCGCCGGGAGTATTTATAAAGTTACCGAGATTTTCAGGCACCGATGCGCGGTCGTTAAGGTTGACGCGCCACAGGTCCTTGCCGCCGTATCCTCCCGGACGGTCAGAGGTAAAATAGAGCCAAGTACCGTCGGGCGACACGGCCGGATGACCGTAGCTCGAGAGCGTATCGGCGCTTACATCCAGCCTTACGGGTGCACTCCAGCGCGCATCGGAGCGCTGCGATGTGCATATCTCCACCCCGGTGTCGGCATCGGGCTCACGCCGGGCGCGCGTAAGATACATCGTATGTCCGTCGGGCGAAAACGACACAATGCCCTCGTCGTTGGCGGTATTTACATCGCCCTCGGCCGGCTCGGGACGCATCCACTCGCCGCGCTCGTTTTTGCGGGCCATCCACAGGTCGCTTTTTTTCATGCCGGTAATCTCGCTGCGCAATGTCCCGGAGACCCGTTCGTCGGTCGTGGTAAAATACAGAATATCGCCGCCACGGTCAAGAAACATAGGCGCAAATTCGCTTCGGCGTGAGTTGAACATCTTGGCATTTTTAACCACATATCGCGTGGGGTGCTCCTTCAGCGACGCCGCAAGGCGGCAGCCGGCCAGCCCCTTAAGAGCATCGGCGGAGTCAGCCGGCGACAGCAGAAGATACTGTGAATAAGCATCGACGGCAAGCGCGTACTTGCCCTCGGCATGAAGCGAGCGGCCGAGATAGAGCAAAGTGGAGGAGTCGGGGTAATTGTAGCGCAACGCATTGCGGTAGGCGGCCGAAGCCCGCGCGTTCATGGCGAGACGGCTGTAGCAACGGCCCATCTTGAACGCCACCTCGCCGCGAAGCGGACGCTCCGACTTTTTCTTCAGCCTGTTGTAGACCTTACGGTAAGTGCGCGAAGCATCGTAGTATTCGCCCCGTGCCATCTGCTCGTCGGCCACGGAGAGCTTGGCCGTAGCACACGAGCACAACAGCGACAACAGGAGTAGCGTAATGCTCCCGGCAAACAGCCTCAACGATGTCGACCCATACACGCGCATACAATATTAACGTACGACCCTAACGGTTTATTTTAATACATCTTAAAACGACATGGTCAAGCTCATGCCTCCCGAAAAGTGCGTTAACACTTCGAGAAACCTGAACTTGATCAATACGTTTACGTCGATACCGTGCCGATAACGACGGCTACAAAGAAAAATTCAACAGCTATATACGCTGCACACGCCGCTATTTATTCCGCGGGAGTGCTTTCGGGTGCCACGGGAAGTGTGGCTGCAGGAGCTACATCGGTGTTGAAGTCGGCGGGCTGAGTCTGCTCAACGGCCTGCGGCACTACACGCGAAGTGCTCTGTATGATATTGCGGGGCATGAAAAATACGCCCAAAATAGCAAGGATACCTATTGCTGCAGCAAGCCACCAAGTAACCTTCTCGATAAAATCATTGGTACGACGTACGCCCATAACCTGATTGGCACCTCCGAACTGTGAAGAGAGGCCGCCGCCCTTGGACTTCTGGATAAGTACGACACCGATCATCATGATGGATGCTATGACAGTAAGAGTAATTACTACTATGTACATTGTTTTTTATGTTTATTTTTGTTTTAAATACTGCTGATTTATGATAAGTTTCTGTAAGAAACGCAATTGGTCTGCAAAGTAAATACTTTTTTCCGGATATTTCAAACTTAAATTGCTTATAATTTCAAAAGCCTTGCTGTAACGACGCTGTTTTATATAAATTTTAGCAAGACTTTCGCTCAACAGGCTCTCATCCTGCTGCACAGGAGGCTGTATAGACTCCTCGCGCACCTCTTCGGCATGCTCCGTCACGTCAGCCACTTCGTCGTCGGTCATCGGGAAGTGACCGTTATTGTCACGGCTCTTGAGTATAAAGGCGTTTATAAGACTGTCCTGATCGCCGGTGCCCGCTTCATCGGCCGACGGCAGACTGCGCTCCTCCTCTTCGGCAAGTATCTGCGCATAATCGGGTGTAGGGTTGAATATAAGGCGTTCGAGTATGGCCTCCTCGCGGTCGTCGGAGCCGCCGTAATTGTCGATAAACATGGATATAGCCTCATCTGTAGTGGGCGCCGGCTTATCGTTGGACGGAGGATAGAAATCGGACTGGAGTGCTCCGAGCGGTTCGGTAAGCCGATAAAGCATGTCGGGACACGCGCTTCGCAGAGCCACACGCTGCATTAGCATATGCCGCCGCTCCTCCGACAGACCGGGGTCGCGCTCAAGCTGCATGGCAGCCGGCAGAGTGAAGTAAGGACAAGCCGCCGTCATATCGTCGACCCAACGGTCATCGACCGGCAGCGATCGGTCGGCAAGCAGCTCTTTAAGTTTATCGAGGAGGTCGCGGTCCATATCTGTAAGAAAGTTTTACCAGTTACCGAGTGTGGCGTTAAATATTAGGTCGACAAGCTGCTCGGTAATCTCCTCACACAGCTGGTCCTGAACGTCGGTAAGCATTTCGGAGCTGTCAAAGTCCTGATATGCCGAGAAGGTCTGGTCCACGTCGTTCTTGTCGTTCTTATTGTCGGTATACTTTATGCGTACCGATATCGTAAGGCGTGTCTTTGACGCGAAGGCGTTTTCGGTAACAGCCTGAGGCGACAGTGTATAGCCTGTAATCTCGCCCTCCATCTCAAGGTCGCTTGACGTGTCGACCACCTGAAGGCGCGTATTGCGGGCTATATAGTCGAGCAGAGCGTTCTCAAACGTCTGCTGCAGCGGCGGATATACAAGCGCGGCTCGTATGGGGAACTGCGATACCCTTATGGTCTTGTATATGTTGTAGTCAATGGCGGTGCCGTTAAACTTATAGCTTATCGTACAGCTCTGTACGAGCAGGGCTACCGTCATCAGCATCACGCATAGTGTGGGCAGATGCTTTTTATACTTTGGCGAAACAGTCATAATATCCGTATCGTATTATCAATTTATAAGTCTTATTCAAGTCCGTACTCCTTTATCTTTCTATAGAGGGTGCGCTCCGATATGTTCAACTCGGCGGCAGTGGCCTTGCGGCGCCCCTCGTTTCGTTCGAGCGCGCGCATTATGGTCTCGCGTTCGGTATCCTCAAGGGTCTTGCCGGTGTCGGATGACGACGGTTCGATGCTAAGACTTACGGGAGCGGCGTCGCCGATAATGTCGCGTACGGGCGAATATTTAACAAGCGAGTGAGGCACATGCAGGTCCTCTACCGGCACAGCCTCGTTGAACGTTGTCGAGTGGCCTTTGTTTTCAAGAGTCTCTATCGTGGCGCGAAGAGAGTCGATCTCGTTGCGCATGCGAAATATCATATTGAACAGCAGTTCGCGTTCAGCGCCGTAAGAGTGCGCGCCGTCGGCGGGAAGCACGGGAGTAAACACCGTGGCCCCCTCGGGTATGTAGCTTTTGAGCATGTCGGAGGTCACCTCGTTGCCCGCCTCGAAGAGGGCTATCTGTTCGATGACATTTTTAAGTTGTCGTACATTGCCGGGCCATGAGTAGTGCATCAGGGCGCGTTGTGCATTGTCGTCAAACGATACTGCCGGCATGCGGTATTTTTCGGCAAAATCGGCGGCAAACTTACGCGCGAGCAGCAGTATGTCGCTGCCGCGGTCGCGCAGCGCCGGCACGGTTATAAGCACGGTTGACAGGCGGTAGTACAGATCCTCGCGAAACTTGCCTGTCTCGATGGCGCGCTTCATGTCGACATTGGTGGCGGCCACAATCCTTATGTTGGTCTTCTGTACGGTCGACGAACCTACCTTGATAAACTCACCGCTCTCCAGCACACGCAGTAGCCGGGCCTGTGTGGTAAGAGGCAACTCGGCCACTTCGTCAAGAAATATAGTGCCGCCGTCGGCCTCCTCGAAGTAGCCTTTTCGCGAAGCCACGGCACCCGTAAACGCACCCTTCTCGTGTCCGAAAAGTTCGGAGTCTATAGTACCCTCGGGTATGGCTCCGCAGTTGACGGCGATATACTTGGAGTGCTTGCGCGAGCCGTACTGGTGTATGATCTGCGGAAAGAACTCCTTACCGGTACCGCTCTCGCCGGTGATAAGCACCGACAGGTCTATGGGCGCTACCCTGAGAGCGCGCTGCACCGCCTCCAGAAGCGACGGAGCATTGCCCACAATGCCGAAGCGGGCCTTTGCCTGACGTATTTCGGTAGATGTATCGGTCTGATTCATTTTCTGTCGCGCAATTGATAGGTTTTCCGTTTTAAAAACTCTCCAAGCTCCTTTATGTCGGGATATTTATCAAGCTCTTCAGGCATTATAGGCTCGCCTACCGATATTCTGATAGTGGTATGGCACTTTCTCCACACCTCGGCAGGCAGGCGCAATGTGCGCAGACGCCAGTCTATGACTCCGAGAATATTGAACCAAGCGCTGTTGCCGCCATGGAAATATATGGGTATCACAGGCTTGCCGAACTGCTTGATAAGCCTTATTATAGAGGGCTGCCACTCACGGTCTTCAAGACGCAAACGGCCGTTGAGTTTGCTTACGGCACCCGCGGGGAAGAACCCGATGGGCTTGCCGGAACGTACATGCATTATGGCCTCCTTTATGCCCTTCATCGACACGGCCTTCTTGGCGGGATCGTCTGACGCGAGAGCGTCGACGGCTATAAAATTGGGACGCATGGCCGATATATGGTTAAGCACCATATTGACCATGACCTTAAACTCGGGTCTTATAGACCCCAAGAGAGCTATCAGCGATATGCCGTCGAGCGCCCCGAAAGGATGATTGCTCACGGTGACAAACGCACCTTCGGGAAGATTGTCAAGTATCCGGCGGCCGTCGACATCAAGAGTTATATCGAAGTCTTTCAGAAGATTGCGGGCAAATTCCGGACCCGGATTGTCGCAATATTTATCGTGAACGGCGTTAACCTTGTCAACCGACAACAGATGAAGCACGCGGTTCACCAGCTTCTCGTGGCCGTGCAATTTGGGCGCCATCTCCACGATGTCGTTATAATCAAGGACGCTACGTTTTATAGGGGTTTCCATAATTCGGTATCAATGTATTAAATACAAAATTACAAAAACTCCTCAATATCACAAAATCACGTTACAAGCGCGACTCCCATGCCGCGCACATCCATATATGCCTCATACATCCGATTTATATTTCTGATGCACATTTCATATAAATCCGTTTGCGCAACATGCTTGAAATCAGTCCACACTTCTTGTATTTTATATTATGGTCGAGAGGGTTGTAAGACCTACTAAGTTTGTTTATAAATTGTTTTTTTGATAACTTTGATGCACTTGATATCAGCCAATTAATAACCCTTATTGAATAGATTGAATTATGCGTTTAATCCCGTTATATGTTTCCGCATTATGCATAATAGGTAGCTCATGTGGCAATACCGAACAAAAGGCTGTTTCCGATGCAGAGCTTAATGAAGATGCAGAATTTGAGCAGTTGCTTCATGAAATGGATTCTCTTGGTGAACAGCAGTCTATAGATGATATCAGCAATATGCCGTTTATACTGTCAGAAGATAATATCCAAGATTTCATAAAGGATCACGCTTTACGCGATTCAATAAAACAAGCAAACGGCCAATGCAAAACAGAGCACAGCACGGTAGACTGAATCAGCACATTTAATTGCCGACATTTCGATCATGGTATTTTACAGACAATTTGTCAATTTTCTTCATCGATATGAGGTTTTCGAGTGTATGCTTTCTTCTTGCCGTAATTTTTGCGGATCTGTGCAAGTTCTTCCATAGTAGAATACTTGGGAGCGGAAAATATGTCGCGTATCTCTTGCAGATAACCCAGCGAGATAGCGAGAAGTATGAGATTCTTCAATGATATGAGACCCTTTTGTTCAAAACGGGTGATGTTGGCAAGAGCCACGCCCGATTTCTCGGCCACAACTTCTCTTGTCAGTCCACGCTCCACACGTCTATTGCGGAAATCCTCCGCCAACTTGCGTGATATATCATCAGCGTCAGGTAGAGAATATCCGTATAAAACTGACAACATATTATCTGTAAACTCCATTTAGTACTCAATATTAATTAAATATTATCAGTTACAAATATAGTCATTTTATTAGATACAAACAAAATCGTCAGAGAAATATAGATTAACTGACCGCTTGAATAAACTGACCTATTCTGCTTTCTTTACATTAAAAATATGTTAATTTTGATGCCATTTTGGATGCCATATGTTATACTTGTAAGACAATTAAATAATCATATAAAGATATGGAGATAGTAACCGCAAGAGAATTCCGCTCCAATCAGGGCAAGTTCCTGACTGCGGCAATGAAAGGACAATCCGTCATACTTACATCAAGATATGGCAACTTCAAAATAACCCCTATCACAGAGGATGACTCTATTACTACCCGCATATGTGAGGGATTAAAAGAGATAAAACTAATTGAAAGCGGCAAACTTCCGTCAAAATCAGCACGATCATTCATTGATGAGCTTTGAAATAAAAACAACTCCCAGATTTGAAAAGTCGGCCAAAGCCCTTATAAAAAGGCACCGATCATTGAAAGCCGACTTAGGAGAGTTGATCTCTTCGTTAGAAAATGATCCAATACAGGGCGATGAACTAAGCCCCGGTATACGTAAAATACATATGGCGATATCTTCCAAAGGACGAGATAAGTCCGGTGGTGCAAGGGTTACATTCACTATAGTCTCTGCAGAGAATGAAGGACGCGTATATCTTATCGACATTTATGACAAAGCCGATTACTCTACAGTTGACACGTCTGTTATAAGAGATATAGTAAAAGCCTTAAATTTAACGTGAAAGAAACCTCAATCCGAGATTTCGAATCACATCAGGCGTGGAGAGCGACTTATTTGTAAGTATCATTATAATGATATTTATATAGCATTATTCAATATAATATTCAGTAAGATGACACTTACAAATATAGGTATTTCTTCTCGAAATGACAAAATTTTTATTATCAAAGTCACTTTTTGCTGTTAGTGATGTCGGTGAAGGTGGCTTCAACAGCCTGTTTTTCCGACAATGGCTCGTCACCACGGTTTATGATATATTCCTCGTAGTAAGCGAGCAGCAGTGTGGTAAGCGGCAAGGCTATTATCATGCCTATTAGACCGAGCAAGGTACCCCATACCGACAGCGACAGCAGTATTATGGCCGGATTAAGCCCCATGGCTTTGCCCATGATTTTGGGAGTCAGGATGTAGTCGCATATGCACTGGCTTACGACATAAACCAGCAGGCACTTGCCGAGCTCGGGCCAAAACTCCACTTCGCCGCTCATCGACGATATAAGGCATATCAGAGCTACCGGTATAAGGGTTATGTACTGGAAGTAAGGTATCAAATAAAGTATACCGACCACGATACCGAGCACGATAGCAAGCGGCAACCCTATGATAGAGAAGCCGATGCAGTAAAATATAGCCGCACAGAAAGCTATCAGCGCCTGACCGCGGAAATAGCGGTTCATACTGTTCTTGATGTCGTCGCCCACCTTATAAGCGATCGGGCGGAGCTTCGGAGGCACAAGTAGCCTGAACCCTTTCATAAGCCGCTTGTAGTCTATAAGCACAAATATGACATAAATGAATGTGAGAAACCATTCAAGCACATGAAGCACAAAGTCGATCGACTCCGATATGAATGTCGTGCTTTTGTCTATTATCGTATCGAAGTGCTCGCCCTCAAGCGCGTCGACCAACCGGTCGAGGTTGACGTTATTGCGTATATAGTCATGTAGCCGCTCGGGAATAAGCGGTATCGAGGTGTTTGTATTGGCCGAGTAGTCCCTAAGCATCTGCGCCAACTGGTGGGTCTCGTTAATGACCGACGGCACAAATATATAACACAATATACCCAATATGACGGTCACCTCAAACAGTGTGAAAAAAGTGGCTACCACACGCCCTTTCAGATGCAGCAGCCTGCAGTTGAACTCCAGTATCGGGTCAAGGATATAGGCTATGAGACATGCCAGACAGAACGGAAGAAGTACGTTTTTAAGTATGTTGACAAGCCATACAAACCCCACGACCAAAGCTACCGTAATAAGTATACGGACTACACGGTCAAAGGTAAAAGGACGTGAAGATGACATGACTGCAAGTTTGTAAAGTTCCTCATTCTCAAAAGTTGATACTTTAATAATGATTAAACCTTACAAAAAGTTCTTGCACGGCTGTCCTATACTTCAAGCTAAATTGTGAACGCCAACCTCTTTTCTCTATTTTTACTCAACCTCACATCACGCACATCAGAGCCGCAGCGTACTTTTATACGACAGTCGCGCACAGAATTGAGCGTCACCTCAGCACGCGAGTCGGCCCTATTCCATGACAGATTATCGACAGTCACTCCACAGCGTGTAAGCACACCGCTTATCGACCCCTTGTCAAGGCCTTCGGCAAGTGCCGGCAGAATGTCGATACTCTCTTCGTCCGATCCTATCAGCATCTCAATTATTATACCGGGTACTGAATGACACACATCGGTACAAAATACTCCGAAATCAGGATAGTGCGAAGTGGCAAGCCCATTATAATAGAAGTCACGGCTGACAAGCTGCATGAGTTTGTCGCTCAACGACTCCGCATCATGCAGTCCGGCGGCTATAAGCGCACCGTGCAGCAATCCGTGACCGGCATTTTCATAAGGATAGCGGTCGCGCATCTTCAAGGCTTTACGTGCCGCTTCATAATACTCGGGGGCTCTCTGTTCAGAAAACTCTCTGTAGGGCCACACCATCATAAGATGACTCGAATGACGGTGATTGTAGCTGTCCTCCAGACCGGGCCATCCCCACTCTTTTATAGCCCCGTCACTGTTTATACGGTAAGGCGGCAACGACGCAAGCATGTCGCGCCAATTTTCACGACATGACCCATCCTCGTCAAGTACATCGCTTGCCTTAAGCAGAGTAGACATTATAAACCTTGCCCCTGCCACATCAAAGGCGGAGTTGTTAAGCAACGACACCTTCAGATTGGACGGCTGGTTTTCAGGCGATACCGAACCGGCAAATATAAAATAGCCCTCCTCATCGCGATATTTCAGAAAATCCTCATAAAAATCGCCCATCTCCTTAAGCAAAGGATATAGACGCGTACGCAAAAACTCCTTATCGCGGGTCACAAGATAGTATTCCCAGAACGGATAAAGCAACCATGCCTCCTCGCCGGTAGCGTAGTGATACGGATAAAACGTATTGATCGAAGCCATAAGCCCCGACGACAGCCCCGGAGTGTTGCCACATGCAAGCAGTCCGCGGCAGCCGAGCAGTTTACGTGCATTTACACGGAAGTCATCGCACCACACCTCGTTAAGATTGAAATAACCCTCCATCACTTCGGGCATGGCTCCGACATTGCCCCCGCTTACCTGCAGATTAAGGTTAGCGTCAAGGTGATAATAACCGCCCCACCCGACATTGCAGTCACCGGTCCATATGCCGAGCAGATCGGGCGGTGTCAGCTCATTACCCGAGGCAAGGAAATGATAGCGTCCGGCTGTAAACAGACGTTCCACAAGAGCCGGCACGAGCGTGGCGCTGCGCTTCTGCAGAGCGAGCAATTCTTCATTTGACATGGCTCGCTCATGCGATGACGCTACGAGGTCAAGCGTCACCCGCCCCATTATATCGCTATGCAGCGTTGCATGTCGTGACATGAGCGCGTTGTAGTCTGCGACAACCGCTTCGAGCTTCGTTTTAATACCGGCGGGCCGGTACGACGCCTTGTCATCATACTTCTCGGTCATGGCCACGACAAGCAGCGACGAAGCCCCTTTGACGTCAATAGTATCGCCCCTCATGCCGACTGTGCCGTCAGATGCATAAACTTTAACGCCCCCATAATAGCCACATTTATCCATAGGAGCCGGATAGCTTATGTTGATACCTGCATAACCTGACGCGGTATCATGGATTACAGCCATACCTTCGGGAAAATGCATATCGCCAAGAAGCGCCAAATCAAGAGAGCAGTCGAGAAGTCCGCGCTGCGGAGCCACAATCTCCATGACCGCCATGTCATCCACGCGCGATACAAACATGCGGCGCATCCAATCGCCGCGTTTGTCAGTCCACTCCACCTTTATTTCTCCGGTATTGTAATCCGTACCGCGACGAAAACCGGTAATATCACCTGCAGACGGCATATCAATCTCAAGGGCAAAGCCCGGATGACGGCCACCCTCTCCCCCGTCGCTCCACTCGGCGGAGCGCACGGCAAGGTCATTGGCTTCCTTAAATCGCCCTTCGGCACAATAACGCTTTATCAGCATCAACATGTCTTGCGGCACATCGGCAAATTCACGCGGCTTGGTAGCGGGAAAATTAAACGGACGTCCCGTAAACACCACCGTTTCATGCAGCGGATTACCTAATACCATTATTCCGGTATTTCCGTTTCCGGCAAGAAGCGCATCCTGCCACTTGCCATACTCCGAAGGATATGTCGTCGAATAACCTTGAGCATATGCCCCGACCGCAACAGCAAGAACCGCCACAATGACACACAACAACTTTCTCATAACCGTAATCATCATTTGACGTTCAACAATCGTGTACGCGGCATATTGTATCCCTCGGCGGAAACGGCCACATCCTTGCGGGGCGAATACTCGACAGTGACAACGCGGCGTTCTCCGGGGAGCAGGTTAAAATACCCGTCAGATATGTACGCAGGCAGAATACGCTCGTCGGTAGCACGATCGCGCAGATTCAGTTTAAGAGCTATAGCCGGCACCTTGCTTTTGTTTTTCACCTCAACGGTAAATTTACCATCCTTACAATCAACAATACGTGTACTGAGGTCGGGAGCGCTAAGCGAATTAAACGCCTTCAAGTCACCGCTTTTACCGGGAAGCCAATAGTCATTGACAGAAAGTATGCGGCCTTTGCGGTCAAGCAGTGTCAATCGCTCAAGACGTACATCATCGACCGACTCGGGACACTCGACATCAAAACACTCCGTAAGTCTGTCGGCCGACAGATTCACTTTAGCCTCACGGCGCGAAATACGGCGCCCCGACGTATCATACAACTCATAGACGGCACGTGCACCCTTTATATCTTTAAGCGTCGTATTGGTCGCCACAACTTTATTGTCGTCAAGATTTTTCTGTATATGTATAGGCTCGCAGGCCTTGCGACAACCGTAAAATGCGCCGAACGGCTCGTAATCCCACGAATATATCTGCCATACCATACTCGGCCATGCCGGATGGCTCATCCACAGGAGCATTCCGCTCGTGGACCGCCACATATTGCTGTTCCAAGCCTCGAACATGGCGCGGAAACTGTCATAATTCAGTATCTGCGCCTTACGGCAGAAATCGGTAAGATTGGCCGCCTCGCCAAACTTATAGCGCAAGTCATCCATAAATTCACCCTGTCCGCCGTGCAGGTCATGATAATACCATACATCGCTTATAGGCCAAGCATCCTTGACATCCATCATTGCAAGAATCGACTCTTCGGTAGGTATAGATGTGGAGCCCTGCTCCGTATTGAACCCGTGAGCGCGCTCCGTGAAGTATCGTGCCGGCTCCTTGAAATAATTCCACGGGCCGCTGGGCCGCAGATTACAATGTGTCGAATTGGGGCTGTAAAGGCGTGTGCCGTCATCGGAGGCTATCATATCGGCGAGTTTGCGCTCTATATACTCTGGAGCAAAACCCTCGTTACGCGGGTTCCACACAGCTATCGACGGGTGATTGCGGAAGCGACGCACCACATCACCGGCATTTTTAATAAACAGATCATCGTCGTTCACCTCAAGATTGTATCCGGCTGTACTGAGCCAGAAGTCATTGAACACCAACATACCGTACTCGTCACACAACTCATAGAAAACCTCCTCCGTGCTCTCACCGGTCCAGTTGCGTATCATATTGAAATTGGCATCTTTATGCAGGCGGAAGTATGGCTCGAGATGCTCCCTTGACACCCGCTTCATGCCGTCGTCCATACCCCAGTTGCCGCCACGGCAGAATATTCGCTGACCGTTGACCTTGATAACCAGATAGTGATGCATCAGACTGTCAGGCGACGGCATCAGCACATCGACTCCCGGATTATTCACGACACGGGGCATACACATACCCTCCTCCACATATTTGCGATTGATGTTGTCAAACACAGGCTTACCGTCGGTAACCGCCGACGGACGATACTCTACCCTCTTCACAGACTCGTCGGGATAACATACTTCCATTTCATAAGACATCTCCCTGACTCCGAAACGCACATTTTTGCTGTCACTTACATTGCCTTTTTCCTCTAAGGTCAAGTCAAGGTCATAAAGATTCTGCGCCCCGTAGCCGTTAGGCCACCACAATCGCGGATTATCAAGTTCAAGTTCCGGATAGTCAGCCGGAGAAAATTGCACCACACGCTTTTCACGGGGAGCGAGCCTGACACCACGTTCTACACACTTGCCGTCAACCGTCATTTTCACTTTGACTTCATTTGCTTGGGGCAATACATTTTCTACATCTACTCTGACCGTAAGTTCGGCTTTTGTCGTGTCGGGAAGATTAAGACGTGTCATGACCTGAGTATCACCTATTTTGGCTCCTCCGGTAAAACGTAGTCTGACATCCTGCCATATGCCTATATTACGGTCACGAATGCCGGGCACCCAGTCCCATCCCTCCGATGATATAAATGTAGGTCCGTCAAGACACAACTGACCGCCGTTCATACCGTTACCTGCACTCGGTGACTGCTCGTGAGGTATGCCCGGATTGGGTGGCGGCAGTATATGCACCGCGAGTACGTTGTCATTCTTGCGTAAAATGCCTGTGACGTCAAATTCACCACGAATAAAAGCACCCTTCATATCTCCCACTCTTATGCCGTTCAACCATATATCGGCAGCATAGTTTATTCCGTTAAGAAGCAGCCAAGCCTGCCGACCGGCCGCTGTAGCGGGAGCATCAAACTGTATACGATACCACCAGTCCTTGCGGCAAAGCGTATCGGGAATGGCAAGATTATTAAGCCCGAAATAAGGATCGGGATATACGTTCATGTCCACAAGTGTGGTCAACACAGTGCCGGGTACGGTGGCGTTATACCATCCTTCAATATCAAAGTCATTGCTGAAAACGGATTGTCCGGCACCGACCACACGGTCATTATCGGCGAGCATCCAACCGTCGGAAAGTATATATTCGGAGTCGCCCGAAGGTGTCAGTACAGTCACCGGTGCTTTGACTTCCAAAGGCACCGGCATGACTACCTCGGCTTTACTGCGCGGAAGAGTAGCCACATCCTGAGGATGAGTAAGACCGCGGTTGGCGATGTTCTGTGCCGACACCCCTACCGATGAAAACAAAAAGATGAATTTTAATACTTGCAGTGATGTAATATTCATGGTTGAAGTTTTTAACACCGCAAAAATAGCCCCGTAATATTAACAACTCATTTAATATTCTATTAATCGCGCCTAACAAACAAAATTCGACACAAAACAAAGGTTAAAATCTCATATTATTTTGAGATCAAAAGACTAATATCATCAGTTAAAGCGACTGTATATTCAGTTATCTAATACATTTATAAAAGTCCTGCCATATACAACGGGAGAAACACAATACCATTATCTTTGCTTACGTCCTTTGTGTGAAGTACAAAAGCAGTCCCCATATATTGTGTAAATTTCTTCCGGCATTTTTCAAGGGATGTCAATCTGTAATTTGGAGTGGACTTGACTTCTATAGGACTGATATTATGTCTACTTGTTATCTCACCTTTGCGAATAAGAAAATCTATTTCCATACGGTCATCAGCATTTTCTCGTGATGAACAACTGTAAAAATATAAGGGATGTCCTGCAGTATGAAGTAACTGCGCCACAAGGTTCTCAACAAGCATGCCTTTATTAAATTCCAACTTTCCTCGTAGAATTTTTTCATAAATGCCACCTTGTTCCAAGTCAGATTCTCCGAAGGCCATTGACACAAGTAATCCGGTATCAGCCATATATATTTTCACTTTAGAATCATCCCTATTCAATGCCAATCCAACGGATGGTTCTGTCGTGCCATAGCAGAAATTGGCTACTCTACTTTCATCAAGCCAAAACATGGCCTCCGAAAAATCACGCATCTTGTAACCTTTCTTAACCTGCGACGGACGAAATTTTTTTTCATGTTGCTGCAAAGCTCCCGGTATGTAGTCGAAAACACGGGTGACATTTGGAGCTTGACGCCCGGCATATTTGCTTATGTCATTACGGTAAAGAGCTAATATAGTTCTTTTAACGGCATCAACATCTCTGAAATCCTTCGTTTCTATATAACTTAACACTGCCTGCGGCATCCCGCCAACGAGCATATATTCACGAAGCGTTTCCATCATTTGACGGTGTAACGATTGTCCCAGAGGCTTCAGTTGCTCAAACCGATCTTTTAAATAATCAAAAAGCATATGTTTTCCTATAGCACACATGAATTCCTCAAGATCCATAGGGTACATATCAATTCTGACTTCTTCGCTCGGAATTACAATATTCTTCACATTATGGTTTATACTCACCAACGAACCGGTTTCAATATAGTCGTATCTACCATCTTTGACAAGATACTTTATTGCAGCACGAGCTTTTGGATACATCTGTACCTCGTCAAAGATAATGACCGAGTTTCTTTCATATAGCTTTACACCGGTATAAATACTTAAGCGTACAAAAAATGTATCAAGATCGGTCAAATATTGCTCGAAAAGTTCGGTTATATTATCCGATACATTATTGAAGTCAATAAGTATATAAGACTTATATTCGTTTTTGGCAAATTCCTCCACAATCCAGCTCTTACCTATACGTCTTGCACCGTCAACAAGTAATGCGGTACGACCGTTCCATCGCTCTTTCCACTCTTTTATTTTATTGTAAATCTTACGCTTCATAAATATATCACACTTTATCAAGTATTTTTATTGCATATTTAATACACCTTTTCAAGCATATTTAGAATAGGCTTAATACACCTTTTCGATATTTCTATATACAAAAATATATTCTTTTAATTAAATAAACAAGTTTATTATACTTTTAAATCGGTTAAAGCATTAATAAATTCATCGAACGAGGTCAACGCGTGTGGAGAAAGTTGCGACAGGGGTATAAAAAAAATTACCCGTCATCACGACGAATAATCTTCTTAACCTTAAATCTAATACCATGAAAAACACATTGCAAAGGTAATGCATTTTATGTTATAAAACATACTTTTTTAATAGATATTATCATATTTAACATATTTTTACGTAAATAACCACCATCCGGCGGCAATATAAGAGAGCACTAATAGGGCTAATATAATAACACTCAACTCTTTACGTGCCACGTATGTCTTATAGGCGCAATATACGCTTAAAAGAGCGTATATTGGAAATATGTATATCAATATCAAGTACTCGTCCTTACCGTCGGGATAATTCGATATGATAAACGGCCACGAAAAAACCGGCAACAGCAGTATAATCATGATTAAAGTCATCCACAGGGGAGGACGTCGGTTGTCATTGCTGCCCATAACGCTTCATTTTTTATTGTCAATAGATTTTTTATACTCGGCCACGGTTATCTCTATACCCTTTTCAAGCGAAAACCGCGGATTAAAACCGAAATCGGCCTTTGCTTCCGATATGTCGGCGCTCCAATTGCGCTGCTTCATTATCTTGTACTTGTCAGAGTTGAGCGTCGAGGGCTTAAGTTTGGCTACACCGTACTTTTCGGCTACGAACGAAGCTATCTTGGTCACCCACAGAGGCAACCTTACAGGTATGACAAATTTCTTGCCGAGCGCACGGGCCACAATCGAGCGAAACTCCTTTTGCGTATAAGCCCTGTTCTCGCTTATTATATATTTTTTATGCACCCTACCCTTTTCAAGGGCTTGAAACACAGCGTCTACAAGGTCCTCAACATAAATAAACGTGAGCAGTTGCTTGCGGAAGCCGACACCGAAGTCCCAATGACGGTCTATGCACTTTATCATCATCAGATAGTCCTGCTCGTGAGGACCGTAAACTCCCGTAGGCCTGAACACTATCCATGGAAAGTCGGAGGTCATCTCAAGAAGGGTTTCGGCCTTTATCTTTGACACACCGTAACGAGTGTTGGGCTCGGGTATCATTGAGGCCGTATAAGGGGTATAGCCCTTTTCATCGCCGGGACCGAGCGCACTCAGACTGCTCATGTACAGAAAACGCTCGGGCACTTTATCGCACGACTTAAGAGCCTCTACGGTATTTTTAAGATAACCATAGTTTATGCGGTTGAAGTCGGAATAGTTGGTGACTTTCGTTGCCCCGAGATTGTACACTATCCAATCCCACTTCTCGCCCTGCGGCAATGCAGCATCAAAGGCTTCTGCAAGAGCCTGCGGCGAGTCATAGTCAAGTATCAGAAACTTCAGCCTACTATCATCAAGATAGCGGCGCGATGTGCTCTCCCTGATGCCGACCCATGTCTCGTAGCCGAGCTCAAGACTCTTACGGGCCATAAAGCCGCCTATAAAGCCTCCGGCACCTATGATAAGTACACGTTTCATCGCTCTTGGTCAGTTTTTCTTAACCGGGTCGCAGGTAAGTCCTACCCCCAGTTTTTTGAATATCTTGTGATCAACCTCACCAAGCATGACCGTAGAATGCACCTGACATCCGGCCAGCTCCGGCAGCTTCTCCAGCGCACGGCGGCAGTTGTCGTCATGAGTACTCAGAACCGACAGGGCAACAAGCACCTCATCGGTATGCAGACGCGGATTGTGGCTGCGCAGATAGTTTATCTTCGTATGCTGAATAGGCTCAATCATATATTGAGGTATAAGCTTGACACCGTGGTCTATACCCGCCAGATGCTTTATGGCGTTAAGAATAAGCGCCGCACTCGGACCAAGCAGTGCGCTTGTCTCGGCGGTTATGATAGTACCGTCGGAAAGTTCTATGGCCGAACATGGTACACCGGAGCGCTCGGCACGTTCTTTGGCCGCTACGGTAGTCTTGCGGTAAGCCGTTGTTATCTTTGACTGCTTCATCAACAGAGCTATCTTGTTGACCTCACTGTCATTGCCGTCGCCCAGAGCCAGACGGTTGAGAGCCGTGTAGTAGCGACGTATTATCTCGTTCTTCGAAGCCTCGCGACATACTTCGTCATCGTTTATACAGAAGCCCACCATGTTTACACCCATGTCGGTCGGCGACTTATACGGATTTTCACCGTAGATACCCTCGAAAAGAGAGTTAAGCACCGGGAATATCTCTATGTCGCGGTTGTAGTTTATGGCAGTCTTGCCGTAAGCCTCAAGGTGAAACGGGTCTATCATGTTGACATCGTTGAGGTCGGCGGTAGCGGCTTCGTAAGCTATATTTACCGGATGCTTCAGCGGAAGACTCCACACGGGGAAAGTCTCGAATTTGGCGTATCCCGCCTCAATGCCGCGCTTGTGCTCGTTGTACAACTGGCTCAGACATACAGCCATCTTGCCGCTGCCCGGCCCCGGTGCTGTGACTATGACAAGCGGACGGGTGGTCTCCACATAATCGTTGCGGCCAAACCCTTCATCCGAAGCTATAAGGTCGACATTTGTCGGATAACCGTCTATCGTATAGTGATAATAGGTAGTTATGCCCATACGTTCAAGGCGCCGGCGAAAAGCGTCGGCACTGCTCTGTCCGTTGTAATGGGTGATGACTACCGAACTTACGAGAAAGCCGCGGTTCTGAAACTCCGTACGCAGACGCAGCACGTCCATGTCATAAGTTATGCCGAGGTCGCTGCGCACCTTGTTTTTCTCTATGTCAAGCGCGCTGATCACTATCACTATCTCTGCATGATCACATAATTGAGAGAGCATACGCAACTTGCTGTCGGGCTGAAAGCCGGGCAACACCCTGCTTGCGTGATGGTCGTCAAATAACTTTCCTCCAAGCTCAAGATAAAGCTTATTGCCAAACTTGGCAATCCGTTCCCTGATGTGTCGGGACTGTATTTCGAGATATTTCTCGTTGTCAAAGCCGTATTTCATAACGGATTACAAAGTTACAAGTTTTTGGCGGTAATCCAACCCCGTTTAATACATTTTTTATTACAGCCGTGATGCAATATAAGCTTTTTATAGTAAAACAAAATTTATTTCCGCTCGTAGGATCCGCTACGCACAGAGCCATAGCGGTCGATAGCTTCCCCGATGGTTATCAACCCTTTAAAATCAGTGACGATAGGACCACGATGCAACACACGGTCGTCAATATCGCCATACCCGGCATTTGGCGCATTGCGGAATGCCACATTGGCAAACATTCCGGTTATTTCCCGATTTCGAGTCTGGAGCTCACAAAGATCTATATTTATAGGATTGATTTCATTTGCGCCGGCCGGATGCGCCGTCACCCATACATAATAGTTCGTGTTACCAAGGGTATAGAATACCTGCGGGAAAAATGAAAGCACATTGGTATAACTTATATCGTATGCTCCCAACTTGTCCAGATATTTCAATACAGCGCTGATTCCCAACGCGTTTATCTCCCATTCCGACATAAGCGCACCTTCCCTGAGGGAAGACTCCTTTATAAAGTCGACTTCTTCATCGGTACCGGTATAGACCAGTCTCGGCTCGCACAATGCGTTCACATCAATCAGTAGTTCACATGCGACTAAATCATACTTCTCGCAATTGCGAAGCTGATTCTCCTTACGCACATTACCGAGAGCCACAATGTATCCCTCCTCACATGTATTAAACTGCCCATAAAGATTTATAATGACACTATACACCGCATTTCCTACCCTAAAAGCGATGTGCTGAAATGCCGGGGCATTAAAATCAGGCAATAACTGTAACCAATACGAATCATGACCAATACCATCAAGGTTTTTCAGGCATTCCGCGACCCACGAGTGAATCCGACGGGTGACATTGCTCACGATATTATTGAAACGGCTGTTATCGTTCAGGTCTTGCAGCGACACCATATATGATGGTCGTATAAGCATTTTAGATATTTTACCCTCATTATTTATATCAAGAATCATTACCAAAGGGTTTTGCGGACAATAATCCACAGTATTCACCCTTACCGCCGGCATATGACCCTCAGAGCATATCGTTTCGGAGTCACATTTCCTTCCGTCACGTTTCAGATAATCAAAGAAACTTTGCAGATACTCAATATATGCCTGTCTACCAATCACCAAAGGTTTTTTCATCACGACCGAATAAAGCATGAAATCATCACTTACCAACGATGACATCATATTCACGTCCATATTGTCCCATGCCTTAGCGACCGCGTCGGCAACCGATTTTCTATCCATACCGAAAAAGAATAATGTTATATTCCAAATATACGCAAAATAATATTAATCGGCAATAATATAGCGGATTAATATCCGTCATAGACTCTATGGCATCATCCCGTGTCAAAGAGTGACACCCGACTTGAAGATGGCTATCTCCTTTGCTCCGTTTAGCTCATGACAAAGTGCGGCACCGTCTGCCGTAGCCAGCACCTTATCTATCAGACGTGACAAAGCGGAATCCCATGGCTCTCCGGCGACTATCTCACCCGCGTTGAAGTCAATCCAACCGGATTTATGTATCGACAGAGGGGTGTTGGTCGATATTTTCAATGTCGGCACAAAAGTACCGAAAGGAGTGCCTCGACCTGTAGTGAACAATACCATATGACACCCTGCAAGGGCCAATGCCGTCGACGCCACAAGGTCATTGCCCGGAGCCTGTAGTATGTTTAGTCCGTATTTTGTCACAGCACCGGCATATGAGAGCACATCGACTACCGGTGAGGAGCCCCCTTTCTGCACGCATCCAAGTGATTTCTCCTCCAATGTGGTTATTCCGCCCTTTTTATTGCCGGGAGAAGGATTTTCATATATAGGCTGTCCATAAGAACGGAAATAATCCTTGAAACCGTTTATCAAGCTCACCATTCGGTCAAACACATCTTTATCCTTTGCCCTATCCATAAGTATAGTCTCGGCACCAAACATTTCCGGCACCTCGGTCAGCACCGTAGTACCTCCCCAGCTAACAAGCCGGTCCGAAAAACGGCCTACAAGCGGATTGGCCGTGATACCCGACAATCCGTCGCTGCCTCCACATTTCAGCCCTATTTTAAGCATACTTACAGGGAGCGGGCGCCGTATGTCGCCGTTCATCTGACGTGCAAGCTCGCGGCATATTTCAAAACCTGCCGACACTTCATCCTCAATATCCTGAGCGTTAAGAAACCGTATACGTGAGGTGTCGAAATCGCCCATTTCCTCGCGTAAGGCCGTGATGGCGTTGTTTTCACATCCAAGACCGAGTACGAGCACACCGCCGGCATTAGGATGCTTTGCCAATGCCGCAAGAGCCTTGCGTGTATTTACATGATCCTCGCCAAGTTGCGAGCATCCGTAATTATGTGTAAATGCACGTACGTCATCTATATTCAGCAGATTGCACTCCTTTTTTACACGTTCGGCTATGGCACACGCAACTCCGTTCACACACCCCACCGTCGGCACTATCCAAAGCTCGTTGCGTATACCCATATTGCCGTCGGCGCGAAGATAACCGTTGATCACGGGCATATCGTCAGCAGAAGTCAGCTTCTCATCCGACACACCACCATGGTATTCATACTCTAAATCCGGCCCGAGCGATGTGGCAAGGTTATGACTGTGAACCCATTGACCCGCACCTATCGAAGTCGTGGCGTGACCTATGGGATAACCGTATTTTATCACACTTTCTCCTTCACCGATAGGCTGCAATGCAAATTTATGGCCTTGTGGAACAGTTTCCGTCACGGTAACACCCTCAAACGTATCACCCTCGTGCAGATCACCGGCAACAGCTACAGCCACATTATCGGAATCATGTATTTTTATTATCCTTTTCATTTGTCACGGTTATTTAAAAACAGCATCAACGATTTCTCTATGCCTTCAGTCATGATTGATTCAAGATACTCTCCGACTTTTTGCGAAAAGCCCGGAACAACCTCTTCAAAATTCACTGTAAAAATGCCGCCCTCCGTTATTTTTCTTATAATATCGCCGTAATCGCCGCCATCTGCCCATATACGCCATATAATGTCAAGGTGTTCTATGTTATCTTCTGCGATAAAATCTGATGAAGGCGAGTAAAGTGCCATAAGTGCGGCAAAGGTGAAAAGCTCGAAATCGGCCGTCAGTCCTTTTTTATTCCAAAAGTCGCGTACGGTGGGAAAATTGCGCGCCTCCCACTTCGACAGCGAGTTAAGCGCTATCGATTTGAGCATATGACGCATGTACGGATTATATAAACGTTCAAGAATATCTTTCGAAAAGCTACGCAACTCCTCTATATCACCGTATATGACAGGAAGAACCTCACGTTCTGTCATAATACGGATAAATCTGTTTATATCAGTGTTTTCAAAAGCGTCAAGAACAGTGTCGCAACCTGAAAGCAAGCCAATAGCCACCATACCCGTATGAGAACCGTTGAGAATACGTACTTTCTTTTCACGGAATGATTTTATATCAGGCATAAACAATACATTCAGTCCGGCTTTATCAAGAGGTAGCTCATTACGTACTTTTTCATACTCCGCACATCCTATGGCCCACACATGAAATAATTCACCTTTAACCACCAGTTTGTCATCAAACGCGAGTTCATCTCTTATCTCATCGATAGTATCGGAAGGAAAACCCGATACTATACGATCCACAAGTGTATTGCAAAATATACATGAGCTTTTTATCCATTCCGAAAACTCCGGTTCAAGTTGTAGCGCTTCGGCGTGTCGCAGAACATACTCGCGTAACGTGGAGCCATTATCCTCTATAAGCTCGCAGCATAAAAATATCAGACCCTTTGCACGGTCGCCGTTAAAATGTCTGAAACGACGATACAGAAGCGATGTTATCTTACCGGGAAAAGTAACCGGTACATCGGCAAGAACGTCGTCATCATCATAACGGATACCGGCCTCGGTAGTATTGGAAATCACAAACCGAAGTTCAGGTGCAAGAATATAGTCCTCATAACGTTTAAAATCCACAACCGGCGAAAATGCATCGGTTATACATCTTATAAGGCGTTTTTCCGACTTTGGTTTCCCGGCTTCAATACCTTCAAGCCACACGTGATAAAGACAATCTTGTGACTTTAAATTTTTTATTGTAGAGTTTTCCCTAAATCGTGGAGATACTACTGCTATGGAAGTATCGGTCACCGCCTTTTCATTTGCGATGTCAATCATCCAGTCAACAAATGCACGAAGAAAATTTCCTTCTCCGAACTGTAATATCTTTACAGGAAGTAAGGACCTGTTTATGTATGACATATTTATTTGAATCTGATAATGTATTGTTAACGTATACAAATTTATCTATAAACCCGAAAAAAATAAAATCTACAATAAACAATACCATTAATATTGCAAACTATTGACAAGACCGATTGTTTAAATATACTACATGAATACATTACTATTACCAAACCCAATAAAAAAATTACGTAATTATGGAATTTCTAACCAATGACAAATTTACAATTGTAGGTGCGGCCGGTATGATTGGCTCAAATATGGCCCAGACTGCACTAATGATGCACCTGACTCCTAACATATGCCTGTATGACCCGTATGCTCCCGCTCTTGAAGGAGTGGCCGAGGAGATGTTTCACTGCGGTTTCGAAGGAGTAAACATAACATATACTTCCGACATTAAAGAAGCTCTCACAGGTGCGAAATATATAGTATCGTCAGGTGGTGCAGCTCGTAAAGCAGGTATGACACGTGAAGATCTGCTTAAAGGCAATGCCGAGATAGCTGAACAATTTGGTAAAGATGTACGCACTTATTGTCCTGATGTAAAACATATCGTAGTGGTTTTCAACCCGGCCGACATTACCGGACTTATCACTCTTATATATTCGGGAGTAAAACCCTCATGCGTTACTACTCTTGCGGCTCTTGACAGCACACGTCTGCAGAGTGAACTTGCAAAATATTTCAAGATTCCCGCTTCAGAGATAGCCAATTCACGTACTTACGGTGGTCATGGCGAACAGATGGCCGTATTTGAATCGACAACAACCGTAAAAGGTAAGCCCCTTAAAGAACTTATTGATGAAGGCATACTGCCGGAAGCCGATTGGGAAGCACTGAAAACAAGAGTTATTCAGGGGGGTAAAAACATTATTGAGCTTCGCGGACGTTCTTCATTCCAGAGCCCGGCCTATCTGTCAATAGAAATGATAGCAGCCGCTATGGGAGGAAAACCGTTCCGTTGGCCTGCCGGCACATATGTCAACGACGATAAATTCAAGCACATCATGATGGCCATGGAGACCTCTATAACCAAAGACGGCGTAACATACAAAGAAGTCAACGGCACCCCTGAAGAAAACAAGGAACTTGAAAAGAGCTACGAGCATCTTTGCAAACTCCGTGACGAAGTTATAGAGATGGGTGTTCTGCCACGTATAGAAGAATGGCATAAACTCAATCCATATATCGATAATCCTACCAAATAAAGTCTGTAAACCTCCATAAAAAACAACCATTGTACCATTAATATCAGGTATAATGGTTGTTTTTTATTAGATTCATTACAATAAGCACTCAAAAAACAGTCTACAAAGCAAAGTCCGGCAATAGCCTGTTTAGATGAATGAACGTATGTTGAATACTGCGACGAACAATATCGACCGACACATGAGTGATGTCGGATATCTCGCTGTGTTCATAGCCCGTTGCATGCATACATAAAAATAAACGAGACCTCTCATCAACGGAATTGATAACATCGGTCATATCCCTGACCGTGCATATAAATTGATACATAATAGTAAATATGTTGTGTATTTCACAAATATACAATAAGTATTTTGATTTTCAAAATATATAGGCCACTAATTCATCATATTAAATCCATAATATCCAAATATCAAAATACAATGTCAATAAATGTGTCGATAACCCTTGATAAGTTTTAAGCAATTTTTGACAACTTGATTTGCATTTCATGTGAAAATAAACAATACAACACAGCTACCGGATAATCAAAATAAGTTTCATAGTAAATATATCTCTTTTATAAACTGTAAAATCTACACTTATCAACCTGTGACAGGCATGTTTTTTATCTACATATACGATTATCTACAGCATGTAAATAACACAATCAATCGGTTTAAAATCAGTTATTTGATATGTAGATAACAGTATGATAACCATAATTCTTCGAATAATAACTTATTACACAACAAAACATCAATAATTTTATCTTTACTATCAACGTCAACAACTACTACCCCAAAAGAAATTCTTAAAAGAAAATTTTCTTAAAAATAAAAAATGATGTTGATGACAACAGCCTGAGGCCACTCCTTATATATAAAAGGAAAAAATGTCGTATCGTTGACTGTCGTCTTAGATACTCACGCTCGGCAAATTGCAAATAAATTTGCTTTTGCCCTCGACTTATTCGTATCTTTGCAATCAGGAGATTAATAAAGTATTTTATAATGGAATCAAGTACTGAAAAAGGCTATGTGCCCGGGGCGGCGTCAGGTTCGCCTGATATTAAAAATATCAGGGAAGGGATACTCCGGCTTAAGGAAGAGAAAAACGCGGTGATACTCGCTCATTATTATCAGAAAGGCGAGATTCAGGATATAGCCGATTATATAGGCGACAGTCTCGCTCTGGCCCAGATAGCGTCAAAGCTTACCCAACCTGTCATAGTACTGTGTGGTGTAAACTTCATGGGAGAGACGGCCAAGATACTTTGTCCCGATAAAACGGTGCTTATTCCCGACATGAATGCCGGATGCTCGTTGGCCGACAGTTGCGACGCCGAAGAGTTCAAGAAATTCATTGACGATAATCCGGGGCATACGGTGATCAGCTATGTCAATACTTCGGCTGGAGTGAAAGCTCTTACCGACGTGCTTGTCACTTCATCAAACGCCCGGCAGATAGTGGAGAGCTTTCCGGAGGATACACCTATTATATTTGGTCCCGACCGCAATCTCGGCAACTATATAAATTCGGTAACCGGCCGCAATATGAAGTTGTGGAACGGTGCTTGCCATGTACATGAACAGTTCTCTATCGAAAAGATAGCCGAACTCAAGCGTCAGCATCCGTCGGCAAAGGTGCTCGCTCATCCGGAGTGCAGAAAGCAGTTGCTTATTCTCGCTGATAAAGTCGGTTCAACAGCGGCTCTTCTTAATTATGCCGTGAACAGCGACGCATGTGAGTTTATTGTGGCTACGGAGAGCGGCATTATCCATGAGATGCAGAAGCGTTGTCCCGACAAGACCTTCATACCCGCTCCTCCCAATGACTCTACTTGTGCGTGCAACGACTGCTCCTATATGAAGCTCAACACAATGGAGAAACTGTATAACTGTCTTAAGAACGAAAGCCCGAAAGTGGAGGTCGATCCGGAAATAGCGGAAAAGGCACGTCGTCCTATCGAGCGCATGCTTGAGATAAGTGAAAAATTAGGAATATAAATAAAACCAACATATAAAAATGGAATACAATCACAGAGACATAGAGAGCCGCTGGCAGAAATATTGGAAAGAAAACAATGTGTATAAAGCCGAAATAGACAAGTCGAGGCCTAAGTTTTATGTTCTCGATATGTTTCCCTATCCGTCGGGAGCCGGCCTTCATGTAGGTCATCCGCTCGGATATATAGCAAGCGACATTTTTTCGCGTTACAAGCGTCTGCAGGGCTTTAACGTGCTCCATCCCATGGGTTATGACTCTTACGGACTTCCGGCCGAGCAGTATGCCATACAGACCGGGCAGCATCCCGAGGTCACAACCCGTCAGAATATAGACCGCTACCGCAGCCAGCTTGACAAAATAGGATTCTGCTATGACTGGGACCGCGAGATAAAGACTTGTGATCCGGAGTATTATAAGTGGACACAGTGGGCTTTCATGCAGATGTTCAACAGCTATTATGACAAAAATGCCGACAAGGCTATGCCTATAGCCGGTCTTGTGGCCGAGTTTGAGAAAAATGGTACAAAAGATGTGAATGCCGCCTGTGGAAAAGATCTTCAGTTTACCGCTGACGAATGGAAGGCTTACTCCGAGAAGGAGAAAAACGATGTATTGATGAATTACCGCATAGCCTATCTCGGCAATACGATGGTGAACTGGTGTCCGAAACTCGGCACCGTGCTTGCCAATGACGAGGTGAGCGAGGGACTGTCGATAAGAGGCGGTTATCCGGTAGAGCAGAAACTAATGTATCAGTGGTGTCTTCGTGTGTCGGCTTATGCGCAGCGTCTGCTTGACGGTCTTGACCGCATAGACTGGACCGACTCTCTTAAAGAGACCCAGCGCAACTGGATAGGCCGTTCCGAAGGTGCCGAGATGCGCTTCAAGATAGCTGACAGTGATGTGGAGCTTGAGATATTCACTACACGTGCCGATACTGTATTCGGTGTCACTTTCATGGTACTCGCTCCTGAAAGCGCATACGTTGATATGATTACCACTCTTGACCGTAAGGAGGCTGTCGAGGCTTATATAAACGAAGTCAAGCACAAGACCGAGCGTGAGCGCATGATCGAGAAGAATGTCTCCGGTGTATTTACCGGAGCTTATGCCATAAATCCTCTTACAGGCAAAAAAATACCTGTATGGGTGAGCGATTATGTGCTTGCAGGATACGGTACGGGTGCCATTATGGCTGTGCCGGCTCATGACAGCCGCGACTATGCCTTTGCAAAGCATTTCGACCTGCCTGTCATACCGCTTATCGAGGGTTGCGACGTAAGCGAAGAGAGTTTTGATGCCAAGTCCGGTAAAATGATAAACTCCGCCGGTGAGGAACTCAATCTTAACGGCATGGAGGTCAAGGACGCCATAGCCGCCACAAAACGCTTTATCGAAAAGAAGGGTATAGGCAAAGTGAAGGTAAATTACCGTTTGCGCGATGCCATATTCAGCCGTCAGCGTTATTGGGGCGAGCCGTTCCCCGTATATTACAAGGACGGCATACCTCATCTGCTTGACGAGAGCAAGCTGCCGCTGCTTCTGCCTGAAGTGGACAAATTTCTACCTACCGAAACCGGTGAGCCTCCGCTGGGACGTGCTAAAGAGTGGCATACCGAGGACGGCTATCAGCTTGAACTGAATACCATGCCCGGTTTTGCCGGTTCGTCGGCTTACTATCTGCGTTATATGGATCCGCACAACGACAAGGCGCTCGTGTCGGAAGAGGCCAACTCCTACTGGCAGGATGTGGATTTATATATAGGCGGTACGGAGCATGCCACAGGACACCTTATATACAGCCGTTTCTGGAATAAATTTCTTTACGACCTCGGCAAGGTGGTAAAGGATGAGCCGTTCAAGAAACTCATAAATCAGGGCATGATACAGGGTCGCTCCAACTTCGTATACCGTATTAAAGACACCAATACTTTTGTGTCGTCGGGTCTGAAGAAGGATTACGATGTGACCCCCATACATGTTGATGTAAATATAGTAAGCAACGACATACTTGACGTAGACCGGTTCCGCGCATGGCGTCCGGAATTCAATGATGCGGAGTTCATACTCGAGGACGGCAAATATGTGTGCGGCTACGCGGTTGAGAAGATGTCCAAGTCCATGTTCAATGTGGTCAATCCCGATGACATAGTGGAGCGCTACGGAGCCGATACGCTTCGTCTGTACGAGATGTTCCTCGGTCCGCTGGAGCAGAGCAAGCCGTGGGACACCAACGGCATAGACGGTGTAAACCGCTTCCTGAAGCGTCTGTGGGGACTTTTCTACAAAGGCGATACAATGCTTGTAAACGATGACAAACCTTCGAAAGAGGCTCTTAAAGCGCTTCACAAGCTTATTAAAAAAGTAACTTGGGATATAGAGAACTTCTCTTACAACACATCGATAGCCGCCTTCATGATATGCGTCAATGATCTTACCTCGATGAAGTGTCACAGCAAGGAGGTGCTCGAACAGCTGCTTGTGGTACTTGCTCCCTTCGCTCCTCATATCACGGAGGAACTATGGCATGCCATCGGCAATTCAGGCAGCATATGCGACGCAAAGTGGCCGGAGCACAATGAAGACTATCTTAAGGAGGACACTGTGACTATGGCGGTGTCATTCAACGGTAAGGCGCGCTTCAATATCGAGGTAGCGGCCGATACTCCCCGTGAAGAGGTCGAGAAGATAGCTCTCGAACATGAAGGTGCGGCCAAGTGGCTTGAAGGGAAGTCGGTGAAGAAGATTATCGTCGTTTCCGGAAAGATAGTGAACATAGTTATAGGATAAAACAATAATTACAAAATATATCGCTCATGACGAGAAAAATAGTGTTTGCCACCAATAACGCTCATAAACTTGAAGAGATAAGAGCCATACTCGGTGAAGATTTTCAAGTGCTCGGTCTGAGCGATATAGGATGTAACGAGGATATACCCGAGACCGCCGATACTCTTGAGGGAAATGCCGAGATAAAGGCACGATATGTAAAGGAGCATTACGGCTATGACTGCTTCGCCGATGACACGGGTCTTGAGGTCGAAGCGCTTGACGGTGCTCCCGGGGTGTATTCGGCGCGCTATGCCGGTCCCGGCCATGACTCGGCGGCAAATGTGGCTCTGCTGATGAAAAATCTGGCGGGGGAGAGCAATCGGAACGCGCGTTTCCGCACTGTCATAGCACTTGTTGAGGGCGATAGACTGACTCTCGTAGACGGTGTGGTAAAGGGCCGTATTATAGATGAACTGCGTGGCGACAACGGCTTCGGCTATGACCCTGTATTTGTTCCGGAGGGTTATGACATGACATTTGCCGAGATGGACTCGAAGGAGAAGAATTCGATAAGCCACAGAGCACGTGCTACCGCCAAACTAAAGGATATACTTGTCAGTTGACAGCCGTGGCGTTAAGTTTCAGGTCCGTTGTATCGGCTGTTAAGTTGTCGGTACTGTCGTTATGTATCATGATGACATGTACGTTGACGGTACATGCCGATGTGCCGGTAGGGGAGTGGCGCTACTATAACAATTACGGCCCGAACACTTATAAGGTGGTCGACAGCAAGGATAAAGTATATTATATATGCGACCGTAATCTGTATGGTTACGATAAAAAAAGCGGCGAAACTTACGGCTATAACCTCGTTAACGGATTGAGTGATGTAGCGGTCGACGATATCTTTTACAATAATGCTCTCGGACTGCTTGTCGTGCTGTATGACAACGGCAATATCGACGTTATTACCGATAAGGGCGATATTGTGAATATAGGAGATATTAAAGATGCCTCGCAAATCGGCGACCGTTCGCTTAACGATGTGGCTTTTTCAGGCAGTGATTGTTATGTGGCCGGTAATTTCGGCATTGTAATGATAGACCTGAAGAATTTTCTTGTTAAGGAGTCGGCCATATTCAACCGACCGGTGTCGGCCATTACTGTTACCGACGGCAAACTTGTCGTGTCGGTTGACGGGCGTCTTATGTATAAACCCGATGATGTGCGTCTCACAGATATAGACCGTTATGTGGCTTTGGATCAACTTGAAGCCGTGTCTATGGAGTCGGTATCGGACAGGCTTGTTATTGCCGTTGACGGCAAGGATTCATACTCTGTGGAGATTGATTTTACCGCCGGTAAATCAGTGAAAAAGAGGATAGCCGGAGTTTCGGATTATGTAATGATGTGCGGTGACAAAGCTCTCTTGGCTAACCGTGACGAATATTGCATAGTAGACACTGACGGTGTTGTAACTATACATAAAATACCTGAAAGTCTAAAAAAACAGGGCAATACACGCTGTCACTCGATAAAGGATGACGCCGGCATGTGGTATATAAATACCTCCGGACTCGGACACTTTACCGCTGACGGAGCTGTCGATGTTTCTCCCGTAAGACCTCAGGCCACGTTTCTTGACACCGGCGCTTGGTATATCGCCGCCGATCCTCTGAATGACAAAATTTATGTGTCAAACCGCAGTTCGCGAAATGACCTTCGTTTTTATAATGAGAACGGCCCTATGACGCTGACTGAGATTGAAGGCGGTTTTGCACGCGATATTACGCCGTCGGCCGAGGAGGTGACACTGCGTAACCATAACTCGGGCGGCAAGCTCAAAACAGGCTTCAATATGGCTGTTGACCGTAAAGAGGAGGGTGTGACCTATATAGGTACTTGGTATGAAGGCATATTCAGATTTAAGGACGGTCAGCAGACCGATAAATATGACTGGACAAATATGCCTGCCCGGCTTGATTATATACTCGCTTTTCCGGCCGTTGCCATAGACTTGCAGAACAATCTGTGGTGTTATGGCTACAATGCCAAAGGCGAGATTACGGTAGCTGTACTGCCTGACTCCCGGCGTACTCCCGGAAGTGTCACCGCCGCTGACTGGATACTGCTTGACATAGAGGGTTTCGGCTCGTTTGATGCCCGAAATACCATAATACTGCCGTGTATGTCGCCGCATAATAAGAATATAGTGCTTATATCCGACGGGTACCGCGACCGTAATCTTGTCACATATTATACCGGTGCCGATGTAGAGAGTACTTCCGATGACCGATATAATGTACGTAATATGTTTTATGACCAAGACGGTAAGCCTTTCGGTCCGGTATGTATTTTCTCTATGGCTGAGGATAAGTCGGGAGCCGTATGGGTAGGCACCGATGACGGAGTTTTTGTTATCAGAGAACCTGCCGATATGCTTGACGAGAATTGCCGTATAGAGCGGGTGAAGGTGCCGAGAAACGACGGTACGTCATATGCCGACTATCTGCTCGGCAACATGAATGTTACGGCCGTGTCGGTCGACGGAAGCAATCGTAAATGGTTAGGTACAAACAGTTCGGGTGTTTATGTGGTAAGCGCCGACGGCAAGGAGATACTCGACAACTTCAATACCTCCAACGGTTTTCTGCCTTCTGACGAAGTACTGTCGCTTCTCTGTGACCCTCGCGGTAACTCGGTTTATATAGGCACACGTGCGGGAGTGGTTGAGTATGGCTGTGACGCTCTTCCGGCTTCTGATGATTATTCGGAAATATCGGCCTATCCCAATCCGGTACGCCCCGGCTATGCAGGTGACGTGGTTATAAAAGGGCTGAAAGAAGACTCACTTGTCAAGATAGCCGATGCTGCCGGAAACGTGTTTTATCAGACCCGCTCGCAGGGGGGAATGGCGCGTTGGAATGTTGCTTCGTCGTCAGGTAAACGCGCGGCTACGGGAGTATATTATGTACTTGTGTCATCGGCCGACGGCGCGCATGAAAGTGCCGTGACAAAAATATTGGTTGTAAATTAAAAAAGTAAAAAATATGTATTTATTTCCGTCCAAATAGCTATATTTGGCGTTAATAAACAGAGCCTATAATTGTAGTTGATTATGAAACTGAAATATATTGATGAAAACGATAAATGTTACGGCATAACCGGTATGGCCATAAGTATGGTGGTGTGGGATGCCGAAAATGTGCTTGCGGCCGTATCGCTTGATTCTCCCGCCGATGAAACGGTCGAGTTTACTCCCGATTTCTATTACAACGGCAATCCGGGACTGTCGGCCAAAGTATCGTGGAATCATATATTGCAGCATTATCAGGTGACTATGGGAATGCTTTTGGGCAACATACTATGTCGCAGTTACGTGCTTCATCACAATGACGTCACTGCCGACATGCGCAAGGAACTTCTTGAGCTTTTCGATAACGAAGGACGCGAGACATGCTCCCTTGAAAGCGACGAGATAGAGCGCTTGTTCAACAAGAGCTACAATTATCTTTACCGCGTGTTTAATCATACGGGTGTTCAGGAGGTGGCCCATGATTTCGCACGTGAGCTGAAGAAGCACCGCAGGCTTACGCGCGGTGAGGTTATCGAGCAGCTTCGATCGCTCAACATGCTTTAAATACGGAGTTTAGAGTTGTCCTTGCTCCACCATGACGCATACACGTTCTATTATTGCGTCATCCTTGTCCTTATCGGGGCGATAGGCGCTTTTGAGGTTTACGCCGAAGAAGCGTCCGAATGTCTGCCAGAATCCGGCACGAAACGTGCCTAAAAAGGCTTTCAGTATCGAATAGCTGCTCTGGTTGGTCTCACGGTTTATCAGTTTGACAAGCATTTTGCCCTGCGACTTGGTAAACTTTTTAAGCTCCGGTTTATATTGGGCAAATATCTCTTTCTCCATCTGAGCCAGATACTCCTCGCGCTCTTTCTGGGTAGGGAATGTCTCTATGTATTCATACGTTTCAAGCAGTGTTTCGGCTATGAGTTTGGCGTAGGGTAGAGTGCGCTTCACATCGCGCACCGTGCGCCAGTAAAATTGCTCCTGCTTCTTGTTTTTGAATTTAAGCTGTGGAAATACAGTGATATTGTTGAGCACGACCATCATAAGGGTATCGCCATGTTCGTCGACAAAATGATATCGGCCCTTGACCTCTTTCTGTCGCGGATCGGGAGGCAGCGGCACACCGTTGGCGTCGGTATTCTGCGCACCGGCACCAAGCATCCCCGTCATTATTATCAACAGAAAGAAAAATATCCTCATATGTTATATAACGCTGTGTGTCCCCTTAATTGTATATTAATGAATGTTAATGGTTTACATGGGGATAATCGACAGTGTAGTGCAGTCCGCGCGACTCTTTGCGTTCCATAGCCTGACGCATTATGAGGTATCCTACGTTGATTATGTTGCGCAGCTCGCATATCTCGCGGCTCGCTTTGGAGCGCTTGAACAGGCGTTCGGTCTCCTCGTAGAGTATGTCAAGACGGTTCCAAGCACGTTTTAATCGCAGATCGCTGCGTACTATGCCCACGTAAGTCGACATTATCTGTCCCACTTCCTTTATGCTCTGCGTTATAAGCACCATCTCCTCGGGATGACGAGTACCTTCGTCATTCCACTCCGGCACGTCATGACGATAGGTATAGTGGTCCTTGACCTCCATTGCGTGGCGGGCCGCCGCGTCAGCGTATACTACCGCTTCTATCAGTGAGTTTGATGCCAGTCGGTTGCCTCCGTGAAGTCCGGTGCACGAGCATTCACCCACCGCATACAGACGCTTGATCGACGACTCTCCGTTGGTGTCCACTTTTATACCGCCGCAAAGATAATGGGCTGCCGGAGCCACAGGTATGTAGTCTTTTGTTATGTCGATGCCGAGCGACAGACACTTCTGGTATATGTTGGGGAAGTGCTTCTTGGTCTCTTCCGGATCCTTGTGGGTCACGTCGAGATATACATGGTCGTCGCCGTAGAGCTTCATTTCCGAGTCTATGGCGCGGGCCACTATATCGCGCGGTGCGAGCGACAGACGCGGGTCATACTTGTGCATGAACTCTTCGCCGCGCAGATTGCGCAGCACCGCTCCGTAGCCTCTCATGGCCTCTGTTATAAGGAATGACGGGCGGTCGCCCGGATGATACAGCGCCGTCGGGTGAAACTGGATGAACTCCATGTCCTTCACCGTGCCTTTGGCGCGGTATACCATGGCTATGCCGTCGCCCGTGGCTACAAGCGGGTTGGTGGTGGTGGTGTAGACCGCACCGACTCCGCCGGTGGCCATTAGTGTGACCTTGGCGAGGAAGGTGTCGACCTTTCCGGTTTCCGGGTCAAGCACATATGCGCCGTAGCATGTTATGTCGGGTGTACGGCGTGTCACTATCCTGCCCAGATGATGCTGGGTTATTATCTCGATAGCGAAGCGTCCTTCATATATGTCTATGTTTTTGTCGGCTTTCACGGCCTTTATGAGGCTCTCCTGTATTTCGGCGCCCGTATTGTCTTTGTGGTGCAGGATGCGGAATTCGGAGTGGCCCCCTTCGCGGTGCAGGTCAAAGTCGCCGTTTTCGTTTTTATCGAAGTTTACACCCCAGTCTATCAGGGCTTTTATCTGCTCCGGCGCGCCTTTCACCACTTTTTCCACAGCCTCTTTGTCGCTGAGGAAGTCGCCCGCTATCATGGTGTCTTCTATATGTTTGTCAAAGTTATCCACTTCAAGATTGGTCACTGAAGCCACACCTCCCTGAGCGAAGTAAGTGTTGGCTTCTTCAAGGCCGCTCTTGCATATAAGAGCCACTCTGCCAGTACGGGCTACTTTAAGGGCAAAACTCATGCCGGCAATACCCGATCCTATAACAAGATAATCATATTCGTAAGTCATAGCTCAATGATTAATTATCAAGCGCAAAGGTAATAATTTTTGAGTAATTGACATCCAACTTCACTTTATTACCACATGATTCTTTTATCGTGGCATGATTTTTGTACCTTTGTACATTGAAACATAAAAAGATAAAGAGATGTCGATTGATAATATCATAGCGCAGGCGGTGGCTCGGGCCGTAAACGCGCTTTACGGAGTAGAGACCGACCCGTCGTCAATAGTGCCGCAGACTACCAAGAAGGAGTTTGAAGGCAATCTTACGGTAGTCGTTTTTCCATGGGTCAAAGCCGCACGCAAGGCGCCCGAAGCCGTTGGAAAGGAGATAGGTGACTGGCTTGTGGACAACGAGCCGGCTGTCAACCGCTACAACGTTATAAAGGGCTTCCTCAACATAGTCATCGAGCCTACTTACTTCACGTCGATGTTGCGTCACATAAGCGATACTCCCGACTACGGCACAGTGCCCGTGACTGACGAAAGTCCGTTGGTTATGGTGGAATACTCGTCGCCCAACACAAACAAGCCGCTACATCTCGGACACATGCGCAACAATCTGCTCGGCTACAGCCTGTCGCAGATACTCAAGGCGTGTGGCAACCGTGTGGTAAAGACCAATATAGTCAATGACCGCGGTATCCATATATGTAAGTCCATGCTCGCTTGGCAAAAGTGGGGTGAGGGAGCCACTCCCGAATCAACCGGCAAGAAGGGCGATCATCTTATAGGTGACTTCTACGTGCTTTTTGACAAGCACTACAAGGCCGAGGTAAAAGAACTTATGGAGAAAGGCATGTCGCAGGAAGAGGCCGAAAAGTCCTCGCCGCTCATGCTTGAAGCCCGCGAGATGCTGCGCCGTTGGGAGAACAAGGACTCCGAGGTGCGCGGACTTTGGGAGATGATGAACAATTGGGTCTATGCCGGTTTTGATGCTACCTACAAGCGTCTCGGCGTGAACTTCGACAAGATATATTACGAGAGCGACACTTACCTTGAAGGTAAGGAGAAAGTGCTCGAAGGCCTTGAAAAGGGCATTATGTACCGTAAGGATGACGGTTCGGTATGGGCCGACCTCACCGATGCCGGTCTTGACCACAAACTGCTTCTGCGCAGCGACGGCACTTCGGTCTACATGACACAGGACATCGGTACTGCCAAACTCCGTTATCAGGACTTCCCCATTGACAAGATGATTTATGTCGTGGGCAATGAGCAGAACTATCACTTCCAAGTGTTGTCGCTTCTTCTTGACCGTCTCGGCTTCAAGTGGGGCAAGGATCTCGTACACTTCTCCTACGGTATGGTCGAGCTGCCCGAAGGCAAGATGAAGAGCCGTGAGGGTACGGTGGTGGATGCCGACGACCTTATGGATGAGATGATCGAGGGTGCACGCGAGGTGTCGGCCGAGCGTGGCAAGGGCGATTTCACTCCCGAGGAAGCCGACGAGATAGCCCGTATAGTGGGTCTCGGAGCTCTGAAATACTTCCTGCTTAAGGTCGACCCGCGTAAAAACATGACGTTCAATCCCAAGGAGTCGATAGACTTCAACGGCAACACAGGACCCTTCATCCAGTACACTTATGCCCGTATACGTTCGGTGCTTCGCAAGGCTGCCGATGCAGGTTACAGGCCCGAAGGATACGATGCCGTGGTGCCCAACGACAAGGAGATATCGCTCATACAGCATCTTGCCGACTATCCGTCGGTTGTTGCCGAAGCGGGCCGCAGCTATTCACCGGCGCTCATAGCCAATTACGTATATGATCTTGTCAAGGAATACAACCAGTTCTATCACGACTACTCTATACTTAACGAGGCTGACGAGACGGTAAGATCAATGCGTCTTGCCTTGAGTGCTGAAGTGGCCGAGGTGGTCAAGAGCGGTATGGGGCTGCTTGGCATAGAGGTGCCGGAGCGCATGTAATAAATAAAATTAACAGTTGTAACGATATATTTGACCGATATAAAACGTTATCTCTCTAAACATTTATCATTATGAATAACTACAACATGGATTCTTATGGATCGCAGGCGCTTGACACGAGAGTATCTCAAGTGATGAAGCGCGTTTATGTAAAGATGTTTCTTGCCCTGCTCGTGACAGGCGGTGCCGCGTGGATATGTGCCGGCATTCCCGATCTAATGTACTTTCTTGCCTCACACCGTTGGGTATATTGGGGACTGCTTATCGTGGAGCTGTTGATGGTGTTCGGCATCAGCGGAGCCATCAATAAAATCAGTTCTCCCGTGGCTACGGTGCTGTTTTATGCTTATTCGTTGCTTAACGGAGTCACATTTGCTCTCATATTTGCCGCCTATACTCCGGTGTCTATCTTCAAGACATTCCTTATAACCGCCGGTGTATTCGGTGCTATGAGCGTGTATGGCTATTTTACCAATCGCGACCTTACAAAGATAGGCTCGTTTCTGTTTATGGCTTTGATAGGCCTTATAATAGCAAGTGTGATAAATATATTCTGGGCTAACAGCACACTCGAGTGGATTGTGTCGATAGCCGGAGTCCTCATCTTCATCGGTCTTACCGCTTGGGATACGCAGAAGATTAAGCAGATGGCACAGTACAACGCCATAGAGCCGTCGCGTCTGGCTACGATAGGTGCGTTGAGTCTTTATCTTGACTTCATCAACCTGTTCCTTTACCTGCTTCGTTTCTTTGGTTCGTCAAGAGACTAAGCCACGTTTTTTAGATATAATCTCGGCAAAATGGTAAAAAATTGCTCTTTTGCCGAGATTTTTTTGAAAAAAACAGTCTGAAAATTTTGGAGATTTAAAAATTCTGCATAACTTTGCACTCGCTAAACGACAGAGGTCGCTTGCTAAACTTTAAAAATGGTGCGTTAGTTCAGTTGGTTAGAATACATGCCTGTCACGCATGGGGTCACGGGTTCGAGTCCCGTACGCACCGCTGAGGAGAGAGGAAGAATGAGTAATTGTAATGCTTCGGCTTACTTTTACTCATTCTTTTTTATATCCGGCCCTAAACATCTTTCACCCACTGTAAAAATGGGGTTTCCGACGCATCTCATCCGGCTTCCACCTAACAGGTTGTTTTATATCGATGTAAGATGTGCGAAATGGTAGGGACGCCAGTACCACGGCGTCCGGCATATCCGGATGGCCATATAGGACGAAACCGGCCGCCGTATTACTGGCGGCCCTACAAACACAGTTTTTTTTTAACAACCGTTCTTTTACATTGACCCATTTTTACGGGTCAATGTAAAAAAGCGTCTCCGACGCATCTCCCCCGGCTTCTGCCTAATAGGTTGTTTATATCGATGTAAGATGTGCGAAATGGTAGGGACGCCAGTACCACGGCGTCCGGACTCGACCCGTATGGTCGTACGGCTGTGTCTCGCGCCTCCACCCTTATTTCGCTTAACAGGCTGTTTTATAGCGACATAAAATGTGCAAAATGGTATGACTGATTATTGCGATCTCAAGTCCGGAAGGACTTGTGCTCCGTGTAAGCCGGGCACGCAGTGTCCGGTTAGGGGATCCACACAACAATATCGAGTCCCGCCGGGACTCTTGCTTATTCCACCGATTGTCTGTTGTAGCAAGAACCTTTACAGGTTCTGCGGTGTGTATACGCCATTTTGACCTGCTCCTACACCCTGCGTATCGGAGATAAGCGACATGCATTCCTAAAAAAATAGCACTATAACATGTTAGTCTCCAGTGTATTTCGTGCATTACGCCCGATTGTGCATAAAAACGGCATTCTGTCATATTATCTTTGTGGAAAACAACATATTAAACCAATATCACAATACGATGAAACGTACACCGAAATTTGACAAGGCATGGAGCGAGTCCATAGCCATGCTTCCCACAGAGTTACAGCAACCCCTCATCGACTCCATCAAAGAGTATCAGACCACAGGTACAGAACCCGCTGACCTGCATCCGATAGCGCAGTGCGTGTTCAACCTGTTGAAACCGACGATAGACCGTCGCGCCAAAGCCGCATCCTACCAACGCCGTCGCCGTGAGGCAAATGCCGAGGTGCAGGATGCGCCTGTCACCATCGAGGCCGGTCGCCTTGTCAAGCAGGACCGCAAATACATCCGTTTCCTCGCCAAACGCTACAACCTTATTCACAAAAATATCAAATCGGAGATAGACCATGTGTCAGCCTTTCTGACCGCCAACGGCATAGACCGCGTCCCCGTCTACCTTTACAAGGAATATCTTGAAGAGTATCTCGCGGGCAACGCCGTACCGGATGCTTATATAAAACAGGGGGCAATGTGAGGCGCTAATTATAAAAACTACTGAAATTATTATAATTGTACGGCTATTTTTGCTGTTATATAACATTTTGCTTGAAATATTAAAAATAATGCGTACATTTGCTAAAAATTTTGGTAGGAATTTGTAATCATGCAATTTTATGGAAAAAATTGACAACCTTGATCGTAAAATACTCGAAATAGTGATGCGCAACGCCCGTATACCCTCCAAGGATGTAGCTATGGAGTGCGGGGTGTCGCGTGCCGCCATACACCAGCGTCTGCAGCGTATGATCGACCTTAAGGTCATAACAGGTTCGGGTTACCATGTCAATCCCAAAGTGCTCGGTTATCGCACATGCACTTACATCGGTGTTAATCTTGACCGCGGTGCCATGTATCGTGATGTTGTACCGGAGCTTGAGAAGATACCCGAAATTGTGGAGTGCCACTTCACTACCGGCCCATACACAATGCTTATCAAGCTGTATGCTCGTGATAACGAACACCTTATGGAGTTGTTGAATGACCGTATACAGACTATACACGGCGTCAACGGCACAGAGACCCTTATTTCGCTCGACAGCAGTATCGATCGCGAGATACCCATTAACTACGAATAATACAATCTTATAGCTGTACAGAGGCGGCAATTCAAAAAAAATCGTTATTTTTGTGTCATAAGATACAAAAATAATGCGACTTGTTATACAACGTGTGTCATCAGCTTCAGTAAGCGTCGACGGTAAATTGCATTCAGCCATTGACCGCGGACTGCTTGTACTCGTAGGTGTGGAAAACGGCGATACTCCGTCCGACATGCAGTGGCTTGCGGCCAAGACTGCGGCATTGCGTATATTTGACGATGAAAACGGAGTGATGAACCGCTCGGTGACCGATATAGGAGGAGATATACTTGCGGTAAGTCAGTTTACTCTAACTGCATCGACGCGCAAGGGCAACCGCCCGAGTTATATAAGGGCGGCCGGCCATGACTTGGCGGTGCCGCTATACGAAGATTTCTGCAAAGAGCTGACCGGGCTTCTCGGCCGGGAGGTAAAGCGCGGCATATTCGGAGCCGACATGAAAGTAAGTCTTGTCAATGACGGTCCTGTAACGATAATAATCGACTCAAAGCTTAAAGAATAAACGGTATGGAGCGCGCGACAGACAAGGAGCTTTCAATCGGCGAGGCCCAGCGGATAGTGGACCGATGGATAACGACGGTAGGTGTGCGCTATTTCTCGCCTCTGACAAATATGGCCATACTTTCCGAGGAGGTGGGCGAGGTGGCACGCATAATGGCACGCCGCTACGGCGATCAGTCGTTTAAAGCCGGCGAAGCCGACACTTTGGGTGATGAACTTGCCGATGTCATGTGGGTGGTGATGGCTATCGCCAACCAGACAGGAGTGGATCTTACCGAGGCTTTCTATAAGAATCTTGACAAGAAGACCGAACGAGACGCCTCGCGACATCGTTTAAATGAGAAACTGTAAACAAACAATAGACCCCATTTAGTTATGAGCGACAAATATCATGACACTGTAGCCGCATCAAAGGTTACTACCGATGACGCGGCGGTGAAAGCCGAAGTAGAAAAAATACTTTCGGAGCACTTGGCTGAAAACATGAATAAGGATGTCTACAAGGCTATCCTTAACTGTATAGACCTTACCACACTCTCTACAACCGACTCGCCGCGGTCGGTGGCTGATTTCACGGAGAGGGTGAATGCATTTGACAACGAGCATCCCGAACTGAAAAACGTGGCCGCGATATGTGTTTATCCTAATTTCGCCCAGTTGGTACGTACCGTACTCGATGTATCGGATGTGAAGGTAGCCTGTGTATCGGGTGCTTTTCCCTCGGCCCAGTCGTTTCTTGAAGTCAAGATAGCCGAGACCGCGCTGGCAGTTGAGGCCGGAGCCGATGAAATAGACATTGTGTTTAATGTAGGCAACTACCTCGACGGAGACTGGGAGGAGGTTGCCGACGAGATTATCGAGCAGAAACACGCCTGCCGCGACGCGCATCTCAAGGTCATCCTCGAGACGGGTGCGCTCAAGACCGCCGAGAATATACGCAATGCCTCGGTGCTGTCGATGTATTCGGGAGCCGACTTTATAAAGACCTCGACAGGCAAGGTATATGAAGGGGCATCGCTTGAGGCCGCCTACGTCATGGCGCAGTGTATAAAGGAGTACTACGAGACAACAGGCAACAAGGTAGGTTTTAAGGCCGCCGGAGGCATATCGACCACCGCCGATGCTGTCAAGTACTATACGGTAATCAAGGAGGTGCTCGGCGAAGAGTGGCTTGACAACACGCTGTTCCGCATAGGTGCGAGCCGTCTTGCCAACAATCTGCTCGGCGATATCTTGGGTGAAAACGTCAAGTGTTTTTAATTACATGATATTATGCAGTATTGGGCATTGATCAATAATGTAAAGGTGGGTCCGCTTTACTTCGACCAGCTGTGTGCTATAGGAGTAAAGCGCGACACTCTTGTATGGCGCGAGGGGCTTCAGCAGTGGGTGCCGGCGGAGAGAGTGCCTGAGCTTATGCCACTCTTTCCTCAGCCCGTGTCGCGCTTGGTGCCGTGTCCGCCTACTTATCTGGCATGGGCTGTGGTATTGACACTGCTTTGTTGCCTTCCGGCAGGAATAGTGGCCATAGTCTACTCTTCAAACGTGGAGTCGAAGTACGCCCATGGCGACCTTGCCGGTGCGCAGAAGGCTTCGCAGAATGCCCAGCTTTGGTGCATACTGTCGTTTGTGTTCGGTCTTTTGGGACTCCCGTTTGCCTTTATTACCGGGCTTCCGTTTAACTGGCTTGTATAGAGGCCATGACTTCGGGGCGCAGGTATAATGTCGTGCTGCTTGTGTGTCTTGCGGCGGCGGTGTTGTTGTGTGTATTTTTTTATTTCGACCCCGGTGACAGCGCGTTTTTCCCGAAGTGTCCGTTTCTTGTTCTGACCGGATGGCAATGTCCGGGCTGCGGTAGCCAACGTGCCGTGCATGCTCTGCTGCATGGCGACATAGCCGGTGCTTGGAGCTATAATGCCCTGCTTGTCGTGGCTATAGTGCCGGTGGCTGTACTGCTTGCCGCGGAGATGCTGCGCAAGCGCTGTCCGCGGTTCTATCATGCCGTAAATTCGCAGTGGTCAATCTGGGGGTGTTTTATCGTCATTACGGCATGGTGGATATGTCGTAATATATTCTGACGATATACGGCGGCATACGCGCTAAAATTCGCTGAAAAATGTAGGTTTGATGACAAAACCTACGCGCAGTTGCGAGCGAAATTTGTTGTAGTCGAGCAATCCTTCGCCGTAGCCGTTGTAAAATTGTAGAAACAGATATTGGTTTTCGTTGTTTGACAGCTTGTAGCTCAGTTCGACGACGGTATTGTAGTTAAGATTCCACCCTTTGCGTTTGGTAAGTATCAGTGACGCGCCAAATCGCTTTGACAAGGTATTGTAGCTCATGCCGAACTGGTACAGGCCGTAATAGTCGAGCAGGTCGCGGTTGTTTTCACCGTCCACGATAGGTATCCAGTACTTTCCGTAGATCATCATGGTGGGGTCGATGAATATATTGGCCGCAAGTGATATGCGGTTCCATGAACGACTTGCCTTATGAGACTTGCCGTTGCTCTCATGTTCGAGTATAAGCGATACCTTTCCGATAAAACGGTTTTTGACAAAAAGCGGTTTTGTAAGACCGATGCCGGGATTGAAGTTCAGATCGGTCATGGGAAATGACTTCTGGAGAACATTCCAGAAGCACTTTTGTGTGTAGAAAAGATACAGATATGTATGCCACGGCAGTATACTCTTGGTGAGCCTCTGCGATACGGATATCTGAAACTTGACGTTGGTATTGGCTTTCGTGGCTTTAGGGCCTACCGACGGTCCGAAAATAAAGTAATTGTCTTTGTACAGTCCGAAAAACGGACTGTTGTCGAAAGCTTTGCGTACGCTGTCGGTGTCGATCACTTCACTCGGTGACGGACTTATGATCTGCGCACGGGCGGCAATAGCGATTAACGTAATAACACTTATAAGCAATAATCGTCGCATAGCTGTTGGTAGTCGATTACAATTATAATGCTTCACAAAGTTAAAAAGTTTAAACGTACTCATATTCTTTCAAAAGTATAATTTTATCGCCTATAATTCCGTTTTTTCTTTGAGAGGTGACGGGTTATGACTACCTTTGTAGTACACAATATAAATGTGAGTTAGCTGTGAAGATATTGAAGACTTTATACATTCTTGTTCTGGCTGTTCTGGTCGCGGCTTGTGGTGATGACACGGAGTTTCGCGTGGCCGGTGAAGTGCAGGGGCTCGGTACACGTACCATAAACATGCTGTATGTGGCTGACGGGTCGGTGCGTTCGGTGTCTACGGCGGCGATAGACGGCAAGTTTGACCTGCGGGGCAATTCCGAGGGATATACCGTGGTGGAGTTGTTTGTGGGAGCCAAAGGCAATGTGCCCTTGGCGCGTATGCTTGCCAAGAACGGAGAGACTCTTCACTGTAAACTTGACATAGAGGATCCGTCGAAGAACGAAATAAAAGGCAACAAACCTTCCGAGCAATGGAGCACCTTTGTAAGGGAGAATGCGGCGGTGCTCAACGACGGTACACCCGGCATGGTAAATTCTTTAGTGACAAAATATGTGGAGAGCCACACTGACAACATAGTGTCGTCGCTACTGATGCTTACATCTTACAATTCGGTCAACAACGAGTCGCGCGCCGACTCGCTTTTTGCCGTGATAGCTCCCGCAGCGCGTCCCGCCAAGTTGGTTGACGACTATCGGTTGCTGCTGTCATATAACAACAGTGCCGCCCTGAATGCCAAAGTGAGGTCGTTCACTCTGTATTCGCTCGGCGACTCCGTAGAGCGCTATTCGCCATACAAATCAAGCTATTCGATGCTCTATTTTACCGACGGTACTCAGCGGACTGATACGATTGTGCGGCAGATACAACGTCCTTACGACAACTATTCGCGCAAGCGGTTCAGAGTGGTGGAGGTGTCGTTCGCTCCCGACTCGGCGGCGTGGAAGCGCGCATCGACCGACAGCCTCGGATGGACCCGTGTGTGGGCTCCCGGCGGTGTTGCCCATAGCTCATTTGACGCTCTCAACATACCGCGCATACCGTTCTATATTCTTACTGATTCTACGGGTGCGCAGGTGTATCGCGGCTCGGCATTGCGTCAGGCTATCGACTCTCTTGACTCGCGGATAAAAAAACTCACAAAATGATGGATAAAGTACCTGCAGTATATCTTATACCGGTGATGTTGGGCGATACGGGGGCCGACCGTGTATTGCCGCCTTTCAACCTCGAGGTCATCAAGGGGCTGCGGTATTTTATTGTCGAGAATCTTAGGTCGGCGCGTCGGTTTCTTAAACGTTGCGACCGGTCGATTGACATAGACTCGCTTGTCTTTGCGGAGTTGAACGAGCACACGCCCGCTGAAGCCGTGGCGGCTCTCCTTGCTCCCGCCGAAGCGGGCAATGATGTAGGCGTAATATCGGAGGCCGGATGTCCGGCCGTGGCCGATCCGGGAGCCGATGTGGTGGCCATAGCGCAGCAGCGCGGCTACAGGGTGGTGCCTCTTGTAGGTCCGTCAAGTATACTTATGTCGCTGATGGGTTCGGGATTCAACGGACAGAGTTTTGCCTTCAACGGTTATCTGCCTATCGACGGGGGAGCGCGCGCAGCCAAATTAAAAGAGATGGAGCGGCGCATACGACATGAGCATCAGACACAAATATTCATTGAGACTCCGTACAGAAACAACAAGCTCATCGGCGAACTGTCGCACATACTGCCGGGGGCGCTGAAGTTGTGTGTGGCCTCTGACATAACGGGCGAGCGCGAGAGCATAGTCACGCGGCCGCTGTCGTACTGGAAGAGCGCTACATACAATTACGACAAGATACCGACGATATTTTTACTATATAAATAGCAGGACAGGCAATGACACGACGAGGCAAATATGATGCGTATGACTTTCCGGGGCTTTTCGATGAAGCGGAGTCCCCGTTGTCGTACGGAGCTGCAGCGCGCGGGGAGCTTACCGACAAGGTAAGGCTCGCGGGCGGCCAGCCGTCGTTCCCGTCGTCGGAAGTGTCGCCGCTCGGCCCTATCGTGGTGAGGCCGGTGCCCAACAAGATCGTGTTCATGTCGTTTGGCAGCGGCAGCAGCGGCAACTGTGCCTACATAGGCGACTCCGTGTCGGGATTTTTGATCGATGCGGGTGTAGAGCCCAAGCAGGTTGTGCAGGGGCTTGCAGAGCACAATATATCGATGGATAATGTAAAAGGCATATGTATAACGCATGACCACAGCGACCATATGCGCTACGCTTACACGTTGGTGAAGAAGTACCGTCATCTTCGGCTATATTGTACTCCACGCGCCATGAACGGTATAATGCGGCGTCATAGTGTGTCGCGCCGTCTTCGCGATTATCATGTAAGCATATACAAGGAGATACCTTTTGCACTAGGTAACTTTACAATAACGGCGTTTGAGGTCATGCATGACGGCACTGACAATGCGGGATTCTATGTGCAGCACGATGAACGTGCGTTTGCTATAGCGACCGATCTTGGATGCATTTCGGAGCGTGCCGACTATTATATGCAACGAGCCGATTATCTTATGGTAGAGAGCAACTATGACCTCAATATGCTGCTCTTCGGACGCTATCCGGAGTATCTGAAGTCAAGAATACGCAATGTCAACGGACATCTCGACAACAAGATGACAGCCGAGTATGTGGCCCGTGTATATACGGAGCGACTGAAGTATGTATTTCTATGTCATCTGAGTCAGGACAACAACACGCCCGAGATAGCCCTTGAAGAGTCGCGTAAGGCTCTTGAGGCTATCGGCCTTAGGGTAGGAGAGGGTAGAAATACTCCGGATGACAATGCTTCGCATGTACAACTTGTGGCGCTTCCGCGCTTTGACTGCTCGCAGCTTTACATACTGCGGCCGCAGCAGCATTAATATTAATCAAAAAGAGTTTACTTATGGCTAAAAAATTATCATATATACTGCGGAGTGGCAAAAACTCAAAGCAAAAATATTATGCGGTAAACTATCTTCGTCAACTTATACCTGAATTTGTATTTGAAAAACGGTTGGAACGTGTACTTGAAAAGGCTTCGCATCGCCCCGATTTTGAATACATAAAACAGAGGGTTGATTACTATAACAAGCTTAAGCATACTATTAAGTTGCCTACTGAGGCAATGACTTTAAAGGAGCATATCATACCTCGTAAGCAAAAGGTATACTATTTCGATACGTATGAGTATCTGCGGTGGTTTCCGAAGGATTACCGGTGGGGATATTGTCCGGGCGACGTTACATTTATACCCGACTATCCATCAATAGTCAAGAGCCGTCCTATAGCCGGTGAAAATGAGAATTCGGTAGTATTAAAACTTGATTAGGTGCGCCACTTTATCTTTGTCAATGACAGGAAGAGGTTTATTGAAAAGAAGCCGATAGCTATATTTCGCGGAAAAGTACGTGGAACAATCTGCGGCAAAGTCGGAGACAAGGAGGTGCGTATGGAGTTTATGCGTAAGTTCTTCGGAAGCGATATCTGCGATGCGGGCGACGTGAGCCGTGACGCGGAGCTGCCCCCTGAATGGCATCGCGAGAAAATGACGATAAACGAGCATCTGGATTATATGTTTATCATGGCTTTGGAGGGAAACGACGTGGCGAGCAATCTTAAGTGGGTCATGTCGTCAAACTCTCTTGCCGTGACGCCACGACCTGTATACGAGACTTGGTTTATGGAAGGTCTTCTTGAGCCGGGAGTTCATTATGTGGAGGTTAAGCCTGACTTCAGTGACCTCGAAGAGAAGATGAGGTACTACGCCTCGCACCCCGATGAGGCGCAGAAGATAATCGACAACGCCCACAGGTATGTAGATCAATTTCGCGACAAGGAGCGTGAGGATATAATATCGCTGCTTGTGCTGGACAAGTACTTTAAGATGACCGGCCAGCGTTGAATCAAGACGGTATTATAATTTAAAAATGCGTTTAAGCCGGTGGCGCATGATGCGGGAGTCCATATAACGCTTATGGTATTTGAGTGCTTCGGCTACAATTTTATTTTCAGGTTCTCCTGATACCTGTGCGTAGTGGCGTGCCAAGCGCGCGGTTTCGTCAAAGCTGTCGTGCATTGACCGAAACATCGACATCAGTTTTTTTCGTGAGTTTACATTAAATGCCATGCGATTTACATCAATGTAATAGTATTTGTAGCCGCTCTCGGGCGATCCGATATACAGGACATTGCCGGGGGAGAAGTCCTTGTGCCATATGCGTGCCTGATATAGTTTGAACATTTCTTGAGCGAGGCCGTGTAGCACATGGTCAGTGTTGGTTTTATTTTCCCAATCGCGCATATTCTCACCGACTATTTCTTCCGATATGTAGTAGCTTTGTAGTAGCTTTCGGCCGCGTTTAACTTCGGCATATGCTATAATGGCGGGTGTACGGAAGCCGAGTTGCTGGAGCTTCTTTGAGTTCAGATAGGAGCGCTCGGCTTTGCTTTTGCGCAAATTTGTATATACATAAGAATTTATGAAGCCCGGAAGTTTAAATGACTTGATTATGATTGGGCGGTTGTCGGTCGTCATACGGTATACCGTGTTGCGGCCTTTGTATATGATTTCGGTGCCCTCGGGTACGCCGTTTTTTACGATCGACTGTATCAGGGGGCGCATATGCTCGTAGCGTGAACTTATGTGAATATTGTATTTAAGCATGGCTTTGAGTTTTGTTTCTCCACTGCTCACAAATTTACAATTTTTTTCGGATATTGCAATCTGTAGATGTCTTGTATATGGTGGGGTGGGGGAGAGTGAAATTATGATGACATTTTGGGCTTCTGACAATTGAAAATTCCCGTATAAACATGCGTGCGCGAAAAAATATTTGATTCTCAAAAAGGAAAATACTGCGTAAGGTATTAGGTATTAGGTGTTAAGGCTGGTTTTGGACGTCCGCGACATGCGACCGAAAAAATCGGGATATTCAAGAAATACGGGAAATTTGCACTAAATTTGTAAAAACTCTTGCAATGGCACTTAACTACATTTGGATCGCTTTCTTTTTGGTGGCATTTTTGGTCGCTTTGGGGAAAACTTTGTTTTTCGGAGATTTCAGCATATGGAGTTCGATAATGAGCGCATCGTTTTCGTCGGCGGCCACCGCGTTTGAGATTTCGCTCGGTCTTACCGGCATCCTGTCGTTATGGATGGGCTTGATGAAGATCGGAGAGCGAGGTGGAGTCATACAATTCTTCGGCCGCATGATAAGTCCGTTGTTCTGTAGGCTTTTCCCCGGCATCCCCAAGGGTCATCCGGCTATGGGGTCCATATTCATGAACGTTTCGGCCAATATGCTCGGTCTCGACAATGCCGCTACCCCCTTGGGTCTTAAGGCCATGCAGGAGATGCAGTCGCTAAATACACGTAAGGACACGGCTACCGATGCTATGCTTATGTTCTTGGTACTCAACGCTTCGGGACTGTGCTTTATACCGATAGGCATCATGATGTACCGTGCGCAGGCGGGTGCGTCCAATCCTACCGATGTATTTCTGCCCATACTCTTGGCTACGTTCATAGCCACTTTTGTCGGCATCGTGGCTATGTGTATAAAACAGCGTATAAAGCTGTGGGACAAGGTAATGATAGCTTGGCTGGGAGGACTTGCCCTGTTGGTTGGCGGCATAGTGTGGTTTTTCTCCTCGCTGCCTAAAGAAGAGGTCGAATTATACTCTTCGTTTGTGGCTAACGTGTTGCTATTCAGTGTTATAATAATGTTTATCTGTGCCGGACTCAAGAAGCGTGTCAACATGTATGACGCTTTTATCGAGGGAGCCAAGGAGGGCTTCAAGACCGCTGTCATGATAATACCATATCTTGTGGCGATACTTGTGGCGATAGGCATGTTTCGCGCATCGGGAGCCATGGATGTCGTTACCGAAGCCATAGCCGCTTGCTTCAGCTTTGTAGGTCTTGACGCTGAATGGGTGGGTGCGCTTCCGACGGCCCTCATGAAGCCGTTGAGCGGCTCGGGTAGCCGCGGCATGATGGTCGATCTTATGAATACATACGGTCCGGACGCTTTTGTGTCGCGGGTATCGGCGGCTATTCAAGGCAGTACCGACACGACATTCTATATACTTGCAGTGTACTTCGGCAGCGTAGGAGTGGTAAAGACACGCTATGCGGTGCCTTACGCTCTGCTTGCCGATGTCGTCGGGTCGCTTGCCGGCGTTGTTGCGGCATACCTGTTTTTCTCCTGATTTTTTCGCTTTGCGATATTGATTTAATTGCGTATATTTGTTTTGTTATGGAGAATCGAATCGAGTGGCTTACGCGCAATGTGGATATGCCCGCTATCGATACCGGACGGCTTGAACGCTGGCTTGGCAAGGTGGCGACGGCTCACGGACGTATTGTCGGGCCGTTGGTATACATATTTTGTGACGATGACGAGATAATCGACGTAAACCGTCGTTTTCTCAATCATGATTATTATACGGATATAATAACATTTGACTATTCACGCGGCAGGCTTGTCAGCGGCGACATGTTCATTTCGCTCGATACGGTGAGAAGCAACGCTCAGTCGATTGGAGTAGATTATGACAATGAGCTGCTTCGTGTCATCGTACACGGGCTGCTTCACCTCTGCGGCATCAATGACAAAGGCCCGGGTGAACGTGAGATTATGGAGCGTCACGAGGATGAAGCTCTCGCCATGCTGAATAGTGTAGAATAAGTGTGATATGAGATTTGACTACGATGTGATAGTGATAGGTGCCGGTCATGCCGGCTGCGAGGCTGCATCTGCGGCCGCGTGCATCGGCGCGTCCACGCTGCTTGTCACAATGGACATGAACAAGATAGCCCAGATGAGCTGTAACCCTGCAGTAGGCGGTATAGCGAAGGGGCAGATTGTGCGTGAAATAGATGCTTTGGGCGGTATGATGGCCATTGTCACCGACAGGACAGCAATCCAGTTTCGCATGCTCAACCGGTCAAAAGGGCCGGCCATGTGGAGTCCTCGCGCACAGAGCGACCGCGTGAAGTTCAGTGCCGAGTGGCGCAGGATACTTGAGAATACCGACAATCTTTATATGTGGCAGGACTCAGTTGCCTCCCTGCTTATCGAAGAGGGTAGGGTGACCGGCATAAAGACGGCTTTAGGCATTGTATTCTGTTCAAAGACCGTCGTGCTTACCGCGGGTACGTTCCTCAACGGATTGATGCATGTAGGTCGTGCGCAAGTGGAGGGCGGACGTGTGTCGGAACCTGCATCGCACGGCATCACCGAGCAGCTTCGCGAATTAGGCTTCGCCACGGCCCGTATGAAGACCGGTACGCCGGTGCGCATCGACGGGCGCAGTGTGCGCTGGGAGCTTACCGCTCCGCAGGCCGGTGACGACGACTTTCATAAATTCAGTTTTCTGCCCGACGTGCATCGACAGCTCAAGCAGCGCGAATGCCATATTGTGTATACCAACACGGCCACTCACGACATACTGCGCGGCGGCTTGCCCGACTCTCCACTTTACAACGGGCAGATACAGAGCATAGGCCCGCGTTACTGTCCGAGTATCGAAACCAAGATAGTCACTTTCCCCGACAAGGACGAGCATCAGCTTTTTCTTGAGCCGGAGGGTGAGGATACGCAGGAGTATTATCTTAACGGTTTCTCGTCCTCACTTCCGTTTGACGTTCAGATAAACGCTCTCATGACTGTGCCGGCACTGAAGGATGTGCAGATATACCGTCCGGGCTATGCCATAGAGTACGACTTCTTTGACCCCACACAGCTTCATCACACGCTTGAGACGAAGCTGCTCTCCGGTCTCTTCTTTGCCGGACAGGTCAACGGCACGACCGGTTACGAGGAGGCGGCGGGGCAGGGGCTCGTGGCCGGTATAAACGCCGCCGCCACAGCTCTTGGACGTGAACCGTTTGTGCTTGGCCGCGACGAAGCTTATATCGGAGTCCTCATTGACGATCTTGTGACGAAAGGTGTCGACGAGCCTTACCGTATGTTTACATCACGTGCCGAATACCGCATTCTGCTCCGTCAGGATGATGCCGATATGAGGCTCACTCCGAAAGGCTATGCCATAGGTTTGGCTTCGAAAGAGCGCTATGACCTGATGCGTGAAAAGCTCGAGCAGCGCGATGCCCTCATAGCCTTTGCCAAGGAGTTCTCGCTGAAGCCCGCTTTGATTAATCCGGCACTGGAGACTCTCGGCACATCGCCGTTGAAGCAGGGAGTCAAGCTCTACGACCTTATACTGCGTCCGCAGTTGTCGATAATGACGCTGTGCGATTATATAGCGCCTCTTCGCAAGATAGTCGAAGATATCGATCCGGAGCGCCGTGAGGAGATAGTGGAGGCGGCCGAGATACTGATAAAGTATCAGGGCTATATAGACCGCGAGCGGCAGGTGGCCGATAAGCTTCATCGTCTCGAAGAACTCAAACTGAAGGGCCGCTTCGACTATGCCTCGATCAAGGCCCTGTCGACAGAGGCCCGACAGAAGCTCGAGCGAATACAGCCCGAGACTGTGGCTCAGGCGAGCCGCATACCCGGTATATCGCCATCTGACATAAACATCCTCCTGCTGTTGATGGGACGGTGATTGTTTCACGTGAAACATAGGTAAGTAAATAATAAACAAACAATTAATACTATAAACTTTATGGAATACGTTAAGTCTAAAATCAGGGACGTATATGATTTCCCGAAGCCCGGAATTATATTCCGCGACCTCACTACAATGTTTAAAGACCCTCGGGCAATGCATATCGTAGGCTGGGACCTCGCACAGCTTTACCGGTCGAAAGGGGTGACCAAAGTGGTGGGTATCGAATCGCGCGGATTTATAGGCGGAGCCATACTCGCTTATGAGATCGGTGCCGGCTTCGTACCCGCACGCAAGCCCGGCAAGCTCCCCGCCGACACAGTGAGTGCAAAGTTTGAAAAGGAGTACGGTTATGACGAAATAGAGATACACCGCGATGCGATAACCCCCGACGACGTGGTAGTGATACACGATGACCTGCTTGCCACCGGCGGCACCATGGCTGCATGCTACGAGCTTGTGAAAAGCATGAACCCGCGCAAGGTCTACATCAACTTCATTGTGGAGCTGAGTGCGCTCAACGGTCGTGAGAACCTGCCCGCCGATGCCGAGGTGACCTCGCTCATAGTTTATTAAACACCCTCTAAATACAGTTGACCGCTAATTGGCAAAAGTAGAAAAATCACAGGAGTTGAAGGAGAAAATATCGATCCTTCCCGACACTCCCGGCTGCTATCTTTATTATGATGCCGACGGCAATGTCATATACGTCGGCAAAGCCAAGAATCTGAAGCGCCGGGTGTCGTCATACTTCAACCGCACCCATGACTCGGTGAGGACCATGCTGCTTGTGCGCAACATAGCCGACATGCGCTATATCGTCGTGCCTACGGAGCAGGACGCGCTCAATCTCGAAAATTCGCTGATAAAAGAGTACAAGCCCCACTACAATGTGTTGTTGAAGGACGACAAGTCATATCCGTGGATAGTGGTTACCAAAGAACACTACCCGCGGGTATTTCTAACGCGCACACGCATCAAGGACGGTTCTAAATATTTCGGTCCTTACACCAACGCGGGCGTGGCCAAGGCGGTGCTCAATCTTATCCGCGAGTTGTATCCGGTGCGTACGTGCCGCCATGCCATCACCCCCGATTATGTGGCGAAGGAAAAGGGGCGCCTGTGTCTGGAATATCATCTTAAGAACTGTCTCGGATGCTGCACCGGTCTTATCGGTCAGGCCGAGTACGGAGAGATGATAGATCATGTAAAGCAGATATTGCGCGGCGACACTCAGGAGCTTCTTGACTACCTGCGCGCCGAGATGGAGAAGCTGGCCGCCGAGCTCCGCTTCGAGGAGGCGCAGCTGCTTAAAGAGAAGTATGACCTTGTGGCCCGCTATCAGTCCAAGAGCGTCATCGTGAGCCAGACGCTCGACGACATCGACGTATTTGGCGTGGACGATGACCGCGACATGGTATACGTCAACTACATGCACGTGCGCCGCGGGGCTATCGTGCGCAGTATAACCTTTGAATACAAGCGCCGGCTTGACGAGCCTGTGGAGGATATCTTAGGCTATGCCATAACCGAGGCGGCCGAGAAGTTTGACCTCGAATATGACGAGATTGTCGTACCGGTCAAGCCTTACATCGAGCTTGAGGGCGTCATATACACCGTGCCGCAGCGCGGCGACAAGATGAAGCTCCTCGAAGTGTCGGCTCATAATGCGCGGCAGAACAAGGTCGACACACTCAAGATGATGGAGAAGCATGACCCAGAGAAGCGCGTGGAGCGTACGCTTGAGAGGATGAAGAGTGATTTCCGTCTTTCGGTGCTGCCGCGTCATGTGGAGTGTTTTGACAATTCAAATATACAGGGCACTAATCCTGTGGCTTCGTGCGTGGTGTTTCGCAACGCCAAGCCCTCGAAGCGCGACTACCGTCACTTCAACATCAAGACCGTCGAGGGGCCCGATGACTTCGCGTCGATGAAGGAGGTGCTCACACGCCGCTACACCCGCATGATGGAGGAGGGCGAGGAGCTGCCGCAGCTCATTGTGGTCGACGGCGGCAAAGGGCAGCTCAGCGCCGCTGTCGAGGCTCTTGACGACATGGGGCTGCGCGGCACCATAGCTGTCGTGGGCATAGCCAAGCGTCTTGAAGAGATATATTTTCCGGGCGACAGCGTGCCGCTATATATCGACAAAAATTCCGAGTCACTGCGCGTGGTCCAGCAGTTGCGCGACGAAGCCCACCGCTTCGGAATAACCCATCACCGCAATAGACGCAGTAAGGGCCAGATAGTCAGTGAGTTAGATGATATAAAGGGCGTGGGCGAAAAGACTAAACAGGCTCTGCTTCAGCACTTTAAGAGCGTGAAGCGCCTCCGTGAAGCTCCGGTCGACGCCATAGCCGACATAACCGGCCCCTCGCGGGCTTCGCTGATCTACAATGCTCTGCATCCTGAGAGTGAGCAATTAGGCCAATAAGACTAATTAGTCCGATACCACTATGGAGCAAAAAAGAATCAACACAATCGGGCGGTCAGATGTCGTGTGGAATTTCTGCGCGTCGCTGCTGAAGATTGCTTCTTCGCTGCTGTTGCTGCCGGTCATTCTGAAGAAATTTCCGTCAGACATAGTGGCCGTGTGGACTATATTCTCGTCTATATCGGTTCTTACCTATCTGCTCGATTTCGGTTTCAATAACTCTTTTGTGCGCACGGTCACCTACATATTCAGCGGTTGTACCACGCTGAAAAGGAGCGGCTACGAGACCCTCGACTGCGACAGTCCGGTCGATTACTCGCTGCTCAAAGGGGTTATAAAGGCCATGCAGTGGTTTTACAAGCGGGCCGCCGCGGTGCTCTTTCTGCTGCTTGTATGTGCGGGTACGCCTTATCTGCTGTCGGTGCTGGCCAAATATCCCGCCATACGTAGCGAGGTCCTTTTGGCGTGGGCCATTTTTATAATCAACAATACGCTTATACTCTACACGCTCTACTTCGAGGGCCTTCTTCAGGGACGCGGCTATGTGAAAGAGATCAAGCAGATAATCGTGGTGTCGCATATGGCTTACCTCGCAGTGGCCATAACGCTCGTCTTTGCCGGATGTGGTCTTGTGGCATTGGTGACGTCGCAGGTGCTGGCTACGATAATACTGCGTGTGCTTGCCCACCGGCTCTTCTATGACCGCGAGACGGTGGCCCGGTTGAAAGAGGCCGGATGCTCCGACCCGAAAGCCGTGCTGCATACCATATTTCCCAACGCCGTTAAAATCGGCATAACCTCGCTGGGCAGTTTTCTCATATCAAAATCGGCCATTTTCATAGGCTCTATGTTTATGCCGCTTTCCATTATAGCTTCTTACGGCATCACTATGCAGATCATGTCGAGCATCTATTCGGTGGCGGGCATCTATGTGTCGACCTATATACCGAAAATAACCGCATCGAGAGTCCGAGCCGACAAGGGCTCCATAATGACCATTGTGTGCCGCGGGTGGGTCGTATCGGCCGCTATATATATATTGTGTGCGGGCGGGTTGTGTCTGCTCGGTCCGTATCTTCTCGAGCTGCTCGGCAGCAAGACCGTGCTCCTTCCCGGGGTCATGATAGTCGTGGCCGCGGTTATATCGTTTCTGGAGATGACCCATGCCATGGCCGGCAATGTGCTGCTTACAAAAAACTACGTGCCGTTTTTCATCCCCTCGATTGTGTCGGGAGCTTGTACGGTAGCGCTTCTGCTGCTGTTCATGAACTTCACCGATTTGGGGCTGTGGGGCATGATACTTGCCCCGGGCATAGTGCAGCTCGCCTACCAGAACTGGAAGTGGCCGCTGGAAGTGTACCGCGACCTTAAGTGTTAAAACACCTCCTTATGCCCGATTGTGCATAAATCGGGGCTTGGCGCGGCTTATCTTTGCGGTATCATAGTTAAACCCTTATCGCAATGAAAAGCACTGCTATCATCGTTACGGCCGTCACGGCCATGGAGATCGCTACGCCCATCGAGGCCAAGGAGGCGGTCAGTCACTTCACCATACGCGAGCTTACCTACAGCACCACCGCTCTGAGGCTCGGCATCGACAACACTCCGCCGCCCGATGCCGTGGTCTATATGCAGCGGTTCATAGACGAAGTGCTCCAGCCGGCACGCCTGAAGCTCGGCGCTCCCATAAAGGTCAACAGCGGCTACCGCTGCACGGCACTCAACAAGGCGGTGGGCGGAGTGGCGCGTTCCTACCACCTTGCAGGCCGTGCCGCCGACATAACTACCGGAAGCGTTGCCGGCAATCGTGAGCTGTTCTCAATACTTGAAAAACTGCCTCATACGGAGCTTATATGGGAGAGCGGCGGAGCATGGATTCACGTGGCATGGTAAATTTGCTATTGTTAAATTTGGCTTAACGGCTAAAATATCTTAATTTTGCGATTGAGATTAGCGCAAATAGCATATATGTTAATTGTTAGAGGTATGAAATTTTGTATAGAGGGCTCTTGCCGTTATGGCCGGAGCGCGCTGATCGTGTCATAACCCCAACTAATTTATTAGACTATGAACTATTGGCTTATTAACTGTGTCGCGGCTTTTTTACTCAGCGTATTTTTTGCCGGTGTATTGATCCCGCAGATTTTATTGGTTGCTTTCCGACGCGATCTTTTTGACCAGCCCGATGAACGTAAGATTCATCGTGGAGCTGTGCCTCGTCTTGGAGGTATTGCCTTTACGCCGGTTGTCTGTTCAGTGTTGGCGTTGCTGTTAGGTGTGAGTACGCTGCTCGGACGTCTGGAGATGTGCGCGTATATGGCTCAGAATGCCGCTACACTGTCATTCGGTTTCTGTTCGTTGTTCACTCTTTATCTTGTCGGCATGTCCGATGACCTTATAGGAGTGCGCTATCGTGCTAAATTTATCATGCAGATACTTTGTGCGGTGTTGCTGCTGGCAGGAGGCCTATGGCTTAATTCGCTTCATGGAGTGTTGTGGATTCAGTCTATGCCGTGGTGGCTGGGCATGCCGCTGACTGTGGTTGTTATCGTATACATTGTCAATGCCATCAATCTTATCGACGGCATTGACGGACTTGCATCGGGTCTGGCGGCTGCGGCACTTATTATTTACGGCTGTGCGTTTTTCATGATAGGCCGTTATGTATATGCCATATTGTCGTTTTCGACGTTAGGTGTACTTGTGCCGTTCTTCTATTACAACGTATTCGGCGATGTGAAGAAGCGCAAGAAGATATTCATGGGCGATACGGGAAGTCTTACCATCGGACTCCTGCTGTCATTCCTTAGTCTTGAACTTTATCTGGCTTCGGCTGCTACTCCAAAATCGCTTGAAGTCAATCCGTTTATTCTCGCATTCACTCCTCTGCTTATTCCGTGCATGGATGTCGTAAGGGTATTTATGCGTCGCATACGCCATCATGGCAATCCGTTTTTACCCGATAAGACACACATCCATCATAAACTGCTTGCTCTCGGTCTGCGGCCGAGGTTGTGTATGGTTATCATCGTGGCCATAGCGTTGGTCATAAGTGCGGTCAACATTCTGCTGTCGCATGTCGTTAACGTGACGTTGTTGCTTGTAGCCGATGTTTTGGTGTGGACTTTGGTCAATATATGGCTGTCACGTAAAATTTCGTCACTTGATCATACAATATCCGCTACAAAATAGAGTATATAATAAAAGGTACAAATCGATATAAAATTATATGTCAGGTAAATTCAGAATAGCGTTATTATTACTGGCTCTATCCTTGGGCTCGGTGTCGTCTTATGCCCGCATGACCGACGAGCAGGTCGTTCAGTACGTAAAGACAGCCACGGCACAGGGTAAGTCAAAACAACAGATAGGTAAGGAACTGCTTGCCCGAGGTGTCACTCAGGAGCAGGTCGAGCGACTAAAATCGCGTTATGAGGGAGAGGGCGCTTCCGGACAGGGGGCTGCGCAAGCCTCCGCCGATAAGAGCCGCATGCGCTCGTCGGCGACTGTGCAGAAGGTCGACTCTACGATGCTCGGTTTTGATTACGTCATCACCGATACCATAACCGCTCAGCCCGCGCGCCGCCGTATATTCGGACAGAATGTGTTTACCAACCGTTCGTTATCGTTTGAGCCCAATGAGAATGTGGCTACGCCGCAGAACTATCGTCTCGGTCCCGGCGACGAGGTCGTGATTGACATCTGGGGCGCGAGCGAAGACCAGATACGCCAGACCATATCGCCCGAAGGCAGCATTATCGTATCGCAGATAGGTCCGGTATATCTCAACGGCATGACTATATCGGAGGCCAACAACCATATCAAAAACAAGTTCGCAAGCAAATATGCCGGCATCGGAGGCAATGAGCCGGAGAGCGACATAAACCTCACTCTCGGTCAGGTGCGTACTATTCAGGTCGATGTCATGGGTGAGGCCGTGGTGCCCGGTACATACCGCCTGTCGCCATTCTCGACCGTGTTTCACGCGCTGTACAAGGCCGGCGGTATAAACGACATCGGCTCGATGCGAAATATCGATGTGCTTCGCGGAGGACGTCGCATAGTGGGCGTCGATGTTTATGAATACCTTTTTGACGGCAAGCAGACAGGCAACATACGCCTTCAGGAGGGCGACGTCATCATCATACCCCCTTATGACCGCCTCGTATCGGTCGAGGGCAATGTAAAGCGTCCTATGGCTTATGAAATAAAGAGCGACGAGACACTTGCCGACCTTATTGACTATGCCGGCGGATTCTCCGGCGACGCCTATACCGAGCAGGTAAGACTCGCCCGACAGACCGGCCGTGAAAATGAGCTGTTCAACATTGTCAACGGCGAGTTCTCAAGCTACCGGCTCAATGACGGAGATGTTGTGACCGTAGGGTCAATACTCGACCGCTATGCCAACCGCGTCCAGCTGAAGGGTGCCGTGTTCCGCCCCGGCATGTATGCTCTCGCTACCGATCTTCGTACCGTGGGCGATCTTATCAAAAACGCCGACGGACTTCTTGAGGATGCCTATACCACCCGCGCAATGCTGTATCGCGAAGGTCCCGACCTGTCGCTTGAGCTGATTCCGCTCGATATAGAGGGCATACTCTCGGGCCGAAGGGCCGACGTCACCTTGAAGCGCAACGATATCGTGGAGATACCGAGCGTGAAAGTTCTTGAAGATCAGGGCGAACTTGCCATTTACGGTCAGGTAAATACTCCCGGATTATATCCTTTTGCCGCCAATACGACTATCGAGGACCTCGTCATTCAGGCCGGAGGTCTGTTGCGCGGAGCCTCTACCGCTCGTGTCGATGTATCGCGTCGTGTTGTTGACCCCACCAGCCTTATGCCTACCGATGAGATTGCCAAGGTATATAGTTTTGCCCTCAAGGACGGACTTGTCATAGACGGTACCCCCGGCTTCACATTGCAACCCTATGATATCGTGGAGGTACGCCGTAGCCCCGGCTATCAGACCCAACGGCGTGTCGAGGTGCAGGGTGAAGTGGCTTTTGACGGCGGTTATACACTTGCCAACAAGAATGAGCGCGTGAGCGATGTCATTCGCCGTGCCGGTGGAGTGACCAAATCGGCCTATCTTCGCGGTGCTCATGTATTGCGTCAGATGACCCCCGAGGAGATTGCCGTGCGCGACGAGACTCTGCGTCTTGCCACTACGATGGATGACGGAGGCGACTCGATATCCGTGGCCAAACTTAACCTGCCCACATCCTACAGTGTGGCTCTTGAACTTGAAGAGGCTCTTGCTCATCCCGGAAGCGAAGCTGACCTTGTCATGCAGGAGGGCGACAAACTGGTTATTCCCGAACTTGTGAATACCGTCAAGATATCGGGCGATGTCATGTTTCCCAACACTGTGATGTTCAAGCCCGGTAAAAAACTTAAGTATTATATCGATCAGGCCGGCGGCTACGGTGAGCGCGCCAAGAAAAACAAGGCGTTTATCGTATATATGAACGGATCGGTGGCCCGTGCCAAGGGTAATGTGGCTGTAGAGCCGGGATGCCAGATTATCGTTCCCTCAAAACAGAAGAGCAAGGGCGTCAACTGGTCGGCCATCCTGTCAATGACCGGAGTGCTTACCGGACTCGGTACTATGGCCGCTGCTATATCCAATATGGTTAAATAATACTCACTATATCTATATGCAGGAAGAAAAAGAAGTGATGCGCAATGACGACGAGCAGGAGATAGACCTGCTCGAACTCGCCCGCAAACTTTGGGACAGCCGCAAGACTATCCTCAAGTGGGGAGCCATAGGTGCCGTTGTGGGCCTTGTCGTGGCGTTCAGCATACCTAAGGAATATACTACCACTATAAAGCTCGCGCCCGAGATGAGCGATAATAAAGCCGGTGCGGGAGGCCTCGGTGCGTTGGCGGCTATGGCCGGAGTGAACCTCGGCGGAGGCTCCGGGGCTGATGCCGTGTATCCGCAGCTATACCCCGATGTCGTAAGCTCCGTGCCGTTTGTCATAAGCCTCTTTGACGTGCCCGTCACCGATGCCGAAGGCGAGCATACCACTACCGTACGCGCCTTTATCGAGGAGGACACCTCCGCTCCGTGGTGGAGTGCTGTCATGGCGCTTCCCGGCAAGGCTATAGGCGGTGTCATGTCGCTCTTCCGCTCCGATGACGATGCGCAGGGCGACGGCGGTGTCAATCCGTTCAAGCTCACGCCCGAAGAAAACGCCGTGGTGACCGCTCTCGCAGCCCGTATAGGCGCCGATGTCGACACAAAAACCTCCGTCATATCTCTGTCAGTGACCATGCAGGACCCCATGGTGTCGGCCATGCTTGCCGATACGGTGGCTGCACGTCTGAAGACATACGTCACCGACTACCGTACCGAAAAAGCGCGCCGCGACATGGAGTATGCCCAGCGCATAAACGATGAGGCAAAGCAGGACTACTACGCCGCACAGCAGAAATATGCCGAATACATGGACCGTAATCAGGGACTTGCCACTCGTGCCGCTCAGACCGAGAGTGAGCGCCTGCAAAACGAGTCATCGCTCGCTTTCAGCCTGTATAATCAGACGGCTCAGCAACTCCAGATAGCACGCGCAAAAGTGCAGCAGACCACACCCGTATATACGGTAGTGCAGCCTGCCACAGTACCCTTGCGCCCCTCCAAGCCTTCCAAGATGCTTATCCTCGTAGGCTTCATCTTCCTCGCGGTTGTAGCTTCCTCGGCTTGGATACTCTTCGGTCGCGACCTAATAGACGGCTTTCGTAAGAAAGCATAGAGCTCTCACCGTTTACTCTTGCGAGGACTTGTACTCTTTGTAGTAGTCTTCAAGTATACGGCGTATTGCGCTTCCTATTTTTAGATAGTCCTCCTTGTTGAGGTTGGCGAGCGATGCCCTTACCGACCATGCGGGACCGTCGAAGCCGTCGCCGTTGAGCAGTACCACGGCAGTGTCGGCGGCAAGACGCATTACAAAGTCAAGCGGCTCATAATGCTCTTCCATGAAGCGGGCGAAGTCATCACCGTAAAATTTCTTGGCCCACACCATCATATCGATCTCCGAGTAATATCCGGCACGTAGCGGGTCGGGTAGGAGAGTGAAGCCCGTTGTCTGCCACATCGAGTCAAGTCGGTCGGTGATGATGGACTGCATCTTCGTTTTATATACATCGTTCTTGTCCATGAGCGAGAATGCGGCAAAAAGCATCATCTGCATCTGTTGGGGCGTTGACAGGCCTGCCGTGTGGTTGAGTGCTACAAGACGGCTGTCGGCAACCATGCGGTCGATGAATTTGATCGCTCCCGGGTCAAGCGACAGTGAGCCGTAACGCTTTGCCAGAAGTGCCTTCTGCTCATCTGTAAGGGCTCCGAGCTTACGGTCAAAGACGTTGCCGTCACGCTTTATGGCTATCACGGCAAGACGCCACCCCGTAGCGCCGAAATACTTCGAGAACGAGTATACACACATGCAGTTATCAGGCAATTCATACATAAGCGAGTGAAAATCCTTTACAAAGGTGCCGTATACGTCGTCGGTCACTATCATAAGCCCCGGGTTGTCATTCTTTACGATGTCGATTATACGTTTTATCGTCTCCGGAGCAAGTGTATAGCTCGGCGGGTTGCTCGGATTCACAAGACACAGCACTTTCACTGACGGATCGCGAAGTTTGTCTATCTCCTCGTCGGGATACTGCCATGTATGATAGCCGTCATGCTCCACTGCATTGGCGCTTATGTTTATCACGTCAAAGTCAAAGCGGTCAAGTTGAGGTATCTCTATATAAGGAGTGAATATCGGAGTCATGAGCGCCATCTTGTCGCCCTTTGATATAAGGAAGTTCTCCTGTAGCGAGTCAAAGGCGTAGCACATGCCCGCTGTGCCTCCCTCGGTGGCAAAGAGGTCGTAGACTGTAGTGTCATCGCCCCCGCCCATCTCGTGTTGCAGATAGTCGCGCACCATCAGCTCGGCCGATACAAGCATGCGGTCGGGAGTCGGATACTGGTCACCCATGACCGCTTCGGCCCACTCGTGGGCGAGGCTGTCACGGTCCATTGCTCCTTTGGCGGCTATGTACTCGAATGCTTCCGATAGAAGCGCCGCGCCGTTCTCCTCTTTGTGCTGCTTCAGGAAATCGGCGAAACGCGCGCCGCAACCGTTCTTTGACGGTATACCCGCTATGCCGTCGGCATCATCCGCTGTGCGGCGGCACTCCTCAAGACCAAACCGTCCGAGCAGAAAAAATGCTTCACGCGGATATGTGGCTATCCAGTTAGGATTGCCGCGCCCGGCATTAAGAAAGGTTGCAGTCGATTTACGGGCATCCTCCTGCGCCATCTCGATCAGTTTGTTTTTTATCTCAAAAGGACTCATCTTTTCAAGTTCCTTCTCGTAGCTCCGGCATACCGGACACTCTCTCTCTTTAAAACTCATGACAATATATCTTTTTAGTTATTCTACATAATAAGTACAAGTACCACGCCCCATATGATAAGCAGTGTGTTGCCTATGGCGTAAGTGATCGTATAGCCCATGGCCGGTATGGTGCTGTTAAGTGAGTCCTGAACGGCTCCCAAAGCGGCGGTCGTTGTACGTGAACCCGCGCAGCATCCCAGCGTTATGGCCGGATGAAAGTGAAATATCTTCGCGCCCATGAATATGCCTATAAGAAGCGGCAGGGTGGTAGCTATAATACCGGCAAACAAAAGTACAAACCCCACATCTTTAAGTCCGCTTATGAACGACGGTCCCGCTGTGATGCCGATGACGGCTATAAACATGTTAAGACCGAGATTGTTAAGCACCCATAGCGATGCGTCGGGTATACGGCCGAAAGTCGGATGCTTTGACCGTAGCCAGCCGAATACAAGGCCCGCTATCAATGCGCCGCCGCTTGTGCTCAGGCTGATAGGCACACCGCCTAAATGTATTGTCAACGCTCCCACAAGACCGCCGATAAGGATGCCCAGTCCCACAAATACAAAATCGGTCTTGTTGGTCGGCCGGTCGATATAGCCGAGCTTCTCGGCAGCCGTGGTCACCTCCTGCGGCAGTCCCACGATCTCTATTATGTCGCCGCCCATAAGCTGTGTCTTTGCAAGCACTGGTATCGACACTGTTCCGCGTGTGATATTCTTTATCGTAACTCCATACATGAACGGTTTGGACCGTAATTCATCCACCGTAAGGCCGTCTACCGTCTTCTTGGTTATCATGACAGGCACATCCTCAGCCGCAAATGACAGAAGTTCAAGATCCGATACCTCCGGACCTATCCAGCTCTCATCCTCGATGATAAATTCACGTCGTCCGCTCAGTACGATCTCGTCGCCTTTGGCCACGGTTGTCTGCCGGTTCACCTCCGCTATGCCTTGAGGAGTCCTTACACGCTCGACAAATATGCGTCGGCCCAACTCCTTGAAATGCGCTTCTATATCATCCACCGACTTTGGAGTGTCAAAAAAATCCGAAGTCACCTTATAAGCACGGAAAGTCACCGGACGCGATGCGTTGATGTATGCCGGATCGTCGGTCACGCTGCTCTGGTTCATCTTCTTTTCAAGTTCTGCAGTCTGTGCCTTCACTTTGTTGAGGCCGCCGAGAAGCATCGGCCCTACATTGCCCAGCAGATACGCCGAGCCTATCGTGCCGAATATGTAGGTCACCGCATAACATACCGGTATCATCTCCGCCCATTGCTTCTTGACCTCCTCCGATACTCCGAGTGTGTTTATCGTATCCTCACCGACGCCTATGACTGCCGATATCGTCTGCGCTCCCGACAGCAATCCGAGCGCCTCGCCCGTGTTGTAGCCGAATATTTTGGCTGTGCCCCATGTCACGAGCAGTACGCTCACGCACATGAGCACCGCAAAATACACCTGTTTTACTCCGTCGCCTTTAAGCGAACGGAAAAACTGCGGACCCACACTATAGCCGATCGCAAACAAAAACATCAGAAAAAACACCGACTTCACCGGTCCCGGTATCGATATGTCCATCTGGCCCACTACAATACCCACAAGAAGTACCGATGTCACTATGCCCAGCGAAAAACCTTTGTATTTCAGCTGACCTATAAAAAAACCGACACCGATAGTCAGAAATATCGCCAACGACGGATATTCCCGAAATGTATCTATGATCCACATAATCCTGTATGTTTACTTTTGTGCGTACGACAACACCACCGGACTCTCCACATCAACCCCGTACTCCTTGGCCCGCGCAAGGATAGCCCTTGCCAGTTTCGGCTTAAGATCCTCCGGACAATACCTGAAATAAGCCTCCGCCGCCCTCACATGTGCAGCGTCAGGCATAGGATACTCACGACGTTCCGGCAGTCCGAATACACTGTCCGGCAACTCCTTCTTCTCTTCGTAGCTCAATCGGTCATTCATAGTTCTAATATTTTATTGATAAAAACATAACACCTCATCACCTCATCCTGTTCTATGGCGCCCCTCCCTCCATTACCCC
>VSOZ01000020.1 GCA_009775095.1 Muribaculum sp.
CTGCGAAAGTGGGAGAGTAGGTAACCGCCCCCTTCGGGTGCAAGCACAACGCTTGCACCCTTTTTTTATACCCTTACATGTCATATTGCAATAAGCAACAGATAAATCCCGTTATACTACATATTATAATATTAATGTAAATGCAAGGAAAAATCATTTTGCACTTGTCGATATTGTGGCTTTCAGTTATACTGCTGTCATGTATTAATGACGATGTTACTGATGATGCGGCAGTGCAACCCCGGTTCTCATGCGAGGTGTTGGATATGGGTACTGTGTTTACCGAATCGTCATCGCGGGTGTATGGTTTTTTAGTATATAACCGCGATAAGAACGGGATAGTAATCAGTTCGATAGCTTTTCGCGACGAGGCTATGTCCGACAAATTCATACTTAATGTAGATGGTGTGCCGGGTACTGATTTTGAGAATGTCGAGATTCGTGGAGAGGATTCCATATATGTATTTGTCGAAGCTGTACTTCCTTCTGTCGGGACGCCGGAACCTGTACGCATTTCAACTCCGCTTGATTTCAAGACTAACGGCGTTCGGTCAACGGTTCTTATAGAGGCGACCGCTCAGGATGTCGTATATGTAGGTTCAGAGAATCTTGAAGGTGTTACGGAATGGGACTCCCGATATCCATATAATATACGCGGTAATGTTATTGTGCCGGAAGGCTCTACACTGAAGATTGCAAGTGGCACACGGCTCTATTTTTATTATGGTGCGGGTCTGTATGTTTTTGGACATCTTGTCGTTGAAGGAACTTGTGATGCTCCCGTACAGATGCGTGGCGATCGGTTCGGCAATATTGTATATCCTATCCCGTATGATGTCGTACCGGGCCAGTGGTGGGGTATTGAACTGTCAGGCCCGTCAAGTGACTGCGTTATGAGTTACGCGACGGTTGACAATACAAAAGTAGGGATTATGACTGATGGCACACCCCGGCTTAGTTTGTTGAATTGTAGGTTGCGTAACTCCTCCTTGTCAGTTTTGTTAACTACTGATACCGATGTTACCGCCGTAGGATGTGAGTTCTCCGGCGCACCCTCGGGTGTCGTTGTCCTTGACGGCGGCAGGCATATATTCAATCATTGTACAATCGCCAATGATTATATATTTTCTCCCGTGCAGGGGGCGCTGTTGACTGTTAAGTCGGCTGATACCGAGGTGACGGTTTCCAATTCGATTATGTACGGTCTTGGACCTTTGCTCGCTCCTGCCGACATTGCCGGACGGTCTGTGTCGTTTAAGCATTGTTTGCTTAAGTCGGGCGGCTCTGATGGCACCAATTTTTCGGAAATATTGTGGGGCGTCGATCCGCGATTTGATGTATCGACCGAAGAGTATCGTTTCGATTATCGGCTGACATCCGGTTCGCCTGCCATCGCAGCCGGCGATGCCTCGCTGTCGTTGCCTGAAAGTTCTGTTGATTTTTACGGATTGCGGCGTGGTGCCACACCCGACCTCGGTGCGTATGTATACAGTGATGCGCCGCAAAGTAACTGAAAAATTGGCTGAAATGTCAGTTTTATTTTATACCTTTGCAACCGTATGAACGATGGAAAATCAACAGGACAGTCTCCTTATCGTCGGGGTGCTGATGCAGGCCTGATTTTGGGAGTGTATCTCTGTGTCATATTTTTTGCCACAGCTTACTCCATGACGTATTCCATCTTGAGTTTGGTGTCATTGGTTCTTATTGCCGGTGTACCCGTATTTATCTACATCTCTTTACGTCGGTCCTACATAGCCGATATGGGTAAGACTATATTCTCGTCATTGTGGATGGAGGGTATCGCTACGTTTTTTTTCGGCGGAGTGATATCGGCATTCGTCTCAGTGATTTATATGCGCTATATCAATCCAGGATTTATCGATGCGCAGATAGATACAATGATATCTGTGTATAATCAGACTGACTGGGAGCGGGGAAAAGAGTTGGCCGACGTTGTGTCACGTGCGCGTGAGGCACGGTTGATACCGCGTCCGATAGAGTTTGCTATCAATATGTTGTGGCTTATTGTATTTTCCGGCTCTATATTGTCGATGCTCATGTCCTTGCTTGTGCAGGCACGCGGTTATAATAAAAAACATAAATAAATTTTGACGATGGATATTTCTGTAGTCGTTCCTTTGTATAATGAAGCGGAGTCTTTGCCCGAGCTTGAGGCATGGATTGCCCGTGTCATGAATGAGAATAACTTCACGTATGAGATACTTTTCATTAATGACGGTTCTACCGATGATTCTTGGGAAGTGATTAAGAGGCTCCAGCAGCAGAACCCCAACGTGAAGGGAGTGAGCTTCCGACGCAACTATGGTAAATCGCCGGCGCTGAATACCGGCTTTCAGAGAGCACAAGGCGATGTCGTCATAACAATGGACGCGGATCTGCAGGACAGTCCCGACGAAATCCCGGAGCTTTACCGCATGATTACCCAAGACAGATATGACCTTGTGTCGGGCTGGAAGCAAAAACGCTATGATCCGCTGTCAAAGACCATACCCACGAAGTTGTTTAACGCTACGGCGCGTAGGGTGAGTGGCATCCGCAATCTGCATGACTTCAATTGCGGTCTTAAAGCCTACCGAAATAAAGTGGTAAAGCGTATAGAGGTTTACGGCGATATGCATCGATATATACCTTACCTCGCTAAAAATGCCGGATTTAACCGCATAGGCGAGAAGGTAGTGCATCATCAGGCGAGAAAGTACGGTACTACAAAATTCGGTCTTGACCGATTTGTAAACGGTTATCTTGACCTCGGTACACTTTGGTTTACCTCGCGTTTCGGAGTTAAGCCCATGCACTTTTTCGGACTGCTCGGAAGCCTTATGTTTTTCTTGGGACTCATAGCCGTGGCCGTTGTCGGCTTCACCAAGTTGTACGACATGCATCACGGCAACCACTATATCCTTGTTACTGATTCGCCTTATTTTTACTTGGCGCTGACTGCAATGCTGTTGGGGGCGCAATTGTTTCTGACCGGTTTTATCGGCGAACTGATAGTGCGTAATTCCGACCGTCGCAATGAATATGAGATAGAAGAAGAAATAACGACATCTTGTTAAATATATAATTGGAAATGAACGCTTATCCGCAATTTTACGACCTTGTTTCACGTCGTTACTCATGCCGTAATTACAGCGACCGCAAAGTCCCTGAAGATTTGCTTATCGCCATACTTGATATAGTACGTCTTGCCCCTTCGGCATGCAACAAGCAACCGTGGCGCTTTCTTGTCATAGACGATACCGAGCAGAGCAAGGTTCTGCGTAAGAGTTATTCGCGTGAATGGTTTGACAATGCACCGTTGTATATTGTGGCTCTCGGCATGCACGATGAAGCTTGGCATCGCAACTTTGACGGAAAGGACCACACCGATGTCGATGTGGCTATCGCTGTCGAGCATCTTTGTCTTGCCGCAACTTCCGTAGGGCTTGGTACCTGCTGGGTATGCAACTTTGATCCCGTAATAGTCAAAGAAGGGCTTCGATTGCCTGACAATGCCGAGCCTATAGCCATAATCCCGATTGGATATCCTGCCGACGGCGAAACGGTACCGGAAAAGAAGCGTAAGGCATTAGACGATATAGTGAAATGGGGAAAATTCTGAAACTGTCCGTACTTGTATGTGTACTTGCCGTATTGCACACCTCTTGCAATACATCGGGATGTACTGAAAACAAGAGCTCCATACCGCTTGCGGGATTTTATTCCTACGAGACATTGAACGCCATAACGGTAAACGAGATATCTATTGGTGGCGTGGATGCTCCCAACGACTCGTTGTTGCTTGACAACGGTTCGACAGGCAAGATATATTTGCCTTTTCGCTCAACGGCTCAAGAGACAAGCTACTTTATAAGATATGAATCGGAGGAGCTTGGCGGTGGCACTCTATATGATGTCATAACATTCAACTACACTTCGATACCTTATTTTGCTTCGGAGGAGTGCGGAGCTATGTATCGCTACAAAATCAATGAGATGTATTATACAAATCATCTGATAGACTCCATAGGATTGGTTGACAGTCTTATCACCAATGCCGATGTAGAGAAAATACATATCTATTTCCGCACAGTTGAACCTGATGATCCGGACAATCCCGATGAACCCGGGGACAATCCCGACAATCCAGATGATAATCCCGGAGATAACCCCGGTCAACCCGAAACTTCTGACGAATGAAACGCTTCTGCTTAGTTTTATTGATCGGCGCTATGGCCCTGTCGGCGGCGGCGCAACGACGCATCACTCCTGTAGACAATCCCGATAAAAAGCGTGGAGTACCGGTTGTGCCGGAGGCGGTCGATACCGTGTCCGGTCGTCCTGCAAGTGTTATCGAGACTACCGATATGGCCGGACATACAGTTCTTGTCGATACAATATCGGGAGAGGAGTACCGCGACACTATCCTTACAACAGCTCCGAAACTCATCTATCCTCGTTTTGACGCCGTTACTGTCGGAGTCAATGTATGGGATCCTCTTATGCGTTGTTTCGGTCAGAAGTACGGAGTCATCGGTTTTTGGGGCGAACTGAGTCTGCATAATTGGATAAAACCGATGGTTGAGATAGGATTGGGATCGGCCGACAATACCCCCGATGACGGCAATTATACTTACAAGTCATCGATCGCGCCATATTTCAAGATCGGGTTGAACTATAATTTCTTATATAATTCCAATCCCGACTACTCCGTTTATGCCGGTTTGCGTTACGGCATCAGCAATTTCAGCTATGAGATTACTGACGTTACTATGAATCAAGGCTATTGGGATGAAAACGTAACTTTCAACGTTCCTTCGCAACGTGCTACCGTAGGTTATTTCGAGGCTATGGTGGGCATAAGGGTCAAGATACTCGGCCATGTGTCGCTCGGATGGGAGCTGAAAGTACACCGTATAGTCCATGGTGGCAAAGGCGAATACGGAGAGCCGTGGTATGTGCCCGGCTACGGTGCCAAGTCCTCATTGTTCAACGCTTCGTTCTCGGTCAGCTATACATTGCCTATCGGCAAGCGTCTGTCGGCGGTGCCACCTCCCGGTGCCGATGCTGAAGGGGAGTAAGCTATAGAAGAATAAGAGGAATCTTTTATGAAATAGAAGTCGTCATTTATCATTTATATGAGTTAGACTCCGTTTGTGGCATAACAACAAAAAAACGAGCGCGGAGACGTCATCTCTTTTTATTGAGATCGTCTTCGCGCTCTTTGCGTAATCTTTCGCGTTTTTTCAGAAAGAAGTGCAATAGCACTATGCACAATAATGTTACGCCTATTATGCTGAAATAATAGACGTAATTGCCGGCAAAAAACTCACCGCGACCGATGTAGCTCATAACCCCGAGATAAACGAGAAGTATGAGCGGGATAAATGTAGATTTTTTCACAGGTACCATAGCGATTTTTCGTTAACGGTTGACGTCGCTGCTGTCGTCGACAGGTTTAATATAAGGCGATCGGCATGGGTCAAAATGACCTGCCATGAGGTGAGAGTAGATTTTCAGACAAGCCCATGCGTCGATTGACGCGTAGGTCTGCTGAGGGGTCGTGAGAGTCGAGGCCTCCCAATTGGAGAGCCTCTGACTTTTCGAGATGCGTTCGCCGAATATTATGCCGTAAATTTTCTGCAGGCTACAGTCAAGGATGTTGAACTCCTTGACAAGATCCTGAAGGTCGACGAAGCCGGCGGGCTGAAAGTCATGCAACTTGTGCATGACGTGAAAGTCGTCTTTCAGAGATAGCCCGACCTTTGTAATCCGTGGATTTTCAATAAGGCCGCGCAATTCGTCAGGAAAGCCGAATTTGTTGATGCGGAAAAGGTAGCAACAGTCCTCTGTGGCAAACTGCATCAGTGCCACCTGATTGGTACGCCCTTTTCTGAACGACGGTTTTGTCTCGGTGTCGAATCCCACTACCGGGAAACGCCCGATTGTTTCAAGCGCACTCTTGGCCTGCTCAACCGTGTTTATCACTATGATATGTCCGGGATAAGTGACGGTCGGTAGAGCGGAGAGTTGCTCTTTTGTGATAGACAGTACTAATGTATTGACATTCATAATAAAAATAAGTAGATTTCTCTTGAACGGCGTTAACGCTTGGCGTAAAGTTAGCAAATTATGGCGAAATAAATATACTTTTATGTATGAAATCGATGTATTTTTAACATTTAAACAGATTCATAGTGTTTTTCGGGGGATACAGTGTGTCAAATAGTTGTAAATTTGACACTATTAAAATTGCGCTCAAGATACCTCTTTATAAACGACGATGTGTCGGCGGCGATGACCTTGTCTTTGTCGAAAAAAGTATTGTATACAACCTCCTGCAATCGTATGCCGCGCGATTTTATAGCCTCCAGTGAAAGCAATGTGTGATTGATGGACCCGAGCACTCCGTTGGTCACCAAAATGAGCGGCAACCGGCGCGTTGTCACATAATCTATAGTAAAGAAATCATCGGTGATAGGTACCATAAGGCCGCCGGCTCCTTCGACAAGTACGGTGTCGTATCGCTCACCCAATTCTCTGGAACAGCGGTCGATAAGATCGAGGTCTATTGTCTTGCCGTCGAGTTTGGCCGCCAATTGGGCCGATGCCGGATATGTGAAGATGACCGGCGCGGTGAGATGCGCCGTGTCTTCGGGCAACAATCCGGTTCCGGTTATCTCACGATGCTTCAATATGTCTTCCGACATGTCAGTATTGCCGGTCTGTATAAATTTCTGTGTAATCACTGACTTGCCCTCTGCCATAAGACGGCGGGCTATCAGGCCGGTGGCATATGTCTTGCCGGCGTCGGTGTCTATTCCTGAAATAAATATAATCTCACTCATTGATGCGTTTTTTTATGATGATGTAGATTGGTCGGTAGGTCAGCGGCGCTCCGGTTGATGTGACGGGGTAACGGCGGCAAAAGTCAGCTGCGGTCATGGCGGCGTGGCGCAGTGCGTTAACGCCGGTGTTGCGCAGGTGCGACATTACATGTCGTGGCGAAGGGAAATCGAGCACTGTCTCGCTCTCTTCAAGTGCTATGACATCGCAACCGTCGGGCGTCATGGCGCGAAGCTCGTCGGTGGAGTAGTAACGCAACGGGAAGTGTGTGACTTCCGATACCTCCGCAATGTTGCCGGGGCCGAAAGAGGATAGTACGATTAACCCACCCGGTTTTACCGCACGTGCGGCATGATATAGAAATTTTGGCAGGGATTGAAACCACTGTACGCATGAGGCCGATGCGATGACGTCAAATGTGTCGGCCGCTACGTTGGTTATAAGTACCTCTCCGTCGCCGGCGGTTATCGTTGTGCTTGCCGGTACTCCTTCGACGGGTTGTGGAGCAAGATCCCACAGCGACAATTTGGCAAGAGGCCATATCGTTGCATATAATGTGGTCAGAAATCCCGTACCGTAACCTATCTCGAGTATTGATGAAGGCTCTTCGGTGGTGTGGGCCATCCACATGTCATGAAGGTGGCGTGCTATATCTCGCTGCACGGGAGCATTGTCATCGTACCGGGAAGCGCTTTTACCGAATTTTTCACCAACAAGACGTTTGTCGATTATTTCCTGTTCTATAACTACTTGCCAGTCGGGCATATGACCCGAGACTATTGTGCGTGTGCGGTTATTGTCCTTCCACTCGCGTAGTAGGTTGTCAGGCGGAAATATCCTGTCGTTTTCAGCTATTATGACGCGGTCCCATGTAGATTGGTCGGTTGCGGAGTCACTTGAACGGTAGAGATCTCTGATCGATATCAGCTCGTCGCGCAGACTTTCGATATCGCGTTGCGGCATGTTATTCATGAAACTCTCGTAAGTTTCACGTGAGTCACACATGCGACGGTAAAATTTTTCAAGATTTCTGCGATCAAGCTTGTCAAGTGTGCCTTGGAATATCACTTCAGGTATTCCTTTTTGGTCATCAATAGGGTGAAGTGAGCCGTTTACCGCTATATTTAAAGTGGGCTTTATGCCGTGCTGTCTTATGACAAGCCGGGCCATGAATACACCGAATGACCAAGCGAATATATATATATCTTCATAGCCTGCAAGAGGCGACGGGTCAAAATCAACGGTAGTGTAATCCCATACTGTCATTATATCGCAATCTTCTACGCGAAGATGTCGGAACGGATCGGCCGACATGCCCCAACCGGCAAATATTATTATGAGACGCTGATTGTTGTCAAATGATGTAAACTCCTGCTTCATAATGACGACAATACTTTTTTCAGTCCTGTTATGTCACTCTCGTCCATGGCGGCGCTTATGCTGAAGCGCAGTCTTTCCGTACCAGCAGGCACGGTGGGAGTGCGTATCGGCAGAGCCTTATATCCTAAAGCCAACAGGTTCTCTGACAGCTTTACCGCTCTGGCTGCGTCACCGATTATCAGAGGCGTTATGTGGGAGGGGGGCTGTGTAGAATCCAAGGCTTCGGCAAGTAGAGATGACAGGTGGCCTACTTTGGTGCGCTCCGTATCCATTGCTGTCAGTTTTTCTACAATAAAACGTGTCCATGCCGAGTTTATCGGCGGCAGTGCTGTCGAGAATATGAAGCTGCGCGATCGGTTGATAAGAAATGATTTCATCACCGGCGAAACGGCTGTAAAAGCTCCGCATGAGGCGGCGGCCTTTCCGAACGTGCCGACTATAATGTCAACCGACTCATAGTATGGCGAGGCTTTGGCGAGTCCGAGTCCTTTCGGGCCGCATACGCCGAAAGCGTGCGCTTCGTCAATGTACAACTGCACCGACGGATACTTCTGTTTTAGTGAGGCGAGAACGGCTATGTCGCAGCTGTCGCCTTCCATACTGAATACTGACTCGGTTATGACAAGCAACCGTTCGTAGCGACCGGCATTTTTTTGTATTATGGACTCAAGATGGTTGTAATCGTTGTGGCGAAACCGTGTGAATGGTGCGCGCGAAAGTACGATACCGTCAATAATGCTCGCGTGACTTAGTCTGTCGGCTACGATGAATGTGCCTTGTCCGGCTATGGCTGAGATTATTCCGGTGTTGGCGTGATATCCGCTGTTGAATAACAATATGTCGCGACCATATAGCTGCGACATCATATCTTCAAGCCGGAAGTGTTCGTCCTGACGTGATGCAAGAAGGCGTGAGGCCGACGAGGTCATCGGTATATGCCGGTGATGTTCGTCGGAAAAAAACTCGGAACGCAGGTCTTCGCGTTCACCGAGACCCATATAGTCGTTGGTGGAAAAGTCGACATATCCGGTCGATCCATCTTTGGGTATGGTCCTGAAATTTCCCTGTGCCTGAATATTCTTAAGTATATCGCTGTAATAGGTCATTGTTATTCTACTTCCCTGCAAAATTACTTAAAATAGCTTTAATACGCAATTTTACCCGTAAAAGCCGTTTGAAACCGCTTAACGGATAGAAAAGTGTAGTTCTTGGCGCCTAAAAGATTGAGGTACAGTGGATATATGCTATCCATGTAGATCAGATGACGGTGATGGCAAGAGTTTTGTCTGTGTCGAGGTTTATGATGTCATGGTTTTGGCCGATTTTAAGAATGACGGATGGTGCGCCCCGCTTCAGTGTATAGCATATCCTTGAGTCGGCATCAACGGTTACGGGGAATACCACTAATTTGTCGGCGGTGATGATGTAGGGTATCTCTTTCCCCTCTGTGTCAATTATAATGAAGTCGCCGACGATGACGTCGCGTATATATTCTTCAGCTACTGAGGCGTAACGTGCGGTTATATTGTGTTCTGATTTGTTGACAACGATGATTTCGTTGTCGCGTGGCGTGCATAGATATATGGCTATTGCCATAAAGCATGCAATAGATAGGACCGTTTTCAAGGTTGCAGGTTTTAATTAGCGACAAATGATTTTGAACAAAGATAATTAAATTTTTTGAATCGGAATGATTGGAATGAAAAATAATATTATGATCCAATTTTATTAGTATAAATACCGATAAATGTAGTAACTTCAAGCGTTGAATATTACATATAACGTTATAATTAATATGACTACGTCAGAAAATAGTACTGTAGATGCCTCAATAGTCTCTACTATAAAGCGGGTGACATGGATCGGTTTCTGGGTCAATGCCGTGCTTATGGTCCTGAAGATATTCTTTGGATGGTACGGTCATAGCGACGCCCTTGTAGCTGACGGTGTGCACTCGCTCAGTGATTTTGCTACGGACCTTATCGTGCTTGTGTTTGTAGGATTGGCCTATAAACATGCCGATAACTCTCATCCTTACGGTCACGGGAAATACGAGACATTCGCAACTCTGCTCATCGCAGTGGCTTTACTTATTGTGGCTATAGGGCTTGGCATCGGCGGCGTAAGGACCATCATGGCCTTTGTTGACGGCAGTGTGTTGCCGCGCCCTGACATATGGACGCTCGTCGTGGCTATTGTCTCAATATTTGCCAAAGAATATCTGTTCAGATACACGGTAAGAGTGGGACGCCGCATAAATTCAAGTTCGCTTATAGCCAATGCATGGCATCACCGAAGCGATGCCATATCGTCGATAGCCACTCTTGTCGGTGTGTCGGCATCTTATTTTCTCGGAGAGCAGTGGCGTATTCTTGACCCGGTGGCGTCGTTGCTGATTGCGGTGTTTATCATCATATCGGCCGTTCAGATAGGACAGCCGGCGATAAACGAGTTGCTTGAACGCGCGTTGCCTGAGGATGAGGTATTGCGGATAAGTGACATAATAAAGTCGGTAAAAGGTGTGAAAGACTTTCATCACCTTCGTACACGCCGAAACGGCCACACCGTCATGATAGACTGTCATGTAAAGGTTGACCCGTATATAACCGTAACCGAGGGACACGATATAGCTTCTGCGGTTGAGTCCAAGCTACGTGACTCATACGGACGTGATACTGTCATAAATGTTCATATAGAACCGTTTAAAGACGCCTGACAAGCAAGGCCGTGTATATATTAAAAAGTAGACGCCGTGCGGCAACTATCAGCCGACGGCGTCTATTGTTTTATAGTCAGTCTATCGTTGGCTGTTTAGCAGGTCAGCGGGGGGACATTCGAAATTGCTTATCCCGAGGTTGACTTTTTTAAGGTCATTGAGATTGTGTACCGGAGGAGTGATGTCGTCGGGGAAAGGCATGCCTGAGAACTCTTGGAAGTACAGCAGACATCCGTCTTTCCACCATATGGCATCGCGCACTTGTGTTTTCAGACGCCGTTGAACATCGTCAAACAGAGTCGGATCTACATATGGTTTTACGTGCTCCCAGCGGCGTTGGAAGTCTCTGGCCTCGGCAACACCACGTTCGTAGTGACGGCAAAGGCTTTCCCACAGAGTCTCGCCTGAAGCAAGACGATAATCCCACGGCAGATGGTGGAACCAGAGTATAAATTCTTCGGGACAGTCGGCCGGATTATCAAACCGCTTAGCCAATTCGTCAGGATACTGGCCCACAGCGTTGCTGCCGCGTGAACTGCGATCGAAACCTATGCCGGTACTGTCGGCCCTGTGGTAGTATGACGGCATCCAGTCAGGACGTGAACCCTCTATGGCGCACCACGGTTCCGGACCGTAATGGTGACCAAACGCAAACAGGTGATGCAGACCCATAGGCATCATGTAGTCTACAACAGCTTCGCGGCTGCGCATCATTATGTCGATAACCTCGTCATATAATTTTTCAGGCACTTTCTCACCATCAAATACGGTTTGTGCAAGCCATTCGCCGGCTATCTCTTCGCCGGTAAGAGCCGGATTCCACGCGAGACGTCCGAAAGCATACCAGTTGGCCTGTGCAAACGGGTGACCGGTCCAGTTGTCATCGTCGCCCACGTTGGCGACCCCGGCCACGGCTTTTAGTGACTGCGGGTCAACATAATTGAAAAACTCTTTCCACATAGGCGCGAGATACGCCAGATGATTGCTGTGACCGAGATATTCCTGCGTGATCTGGAATTCCACCATGCAGTCGGTCGACGGCATGGCTCCGAACAGCGGGCTGTAGGGTTCGCGAGGCTGGAAGTCGACAGGTCCGTTTTTTATCTGTACGATGACATTGTCATCAAACTGCCCGTCAAGCGGCTGAAATTCAATGTAAGCCTGTTTTGCGCGGTCGGCGTCGGCGGGAGAGTAGACAAACGCTCTCCACATGACGATACCCCCGTGGGGTTTTAGAGCACGGGCCATCATGTTGGCTCCCTGTGCATGTGTGCGGTCAAAGTCACATGGGCCGGGCTGTCCTTCGGAATTGGCTTTAACGAGAAATCCTCCGAAGTCGGGGATAAGACGGTATATTTCACTAGCTTTGTCTTTCCACCATTTTATCACTTTCCCGTCAAGCGGGTCGGCTGTAGAAAGGTTGTCAAGCTGCATGGGCGCGGCAAAGTTGGCTGACAGATACACTTTTATGCCGTAAGGACGGAATATGTCGGCGATTGCCTTGACTTTTTGCAGATATTCCGCCGACAAGATGCGCGACGATGCGTTGACATTGTTAAGCACAACTCCGTTTATGCCCACTGCCGCATTGGCCCGGGCATACTCCTTATAGCGTGGCGATATTGTGCCGGGGAGTTCATCCCACAGCCATATGCTGTGACCGGCGTAGCCCCGTTCAATTGTCCCGTCAAGATTGTCCCAGTGATTTAGGATACGTAAATCATAGGCCGGAACTTCTCTGATCTCACCCGACAGGTTTTTGCCGGTACGTTGCAGGGCTATAAGACGATATGCTCCGTACAGAAGACCCTGTGCGTTGTTTGCTGTCAGAGTCACCTTGTCTTTACCGGGTGTGATTATGAAACCGTCGCGTCCGAGGCTTTTATCTTTTACGAGTTTCATCTCCACGGGGGCGCCGGTCCATGAGCCGCGCAATTCTGCCGCGGCTACGTCAATTGTCGGCGATGATGACTTCGGCGTTCTTATAACTGCGGAATTGCCTTCGGCAGGTTGCGGCAACCACAACCGAGTCCCGTCATAAACGGCAGCTTTCGCCGACATGCCTGCAAGCATGAAGACGAAAGCACCAATAATATAATATTTAACCAATCTATTCATCACCTGTGCCGCCGCCATCGATTGTTATTATACGGCCGTCGGCGTCATACTCCAACGGAGTCACTTTCAGACTGCGGAGCCATGTCTTTCCGCCCGAGGGCACACAGTCATGGTGGAATATATACCACTTGCCTTTGTGCTCCACAATAGCGTGGTGGGTGGTCCATCCTACGACAGGAGTCATGATACAGCCCTGATATGTGAAAGGACCGTAAGGATTGTCGCCCACTGCGTAGCACAAACGGTGGGTGTCGCCGGTTGAGTAGGAGAAATAGTACTTGCCGTTGTACTTGTGCATCCATGACGCTTCAAAGAAGCGGCGCTCGTTGTCACCGGCTGTAAGCGGTTGGCCTGTAGCGGGATCGAGTATCACGATAGGACGCGGTTCTTCGGCAAACTGAAGCATGTCTTTGGTCAGCTTTACGACGCGTGAGGGGATGGCGGGATTTTCATCCGGCTCGAGATGCGGATCTTCGATAGCCTTGTTGTCGCGGTAACGCTGCAACTGTCCGCCCCACAGACCGCCGAAGTACATGTAGTAGTCATCGCCTTCGCGGAACACGGCCGGGTCTATAGAGTAGCTGCCGCGTATAGGGTCGGGCTGCGGAATGAACGGCCCCTCGGGCTTGTCAGCCACGGCCACACCTATATGGAACACGTCGTTTTTGTCCTTTAACGGGAAATACATGTAGTACTTACCGTCTTTTTCAGCCACATCGCAGTCCCAGAGCTGACGTCCGGCCCACGGTATGTCGACTACATCAAGTACTTTGCCATGGTCTATGACTTCGCCCTCCATGATGTCATCGGTTGAGAAGACATGGTAGTCTTTCATCTCGAAGTGGTCGCCATTGTCGTTTTCACCGGCACCGCTGTCCCAGTCATGTGAAGGGTATATATATACTCGTCCGTTAAATACGTGCACTGCGGGATCGGCCATGTAGTCCTGCGGCACCAGATATCTTTCTTTCTTCATCGCTGTAATATGTCTTTATTTGTCGCCGCAATTAGCTTCGGCAACAACAGTATTAATAAACGGTTTAACTTGATAGTTGCGGTCAAAAAGCAGAGGATACTCCTTGCGTCCGCGTACGGGCCAGTCATTTTTCCAAGAGTCGCCGTCGCTGACTCCCCATGCGGTCACACGGGTTATTACGTCGGAGTGTTTTATGAATAGGCGCATGACATCGGCCATACGATTGTTCCACTTTGCGTCGACATCCTCCGGAAGTCCGTCGGGATAAGGGTTGAGCTGTTTTTTGTAAGCGGTTGTATCGGACACATTGGCTCCTCGGTTTACTGTAGGAAGTGCGCTCATGTCCCATTCGGTAATCATGACGTTGCAACCGGTTGCGGCAAAGGCCTCCAATGACTCTTCAAATTCGTTGAGGTCGGGATAGTCCATGCCCATGTGCGACTGCATGCCTATGGCGTCTATGCGCAGGCCGCGCTCTTTCATGTCATTGACCATCTTAACAACCGTATTGCGGCGTCCCGGCACGTTCATGCCGTAGTCGTTGTAATAAAGTTCAGCGTCGGGGTCGGCTTCGTGTGCATATTGGAATGCCAGCGGTATGAATTCCTCACCGAGTATACGGTAGAAGCCGCTGTTACGGTAGCTTCCGTCTTCTACGATGGCCTCGTTCACGACATCCCATCCGTGTACGCGGCCTTTGTAACGGCCCACAACTGTATGTATATGGTCACGCAGACGTGCTTTCAGTGTCTCGGCATCGACGTCTTTGCCGTTTTCATCGACAAGGAACCACGGGGCGCACTGTGAGTGCCATACAAGACAGTGGCCTATGATAAACATGCCGTTTTCTTCGCCTAATTTGACAAATGCATCGGCGTCATCCCAATAATACTTGTCCTCGGCAGGATGTATATTGGCACATTTCATGGCATTTTCAGCCACAATGGAGTTGAAGTGCTTCAAAGCTGTGGCCTGCCCCATCGAGTCGCGTCCCGAAACCTGATGTACATTCAGTGCCGTGCCCATAAGGAAGCAGTCTTTGAAACTATCTTTAAGGGTAGGTTCGGCCGCTGTCTTTTCGGCACACATGTAAAATGTTGATGACAGGGCGACTACGCCCGATAAAAGGATGAATTTGGTGATTTTCTTCATGATTTTATTTAAATGTCTGATTTATGACGATTTTCAATCTCTTTATTTATAGCGTCGATACGGTCGTCGTCAAGGTCGTACTTCGAAATGATAAGTATGGCTACAACGAGCAGTATGGCGGGGATCACCGATACGAGCCACAGTATGCCCTGCTCGGCAAGCGGTGACTGTACACTGTCGGTGGCGTTGAAGTCGACAAAGGCGAGCACGAGCCCCGGAACCACACCGCCAAGAGCCATGCCGGCCTTGTAGAATATGCCGGTAAGGGCGTTGACAATGCCGGAGATGCGGCGTCCGTGGGTGTATTCACCGTAGGATATGACTTCAGGCACGAGTGCCCACATATAGCCCGTAGCTACAATGACACCGGTAGATTTTATGAACTGGGCCACATATACCAGCCACATATGCTCTTTCAGCGCATCGACCATTGATATGAGGTAGAGAAGCCCCATGCCCACGATGGCCGTGATGAGGAATATGTAGAACATGCCCTTCTTGCCGACCATGCGCTTGATAGATGGTATCATAGGCATGAAGATGAATGCCGGTATCGAGCCGAGGCCCATGAATATCGACAACTCTTCGGCTGTGCCGTGGAGATTGTAATTGATGTAATATGCTCCGGCCGAGTTGCCTATGGCCATCATGGCGAATGCCGTGATAAAGAAGAACGCAAGTATGCGCAGTGGCTTGTTGCGTACAAATTCAAGCCAGAGGTCAGATACTTTTACATTTTCGGTCTCCTTTTTGTCCATAACCACTCGTTCGCGACACTGCGAGAAGCAGAAGAAGAGCAGGGCCAAGCCTATGATGCCGTATATCGACATGGTGATGAACCATGCGGAGTCGCTTGACGAAAGGTCGGAGGTTTCCGACGGGTCGAAAATCTTCAGGATGATAGGTATACCCATGCCTACCGCAAGACCGCCCACATTGGCCATGAACATTCTCACTGAAGTAAGGATGGTGATTTCGTCGGTGTCGCGTGTCAGCGATGCGTTGAGTGCTCCATAGGGCACGTTGACCAACGTGTAGCACATCGACAGCCCTACATATGTAATATAGGCGTAGAGAAGCGAGCCCGAGAAGCCGTTCCAGAAGCATAGTATGGCAAAGCCTGTAAGCGGTATACCGCCGAGCACCAGATAGGCGCGATATTTGCCGAGCTTCGGGTCATGCTTGTCGACGAATGTGCCTACAAGAGGATCCCATATGACGTCAACTATTCTTACGATAAGAAACATTATGGCCGCCACTCCGGGGTCGAGGCCATATACATTGGTATAGAAGAACAGCAAGTACATGCTGATCGTCTGGTAGATGAGGTTCTGGGCAAGGTCGCCCGAGCCGAACCCGATGCGTTGCATCCAGCCCAGTTTGTAGAAGCCTTTGCTTTGGGCTTCGGCATTATTCACATTCATAGTTACCTGTGATTCCATGTTTTATAAGGTGGTTATATTATTTCTTTATATCGTGATGCTTCATCACGGCTTCGACCACACGGTGGCCTACGGTCTTCTTGTCGAGAGGATGTATGTCGTTCCATTCGCCGAGGTCGCTGTTGGGCACAAGATAGGCATCGTGGGTTGAATTGGCGGCTTCGGCCTGATTACGGCGCATTTCGGCCCATGCGGCGCGGCCGCCACGGTCGTTTTTATGCAGGAAGTCGGCGAGTTCCACGATGTAGAACGGCATGTCGGGGTCGTTGAAGTCGCCGCGCCATGAGTCCATAAGAGTCTTGAGCATGTATGTGTAGGAGTTGCGTGTGTCAACGTTGCTCTCTCCCTGATACCATACCACTCCGTTTACCGGGTAGTTGATGAGCGGATGTATCATGGCGTTGTACAGTACCGCGGGGATGTTGTTGAAGCCCACTCCTCCCTGTACGGGGGGCACTATGGCTCCGCGATGATACTTCCACGGGCCTTCAAGGTTTATCTCCGTGTCATCGACTATGAGTTTATAAGGCTTTTCAGGCACAAAACTCGCTCTGCCTCCGTTGCTGAACAGACGTATGGTTATCTGGTTTTCGCCCTCTTTGAGCAGACCTGCGGGTATGGGGTATTTGCGGGGCGGATACTGGTATGATACGGTACCGACAAATGTGCCGTTGACATATACGGAGTCAGCGTCGACGATGCATCCCAGACGGAGCATTCCCGGTTTGCCGGCCATTGACGAGGGCAGCGATACGGTTTTGCGGAACCAATGTGAGCCGTTGACGGGGTTCAGACCGTCGGTGGCCCACCCGTTGGAGGCTTTCCATCCGCAGTGGATGTCATCGCCGGTTATTGTTCCGTCGGTGACAGCGCCTGACGGTATATCAACCGTGGCCCAGTCGGAGTCGTCAAATGCGGGCTCATACCATTTGACCGTGCCGTGAAGACCCGGGTCAGTGGCGTAGAGCAATGACTGACGACGGGCCGAGCTTTCGCCGGCGAGTTGGTTTATGCGGTTGCGATAGGCGTCATCTTCATATATGCGTTTTTTATTTATAAGACCGGGGAAGTCAACGAGACGCTCCTCCTTGATCCATGACTCGATGGGTGTGCCTCCCCAGCTTGATCTTATTATGCCTACCGGCAGGCCGGTGCGCTCGTTGAGCTCTTTAGAGAAAAAGTAGGCGAGGGCGGAAAAAGCCATCAGCTGATCGCCGGATGTAGGTTGCCATGCGCACTCCCGCACGTCGTCGAGCGGCTGGTGGAACTCGTATGCGTTGGGCACGTTAAAATGACGTATTTTGTCATTGCTGTATGAGGCTATCTCGTCGGCAAACATGTCGGTGACGCGGCCTACGGTCAAGTCGATATTGGACTGTCCTGAGAAGAGGTATACGTCGCCCGAGAGCACGTTGTCGAGAATTACATCGTTGATGGCTATGGTGTATGGACCTCCGGCTTTCAGTTCGGTGTACTCTGCGCGCCATTGTCCGTCATTGCCGGCGGTGACCGATATGCCCTTACGCGGACCTACCGGTCTGTTGCGGCTGTCGGTGACCTTGACGGTCACGGTCTCTCCGGGGTCGGCTTTACCCCACAGTACCACGGGGTGTTCACGTTGTACCACCATGCCCGGCGACAGTATGCGGGGCAGAGTCACTTTGGCGTCACTTTCTACGGCTCCCATGCAAAGTACAGCGAGGAGCGACGCGATATATTTTACACTATGTTTCATCCGTGCGGTATTATTTATGGATTCGGTTAAGTTAGCATGAGCAAAATTACTCAATAGCCTATGGCCGAGGGGTACAATTGTGTATCACAAATCTACGACTGTGTAACATCATGCTTATTTATAGTCATAAAGTGTCACATGAAGTATCTGAAAGTCATCGACGCCGATACGCACATGCCGGCCTTGATGGGTTTCATCGCCGCAATAACGGCGTACACGCGACAGAGTGCCGTCGGGATTAACCGATACTTCGTCGACAGTGCCGAGCCCTATGCGGGCGCTTCCGCTCCAATGTCCCGCGGTCTTGCGGTCGTCGCCGGCGTTAAGAAAACCGTCTTCGCCGAGGGTCTGTTTGACGGTGCTCTCTCCGATGTTTTCAAACTTCACCACTATGCCGCTTCCGGCTATGATGTATTCGCGCGGGGCAAGCCGTATGATGACACCGCCCGTGGCAGGCCATGGTGTGCCATCGGTAGCTCGCGGGTCCCACGGCAGGGTGAAGTAGTGGGCAGCTGTTATCTTCATGTCGTCGCGGGTAATGACGCGCTCCGTAGAGTCGTTGTCGAAATACAGCCCGTTCATGGTGCCTTGTCCCTGATGCTTCGCGAGCAGTGGCATCATCTCGCGCAGTTTGGCGTAGCCTTTGACCGAGGGTGCCTCGGGTGAGTCACTGCCGTTTTCAATCGAGAAGGGGCTAAGGCCTATGGCGTCATGCTCGCCGATTACGTAAAACGCTTGTGCGGCGTTGCCGTCAAAACGACGTATTTCGGGTATAAAGAGCGGGTTATCGGAAGTGTGATATTGAGCTACCCAATCGGTAAACCCTTTGTCATAAAGGTCAGGCGATAGCATGTCGACCGACGGTGCGGCCGCATGCCATATGTCTTTCAGATGAGCGAGAGGTCCGGCCGACGGATACTCGCCGGGTTTGCGGCCGCGGCTGTTCATGGCCGCGTTGACATATAATGGTCGGTCGATGACGGCCCGCGCGCATTGTGCGAGTCGCTCTACATAAAGGGCATAGTTCCACGCCATGAAGTATTCGTCGCTGTAAATGTCATCGCCGAATACCTCGCGCCAACTGCCCGAAGTCTTCATGCCGTTGGCGTGCCAACGGGCCGCCAGCTGCGGATGAAGTGATGTCTTGTGTTTTTTGAGATGGTCGATCAGCGCCGCCGGAACTCCTTCTTCATAAGCGGTCTGTGCCGCCGGAGAATAGTCGCGCGCGTCCTCGAGCATACCTATTTCGTTTTCTATCTGTATCATGAGCACGGTGCCGTCGGTGTCGCGTTCGGCAACATGTTTCAGCCAGCGTGTAAACGCACGGCTGTCGGCATCGTACACGTTTTCTGAAAATGCGCTCGCTATTTCGAGCGGTTTTCCCGTAGCAGTGCGGGCACGGGGATATTTGCGGTAATCGCGTTTGAACCATTCGGGCGCATAGCAACTCATGGAATTTTTCCATGTCCCGAACCAGAGAAATACTATTTTCAGATCATTTTTGCGTGCTTCATCTATTGCTGTGTCAACGAGCGAGAAGTCATACCGGCCTTCTGTCGGCTCGAGCATGTCCCAATACACGGGTACGAGCACCGTGTTGAGGTGCATGCGTTTCAGCTTGGGAAATATGCGCTTTATGTCGGCCTCCGATGATGCCGAACTGTTGCCGAGTTCTCCGCCGATGATAATAAAGGGCTTGCCGTCGACAGTAAGCTGTGTGGCCGTGCCGTGAGGGACCAACCGCACTTCGGCGCCGTAAGTAGCCGCTGTCGTCAGCAGGATGAGTGCCATCAAAAACAATCTGTGCATATGTCAATAAGGTTGTATTAAAAAATACGAGGGGAGGGAAATTATGTCCTCCCCTCGTGGTATGGTCAAATGTGGGTTATCGTTTATTCTTCAGGTGCTTCCTCTTCGCTTTCATTAAGGTCTTTCCAGTCGTCACCTTTGAATTCGGTCGATACGTCATAACCGGCTATGGCATCGCATACTCCCTTGTAGGCTACCTTGCGGTTATAGTCTGAGTCAAACAGGTTGGGAGCGTCGCCCGGCAGCCAGTGTTCGTGCTCCTTCTTGTTGTCGGAGAAGCCCCAGATGGTTATGGCCGACTGCTGTGCTTCGGGTATGTTCTCGAAGTACGATGTGAGTATCATCTGATAGGTGGCGGCCTGTTCTTTTAGCTGTGCTTCAGACGGAGTTATGGTCTTGCCCTCCTCTACGCCGAATGCCACGTCGAGCTCGGTGATGCGGATGAGTTTGCCTGTCTGGGCGAGCTTCTTGAACATGGCGTCAACCTGCTCTTTGGTTATCTTGTAGTTGACGTGCATCTGGGTGCCGATACCGTCTACCTGACCGCCGTTCTGGTCGATATAGTTGACAAAGCCGATGATGGCGTCAAGTTTCGACGGGCTGGTCTCGAGGTTGTATTCGTTGACAAACAGTTTGGCGTTGGGTGCATATCTGCGGGCAAACTCAAATGCTTTCACCGCATAGTCTTTGCCTATGTAGTAGCCCCAGTACCAGTGCTGGTTGCCTGCGTCGGAAGCCCAGTTCAAGCTGAGACCGTCGGTTTCTGTCTCTACCGGCTCTTCGTCGGCTACCTTGTCGCTGTTGGTGCCGCCGAACACGCCGTCAATGCCGCGCCATCCGTTGCTGCCGTCGGCTATCGGTTCATTGATGACGTCCCATGCGTCTACACGTTCGCCCACATGCTCCATTACGGCCTTGATCCACTGCTCCATGGCGTCAAGAAGTATGGTCTTCTTCTCTTCGGCGGTCTTGGGTATGAAGGTGATGCCTCCTGCTTTGGGTGCGGCCTGTTTTTCTGCCTTGAAAGGATCGGTCGATACATAGATATCATCGATCAGGTATGTTGCCGCAGCCTCGCCGAGGTCGAAGTTAATACCCTCAAGAGGATTACCTGCTACATCAAATGACCATTCTACTCTTACCCAAGCATCAGGTACATTCTGGTCGCCCTGATAGTGGGTGTCGCCTGTCGTTGATACACGAGCGGAGCCTGAGCCCTCCAGTGTCCTTATATAATAAGATATGTAGGCGGTACTTCCTACCGGTATGGGCTGTGCGAGATTTATGTGAATCTGAGTCTTCCACTGATTGCCGGGGTTGGCGGTTGCATTTACGACCTGAAGACATCCTTTTTTGAAGTTGCCTTCGTCTGCGTTCCAAGTGTTGCATCCGTCGGCGCCGTTCCATTTCTGGCAACCGTCGATGTTTTCATCAAATGTGCCGTTGGCTATCATATTCAGACGTCCTTCGTCGGGATTGGCGGGAGCGTCATTCTTCAAACCGAATTTGAAGTCGTCAATATAGATGTCGGCTTCCATACCGCCGAATTGCAGACCTACACGTGTTACATCAATATGTTCATCTTTCGGGACAATCTCGCCTGTAAACAGTACCCAGTTGGATGCCAGTTCATGGTTTGCGCCCCAGTTTTGGTTGCCACTTGACGTATTCTGATACATAAATTGTACGACTGCTCCGGGATTGTCGGTACGTGCCCAGAACTGGTAAGCATAAGTTTCACCGGGAACGAGCGGTGTGTCAAGCGTCCAGAACATCTGGTCATTCCAGCTGCTTGTGCTGGTGTTGTCTACTGATAATTTAAGACATTGATTGCTGTTGTATCCCGGACTTACAAGGCTTTTGGTATGATGGCTCCAGCTGATCCATCCGTCCATGTTCTCCTCAAAGTCGGAGTTTCCGATTACATTTATACATACATCATTCTGGTCAACCACCACTTTCATTTCGGGCGCGATGAGCGACTTGAGGTAGGTCTGTGGTTGCTGGGTGTGCCACAGTAGGTTGTGGCCGTAGAGCTTCATGCCGGAGGGCATTGCCGCCAGAACTCTGTCGACTGTGGCGAAGTTGATGTTGCCGCTGGCGTTTACCATCACACCCATCTTCATGGCGTTGCCGAGGGTTATGCCGGTGAAGTTGGCGTCGATGATGGATTTTGCTTCGGCATCGTCAAGGTACATGTCGGCGCCTACGCCGAGAGCGAGATTAAGATTCGGATGATGCTGGGCCACATAATCCTTTATGGGCTTGTAGAGCTTCAGCTTCTCACTGTCTGTCAGGGGCAGCTCGGAGCTGTCGACGCTGTTGTCTTTGTCCTGCCACTCCATTATCTGGTCATCGCAGCTTGCCATTATTGTGGCAAGCGCGATTGACGGAAGTATTATCTTGTTGAATTTCATAATTGTCGTTCTGTGTTTTTACGGTTAATATTATTCCTCTTCATCATCTTCGGGATAATCGGAAATAACAACGTTCTTACAGGGAACTATGCGCCAGTTGTCGACATAGATCTTGGTGTTGAACAGGTCGGAAGCGAAAGTTACGTCGCCGAGCTTGTAGTCGGTGTTGACAAAGCCCATACCGAAGTTGGGGTAGGTGGCTGCAAGGCGGTCGTCGATAACGGTCTGGAATGTCGGTGCCACGGCCTCTTTGTCCTCAAGCAGTGCTTTGTATTTGCCGAATTCCGACAAGGGAATGGTAACGGTGGTCCAGCTTTCGGTAGAGAAGGGTACGTTTTCTCCGTCGACAACCCACGGGGTGAAGAATGCAGTGAGCTTGTTGGCTCCGTATTCGTCGGAGTCGATACCTTTGTACTGATAGTTGTTGACAAGGCATATCTGCAGCTGACCGGTGGCTCCCCACGGATTGGGAACGTAGATCTCAAACTGGAATGCCACTTCGTCAAGCGGGGTGTCGGCCGATATAAGGGCGCTCATGCGTGCCCAGTTCTCGTATTCGAGATTGCCGTCGCCTACGGTCCAGCATTCGGTTACGCGGGGCTTGCCCGATACGATGCCTCCGTCGGCAAGAAGACGGTCGGGTACTATCTGGCATACTTGGCCGTTGATGCCCAGCGGGTCTTGAACGAGATCGTTTCTCATGGTCACGTTGCCGTCATCGTCGGTGCGATCCTCGAAACCTATCATTGATCCGGCCTCTTTCCAGCCCCATGCGCCCTGCTGTCCTTCGGTGTCGAAGTCGAGGAGCATGCCGCGGCGTTCGTTGAAGTAAGCGGGGGTCTGCGAGGTTCCGTTGGCTCCCTCTGCTATGACAGCGCCGCCTGATGTGAGGCCTGCGGGCATGGTGAACGAGTACCACTCTCCGTCTTCGTCAGACACTATGCCGTCGGTGATCTCCATGCCGCCGGGCAGTGTTATCTTGGTTATTTCCTGAAGACCTTCGCCGTATACCACTACCTTTTCACCTGCGGCCGGAAGAGCGTTCTGAAAGCCTCTGATGCTGGGCGAGGCTGCACGTATGGTAAAGTTGTACACCGTCTCGGTGCCGTCCTTGACAAGGCGTATGGTGTTGCGCACATCGTCTTCGGCATCGGTGATGGGGGTCTTGCTGCTGAGTTGTATGAGCATGGAGTTGTCGCTGACGTAAGCGCGGTTGAAGTATGTGTCAAAACCGTTGACAAACACTTTCTTCATGCCCATGAAACCTTCGCCTTCGAGACGGATGAGCTGTCCGAGACGGGCAAACTCAACTTCGCGGTCGGGTACAGATGACTCGTAGTTCTCGAGATATACCTTGTTAACCACGATCGGCCGGCTCTGGTACTTGCCGTCGAAATACTCGTCGTCATCGTTGCATGACACGAATCCCACCGACAGAAGCGCTATAACGGAGAGCCATATATATTTTAGATTTTTCATATCTGTGTCAGTAAATAAAATTAGTTAAACAAATCGGCGGGGGTGACTTCGCGCTCACCGAACTCATAGGCTACGGGTGTCTCGCTCAGACGGGGGTTACGGCCGAGATCGACGTCTGACAGCGGGAACTGAAGGCTTGCCGCTGTGGCGGTCGATACGTCCGTGGCGTCGGAGGTCTTTGCGTATTTGCACGGTTCGCTTTCGTCATACTCGTAACCGGCGTGACGGTCCTGATGGTTGAGGTAGTTGACCACTTCGGCCTGCTGGTAGTAGGCGCGGCGCAGAAGGTCATACCAGTACTGGCCTTCAAAAGCGAGCTCTATACGGCGCTCGTAGTGGATGTCGTCGTAGTCGATTTTGCTTTTGGTCGACATGCCGGCGCGGGTGCGTACTTTGTTGTAATATTCGAGAGCCACGGCGTCGGATGTCGATGCCGAGTTGCCGAGTATGGCTTCGGCGAGGTTGAGGTATACTTCGGCCAGACGCATCATGTAGGTGTTGACTCCGCTTGACTGCTTGTAGCTTACGCCGTTGTCGTCATATTTGCCGAGTACGTGCTTCTTAACATGGCAACGTTTTTTGTAGGCATTGTCGTCTACCTCGGTCACGCCCACTGTGTAGCCGCCGTTTTTCTTGTTGAATTCGGGATAGAAGTCGCCGTAGGTGGTCACGGTGTAGTGGCGACGGTCGGTTTCTGCCGGATCATAAGTGCGGATTATGTCATATGACGCATATGTGGCGTTACCCCAGCCCGCGTCATCTACCATCGATGACCAGCCGAAGAATGCCGATATGGGGTTGTGGCAGCCGTCGGCGCCGCTTCCGTTGGGTCCGGCTATCCATTGCAGCTGGAATACAGACTCGCGGTTGTTGTTCCATGTCTTGATGTCAAAGAGCTCGCCGTAGTTATCCATAAGGGCGTAAGGTCCTTCCATGCATTTGAGGGCTGCTTTCTTGGCCAGATCAAGATAGTAAGTGTTGCGGGTTCCGCGGTTGAAGTCGGTGGCTATATTGCTTCCGTCATATGCTCCGTCGGTGGTGAGTCCGGCCATGGACAGGTAGATTCTTGACAGAAGACCGTATGCACTGTAGCAGGTGACGCGACCTTCGTTGGCCTGTGACTTGGGGAGGTTGGCGGCTGCGTACTCAAGGTCGCGGATGGCAAACTCCATGACGTCGGTTACACGGTGAGGGGGCACTACATAGTTGCCTACCATGGCCGCAGTGTTCTCGTAAAGTACGGCGCGGTTCCAGATAGAGCCGATGTACCAGTAGGCTATGCCGCGCATAAAGCGGGCTTCGGCTATGCCCTGTGTCTTGGCTCCGTCGGTTACGGCGGGGCCGGAGAAGTCCTTTATACGGTTGATCGTGTTGTTGGACTGTGCCACAACCGAGTAGAACGACTTCCAAGCGTCGTGAAGACCGGGTGAGCTTGCCTGTTCGGTAAGTTTGGTGTAAGGATATATGTAGTCTGACCACGGTGCGTTGATGTTGTTGGAGCGTCCGTCGCCTACGGAGTAGTAGAACTTCTCGTTAAAACCCCACCATGCGTAGTTGTAGAGCGGATAAGTGGTGGCGTTTACCGCAGCGTCGTTGTCAAGAAATGTCTGGTCGCTCGGTGACGAAGTGCTCTGGGTAGTCAGGAAGTCATCGCATGAAGTCAGGGCGATACATCCGGCGGCCATTAATATAGCTATTTTTGTTTTCATTAGTTTCGGATTTTGATATTAGTTAGAATGATACGTTAAGACCGAAAGTGTAGATGCGGGGCGAGGGATAACGACCGTAATCCACGCCGGTCATGAGGGCGTCGCCGTACATGGCACCGACTTCGGGGTCAAGACCTTTGTATTTGCTCCATGTGTGAACATTCTGTGCGCTGAAGTATACTCGCACGTTGTCAAGGTAAAGTCGGCGTACGATGTTGCGCGGTATGGTATAACCGAGTGATATGTTCTGGAGACGGATGTACGATGCATCTTCCACCATGAGGTCGCTGAGGCGGTAGTTGCCGTTGGCGTCGCTGTTCTGTACTGCCGGCAGTGTGGTGCTTGATGCGTTGGAGATGTAGATGTTGCGGTAGTCGGTGGCGGGAAGCGTCGGGTCGATGACTGCAAACTTGGCGAAGTTGAGCGACGAACGAAGTATGTTGGAGTTCTGACGCGGATCTTCGATACGTATGCGGGTCATGTTGAGCGCTTTGTTGCCATAAGATCCGGAGAACATTATGTTCAGGTCAAAGCCCTTGTAGTTGAAAGTATTGCCGAAGCCCCAAGTGAATTTAGGCTCGGGATTGCCGATAAACGTGCGGTCTTTGTCGTTGATGACGCCGTCGCCGTTAAGGTCTTCGAAGATGTAGTCGCCGATCCATGTCTGGTTGGGGTCGATGCCCTTGCCTTCGGGGCGTGCTACCTCGCAGAGGTTGCCGTTAGCGTCATGATAGTAGAAGTCTTCGGCTTTGTCGAAACGTCCGATAACTTTGTAGCCGTAGAACTGTCCTATCGGCTGGCCTACTACGGTCTTGGTGACGATATAGGGTGTTGAGCCTATGCTGAAGTCCTTTTCTACCGATGCCGATGCCGTGTCGAGCGACTTGACGCGGTTGCGGTTGAGCGAGAACACGAGGTTGGAGGTCCAAGTAAACTCTCTGTTTGCGATGTTGGTTGTGTTAAGAGTCAGCTCTATACCTTTGTTTTCGATTGAACCCACATTCATCCACGGATTACTTGCACCGCCATAACCTTCTGAGCCGAGGAATGCCGGAAGCTGTACCTGAAGAAGCAGATTTTCTGTCTTTTTATAGTATACGTCGGCTATTAGTTCGATGCGGTTCTGAAGCAGTCCGAAATCAAGACCGATGTTGTATGACGAAGTGGTTTCCCATGTCAGTTTAGGGTTGGCGGTGTTGCCTGCGAGTACACCTACACCCCACGGAGTGGTCTTGGAGGAAAGCATGGACATGTATGCATAGTCGGCTACGTTCTGGTTACCGGTTTTACCCCAGCCGAGACGCAGTTTCAGTGAATTGATCTCCTCGATGCCTTTCATGAATTCTTCCTGCGATATGCGCCATGCGAGAGCGACTGCGGGGAACCATCCCCATTTTTGTCCGTCGGCAAATTTAGATGAACCGTCGCGACGTATGGTGGCTGTCAGAAGATAACGGTCGTCAAACGAGTAGAATGCGCGTCCGAAGAATGAAGCCATTGTATTGACTGTACGCATACCGGTGGTGCTTGACTTGGATATGTCGCCTGCGCCGAGGTCGGGAGTGGTGTTTGTGAGGAAGCCTGTGGCCTGTCCCATCTGTGTCTCCCAATGGGTTTTCGACATTTCCTGACCTAACATGACATTGATGTTATGTTTTTCTGCAAATGTGTTGTTGTAGGTGAGGATGTTACGCCATGACCAGTATTTGCTGTCGGTTTTGGTCCAGCGCGATGTGCGGTGATCCTGAGTCTTTATACCGAACTGGTAGTCGGGTTCGTAGAAGTAGAACTTGTTGAAGTTGAAGTCGCCCGAGAGTTCGGTACGCAGGGTAAGCCCTTTGTAGAGCGCTGCTTCAAGATATACGTTGAAGCGCATGTTGACTTTCTTGTTGTTGTTGGTGATGAGTTCGGCAAGACCGAGCGGGTTTTCGGGCATCCACTGGTCTTCGGGTCCGTCGTAGGAGCCGTCGGGCGAGGTTACGGCGACGGTAGGCTGCTGCAGCAACGCGCTCATGATGGTATTGTTGTCAGTGCCTACAGCTTGCTTAGACTCTGAAAATGAGAAATTTACTCCCCCCCTAAGCCAATCCTTTATCTGGGTGTCGACATTTGAGCGGAGTGAATAGCGCTTGAAGCTTGAACCTACGGCGATACCGTCCTGATCGAGATATCCGCCTGAGAATGCCCATGTAGTACGCTCGCTTCCGCCCGATACCGATATGCTGTGGTTCATCATAAAGGCCTTGCGGAAGAGCTCATCCTGCCAGTTGGTACCTTTGCCGAGGAGGTCGGGGCGTACAAACGCACTGCTCGGTATGAGCAGGTTACGCTCGATGGCTCGGTAGTTGTGATGTTCGGCATACTCCTGCAGGTTGAGCATGTCATACTGCTTCGGCATCTCCTGCCATCCGAGATAGGCGTCATAGGTGACGGTAGCTTCGCCTGCTTTGCCACGCTTGGTTGTGATCATGATCACACCGTTGCTCGCGCGCGAACCATATATAGCGGTTGCGGAGGCATCTTTCAGAATGTCCATCGATACGATGTCTGACGGGTTGATCGACGAAAGGGGATTGGATGACTCCGAGTCGGTAGCCGAATCGATAACGACACCGTCGATAACGAAGATCGGCTGGTTGGTGGCGTTAAGCGAGTTGATACCGCGTATACGGATTGAAGTCGAGGCGCCGGGGGTTCCGGAGTTGGCTTGTATCTGTACACCGGCAGCGCGTCCTTGAAGCACTTGGTCGATACTGGTCGATATCGACTTCTTCACGGCGTCTTCGCCTACCGATACCACGGAGCCGGTAAGGTCGCTTCGTTTCATCTGACCGTAACCTACCACGACCACTTCTTCAAGTACGGCCGCGTTTTCTTTCATGGTCACGTTGATTACGGTGCGTCCGTCTACGGCGATGTCCTGTGTGTTATAGCCCACATAGGATACGGTGAGTGTACCTTTGGGAGAGATTGTCAGCGTGTACTTGCCGTCAATATCGGTCGAAGTACCGTTGGACGTGCCCTTTTGCTGAACGGTGGCTCCGATCAGTGGCTCTCCCAATTCGTCGATTACTGTTCCCGAGACAATGATGGTCTGGGAAAATGCCCATAGCGGTGACATGAGTCCTATTAATATTACCGCTATGAACCGCAGATTAAAATCTGTGCATTTCATGAAAATAATGTTATTGGTTTTGGGATTAATGTAAGTTCTTGATTGGTTTAAATTCTCGGTTGCCCGTACTAATCATACGGGGGACTGAAATCTGTTGTATTTTTACGGCATAAGCATTGGCAATTGTTTTGGGTTTGTGTATTGTAGTTAACGATTGATTACGATGCAAATTTAGATGATATCAAATTATTTGCTTGTGTTACGCGTAACAAAATTATTGGAATTTGTAATGTGACTTTGTTGCATGTGTCATATATTATCGTCAATGTAACAACTATGTTGTAAAGCATAAAAAGACACTTTTCTCGGTGTATCAATTTGATTATTTTTGCATAGAATATGTAACCCGACAGATGTCATGAAAATTAAACACTATTGCATTACGCTATTCTTTACGCTTTCCGCTGTGGTCTTGCCCGCACAACGTACAAAGCTATATACTTCTAACGGATTTCTCTCGAGCTGTCTTATCAATGATGTATATCAAGACTGTAAAGGATATATATGGATAGCCACGGAGTATGGCTTGAATCGTTTTGACGGAACTCGGTTTACCACGTTTAAGCATATGTCCGGCAACGCCCTGTCGCTACGTGACAATTATGTACGTACCGTTCAGGAGGATTCCCGCGGACGGTTGCTTGTTGGATGCATTACGGGTTTGATGGAGTTTGATCGTGCTACAGAAGAGTTCCATGATATACCTCTTATATATGGCGATAAGCCGGTGCCGGCTCATGTGTCGGTCATAGCCCGACTGTCAAACGGTGAAATATGGATCGGAACAGCCGGTTACGGAGTGTTTCGTTATGATCCTTCTTCCGATACCGCCCGAAGCATGCATCATCTTGCACGTGCTGCCGGCAGTCTTCTTATAAGTGATATATATGAAGATGTCACTCATGCTATATGGATAGCTACCGAGGACAATGGTGTGTGTCGTTATTATCCGGCAGGAGATCGTTCGCGATCTTATAACCTTGAGTGTTCTTCGGTAGGAAATAAAGTGTCTGCCGTGATGGGGTCGTCTGAAGGTGACGTGTATGTAAGCTCGCTTGATGCCGGAGTCAGTCGATTATGTTATGGGTCTGAAGATTTCAAGCCGGTAGTGTATGCCGGAGGAGTCCTTTCGGTAAAGACTCTTGCCGTCTATGGAGGTGCTCTGTATGCCGGTACGGAAGGACACGGAGCCAAACTTATAGCTGGCGATCTATTGCTTGATGTGCCTTCAAGTTCGCCGTTTGTCGAGTTTAATCGTACCAAAGTGCACCGTATGCTTGAGGACCGTGACGGTAATTTATGGATTGGTATGTTTCAGAAGGGGATAGCTTTGGTGCCTAAATTGCGTCATATGTTTGGCTATTACGGTAGAGCTGTGCACGAAAATCCTATAGGTGACGGCTGTGTTATGGCGGTGTATGTTGACAGCGGCCATAATTTGTGGGTAAGCTGTGATAATGACGGAGTGTATCGTCTTGATCCCGCAGGACGCAGGGTCGCTTATTATCGTACACCCACCACGGTCATGTGTATTCTTGAGGATTCCCGGTCGCGTATGTGGATCGGTTCGTTTAACTCCGGCCTTTATCGGGTTGGCGATAATGGCTCTCTGCATGAGGTGCCTCGATTCGCAGAAAAGAAAATATGCAGTATTGTCGAAGCCGATAAGGGAGTGTTTTATCTTGGAACATTCGGTAACGGTCTGATCCGTTATAACCCTGATGACGATACTTCGAGTGAGCTGTCATTTAAAGTCATGAAAAAGGCGGAGACGTCGATTGGAAACGATTGGATAAACAGTATGTTATATACGCCTTCCGGCCATTTATGGCTGGCCCATTATCAAGGTGTAAGCTGTTATGATACACGCTCCGGACGTTATATTAAATTGGGTGATAGTGAGAATCTTGTTGACGGAGTCATAGCTTATTCGTTGATGCAGGATCATAAGGGCAACATCTGGTGCGGTACTTCTTATGGCATATATGTCTACGATGCGGTATCGGGTGAGATTGGCCATTATTCTTCAGATGACGGTTTGCCCAATTATGTTATCTGTGGTTTGTGTGAGGATGAGAGTCACAATGTATGGGTCAGTACCTACCACGGTATATCCAAATTCATAGTCGATGAACGGCGCTTTGTGAATTTTGACTCCGGTGACGGTCTGCAGGGCAATGAATTTACTCATGGTGCTTATTGCAATGACGGGAAAGGTATTGTATATTTTGGCGGTACGGATGGCGTGACTTCTTTTCATCCGCTTGACATTAATGACAATCAGCGTGTTTATACTCCGGTTATCACCGGTTTTGATATTTTCTCTACTCCGGTCACCGCCTCGACTTTATCGGGCGGCCGTCATGTTATAGATACGGATCTTTCCGAAGCCGGCAGTGTAAGGCTGGCTCACTATGACAATACATTCAGCATAGCGTTTTCCACTTTTTCGTATGATAATCCCGATAAGCTTGTTTATGAATACCGTGTCAGGGAGCTTGGTAAAGACTGGCTTACGACACTTCCGGGCCAGAGTAGGGTTACGTTTAACAACATGTCGCCCGGCGACTACCGTTTTCAGGTGCGTGTAGCCGGAAATACGGAGCCGGATGCTCTTCGCGAACTTGACATCACTGTGTTGCCCCCATGGTACCGCTCATGGTGGGCGATATTGATATATTTGGGCGTAGCTGTATTTGTAAGTGTATGTGTAATGCACTTTTTACGTGATAAGGCCGACGAGCGCCGTCGTCAGCTTGAACGCCGACAGTCCGAGCAGCTGCTTGAGGCCAAGCTGCAGTTCTTTACCAATATCTCTCATGAGATACGCACTCCAATGACCCTTATTATAAGTCCGCTGGAGAAGCTGATTGCAAATTGTAAAGATACCCGTCTGCGTGAAACCTATATGATGATATTTCGCAATGCTCAGCGTATATTGCGCCTTGTCAATCAACTTATGGACATGCGTAAGATTGAAAAAGGGCAGATGCAGCTGCACTTCTCGGAGACCGACATGGTGCCTTACATAGAGGAGTCCATGCGTTCGTTTGAGTACATGGCTTATGAAAATGACGTGGTGTTTACGTTTCATCACTCGGTGCCGAGCCTGCCGGCATGGATCGATGTGAATAATTTTGACAAGATACTGATCAATATTCTGTCCAACGCATTCAAGTATACTCCGCGTGGAGGCCACATAGACATAACGCTTACCGAAGGAGAGGACTCCGGTGCTCTGCCGCCGCTTGACCGATATGTGGAGATCGCAGTTTCTGATAGTGGTATCGGCATAGATCCCGATAAGATAGAACGTATATTTGACAGGTTTTACCGTATCGAGAACGAGATAACCGGAGCCGTGGCTGGGGCCGGCATCGGTCTGCATTTGTGTCGTACGCTGGTTACACTTCATCATGGCACTATAGCGGCGCGAAATCATGTCGGTGCCACCGGATGTGAATTTATTATACGTCTTCCGGCAGGGGCCGACCACCTTACGGCGGAGGAACTTCAGGCGGTTACGGCACGGATGGCCCCCGGTTATGAGGTGCCGGTGACTCCTCTTTCCGATAAAAACGGGTCTAAAACACGCGCCGATATAACGGTGGCTGTTGTTGAGGATGATGTGGATGTGAGAGAGTATCTTCGTCATGAGTTGTCGGAGAAATATAATGTGGTCACGTTTGCCAACGGCAATGAAGCTCTTGAAAATATTATTGCCGATGCTCCGGATATAGTTATAAGCGACGTTATGATGCCCGGTCTTGACGGGTTGTCGCTTTGCCGTAAATTGAAGCAGAATACAAATACTAACCACATACCGGTGATACTCCTTTCGGCAAAGGCTGAAAATGAGGATCGTATGACCGGCCTGCAGGCCGGTGCCGATTCCTACATGTCAAAGCCTGTGAGCATGGAGGTGCTTATGAGCACCATATCGGGCATGATAGCCAACCGTAAATTGTTGCGGGCTAAGTTCAGCGGCGTGCAGGATCAGGAGGATGCTGTGAGAAAAATAACGATGAAGTCGCAAGACGAGATACTGCTTAACCGTATTATGGCTGTGATAAACGATAATCTGTCGTCGCCTGACCTGAGTGTTGAGCGGCTTGCCGAGGAGGTCGGACTCAGCCGCGTGCATCTGCATCGTAAACTGAAGGAGCTCACCAATATGTCAGCACGTGATTTTATAAAGAACTTACGACTTAAACAGGCGGCCCGTCTACTTAAAGAACAGAAACTGAGTGTTGCTGAAGTTGCTTATGCAACGGGTTTCTCCAATCCGTCACATTTCACGGTTGCGTTTAAAGAGATGTTCGGTATGCCGCCGACACGTTACGCCGGTGCACGAAAGTCATGACATAGAATTAGGTTATATATATATTTAGGGAAACCTCGGATATTTATTTTTTGTTTTATGAAAATAAAAGCCTATTTTTGTTAAAAACAATTATATGGACCCAAACCGAACTCCCCGAAGCGGCAATCTGCTGATGCGTATTATCCGTTTTTATCGCGACGGATTTCGTTCTATGACCGTAGGTCGTTATCTGTGGGCCATGATTATAATAAAACTGTTTATACTGTTTTTTATCTTTAAGCTTTTTTTCTTTCCCGACCTGCTGCAGCGCGATTATGACAATGATGCCGACAGAGCACGTGCGGTGCGACACTCTATGACCGATTATAACCGAAATCAAGAAAATACATTACTAACACCTTAATTAATTATGGATGACTTAATTACTGTAGTCGACTGGTCGAGATGGCAATTTGCGCTGACGGCCATGTATCATTGGCTCTTTGTTCCGCTCACCATCGGATTGGCTCTCATTGTAGCTATCATGGAGAGCGTGTATGTAAAAAACAGGTCGGTCAAGTGGCTTGCCATGACTAAGTTCTGGATGCTGCTGTTCGGTATAAATTTTGCCATAGGCGTGGCCACCGGCATTATACTCGAATTTGAATTCGGCACCAACTGGTCAAACTACAGTTGGTTTGTCGGCGATATATTCGGTGCTCCGCTTGCCATAGAGGGTATAGTGGCTTTCTTTATGGAGTCGACTTTTATAGCCGTGATGTTTTTCGGATGGAAAAAAGTCAGTCCGAAGTTTCATCTCGCCGCCACATGGCTTACTGCCGCCGGTACTGCGTTGTCGGCATTGTGGATACTTGTAGCCAACTCATGGATGCAGCAGCCTGTGGGCATGGAGTTTGACCCGGCACAGATGCGAAATGTCATGGATGACTTCTGGGCATTGGTCTTTTCCGAGACCGCCAGAGCCAAGTTCACCCACACTGTGGCGAGTGCATGGGTTGTGGCCGGAGTGTTTGTTATCGGCGTAAGCTGTTGGTTCCTGCTTAAACGGCGCAATGTGGACATGGCCATGTCGTCAATCAAGATTGCCGGCTGGGTAGGTGGTGCGGGTATACTTATAACTCTTGCCACCGGTGATATGTCGGCTGTGAGTGTGGCCAAACATCAGCCTATGAAACTTGCCGCAATGGAAGGACTCTATAACGGTAAGTGCGGACAGGAGATTGTGGCTTTCGGTATATTGAACCCTGCCAAGACTATAAATAATGACGAGAAGCCTTATCTTTTTGATATAAGTGTACCTTATGGATTGTCATTTCTTGCCACGCACAACCCTCATGCTTTTGTGCCCGGCATAAGTGACCTTATCAACGGTGTAAGACTTACGGAAAACGGCGATACGGTAGATGCGGTCAGCTATGCCGACCGTATAAAGATCGGTCGGGAAGCCCATGAGGCGCTCCGCCAATACGACTCGGCTATGGCTGCCGGCGATAAGAGCGCCATGGCTGCCGCCGCCGAAGAAATAAAGGCCAAATACGAGTATTTCGGCTACGGCTATCTTGACAGCCCCGATGAGGCCGTGCCTCCGGTTGCGCTTACTTTCTATGCCTTCAGGGTCATGGTTATGGCCGGAGGTTATCTGCTGCTGTTCTTTGCCGTGGCTCTTTTTGCCGTCTACTATCGCCCCAAATGGTTGCAAAACCGTGTGGTTAACTGGATAGGTATCCTGTCCATCGCGGTTGTATGGGTATGCTCTCAGAGCGGCTGGATAACCGCCGAAGTGGGCCGTCAGCCGTGGGTAATACAGGACATCATGCCTACAAAGGCAGCTATAAGCGCCATCTCTTCATCATCGGTAATCGTGACATTCTTTATGTTTGCCGCCGTATTTACCATACTTCTTGTTGCGGAGATCAGCATCATGCTCACGCAGATCAACAAACATTCCAAGGAAGATATTACTACAATCTCAAATGAATAACTATCATGGCACTTGAACATTTACAGATATATTGGTGGCTGCTCATATCGGTATTGGGCGCACTTCTCGTATTTTTGCTGTTTGTGCAGGGCGGGCAGTCCATGCTCCCGTGCACGCGCAACGCTGTTGACCGCAATCTGATGATAAACTCCATAGGACGTAAGTGGGAGCTTACTTTCACTACGCTTGTGGTGTTTGGCGGCGCGTTTTTCGCTTCGTTCCCGTTGTTTTACAGCACGAGCTTCGGCGGCGCTTACTGGCTGTGGATGCTTATCCTGTTTACATTTGTAGGACAGGCTGTTAGTTTCCAGTATCGCCGCAAGGCCGGAAATATCTACGGTACAGGTTTCTATGACTGGCTACTCCTGCTTAACGGTTGCCTCGGATGCTTTCTGCTCGGAGTGGCGGTGTCGATGTTCTTCTTCGGCTCGGAATTTTCGGTGACGATGGGAAATATTCTTGATCCCGGTGCACCGGTGATTTCGCGTTGGGCGCCGACTCACGGCTTCGAGGCCATATTCTGCTGGAAAAACTGGATACTCGGCTTTGCCGTTCTTTTCCTTGCCCGTACACAGGGTGCGCTTTACTTTATGAACAATATCGGCGGCGACGACCGGTTCTTTGACCTTAACAAGCGCCGTGTGCTTGTCAACGGTGTCATATTTGTGCTTTTCTTCGTGGCTTTTGTCGTTATGCTTTGGCTTGCCGACGGATATACAACCACGGGTGAACACAGCTTTGAAGTGACCCCGCACAAGTACTTCCTCAACTACGTTGAGATGTGGTGGTGTCTTGTCCTCTTCCTTATCGGCGTGGTCATGGTGCTTTATGCGGTGTTGAAATCTTCGTTTGCCAAGCACTACACCAAGGGCATATGGTGGTCTGGCACAGGCACTGTGCTTGTGGTGCTGACCTTGTTTTGGGTGGCCGGTTACAACAATACTCCTTACTATCCGTCGCTCACCGACCCGTCGAGTTCGCTTACCATACAGAACAGCTCCTCTACTTACTTCACCCTAAAGGTGATGAGCTTCGTGTCGATACTTGTGCCGTTTGTTGTGGCATATATAGCCTATGTATGGCATAAGATGGACCGCAGCCCACTTACTCCCCGCGAGATGGAAGGCGACGACCACTCGTATTGATACTGACATATAAATTGCATTATGGGCGATACTTTTTATACACTTGAGTCTGCATCGGAAGGATGCTATAAAGAGAAGATGAGCAAGTTTCTCGCTTTTGCCGTGCCGGTGTCGGGTGTGGTGGAGGCGAAGGAAGTTATCGCCTCATATCAGAAGAAGTATCATGACGCGCGACATGTGTGCTGGGCCTATATGACGGGCGCATCGCGTCTTGACTTTCAGTGCAACGACAACGGAGAGCCGTCGGGTACTGCGGGCAAGCCGATTCTCGGTCAGATAAATTCGTTCAATCTCACAAATGTCGTTATTGTCGTAGTGCGCTATTTCGGTGGCATAAAACTCGGCACCGGCGGTCTTATCGTGGCTTATCGCGAGGCGGCGAGGGAGGCTATATTGGCAGGCCGTATAATAGAGTGCCATGAGCAGCGCGAGATAACGTTTACGTTTCCCTACATGGTGATGAACGACGTGATGCGTGCGGTAAAAGACCCGGAGATCAAAATCCTAAATCAGACGTTTGACAACTCTTGTGAGATGTCTGTAACAATACGCGCCGACTATGCTGATGCATTGTCGGCGCGTTTATCCGATATATCTGGTGTCAGTTTTCGTCCTTAGACGACGCTCTATCAGATGATGAGCATGGCGTCGCCGTATGCTCCGAAGCGGTATTTCTCCTTTACGGCCACTTCATAGGCGTGCATTACGAGGTCATATCCGCCAAACGCGGCCACCATCATGAGCATGGTCGAGTAGGGCATGTGAAATCCGCTTACCATGGCGGAGGCCACCGTGAAGTCGTAGGGCGGGAAGATGAATTTGTTGGTCCAGCCCGTGAATGTCTTCATGTGGCCGCCCATACTTACCGCGCTTTCTATGCCGCGGAGCACTGAAGTGCCTACCGCACATACCTGCCTGCCGTTGTCTTTGGCATTGTTCACAAGGTCGACAAGCTGCGGAGTTACCTCCATCTCTTCCGAGTCCATGCGGTGTTTTGTAAGATCCTCCACGTCGATTTCGCGATAGTTGCCAAGACCCGAATGGACGGTCAGGAAGCCTGCTTCCACGCCTTTTATCTCAAGGCGTTTCATAAGCTCGCGGCTGAAGTGAAGACCGGCCGACGGAGCCACCACCGCACCTTCGTTATGGGCGAATATACACTGATAGCGCTCTGCGTCTTCAGGTTCGGGAGTGCGTTTTATATAGGGGGGCAGGGGAGTCTGTCCCAGTTTGTACAGGGCATCCTTGAACTCTTCATGACTCCCATCGTAGAGGAAGCGCAGTGTGCGGCCGCGCGAGGTAGTGTTGTCGATGACTTCTGCTACCATCGACTCGTCGTCGCCGAAATATAGCTTGTTGCCTATGCGTATCTTGCGCGCCGGTTCTACAAGTACATCCCAGAGCTTGTTTTCTTCATTCAATTCACGTAGCAGAAATACCTCGATTCTCGCTCCGGTCTTCTCCTTGTTGCCGTAGAGCAGCGCCGGAAATACTTTGGTGTCGTTGAATACAAACACGTCGCCGTCACCGAAAAAGTTGATTATATCCTTGAACCGGAGGTGCTCTATCTCGCCGGTGTCGCGGTGGACAACCATCATGCGTGCTTCGTCGCGGACCTCACAAGGATGAGAGGCTATGAGGTCATCGGGGAGCTTGAATTTGAATTGAGAAAGTTTCATATACTAAAATTTCTTGTTGTTTATGCTTTGTCATTGTCTTCGGGCATCTCTATCGGTGTCTCCTTTATAAGGGTCACCGCGTTGTCTACCGTCATGCAGCGGTCTACCGCTATTTCGCCGACTCTCGTGCGACGCAGGGCGGTCAGATGACCTCCCGAACCGAGTGCTTCGCCGATGTCGCGGGCAAGTGCGCGTATGTATGTGCCCTTGCTACATACAACTTTTACCGTTATGCTTTCGGGCGTGAATTCGAGAAGCTCGATCGTGTCGATTACCAGAAGTTTCGGTTTTATCGTCACTTCATCGCCCCGTCGTGCACGCTTGTATGCGCGTTCGCCGTTGATTTTACATGCTGAAAAAGCCGGCGGTATCTGTGATATCGGGCCTATGAAGCGCTTCAAGGTCTCTTCGACCAGCTCACGGGTTATGTGGCCGGTCGGGTATGTGGCGTCGATCTCTGTTTCGAGGTCAAATGACGGAGTGGTGGCGCCGAGGGCTATGGTGGCCACATACTCTTTTGTCCGGGCCTGCAGTTCGTCGATAAGCTTGGTCGCTTTGCCGGTACACACCATCATCACCCCTGTTGCGAGTGGGTCGAGAGTACCTGCATGTCCGACTTTGAGCTTTTTGACTTTCAGCCGGCGCAAAAGAGCACCCCGTATTCGCTTTACCGCGTCAAACGATGTCCAGCCGTAAGGCTTATCGATGTATAATATCTCTCCGTCTAAAAAATTCATGCCCTTATTTTTACCAGCAGATGCACACTATACCCATGATTACGCAGTAGATGGCAAACCATACGAGCTTGCCTTTCTTGACCAGCTCAAGCATCCATTTACATGCTATGCAACCGGTGACAAAAGCGGCGATGAATCCTACCGTTATGGCTAACAGCCCGGTCGACTGTGCCGACACTGGTGCCGTAATAATATCTTTCATATCGAGCAATGCTTCGCCCAGAATAGGTATGATTACCATGAGGAATGAGAAAGACGCCACCTTCTCGCGCTTATCCCCGATAAGTATACCGGTGGCTATGGTTGTGCCGGAACGGCTGAGACCCGGCAGTACGGCTACAGCTTGTGCGCATCCTATGATGAATGCGTCGAGCCATGTTATGTCGCGGGGTTTGTATGTTCGGCCCGTAAGTGCCGACTTTTGCATAGGCTTTGTGCGAAAAAAGTAGGCAAACGACAGCAGAAGAGCCGTGATACAGAGGCATATGCCCACTATACGGAGGTTGCCTCCGAAAAAGCTCTCGACAACGTCTTTGAAGCAAAAGCCTACAATGGCTACCGGAATGCATGAAACAAGTATTTTACACACATAATAGAAGTTAGAGTCCATTTTAAGTGTGAAAAAACTGCGGCAAAGCGGGAAAAATTCTTTCCAGAGAATGACCAATGTGGACAGTACGGTAGCCGCATGAAGCATCAGGTCAAATTCAAGCGCCTGATCGGATGGTAGATCTACATGCAGTATCTCACGGAATATCTCCAGATGTCCGCTGGAACTTATGGGGAGATATTCGGCCAAACCTTGTACAATACCTAAAATGAGGGCGTCAAGCCAATCCATCGTAAAAAGCAGATAAAATTAATAATATAAATCGGTTATGCCTTGGTACTGGGCCGGAAGACTACGGCTACACCCATAAATATGAAGCCGAGAAATGCCATAGTCGGACCGACCACTATGCGGCGTGTGGAGAAAATGTCGGGGTTGAACGCCTCGGTAGTGGTGCTGCCGCCGAGCATAAGCAGAAATCCTGCAAGAATTATCAGTCCCGAGACAGCCATCATGATGAAATTGATTTTTGTCAGAGGGAAGTTGCTCCTCGGCTCTTTGTCGATGCCGTCGTCCTGAACAGGAGTGATGTTGTTTTGCTTTACCATATATAATTATATAATGTCATTTTTATTTAAACATGTCATCGTACGATGAACGCAGATATTTGTTTGTCGCGAATACGGCCGCGGTGAAGCATATGAGCATGCCCAGCACTATTACCCCGGCAAATACGCACAGCGCCGCCGGCCACGTAACGGCTTCACGGATAGTCTTGTCGAGCGTGTGGAAGTATGCCAATGCTCCGGCAAGTATGGCGTCGGCCACTATGCCGGCTACCAGTCCGCTGATGAGGTTGCCGGTGAGAAACGGCTTGCGTATGAAAGCGCCCGTGGCTCCTACGAGTTTCATTGTGTGGATTGTGAAACGTCGTGAGTATACCGAAAGCCTTATGGTGTTGTTTATGAGCGCGAATGATATGAACAGCAGTACCGCCGCTATGGCTGTAAGTATGATCGTGATTGATTTTATATTGGCGTTTACCGCATCGACCATCTCGGTGTGTACGTTTATGTCCGATATGTAAGGGAGCGAGGAGATGGGGGCCACTATGGCGCCGATAGAGTCAACATCGGCGTAGTCGGCTTTTACCTTGACTTCAAGTTCGGGGCTGAACGGGTTTACGCCGAGCACTTGCATCAGGTCCTCTCCCGTATCCTCTTTCCACTTATTCATGGCGTCTGCGGCAGAAAAATAACGCATACTTGACACATAGGGTGCCGTAGTGATGCGTTGTTTCAGGTAGTTTATCTGATTGTCGGTGGCTGTGTCGGAAAACACGATGCTGAAGCCCATGTTCTCTTTTATTTCTGAGGTTATAGAGTGGGCCGCTATGCCGAGCAGCGATATTATGCCCAACAGCATCAGTACGAGTGCCACACTTACTGTCGCGGTTATCTGGGCCGAGAATGTCGATATTCCTTTACGATGCTTCTTTTCCATACTTTGGGATAAGGCCATAACAGACCTAATAAGGTGCAAATTTACAACATAAAAGCCCCGTTGTCAAGAGTTTGACACAAAAAAATAGCGCCAGACATCGAGGACTGACGCTATATGTAAGTATATTAGCCGATTATGCGAATTTCGACCAGTCGGTTTTACGCATGTCGCCTTCGGCGGCAAATGTCGTGTGGAAGCCGAGAGCGGCATTAAGGGCGTGAGGAGTATGGCCTCCTGCCTGCGACAGCTTGAGATAGTCGCGGAGCAGTTGTTTGTACTCGGGGTTCACGCAGTTTTCGATGATAGTCTCGGCGCGCTGTATAGGTGACTTGCCGCGCAGGTCGGCTATGCCTTGGTCGGTGATAAGCACGTCGACAGAGTGCTCGCTGTGATCAAGGTGTGACACCATGGGCACAATGGTCGAGATAAGTCCGCCTTTGGCTGTCGACGGGCAGCTGAATATCGATATGTAGGCGTTGCGGGTGAAGTCGCCCGAGCCTCCGATCCCGTTCATCATCTTGGTGCCCACCACATGTGTGGAGTTGATGTTGCCGAATATGTCGGCTTCGAGAGCGGTGTTCATCGTTATTACGCCTAATCGACGTACTATCTCGGGGCTGTTTGATATTTCGCCGGGGCGCATGAGTATCTTGTCACGGAAGAAGTCGATGTTATTGAATACCTCGGTCATCTTGGCGTCGGAGAATGTCATCGAGCAGGTGGAGGCGAAGCGGCATTTGCCTTTCTCCATAAGGTCAACTACGGCATCCTGTATAACTTCGGTATACATGTCAAATGCAGGCACTTCCTTGGACTCGCCGAGGCCGAAGAGTACAGCGTTCGCTATGTTGCCCACGCCGCTTTGCAGGGGTAGGAACGATGCGGGTATGGCTCCCCGGCGCAGTTCGCCGATGAGGAAGTCGCATACGTTGGCGCCGATCTGTTTTGTCACGTCGTCAAGCGGCGAGAAGCCGTGTACTCCGTCGGTGATGTTGGTCTTTACCACGCCTACTATTTTGGCCGGGTCAACCTTGAGCAGGGTCGAACCTATGCGGTCATTGGGTTTGTAAATGGGTATTTCACGACGATAAGGCGGGTCGAGAGGCATGTATATATCATGAAGACCCTCTACCGATGTCGGTATGGCCTCGTTGAGCTCGATGATGATTTTCTTGGCCATTTTGGCAACGGTGGGAGCCATACCTACGCCGGTGCCGAGAAGTATCTCGCCGTTGTCACTTACATGGGCGGCTTCTATGATGGCTACATCGATGTCGCCGAACGTGCCGTAACGGAGTTTCTGAGCGAGCTCTGACAGATGCAGGTCAAAATAATTGGTGTCATGTGAGTTGATGCGCTTGCGCAGATCGGCCGAACTCTGATAGGGAGTGCGCTTGTCGATAGCATTGGCGCGTGCAAGAGCTCCGTCAACATGGTCGTTGGTCGATGCGCCGGTGAAGATGTTGACTTTGAAGGGACGCCCTTCAGCGTGTTCTTTTTCTGCCTTTTTAGCCAAGGCTTCAGTGACCACTTTAGGTGTACCGGCGGCTGTAAAGCCCGACAGACCTAAGTTGTCGCCGTTGTTGATGACTTCTGCAGCTTCTTGAGCTGTAAGGATGGGAAAAGCCATAATCTGATAATAATTGTTTTTATGTTTATTATAAGGTATAAAATGCTTAATTTTGCGCAAAAATAAATAAAACTATTCGACAATCAAAATTTTAATAAGTCCTTTGTCGCGTACACAGGACTGTAATTACGATATATACAATGAATAAGGACAATATAGACAATATGACCGCAGGTGTGAAAAAACTCTTCATAGAGACTTACGGATGTCAGATGAATGTGGCCGACAGCGAGGTCGTGGCGGCGGTGATGGCTACCGTGGGATATGAGATGACCGATGATATCGAAAACGCCGACGCGGTTTTGTTGAATACGTGCTCCATCCGCGATAACGCCGAGCAGAAAATTTACTCCCGGCTGCAGTACATGGCTTCGCTGAAGCGCCGTCACCGAGGCCTTTTCATCGTGGGTGTCATAGGATGTATGGCCGAGCGGGTAAAAGAGGGGCTGATTGCCGATTATGGCGTCGACCTCGTGGCCGGTCCTGACGCTTATATGGATCTGCCGGCGCTGTTTGCCGCCGTTGAGGCCGGAGAGAAGGCTATTAATGTTGATCTGTCGACGACAGAGACATATCGCGACATCATACCTATGAAGATTACCGGCAACAGGGTGTCTGGATTTGTAAGCATCATGCGCGGATGCAATAATTTCTGCTCATACTGTATAGTGCCTTATACACGAGGCCGTGAGCGCAGCCGCGAGGCCGAGAGTATACTCCGCGAGGTGCTTGACCTTCGCGACCGCGGCTTTAAAGAGGTGACGCTGCTTGGACAGAATGTAAATTCGTACAATTATAAGCGGGCCGACGGTAATGTGATAGACTTTGCCGCCCTTCTCGCGCTTGTGGCCGAGGCTGTGCCCGAGATGAGAATTCGCTTTACCACCAGTCATCCCAAGGATATGAGCGATGACATAATTGCCGCTATAGCTTCGCACGACAATATCTGCAATCATGTGCATCTGCCTGTCCAGTCCGGATCCGACTCTGTGCTCAAGGCCATGAACCGCAAGTATACGCGCGACTGGTATCTCGGACGCATTGAGGCCATACGCCGGGCTATTCCCGATTGTGGTATATCTACTGACCTGTTTACCGGATTTCACGGTGAGACGGAGGAGGATTTTATTATGACACTCGACCTGATGAAGGCGGTGGGATTTGACTCGTCGTTTATGTTCAAGTATTCGGAACGACCGGGTACACTCGCTTCGCGTACTATGCCCGACAATGTGCCGGAGGATGTGAAGATAGAGCGACTTAACCGCATGATTGCTCTGCAGAACGAGCTGTCGGCCGATTCTAACCGTCGCGATGAGGGTAAGATATTTGAAGTGCTAGTCGAGGGTGTGTCCAAGCGGTCGAAAGAGCAGATGGTAGGGCGTAATCCACAAAACAAGACATGTGTGTTTCCGCGCGGCGATGCCCGTGTGGGCGACAAGGTGCTGGTGCGGGTCGTAAGCTCTTCTTCGGCTACATTGATCTGCGAGAGGGTGTGACCTTCAGCCGGTTCGCTATTCTACTCAGCCGAGGTGTTGAGAATCTCGAGCAGCGACTGGCGGGAGTTGATGCGTATCTCGTTGGCGTCATACTCGATTATGCCGCGTTCCTTCAGACTGTCAAGTGTGGAGATGAATGATGTGCGTTGTACTCCGAATAGCGAATACAGATCGCGCTGACGGCAGGTGAGCGCTATGTCTGTGCCCCCCGGTTGTGTAAGCGATATGATCCAGAATGCTATGCGCTCTTCAAGGCTTCCGGTGGTTATGGCAAGTATACCGTCAACCGCCTTTTGGGCGTTTCTTGACAGAATATTTAGGAAGTTGAAAAGAAATATCTCGTCGGAGTTAAGGATTTTGGTATAGTCGGTTTTGGATATCTGTAATATGCTGACAGGTTCAAGAGCTACGGCGGTACATGGATAAAACGGAGCCCGTCCGAATAAAAATTCCGGCGCGAGTACGTTTGGCGCTTCAAGGGTCTGCGACACTTTGAAGCGATTGTTGGAGTTGGCTATCGTCACACGCAGTTTGCCGGATATTATGAAGATTATGTGCGTGCACGGATCTCCTGCCGTAACTACGGTCTCACCTTCCAGATATTTCAGGAAGTGAAATTTGGTCATGCCTACAACCTCCGATATCTTGTATCGGCTAACGCCTTTGAAAAGAGGCAGTCCCATGAGAATTTCGTACATGCTGTTCATAATCGTACTATTTTATATTATTAACGTCATTTAGCTGTAAATGTTCTGATTTTTTAACTTTTTGAAGACTGTTTGGCTTTATGGAACAATTGCAGCGAGTTGATTGTATTCTGCCATGCTACGTAAGCTGCAGGGCCAACGGAGGCTATCGGGTTGAGAAAGGTCAGTGCCATCCATATGGCGAGCACTGTGTTTTTTTGTCCGAGTCCTTGTGCTCCCGATATTTTTTCGCCATATCGTGCTCCTATCTTCCGGCCGATTAAGAATTGACCGCAACATGTGAGCAATGATAGGAACGCGAGAAGAAGCATTTCGGGTATTTTATCGTAGGGTTCGGCTATTATGAAACTGACGGCGTTGCCTACCACGATAATCAGGGCGCAGGCCCATATGTAGAATGACAGTGACTGCCGGTTGGCTATGGCGTTGTGTACTCGCGGTGCGAATACTTCAAATAGGAGAGCCAGAGCCAGCGGTGCAAGTATCAGCGGCAATACTTTGGCACTGATGGCAAGTACGGAGTCCAGAAACTGAATGTCGGTTCCGGGTGCTATGAATGAAAACAAGGTCGGTGCCAGCAATGCTACCGCCACATTGCTTATAAGCGAATAAACCGCTATGGCCGTTACCGATCCGCCGAGCATTCCCGTCACTACCGGGGCGGCTGTAGCCGTAGGGCAGAATATGCAGATAAACGCTCCTTGCGCAAGATCCAGACTGAAAGGTCTAATGGCCATGAACACAGCCAGCGAGCCTAAGACCTGAACGGCAAGTAGCAACCATATATAACGGGGTATTTTGAAACTGTCGGGCGATATGCGGCAATACGTAATAAGAAGCATAATAAATATAAGGTAAGGCGATAGGAACGCTACCTTGCCTATATAATCATGGAAGAGCACGCCGATAATCATTGCAATCGGCAATATCCACGGCTTTATTCGCTGTCGTATAATGTTCATGACGCAAAGTTAATGTTTTTTATTAAAATTAATGAATTTTTGTGTTGGAATGATTTCTTATATGTAACTTTGGATATAAATACAGATTATAGGATGGACTATACTGTTGAAATATGCGAAATATGAAAATGATACACTGTAACCATGTTTATATGAGTGGTGATATGTTTGATTGGTAACTTGTATTTTTAACCATGTTTTCACTGGTTATCAGTGAGATATATTTATATTTACGCTTAAAAATATTTGATGATTGACATGCTCTATTGCTAGTGCGGAATATTATTTATTAAATTTGCATAGAAGAAAGAAAATAACCGTGTTTTTTTATACACGATATTAAAGATATAAATGTGACGAATGTAAATAGTGCATAATAGTAAATGTGTATTATGTTAGGTTTGGAAGCCTTTATGTAAAGGCAACAATATAGGCCGCTTCGTGAGAAACGGCCTATATTGTTGTATAATGAATATAATTTTGTATTTTTGTAGTCAGAATCCATTGATTTAACAAACTACCTTAAGCCCATCATGTATAAAACCTTGCTGGCCTGCTTTTTATATTTATGTCTGTGTCCTATATATATATATGGGATTGACGGCTTGTCGTCTTATACGTTTGATGAGGCATTTTCTGAACTGGATAACGCTTTGGCTGATAGGTATGATTTATTGAGGGCTAAAAAACTTAGGATTGATTCTCTTAAAGCTGAATTTGATGATTCTGAAAATTATGAAGGGCAAATAACTGTGCTTCACAGTTTAATAGATGAATATGCACATTATGATGTGGATTCTTTAAGAACTTATTTCAGAAAGGCCATAGCTCTGTCCTCATTTTATGGCGATTCTGTGACTGCACGACGTTTTTGGCTTGCTGAGATTGCACATATGCCGGTCAGAGGAGAGATTAGGGAGGCATTTATGCGGATTGACAGTGTTGACGTGAATACTCTTGGTGAAGATGACAAATTACTGTTTTTTGAGTCGGCACGTTGGGCTTCGTTGTGTACTACTTCCATGTATTCTCCTCATAAGTTGCATCGCGGATATTTCAATAAGTATGTTGAATACAATGACTCCTTAATGGCAGGGATGGATGTCACCTCTCCACGATATCGTTTATTGGCCGGATCGCATTATCTTGCGGAAGGACAGATATCGCTTGCTATTGCCGCACTGAATGATTATCTTGAAAATAATAAAGAGTATAATATAGATTATGTGAATGCGTTGTCTATGTTGGCTCTTTCTTATTTTGAGCGTTCTCGCAAGGACTTATGGATGTATTACATTATACTTGCTGCCGCTGCTGATGCGCGTATCGGAATACTTGACAATGACTGTCTGAGGCAGGTGAGCGGAGCGTTATACCAGATGGGTGATCTTGATCGGGCATATGAATATATGTCTGTGGCACAGGATGATGTAGATAAAAGTCATGCTTATATAAGGAGCGTTAACGTCGCTCCGGTATATCCGCGTTTAATGGCTGATTATCGTGATATGCAGCGACGGAGAGAGACGTTGTTGTATTTTCTTATTGTGAGTCTGGTTGTTATAGCTGCTCTTGCGGTCATTATAATATATATGAGATACAATGACGTCAAACGTTTGAAGCGGTTAAAGACGGAATTGGTGAATGCCAATCTTATGAAGGATTCTCATCTGGGTCGTATACTTTCTCTTTGTTCTATATATATGGAGAAACTTGACGACTATAACAAGTTGGTTAGCCGTAAGATTGCGGCCGGCCAGATTGATGACTTGTATAAATTGGTTAAGTCAGGTAAGTTTCTTGATGACCAGAGCAAGATGTTTTACGAGATTTTCGATAATTCGTTTGTGCACATGTTCCCTACGTTTATTGATGAGGTTAATGCGTTGTTGGAGCCGGATAAGGGGTTTGAACATCTTTCTGAACCCATAAAATTGACTCCGGAGTTGCGCATACTTGCTTTTATGAGGCTTGGTCTTGACGACAGTGCTCAGATTGCTCGGTTTCTTGGCCTGTCATTGAATACGGTATATACTTATCGCAACCGAATGAAAAGTCGGGCAAAGAATCGTGCTACTTTTGAAAACGATATTATGACAATAGGGACATATGACTGAAGTGTGTTTACCCTTCGGTTATATTTATTATATATCGAGGTAGCTATAATGTGCTGTATAACAGATGTGAATATCTTGTTGAGACTACATTTATTTTATATAGCATATTTATTCTCTTGCCTGAAGACGTATGCCTGTTTATCTTTGTGATGAAATTCATGTTGAAGTGTAGCTACTATTTAGTATATACATGTAATGATTAGCTTAAATTAATAGGTATAATAGGTAGTTTGTTTTAGGTAGTTAGTAAAGTAGGATACCTGAACTTATGTCAGGTAATGAAACAAGGAGCTCCGCGAGGAACTCCTTTTTCGTTTATTGCAATACCTCCGCTTTTGCCGGGTTTTGAAGTCGCTCCGAGAAACGTGTGCTAAAGTGGCAGTGGTGAATACACGAAATGTGCAGAATTCCACGATAAGCGGCATAGCCGCAGTTCTTTGGATGGGTGAAAACTCATGGCAAATGCCTGTCGGGGACAGGCGATATGTCACATTCGACTGTGCTCGTGGTGTATGTTTTCCTACCGGTCTATTAATAAAAAGACTTGTATTAATCCAAACGGTGTCTGTTGTTAAGTGGTTTATATTTAGGCTGTTGTCTTTTTACTATGCTGTGATTATTTTATATCGTATTTTAATTGTGGCGCATTGGGTTGAAAACTTGCATATCTTTGCGATGTGTAAAATAATTATTCAGTCTAAATATAGATATAAAGAATTAAGGGTTAGTATTTTTATTTTTAGGATAGTTGGTTTTAATGATGATTGAAGTGTTTTTTTGATTAAATGTTGTTTTAGGTTAATTAAACTTGGTGATTATTCCAAGAATGAATAGAGGTCACTCGTGAGAGTGGCCTTTGATGTTTTATTGCAGATTTTCATATAATGATATATATTCAGCCGGGCTGTCGGGCGATGTGCTCTTTATTATGTATACAGGCTTGTCAACGAATGGAGGATGTTCTGATTTCGACCGATCTTCGACTACAATGTTCAATGTCTCCCATGAGTAGAGTATGTCTTCTATTGTATGTAAGTTGTGTTTTGCCCTTTTTATTATGGCGTGAGGGTTTTTATATAATTTTTCCGGATTTGCTGCAGTCATTACAGTGGGTATGCGGAAGCGGGTCAATACTTCCGATAGCAACGGTAGGTTTAGATAGTACTCTTCTATATTTATTATATGTACCACGTCGGGGGCTTTTGTGGCTATGCGTGACAATAGGTTGTATGTGGCGCGGGCCGAGTGCAGGTGCATGCTGTCGCTTATGCCGGCCAATACTCTGTGTATGGCTCGGTCTATGCTGTTGCCTATTTTTATGGCTGCTACAGCGGATGTTGGCAGTGCTAAGGCCGTCAGGCATTCATGGCCTTCTGTGATCAGCCGGTTTCTTATATCACTGCATAAGCGGGAATATTCGAAGTCGATCAGTAATACTTTCATTTTGAAGTTTTGCGTAAAGATAATCAAAAAGTGCTCTATAGTCAATGGATAATAGAGTGGATTGGACGTTTTTTTGTTAAATTTGCGTTTGATGAAAATGCATCTTTTTAATCCGGAAAACGACGTGTCGCTTGCTTACGGGCATTGTCATGTTACTATGTCGCCGCTTGTCCGCAGGTTGCATGATGACGGTGCGCTGTTGCCTTTGTGGTATGCAGCTGCGGGCGATTTGGTGTATGCGCCGCAGTCTGATAATGACTGGGTCGATAGTATGCGCCGTCTTTTTGCATTGGATGTTGCTCCTGTCAGCCGTTGTTGCGGGGCTGTCGGTGCTCCGTGGGGATGGTCGTGTGACGCTTGTCGTACGTTGCGCTCGGCCGGAGCATCAGTCATCGATGACGAGCAGGTGGAGCGGCTGCGTATGTTGAGTCATCGGCGGATTTCGGTCGAAATCATGTCGGGACTTTCGGAGATGCTTGACATTAAGTTGCCCCCTGTGCCGAGAGTGGTGACCTCTGTGGCTGAAGTGGAGGATTGCATGCGGGAGTGGGGGACGGTATATGTAAAAGCCCCATGGTCGAGTAGTGGTCGCGGGGTGTTCCCGGTCGATTGTGTTACTTCGTCTGTAGAGCGGCGTATATCGGGTATTTTGCGCCGTCAGGGGGCAGTGACGGTTGAGATGGCTTTAAACAAAAAGCTCGATTTCGCTATGCTGTTTTATTCTGAAAACGGTCGGGTCACTATGCGCGGTTATTCGCTGTTCTTCAACTCTTCGGGTGATGCTTACGGAGGCAACATAATGGCTACCGGTTCCGAGCTTGAAAATATGATAGTGGATGCGGGAGCGTCGCGTAGCGAGTTGCACGCTGTGGCGGCTGCTCTCGAATGTCTGCTAAGCGCGCTCGTGGCCGATTGCTACGAAGGCTATTTTGGAGTGGACATGCTTGTGACTGATGACGGCATGATAGCCCCGTGCGTTGAACTTAATCTGCGTATGACTATGGGGGTTGTGGCTATGCTTTGGCGTGAACATTACCTGCACGAGGCGTCGACCGGTATCTTTAGGGTTTCGACGGTGCAGCCTGATCCGCTGGTGCCTGTGGTTGAGGCGGGACGGTTGAAATCAGGTGTCTTGGCCTTGACGCCTTCGATCTCCGGCGGCTTCTTTTTTACCGTAGAGGCCCGCTCTGCGTTGTCAGAACTTAAGTAGTTCGGTATAAAGGCGGTGGACCGGGAGGCCCATGACGTTATAATAGCTTCCCTCGATGCCCTTTATCCCCACGGCTCCGATCCATTCCTGTATCCCGTAGGCTCCCGCCTTGTCAAGCGGTTTGTAGTGTGACACGTAAAAGTCTATCTCGTAGGTTGACAAAGGGGCAAACTCGACTTTTGTACAGGCGCAGAAAGTTACCTGCTTTGTGCTTGTCGATATAGTGACGCCGGTCACCACTTCGTGCGTGTGGCCCGAAAGGTCGTTTAGCATTTCACGCGCGTTCTCTTCGGAATGCGGTTTGCCCAGTACGGCGCCGTTGTTTATAACTACGGTGTCGGCTGTTATTATAAGCTGGTCAGGCTGCATTACCGCGCGATGGGCTTCCGCTTTTTTCTCGGAGAGATAAACGGCTACGTCGTGCGCCGGCATGTCATCGGGATAACTTTCGTCGACTTCAATGTTGGCGGCTATCTCAAAATCGATGCCGAGCATCTGCAGGAGTTCGCGGCGTCGCGGCGAATGGCTTGCGAGCAGTATGCGGTATCGGCTTAAATTCTTTAACGGGTTCTTTGTCATAGTGTAAGCGGTTACCATCCGAATGCTTTTGCCGAACTCATCCAGTCGCCATGAGCTTTCATGATCTCTTCAAGCAGGTCGCGTGCCACTCCGTAACCGCCTTCGACAGGCGATATATAGGTAGCTATCGACTTGATTTCTGTCGCCGCGTCTTTGGGGGCCACCGATAGTCCCACGTGCTTCATCGGTTCGAAGTCGGGTATGTCGTCGCCTGCAAAGGCCACTTCTTCCTTTGTAAGTCCGTGCATCTCCATCCACTCGCGCAGAAAGTTTATTTTGATGTCACATTTCATGAATATGTCCTTTATGCCGAGGGCGGCAAAGCGCACTCTTACCGCGTCGCAGTCGCCTCCCGATATTATGGCTATCTTGTAGCCATGTTTTACCGCGAGTTGCAGGGCATATCCGTCTTTTATGTTTACCATACGAGATGGTTTTCCCGATATGTCCAACGGTATGGTGGATGGCGAAAGCACTCCGTCCACGTCGAAGGCTATGCCTTTTATTTTGGTGAGGTCGTAGTTTATCTTGCTCATTATATGTTGTTGTATTTGTCAATTATGTATTTTGACAATTGTGCGTATATATCTTTTGCTTCACCTTGAAGCATTGACAGGTGCTTTTCTATTACGGCGGTGTCATTGCGCCGGGCCGGGCCGGTCTGTCCGTCATGAGGTCCTGCCGTCATCGCCTTTTCAAGGGTGGCTTCTATAAGCGGTCTCATTATGTCAAGACCGAGACCGGAATTTTTCAGTATGTCGGCGCAATGTCCCCACATATAGTTGGTGAAATTGCATGCAAATACCGCCGCCACGTGAAGGAGCGCCCGCTGCTCGCTCGTCGCCGGATATATGTGTGATGATATTTGCCGTGCTATCCGTGCTATGTTTTGTTGGGTTTCATCTGTATTGCCCTCGATGAATACGGGCACTTTGCCCATGTCCACCGGCACCGTTTTTGAAAATGTCTGCATCGGGTACAGCACGCCGTAGGTGTCGGTAATCGATTGAAGAACGCTCATCGGTACGGAGCCGGAAGTGTGCACCCACAGGCCTCCACGCCGTCCGAGCGCGTCAGCCAGCGGTATTATGGCGTCATCTTTTACCGATATTATATATATGTCGGCGTCGTCTGTGAGTCTTGACAGGTCATCAGTGGCGCAAGCGCCGGTTGCGTCGGCAAGCTCTTTGGCCGCGTTTATATGACGGTTGTATATCTGCACCACTGTCATATGGCGGCTTAAGGCCTTTGCCAGATGTGTGGCTACATTGCCTGCTCCGAGTATTACTACTCTTGTCGGGTTTCGCTCCGTCGTCTCGCTCAGCGTTCGGTCCATGTGCCGATGTGTACTTTCTCCCATTGCAGTTTGTCGACAGCCTGCGGTTTGCGCTCTTCTGCCTTGTGCCCTATTGTTATTATACATACGGGGACTATCGTGTCAGGCATTTCGAGGAGATTCTGCACGTATGTCTCCGACTCAAGATCGTTGGCTGTATAGCGCCCTCTCACTTGTATCCAGCAGGAGCCGAGTCCGAGATCGGCAGCTTGAAGCTGTATATATGTGGCTGCTATTGACGCGTCCTCTATCCATGGATCGGATTTTTCTACATCGGCCGCCACGATTATGGCAAGGGCGCATCCTGCGACCGGGCCGGCGCCGTTCTCTTTGCATTTGCTTAGCGCTTCGAGCTTGGCAGAGTCTTCGACAAGTACAAACTGCCACGGACGGCTGCTTTTTGATGTCGGGGCCATGAGCGCGGCTTCCATAAGTGTTTTTACATCTTCGGCTGAAACTTCATCGGCGGTATACTTGCGTATGCTGCGACGATTCACAATAAGATCATGAAAATCGTTCATAGTTTATGGGGATTGTATTAAACCCTTGTCGGGCGTTATGTATCGTATTAGTCGCGACGGCAAACCCATGCGTCAGGATAGGTGCCGGCGTATTCTGCAACAGCAAGAGGTGCTTGAGCTTCGGCATAGGTCTTTCCGGAGGAGATGTATATTCTGTAGCGTCCCCCAGATTCCAATATATCCATGTCTCTGCCGTTTTTGCTAAGCGCTATAAATTCCGCCGCTTTTTCTCTTGTCGGCAGTGATGCTATGATAAGGAAGTATGTGTCTGACTGATTACGGTGTAAGCCTGCTTTCTCTTGTGGCTTCTCCACTTTTTCTTCCACTATGGCGCTCGCTGTCGTCGGGTCGGGGAGAGCTATGCTCAATTGTATGTCGGGATTTATGTCGTTGACAAACAATGGCTCTGCTTTAGGTGCGGGACGGGTAGCGGCAATTCCGGCGAAGTCGGGCGCATTTTCGATAACCGGAGTCGATACGGTGATGCCGAGGCCGATAAGCAATACTATGGATGCCGCTATTTTGAATACATTTCTAAGCGACAAGCGGTTGTTCCCTGTTATGGGTGTCTCGATTTCCGTGGCCATACTTTCCGGCTTCTCAATAGCTATAGGAATGGCTTTGACAGGCTTAAGACCACACAGGCGGGGTGAAATAAGTGTCGATACAAACGGCTCGAAAATCAATGTACCTTCGGTATTGCGGTGCAGTGTGCCGAGGCGACCTACCGCATACTCTCCATGTGCTTCGATCTGATGTCGCATAAGGTCGATCTCCTCATTCATGAGCGTCACGGCATTGTCGTAAGTCAGACCTCCGCGTCGGGATATGGATGTGGCAAGCAGTCCATCATTATGATTGATGTTTGGATTGAACGTTATATTCCTTTTGGGCGGGAATATACATCCAAGCTCCTTGTCGATGTATGCCGGAGCATTGCAGGCTATCAGCGCGCCGATGCCCGGTATTACCACACAATCGTGACGAAGTATAAGATATTCTATGTGCTTGTTTACCGAATTCACATTACAAAGTTAAAAACTTATGGTCACATTACAAAAGTTAACGACGTTTTATTTATCAACATCGATGTTAAAAAGATTACGGGCGCCTCAAGAGCGCCCGTAGCCATTACTTTATTATTTTATTTATGAAGCAAAAACGTTTTATCTTACTTTTAGCGATTTTCCTACCGATAAGGTGGTGTTGCGGTTTATTCCGTTAAGTTTACACAGTTTATCAACGGTAGTGCCGTTGGCCTTGGCTATCTTTGACGAGCTGTCGCCTTTTCTAACTTTAACCGTAGCTGCCTTTGATCTTGACGATGATGAAGCCAATGCCTTGCTTGATGTTTTGCGGTTTTTCGCCGGTGAGTAGTCGCGGGCATCTTGGTAGCTGCTCTTGTTGAATGTAAACTCGTCGGTATGCGTTGTCTTGTTTTCGAAGTCAAAAATGGCGGCAGGATTGATGGCATAACCCATGTAGCGGGTTTCGAAGTGAAGGTGGGGTCCGGTAGAACGACCGGTGTTGCCTCCGAGTGCTATGGGGTCGCCGGCTTTTACATATTGGTCGGGCGACACAAGAAATTTCGAGAGGTGTCCGTATACTGTCTCAAGACCGTTGGGGTGGCGTACAATCACGTACAGTCCATAGCCTTTTCTGCGGCCCTGATTACGGGTCAGTCTTACCTTACCGTCAAATGCGGCGCGAATTGTATCGCCTATCTGAACTTTGAGGTCGATGCCCTTGTGCATGCGGCGGAAACGGCGACGATAGCCGTAGGGCGATGTCACATAGCCCATGGTGGGCATGCAGAAATTGCTTACGTCAATGACCTTTGTGTCAGGCACTACGGCATTGGTATAGCAATTTACCGCTTGGCTGTCCCAACCTTCCACATATATGTCTTCTTCGGGTTCTTCTTCCTCGCTGAAGATGTTGTCCATGTAGTCGAGGGTCTCTTTGAGCTTTATCTGTTCGTTGACGTTGGTCTGGTAAGCAAGCAGGTCTTTGTGTTCTGCGTTATGCTGTGCCGGACGTCGATCGTAAGTCGTTTGTGCAAATGCTGAAAATGTCGTTACTAAGGTTAATGCGGCTACAGTAGTTAATTTTTGGATATTAAATTGCATTGGTTTTGTCTTTGTCAAATTAATTAGATTTCGTCGGGAGCATAGTAGAATCTTAAATCGCTGGGGCGATAGGAGAATATTTCTCCCGGTTTGAAGAAACGGGCTAATTCAATCTGGCCGTTTTCTGCACTGTCGGAAGCATGTACTATATTCTCTTGTCCGCTCATGGAGAAATCTCCGCGTATGGTGCCGGGGAGAGCTTTGCGGCCGTTAGTGGCTCCGGTCATCAACCTTACTACTTCAACCGCATCTTTACCTTCGAGGCACATAACTATGACAGGGGTAGCCATCATTGACTCCAATAAAGAGGGGAAAAACGGTTTTTCTGTCAGGTGTGCGTAATGCTCGCGCAAAATCTTCTCATCAAGTTGCATCATTTTAAGGCCTGTTATTACAAGACCTTTCTTCTGAAAGCGGCTGATGATGTCGCCTATGAGACCACGATGTATGGCAGATGGTTTGATTATAACTAAGGTTTGCTCCATTTCGCAATTTTAATGATTTTAACTTTATTCTCGTCTGTAGCTCAAATATACAAAAACCATTTGAACCATTAATGGAAATTCAAAATAAAAAGTGTGAAAAATGTTTGGTTGAATTTAAATCAATAGTATAATAAGTTATATTTTAATGTGTTATAGGTGTATATGTTTTAAAACATATTTTGAACAACGTTAGGTGTGGTATTGTTGCGCAGAATAAATATTTGTTAAAATATGTATTTCGATGGCCGGATAATTTAACTAAACGGTCGTTAGCTTATGCGTGACCAATCGACTATTTTATTACCAAGTAGTGCAAGTTCGTTTCTGATTACGGCATTTTCCGGCATAGCCAATTCCGGGTCTTTGTCGAGAATTTCATTTGCTTTATCACGTGCAAGACTTACTATCCGCCCGTCGGTTGACAGGTCGGCGATATGCAGTTCAAACGGTATACCGCTCTGCATTGTGCCTTCTATGTCGCCCGGACCTCTCATCTTGAGGTCGGCTTCGGCCACTACGAATCCGTCAGTGGTCGATGTCATTATCTCAAGTCGGCGGCGCGTTTCTTTGGTTATCTTGTGATGCGTCATCAGGATGCAATAGCTCTGGTCGGCGCCACGACCGACTCTGCCTCTTAACTGGTGCAGTTGCGACAGACCGAAACGCTCGGCGTTTTCAATCAGCATCACTGATGCGTTCGGCACATTTACACCTACTTCTATGACGGTGGTCGCCACCATGATGTGCGCCTGTCCCGATGCGAACAATTGCATCTGAAAGTCCTTTTCTGCGGGTTTCATCTTTCCATGCACATGACATACTCTGTACTGTGGAAACAGTTCCTGAATATATTCATATCCGTCTTCGAGGCTCTTCAGATCGAGTTTCTCGTTCTCTTTTATCAAGGGATACACTATATATACCTGCCGACCCTCTTTCAGCTGTCGTCCGATGGCTTGGTACACCGGACGTCGGTTGTCGTCATAGCGCAGTAGTGTTGTTATGGGTTTGCGGCCCGGGGGGAGCTCGTCGATTACCGATACGCTTAGATCGCCGTAAACGGTCATGGCAAGTGTGCGCGGTATGGGGGTTGCCGTCATTACGAGCACATGGGGCGGGATGGTATTTTTTCCCCACATGCGTGCGCGTTGGGCCACACCGAAGCGGTGCTGCTCGTCTATTACGACAAAGCCGAGGTTTTTGAATATTACATTGTCCTCTATCACCGCATGTGTGCCTACAAGTATGTGCAGGGAGCCGTCGGCAAGCTGTCGGTGTATGATCTCGCGGTTTTTCTTTGAGGTGGAACCTGTAAGCAGTTTTATGTTTATGCCTATCGGTGCAGCGAGTTTGTACAGGGTCTCGAAGTGTTGGGTGGCGAGGATTTCGGTCGGCGCCATCATGCATGCCTGTGTGTCGTTGTCGAGGGCTATGAGCATGCACAGCAGCCCTACGAGTGTCTTGCCGCTGCCTACATCGCCCTGCAGTAACCGGTTCATCTGCCGGCCCGTGGTCATGTCGGCCCTTATCTCCTTGATCACTCTTTTTTGGGCGCCTGTAAGCTCAAAAGGCATCTGTTCGTGATAGAACCGGTTGAAATAATCGCCTATGCGCGGGAAGCGAAAGCCGTTAAGCGATGCATTGCGCTTTCGGGCATACCGTAGTATGTTTAGCTGCAGATACAGCAGTTCCTCCAGCTTTAATCTGAACTTTGCGTTATTGAGGGCTTCAAGCGACTGCGGGTTGTGTATGTTGACAAGGGCCTCGCGCAGAGGCATGAGTTTCATACTTTCTGTGACTTCACGCGTCAGAGTCTCGCTGATGAACGGCGATGCCGCCAATGCGGTCTGTATCCATGTGAATATCTGTCGCGACCCTATGCCTTGATTGCGCAGTTTGTCGGTAAGAGGATATACGCCGCGCAATCCCTGCATGGCGCCCGGGGCAGTGGGAGTGTCTATCTCGGGGTGTACCATGCTCCAGCGTCCGTTGAACTCCTCCGGCTTTCCGAATATGATATACTCGTTGCCTATGTGGTAGCTGTCGCGCAACTGCTTTATGCGGCGAAACCACACTACCTCCATCGTGGTGGTGCCGTCGGTAAATACGCCTACAAGTCTTGTCTTTGCGCCCTCGCCTTGTATCGACATGGCAAGAAACCGCCCTTTGACCTGAACCGACGGCATGTCGCCCGTAAACCCCGATATGCTGTAAAACTTGGATCGGTCGATATATCGTGTAGGAAAATGGTAAAGCAGATCGCGATAAGAGCTGATGCCGAGTTCTTTGTTGAGCAATTCGGCACGCTTGGGCCCTACACCGTGAAGAAATTTTATGTCAAGCGAGCGTAGACGTCTCATGGGCCATGTAGATGGTTGCTATGTCGATGTCGGCCGGCATTGTTATCTTGATGTTGAATATGCTGCCTTCCACGAGCGCTATGTCGGTGTAGCCTGCGGCGTCCATTACCGATGCGTCGTCGGTGAAGCCGGCGTCGTATGGCAGGCTGTATGCTTGGATAAGCTTGCGGGCGTCAAACGCCTGAGGTGTCTGTACGGCTCTTATCGTGCTTCGGTCGATCGGGTGCGACTTGCCGTCGGGTTCGAGCGCTCTCAGCGAGTCGGTCACCGGCGTGGCGGGTATTGAGCCGGATGCATGTGAGAGTCCTTCGATAATTCTGTCCACCAAAGCCGTGTCGATAAGCGGGCGTGCCCCGTCGTGTACGGTTATTATGCCCTCCTCTCCGGGAGCGATTTTTATTGTGTCAACAGCGTTTTTTACCGATTGCCAGCGGGTAGTGCCTCCTGTGATTATTGTAGGAGAGCTGAAGCCGAAATCGTCGCACAGGCTGTACCACAACTTCAGATGCGCCTCGCTGAGTACAAGAAGTGTGTCGGAGCCGGGCAGCGCCTGCCGCATCCGGTCGATAGTGTGCATGAGCACGGGGCGGCCGGCGAGAGGTTGAAATTGCTTGGGCCGGTCGGAGCCGAAGCGTGTGCCGCTTCCTGCCGCTACGATAATATTGTATATGTTTTTACGCTTCATTTATGCAAAAATAATGATTCCGCTTCATTTAATAAAATAAAAAGGAGCTTATCGCTAAGCTCCTTTTTATGGGTTTCCAATAGGTACAATTTCTAAGGTAAAAAAGATTGTTTTAGGTTTGTGCCACAAAGGTCACCCTTTTTTATTGATCAGCCAAAGGAAAAAACATGTTACAAAACATGTTTTATGGGTGTGGATGAGACACTTATGTTGATAACCTATTGTGGTATAATGGTATAGTACGTTTCGTTTCGAAATGCTTCAATTGTGAAAAAATGGTTAAAATGATACTCTCTTGTATTATTATGATACAAAATTGCCGATTTTTACACAATTACCGTCATATAGAGCATAAGAAAAATGATGTATCCAGTCGCCGAGAATTATCACGTGGCAGTCGTCAGATATACTGTAGTCAACCAATACATGCCTATGTCCGAATATAAAATAATCGATGTCGGGGTGAGCGGCGTGGTACTCCGTGGCAAATGCTATGAGAGCTTCATTTTCCGGTCCGTTGAATTGAGGTATCTCTTCGCTGAAATTGCGGCTGTGCGATGACCAGTTGAGGGCAAACGGTATTGTCCAGCGGGGGTGGATGGCCGAGTATAGTTTCTGGCATGTTTTGTTTCGGAAAATGGCACGCATCATTCTGAAAGCCGGTTTTAGCCGGCCTACGCCGTCGCCGTGTGACAGAAAGAATTTCTTCCCTTCTATCGTTACCTCGCTGTAGCCGTCGATGACCGTGAGGCCTATCTCGTCGCGCAGGTAGTCAAACAGCCATATGTCGTGATTTCCGATAAACCAGTATATCTTTACACCTTCGTCGGCGAGTGTGGCCAGCGCTCCGAAAAATCTCACGAAGCCTCGCGGTACTACGGTACGATACTCGTACCAGTAGTCGAGCACATCGCCGAGCATATATATGGCCTTGGCTTCATCTTTGACCGACATGAGCCAGTCGACCACCCGTTTCTCGTATTCAAGAGGATTTTTAAGATATTTGGCACCGAGGTGCATGTCCGATATGAAGTATGTATATTTTCGGGCCATTGCTGATGTCGTTTTACAGGAAGCCGAGGTCGAGTTTGGCTTCCTCGCTCATCATGTCCTTGTTCCATTCCGGCTCAAAGACGATGTTTATATTCACGTTTTTCACACCCTCTATGCTTTCGAGTTTTATGCGGGCGTCTTCGACGAGGAAGTCCGCCGCCGGACAGTTGGGGGCTGTCAATGTCATGTCGATATTTAGGGTGGCGTCATCGTCCACCTCTATGCGGTATATCAGGCCGAGACTGTATATGTCGACCGGTATTTCCGGGTCAAATACGGTTTTGAGCAGTGTCACCGCACGCTCTTCTATTTTCAGTTTTTCGTCAGGTGTCATAATTATGATTATTTTTCAATCATTTTTAAAAATGTATCTTCGTCTATGACGGGTATGCCGAGCGATTTCGCTTTTTCGAGCTTGGCCGGGCCCATGTTTTCTCCGGCGAGTACATAGTCGGTCTTTTTCGATATGGAGCCGCTGTTTTTGCCTCCGTTGTTCTCTATCAGTTCCTTGTATTCGTCGCGCGAGTGTTTGCTGAACGTGCCGCTGATCACTATTGTCTTTCCTGCAAGCAGGTCGGAGCTGTCGGCATTGGCGTTTTCAGGGAACGACATGTTTACTCCCGCTTCTTTAAGCCGTTTTACGATGTCGCGGTTTTCGGGAATGCTGAAATATGACAGTATGCTCTCGGCTATGCGCGGTCCTATGTCTTCGATGGCGGTAAGTTCTTCGGCGCTCGCCTCCATTATGCGGTCTATCGACTTCATGGCTTTTGCCAGCTTTTTTGCGCCGGTCTCGCCTACGTATGGTATTGATAGGGCATACAGAACGCGGTCAAAGGGCACCTGCTTTGATGCTTCCACCCCTTCGAGTATGCGGCTTACCGTGCGCGGACCTACACCGGGCAGCATTTTCATGGCTTCGGCATGTACGCCGAGGGTATATAGGTCGGCCGGATTTTTGACCCATCCGTTGTTGTACAATTCGACAACCATCTCTTCGCCTATGCCGTCGATGTTCATCATGCGGCGTCCAACGTAGTGCTCTATGCGTCCGCATATCTGCGGAGGACATCCCGATTTGTTCGGGCAGACCCAAGCCGCCTCTCCTTCAATCCTAATCAGCGGGGTGCCGCACACCGGACAGTTTTTTACAAACTCTATCGGCTTCGAGCCGGGTGTACGTGAATTTTTATCCACACCGGTTATCTTGGGTATTATCTCTCCGCCTTTTTCGACATAAAGCATGTCTTGGTCATAGATGTCGAGGGTGCGTATTATGTCTTCATTGTGCAACGAGGCCCGTTTTACTACAGTGCCTGACAGGAGTACGGGCTCAAGGTTGGCCACTGGAGTCACGACGCCTGTGCGTCCCACTTCAAACGATACGAACCGCAGTTTTGTCAGTGCACGCTCCGCCTTGAACTTATAGGCTATGGCCCAGCGGGGCGACTTGGCCGTAAAGCCGAGGTTGAGCTGCTGCCGCAGGTTGTTTATCTTGAACACAAGGCCGTCGGTGGCTACGGGGAGTTCCTTGCGGGCCGTGTCCCAATGCTCTATATAGCGGTCTACCGCTTCCATATCGTCGAGCAGGGTCATTTCGGGCGATACTTTGAAGCCCCATGACGCGGCGGCTTTCATGTTGTCGTAGTGGTTGTCGTAGGGCAGATTGTCGCCAAGCATAAAATAGAGTATGGCGTCAAGGCCGCGCTTCGCCACTTCGGCGGAGTTCTGCATTTTGAGTGTGCCTGACGCCGCGTTGCGCGGATTGGCAAACAGCGGCTCTTCATTGAACTCTCGTTCGGCATTCAACCGGTCAAACTCTTTCCACGGCAACAGTATCTCGCCTCGTATCTCGAATTCATCGGGCCAGCCGCTCCCTTGAAGCTGGAGCGGTATGCTCTTTATGGTCATGACATTGTCGGTGACCACGTCGCCCTGCTGTCCGTCGCCGCGCGTCACGGCTCTTACAAGCCGTCCGTGTTCGTAAGTAAGCGATATTGATGTGCCGTCATACTTCATCTCGCCCACAATCTTGAAGTCTTCACCCATGAGTCCGTCTTTGGCACGTCGTACAAAGTCGTTTACCTCCTCTATCGAATAGGTGTTGCCCAATGACAGCATGGGGCGCTTATGGGCAATCTGGGTAAAGGCTTTGTTGATGTCGCTTCCTACCCTGTGGGTCGGCGAGTACGGGTCGTCAAGTTCGGGGTGCTCTTTTTCAAGCTGCTCAAGCTCCTTCATCATGAAGTCGAAGTCCATGTCCGATATTTCGGGAGCGTTCAGCACATAATAATTATAATTGTGGCGGTTGAGTTCGTTCCGCAGGTTCAATATGCGTTGTTTTACGGAGTCCATATCGTGTCATTTTAGATTACAAAGATAATCAATCGGCATCATATATAATAGCAGTCGCAGGTAAAGTATGAATAAAAAAGGATGCGGCTCGGGCCGCATCCTTTCATGTCGGTATATTTTAAACGGATGATTACATCATGCCGCCCATGCCTCCCATGCCGCCGGCGGGCATTGCGGGAGCGGGATTGTCTTCTTTCTTGTCGGCGATGACACACTCTGTGGTGAGGAACATGCCGGCGATAGAAGCCGCGTTTTCGAGAGCTACGCGGGTCACCTTGGCGGGGTCTATGACGCCTGTGGCAAACAGGTTCTCATACTCGCCGGTGCGGGCGTTGTAGCCGAAGTCGCCTTTGCCTTCCTTGATTTTCTGTATTACAACGGCTCCTTCGAGTCCTGCATTGGCAACGATCTGGCGAAGCGGCTCCTCGATGGCGCGCTTGATGATGGCTACGCCGGTGCACTCGTCGTCGTTGTCGCCGCATATGCCGTCAAGGCTCTCGATGGCACGGATGTATGCCACACCTCCGCCCGGTACTATGCCTTCGGCTATGGCGGCGCGGGTAGCGCTGAGCGCATCGTCCACGCGGTCTTTCTTCTCTTTCATCTCCACTTCAGAGGGAGCGCCGATATGGAGTACGGCCACACCGCCGGCGAGTTTTGCCAGACGTTCCTGAAGTTTCTCCTTGTCGTAGTCGCTTGTGGTAGTCTCGATCTGAGCCTTGATCTGGGCCACACGCTGTGCGATGGCTTCTTTGGCTCCGGCACCGTTGACGATTGTCGTATTTTCCTTGTTGACGGTGATAGTCTCGGCCTGACCGAGCATGTCTATCGATGCGCCTTCGAGGGTCATGCCCTTTTCCTGCGAGATGACCACGCCGCCGGTAAGAACGGCTATATCCTCAAGCATCTCCTTGCGGCGGTCGCCGAAACCGGGAGCTTTGACAGCGCATATCTTCAACGAGCCGCGCAGACGGTTCACCACGAGGGTGGCGAGGGCTTCCTGATCGACGTCCTCGGCTATGATGAGCAGCGGACGTCCGCTCTGTGCGGTGGCTTCGAGGATAGGGAGCATCTCCTTGAGCGACGATATTTTCTTGTCGTAGATAAGTACGTAGGGGTGATCCATCTCGCACTCCATCTTTTCGGTGTTGGTCACGAAGTAGGGTGAGATGTATCCGCGGTCAAACTGCATACCCTCGACGATGTCGACCGTAGTCTCGGTGCCTTTGGCTTCGTCAACGGTTATGACGCCCTCTTTCTTCACCTTGCGCATTGCCTCGGCGATGAGTTTGCCTATCTCGGCGTCGTTGTTTGCCGATACGCGGGCAACATCCTCGATCTTCTTCAGATCGTCGCCTACCTCTTGGGCCTGACTCTTGATGTGGGCCACGACGGCAGCCACGGCTTTGTCGATGCCGCGCTTGATGTCCATGGGGTTGGCGCCTGCGGCTACATTCTTAAGGCCTACGTTGATTATGGCCTGTGCGAGTACGGTAGCGGTGGTTGTACCGTCGCCGGCGTCGTCGCCTGTCTTTGACGCCACTTCCTTGACGAGCTGTGCGCCCATGTTCTGGAATGCGTCTTCGAGTTCTACTTCGCGGGCCACCGATACACCGTCTTTAGTAATGTGGGGTGCGCCGAATTTTTTCTCGATGATAACGTTGCGACCTTTAGGTCCGAGTGTCACTTTGACAGCGTCGGCCAGAGCGTCAACGCCTTTTTTAAGCTCTTCGCGAGCCTTGATGTCAAATTTAATTTCTTTTGCCATAATTTTATATGAAGCTTTTGTTTTTTTATTCGTTTACGACAGCCAGAATGTCAGATTGACGCATGATGAGAAGTTTCTCTCCGTCAAGTTCTATTTCGGTTCCGGCATATTTGCCAAACATCACGATGTCGTTTTCCTTAACAACCATCTCTTCGTCCTTGGTGCCGTTGCCTACGGCGAGCACTGTGCCGCGCAAGGGTTTCTCTTTTGCGGAGTCGGGGATGATGATGCCCGAAAGGGTCTTTTCCTCAGCGGGAGTGGGCTTGATCAACACTCTGTCAGCTAATGGTTTGATAGTCATAGTGATTGTTGTTTAATATTGTTAGTTATATATGTTTTGGATTATGTATGTCATGTATCCGTGTGTTTTATATAGCATATACTATGCCAAAATGATTCGTTGACATGTCAGTTGACAATTTGTCACTTTGTTTTTGTACACTATATAATAACAGACAAGGGCGTCATCTGTTTATGACACCCTTGCCGTATTTAACAAACTTAAATCTCTAAATCGGTTATTTTAGAAATTGTAGTAGAAACCGAAGGTGATGTTACGGCCGTCAAGATTTACGCCATAAGTTTTGCCGGCTTCCTTGAGGTCCTGATAGCCCAAGAAACCTACATGGGCAACGAGGCTGAATTTCTCTGTGAGGTTCACTGCGAGACCGGGCTTGAAGCCGATTTCCCAAGTGCATTTTGAGTCGCCTTCGTCCGGCTTTAGATAACCGATGCCGACGCCGCCGTCAACGAAGAGGCTTACGAGGTTGTTGTCGGTGCGGAAGAAAGTGTAACGTGCATAGGGGCTGATTGCGAAACGATTGTATGCGTCCTTGGCCCAAGTGTAGTTAAGTGTTGCGCCTACTGCCCAAGTCTCGTCGATGTTGTAGCCGAGTTCGGGAGCAATTGTAAATAAATCAGATTTTACTTTTACGTTGGCTCCGTTGATATCGGTTTCTACTGTAGAGTGTTCGTAACCGAAAGCTCCACCAAGATACCAATTCTGTGCTGAAGCACTAACTGCCATAACGGCAACAACTGCTAAAACAAATAACTTTTTCATTTTTCTAAAATTTACTTAGGTTGGTTAATGTTTTGCAAAATTAAGTAAATTTAAGCAAATATGCAAGTTTTAGGCGCAAAAAATTAGTTGCAGCACCGAAAAGTGTTGTAAATAGTTAAATGAATACTACATGTGAAGGTCGTGCCCCATGCGCTCTTTTTTGGTGCGCATATAACGCAGATTGTAGGCGTTAGGCTTGACTTCGATGGGTACGTTTTCGGTTATCTCCAGTCCGTAGGCTTCAAGACCGACACGCTTGACCGGATTGTTGGTCATGAGTCGCATCTTCTTTATGCCTATGGCGCGGAGTATCTGGGCGCCTACGCCGTAGTCGCGCTCGTCGGCAAGATGTCCGAGGCATATGTTTGCGTCTACTGTGTCCATGCCCCCCTCCTGAAGCTTGTATGCTCTCATCTTTTCCATCAGGCCTATGCCGCGCCCCTCCTGATTTAGATATATGACGGCGCCGCGTCCCTCTTTCTCTATCATTTCGAGCGCTTTGTGGAGCTGATCGCCGCAGTCGCATCGCTGTGACCCGAATATGTCGCCTGTTGCGCATGAAGAGTGTACGCGCACAAGAGCCGGAGCGTCGGAGCCTTTTATGTCACCTTTTATGATGGCTATGTGCTCAAGGCCGTTGCTTGTCTGGCGGAACGGTATGAGGCGGAAGTGGCCGTATTTTGTCGGCATGTCCACCTCCACACCCTGCTCGACGAGCGACTCCATCGACAGGCGGTAGGATATAAGATCTTTTATCGATATGAGTTTGAGTCCCCATTCATCGGCAAGGCGGCGCAGTTCGGGCAGGCGGGCCATAGAGCCGTCTTCGCTCATGATCTCCATCAGGGCTGCGGCCGGTTGAAGACCTGCGAGGCGGGCCAGATCGACGGCAGCCTCTGTGTGGCCGGCTCGTTTAAGTACGCCCTTGTCCTGTGCGTACAACGGATTTATATGGCCGGGACGACCGAATGTTTCCGCTACCGACGTCGGATCGGCAAGAGCCCGTATCGTGGCCGCACGGTCTTCGATGCTTACGCCGGTGGTGCATCCGTCGAGTTTGTCGACGGTCACCGTAAACGGAGTGCCGAGCATCGAGGTGTTGTTGTCGACCTGATGGGGGAGTTGCAACTCCTTACAACGCGATATGGTCAGAGGAACACACAATACTCCGCGGGCATTTTTCAGCATGAAGTTGACCTGCTCCGGAGTTATCTTTTCGGCTGCAACTATAAGGTCGCCTTCGTTCTCGCGGTTCTCATCGTCCACCACGATTACAAATTTTCCTTCTTTGAAGTCGTTTATCGCATCATTGATCGAGTCAAGTTTTATTTCTTCCATAAATCAGTTGTTTGTCTTATTCGTTTATGTCATCAGTGTTAACTTTCAGAAGCGCTATAAGTTCATTGTCGGTTGTGACGATGTGTTCGAGCTCCTCTTTGAATTTACGCTGACATCTTATACCTATAAGGTACAGTGGCAATCCCACGGGGAAAAGTATTATAAAGGCCCATGCCACCCATAGTGTGCCTGTGGGATGGTAAAGCCACAGGCTTCTGAGTACGGGCAGCTCCATGAGTTTGAGTATTATTATGCGGTTGCGCGAGTTTGACATGTAGTCGACCGTCTGTTCGAGTTGGGTTATGATGCCTCTCACCTCGGTTCGGTCGTAGCCTTCGGTCCAGTATTTTATATAGGACATAGGCGCTTTATACCGTTCTATGAGTGACTTGCATTTTGCCGACAGGGCTTCGATGCGCTCAAACGCCACCGACAGTTCCACTTCGTTCATAACCACCTCTTTGACCTCGAGATGGCGGGTCTCGCTCTTGCCGAATATGCGGCGGAAGAAGTTGACGTAAGCGTCCTTGTTAAACACGGCGGAGTCGTTAACCGCCTTGTAGGTGAAGAATATGCCGAGCGGCAATAAGACAAATGTCGACAGCCACATGCCTTCCCACACTTCGATGTGGCCTTCACGGGCCATCTTATAGCCGGAGTTGTCGATTATGTAATATATAATGAATAGAAATACCGATATGACAAGCGGCATACCGAGGCCGCCTTTGCGTATTATGGCGCCGAGCGGTGCGCCTATGAAGAAGAATACAAGACATGCTACCGAGAGCGTGAACTTCTTGACAAGCTCTATCGAGTGGCGCCTTATGGTGCGTCGGTCGTCGTTCATGGCGAGCGACTTGAACTCGTAGTCCTGATGTATGCGCCGTGCCTTGGTCAGGGCTTGGTTCAGATATGACTTTGTGAGCGACGGGTTGCTGCCGCGGAATATGGAGTCTACGTTGACAGGGGCGGCAAGTGCTATCTCGGGCTGTTTTACCGTGACGCGGCCGCTGTCGGTGTATTCCGACGTGTAGTACTGTATTCCGAAATAGGGCATCTCTTTGATGGCTTTGCCATACACGTCGCCTATGCTGTCGACACGTATGTTGACCGAGTCTATGGTCGCTTGAAGCTCGTCGATATTTTTGCCTACATACTGGTTGCGCATGCCGCTTTCGTCCATGCGGTTGAAGTTGGCGTCGAATTTTATGAGCACCTCCTTGTCGTCAAACGACTCGCGCCGATACGGTACATTGGAGGTGGATATGCCCGTCTGTTCGCGCAGGTTTTCAAACTGCTCGCCGTTCCACAGTTTCAGAAACAGATGGCTCTTGTCGTCGGTCATGCTCATCTTTCCTGAGTCGGCATATATAATGGTAGCGTTGTCCGAGCCGCGGCTTACATTATATATAAGTAGCTCGCGCAATACGCCCGTCTCCTGATCTTTCTCTTTTACAAAGAGGTTGAAGCCGGGTATCTGGTCGTAAAACACTCCTTCGGGTATGTCGAGTTCGGGCGATTTTTGCCGCATGGAGTATAGCAGTGTCCACATTTTGGTCTGCGCTATGGGCAGTACGTTGTTCTGAAAGAAAAATGCGCCTATGGCCACGAATACCATAAGCACAATGAGCGGGCGCATGGACTTTATGAGCGACACTCCCGAGGCTTTCATGGCGGTAAGCTCAAACTGTTCGCCGAGGTTGCCGAATGTCATTAGCGATGCGAGCAGCACCGCCAGCGGCAGGGCCATAGGCACCATAGTAAGGGCGGCATAAAAAAACAGTTCACCGATTACGTTGATTTCCAGCCCCTTGCCAACGAGGTCATCGATGTAACGCCACAGAAACTGCATCAGCACTATGAACAGACATATGAAGAATGTCATTAGAAACAGAGGCAGAAAGCTCTGCAGCATAAACAGATATAGCCGCTTTATTTTTAGCATCGCATTTATTGATTTTCACATTCACAAAGTTACTACAAAAAAGTGAAATGCGGAAAGATATAGTGATAGAATTGAGTTACAAGGGTTTTGGTTGAAGTGGC
>VSOZ01000021.1 GCA_009775095.1 Muribaculum sp.
AAAAACAAATATATATCATCCCGGCTGGGCGCCCGCATACGCCCCGGACCGCCATGACTGTATTTTAATATATAAAAACTTATTAAAATTATATTAAACACACATCGTTAGCTGAAAATTTCGTAAATTTGGCGCGTAATTGTCATAATATTGCACATGACCTCATTAAAGTACATCGCATTTATGCTTTCGTCGCTGTCTTTCGCCGCATGTGGCGGGGGAGGCGATGCCTCGGCTGCCGGCGATGTGCTTGCTTCGGTCGGTGCCTCGGTTCTTACTGTCGATGATTTGCGCGACAATATGCCGTTGGGCCTTTCGCCGGAGGACAGTGTGTTGTTTTGTCGTGCCTACATAAAACAGTGGATTGACAGTCGCCTCGTGAGCGAGATTGCGGTGCGCAACATATCCGGTACTGAAAAAATCGATAAAATGGTCGAGGAATATCGCAATGACTTGATAATGAAGGAGTACAAACGGCTGATGTATGAAGAGAACGGCGGACGGTGGTTTGGCTCCGACACCTTGAGGTCATATTATGACAGCCACAAGAGTGATTTTATATTGAAAAAGCCTTTGGTCAAAGGTATTTTTCTGAAATTGCCTCAGGATGCTCCGCGCTTGCAGGATGTACGTAAATGGTACTGTTCAGATAAGAACGATGATATCGAACGTCTTGAAAAGTATACTTTGCAGGATGCGGTGCAGTATGATTACTTCCGTGACCGCTGGACCGACTGGAATGATATCCAGAAGCATATACCGATGGACTTCGGCGGTTCTCCGGACATGTTTTTGCAGAAAAACGATAATTTTGAAATGACACGTGACGGGTATACATATCTATTGAGTATCTCCGAATATCTTCCTTCCGGCAGTGAAGCTCCGTTTGAACTTGTGGAGGAGTCGATAAAAGACTTGTTTGCAAATGAGAACAGGGTAGAGTATGACCGTATGCTCCGAAAGCTTTTATTTGAGAGGGGAGTAAAGTCGGGTGATGTCAAGGTAAATGTAGATCTCGGATTATAACAGGTGATAATAATAAAAATAACAGAATAATAAAGTGAAACTAACCAGAGCAATCACATTATGCGCTTTCGCCGGAATGACAATGGCGTCTATGGCGCAAAACAATATCGCTGAAGAAGTGGTGTGGTGGATAGGCGACGAACCTATCTACAAATCGGAAGTGGAAGAGATGTACCAGACTATGCTCTATGAACACAATGAGATTGACGGTAATCCGTATTGTGTCATACCGGAGCAGCTTGCCATAGAAAAATTGTTTTTGCATCAGGCCGAACTTGACTCCGTGACCGTGCAGGATGCCATGGTCATGCAGGAGGTGGACCGACGCATCAATTACATGATAACCAATCTCGGCACTCAGGAAAAAGTCGAGCAGTTTTATCGTCGTCCCATGCCGGAGATACGCGAGACTATGGTCGACGCTATACGCAACAGCTATAAAGTGAGAGAGGTGCAGAATTCTCTGACAAAGGACCTGAAAATAACTCCTTCGGATGTACGTAAGTACTTCTCGCAGTTGCCGGCTGACAGCATACCCTTTGTGCCGCTTCAGGTTGAGGTGCAGATTATGACCTTGAACCCGGTTATTCCGAGAGAAGAGATTGACGAGGTTAAGGCTCGTCTGCGTGACATCGCCGATAAGGTCAACAAGGGTGAGACCGAGTTCTCGACACAGGCGATTTTGTACTCGCAGGACCCGGGTACATCGATGCGCGGCGGTGAAGTAGGGTTCTTGGGTCGAGGTCATCTTGAGCCGGAGTATGCTGCGGTAGCTTTCAACCTCAATGATCCCAAGAAGGTGTCCAAGATTGTAGAGACACAATTCGGTTACCATATAATACAGCTCATAGAGAAGCGTGGCGACCGTATAAATACCCGTCATATATTGATGCGCCCGAAGGTTACTGACAAGGACTTGACCGAGGCTCTTCATCGTCTTGACACAGTAAGGTCGGAGATTATGGGCGAAAAGTATACTTTTGAGGAGGCTGTACCATATGTGTCGCAGGACAAGGACACCCGCAACAGCCGAGGGGTGATGGTAAACGACGACAACGGCACGACTCGCTTCGAGATGGCCGATCTGCCGCAGGAGGTCAGCAAGATCGTCAACACGATGAGCGTGGGTGAGCTTTCCAGGCCCTTTATCATGAAAGAGCCTAAACGCAACCGCGACATTGTGGCTATCGTGAAGCTGACCAATCGCATCGAAGGTCATCGTGCCAATCTTAGCGACGACTACCAGATGATAAAAGGTATGTATGAGAACTCGATAAAGGATAAGAAAGTATCGGAGTGGATCGAGAAGAAGATAAAAGACACTTACGTGCGCATTGAAGACGGTTGGCGCAACTGCGACTTCAAGCATGAAGGTTGGATAAAAAAGAGCAATTGATGAAAGATATCTTTCACGATAATAAAAAAGCATTAAGGCATAGGCGATATTTTGTCGTCCTGTGCCTTTTGGGTGTTCTTGTCCCCTCGGTATTGTTTGGCTTTCCGGTAGACAACACGCCCAACCGTTCGGTATCGGAGCGTGCCAAGCGCATTCCTATCAAGCCTGTCATACCTCAGGCTGACCGAAATCAGCAGGGTAAGGTGTTTCTTGAACGTGCCGACCGTCTATGGATGGACGAGAAAATGAGCACGGAGTTTCAGATGGTGACCGGCAATGTCATGTTTCGCAAGGGCGGCATGTACATGTACTGTGACAGTGCCAACTTCTATGAGGGTAGCGGATCGCTGGAAGCCTTCGGAAATGTCAAGATGGAGCAGGGCGACACTTTGTTCGTATATGCCGACGAACTTGACTATGACGGAGCGGCGGAGTTTGCCACCTTTTATGGCGAGGGATCCAATCCGGTGCGTCTTATAAACAAGGATGTTACACTTGAGACTTATATATTCTACTATGACGTGGCCAACAACCTCGGTTATTATGACAATAACGGTACTATAACCGATGTCGAGAACCGTCTTAGCTCCGGATACGGTGAATATAGCCCCGATACCAAGGAGGCCGAGTTCCGTAACAATGTAGTGCTTCAGGACCTGAACAAGAAGGACTTCAGGATGTCGACCGATCTGTTGCGCTATAATACCGACACCCATATTGCCAACATTGTAAGTCCTACGGTGATAGAGACTGACAGCGGTACGGTTTATTCGAGCAACGGATGGTATGATACGGAGTCGGAAGTGTCGGAGCTGTACGACCGTTCGCTCGTGGTGTCAAACGGAGGTTCCACTCTTACCGGCGATACGATTTTTTACGATCATGTTGCCGCTTTCGGCGAGGCGTGGGGAAAAATGATTCTTACCGACTCTGTAAGGCAGTCTATGCTTGAGGGCGATTACGGTTGCTATTATCAGGAGCAGGACAGTTCATTTGCCACGGGCCACGCCCGGATACTCGAGTACAGTCGTGGCGATACATTATATATGCATGGCGACACTATACGTACATTTCTGCTTGAAGACACAAGTCATATCGTGGCTGTGTATCCGCGTGTCAGGTTCTGGCGTGTCGACATGCAGGGCCTTTGCGACTCCTTGAGCTTTCTGGAGCGTGACTCGACGTTGTACATGCATCGTCATCCGATTGTATGGAATGAGGCACGTCAGGTGTTTGGCAATATCATAATGGTGCATTTCAATGATTCTACCGCAGACTGGGCCAAGTTGCCAGAATTCGGTTTTGTCGCCGAACATATTGACGAAGAGTTTTACAATCAGATATCCGGAAAGGAGATGATAGCTCGTTTTGCCAACGGCACGATGAGTGAGCTTGATGTAAACGGCAATGTAGAGGTGATATCGCTGCCCGAGGAGAAAGACTCGACATATAATAAGATTGTAAAAGTCGAGAGCAGTTTCTTGAAAGCTAATTTCAATGAAGAGGACGGTACCGTGCAGAAGATAAAGATGTGGCCTGAGTCGCCGGGTACTGTTACTCCGCTGTATCTTGCAAAAAAGTCGATATTTTATCTGCCTAATTTCCAGTGGTACGAGGCATTGCGGCCAAAGGATAAAGATGACATATTCAACATTCCGCCGGAAATGGAGGCACTGTTGAAAGAGCCTGATCCGTCTACACGAAAACGAAAGGTAAACTAACAAGAATTTCAATGATGCTTATCTGTAGCCGCCAAGTGGTGGCACGAAAGCATCGGGTATATGTTCTATTTCCCATGAAGTGTCGGGGGAGCCGATTATGGCTATTACGTCAAACTGCACTTCATGGGGATAATTATATTGTCTGACAAATGAGTTGGCGGCTCTGCAGATGTTGCTTATTTTCTTGGGAGTTATGGCTTCGAGCGGGTCAAAAGAGCCGGCGAGTCGAGTTTTTACCTCTATAAATATTATGCGGTTGCCTTTCAGGGCTATTATGTCGATTTCGTAGTGTCCCATGCGTGTGTCGTGTTCGATTATGGTATATCCGCGTGTTATAAGATATTCGCGGGCTACACTCTCGCCCCATGCTCCAAGATCGTTGTGTCGTGCCATGATATTATTGATTTTATGTGCACAAATATAGCCTTTTATTTCATGACGTGCAAAATTATGGAAAACACCGAAATAAAAGGCTTGATATTTGTCGGCAAAAACTACGCTTAACGGCAGTGTATGTCGCCTGAGCTGCTCTTTCTTATATCTTTATTGCCGGTTGCGTAGCATGATATATCGCCTGATGAGTGTGTGGCGGCTTTGACGTTGACGGCTTTCAGATTGCCGGCTGCTATGTCGCCGCTGCTCCTTGTCGTCAATTCAGCCGTGTCGCACGTGCCGGAAACCTTTATATCCCCCGAGCTGTTAGTCGAAGCTATAACTGTTTTGGCCGCGACATCTTTAATGTCGATGTCGCCCGAACTTCCTGTACGTATGTCGAGTGTCACGCATTTTACAGAAGTTACCTCGACATCGCCCGAACTGTTGGTCTTCGCGGTTAGTTTGTCGCATGTTACGTCGCCTGCTTCTATGTCACCACTGCTTCCCGTGAAAAATGTGACATCGCCTTGTATCTTTAAGGGAGTATTTATGTCTATGTCACCTGAACTTGCCGTATTAAATGCATTTACCGAGGGTGCCGATACTCGTACTTCAGCCTTGTTGTTGCCTTGAATGGACAGACCGCCCGATACTGATTTGTAACCTACTTTAAGAGTATTTCCGGATACTCGTACGTCAACGTATTCGATAATATTGTCGGGCGCATAAATCTCGATTTTAGTTACGGGCGACTGAGAATATTTTACGTCAACAGATGATGTTGTGGTAATTGCGGAAAATTGCTCGACTTTTACGCTTTTTGTAACATAATTCTTGCTCGCCTTGATTGTTTTGGCGTTGGCGGTCACTGACATCATAAGAGCCATGCCGCAGATTAAAGTTGATAAAAATCTGTTCATAATATATTGAATTTTACTATTGGATGCATTGACGCGGAGAAAAGTTGCACCAAAATTAAAAAAAATATCATTATCTCTATATTTAACACATTGATTAATGAATAATAGTATAACTTTGCTCCATATATGATAACGTGTCCTGAAATATCGGTCATAGTGCCTTTATATAATGTAGGGCTTTATGTCGGAGAGTGTTTAGAGTCTATCCGAAGTCAGACATATGCCGATTTTGAAGTGCTTTTGGTTGATGACGGTTCCGAAGACAATACACTTGATGTGTGTCGTGAAGTTGTGTCTGTTGATTCGCGGTTCCGTGTCTTTCATAACGACCGTAACCGCGGACAGTCGGCAGCACGCAATATCGGGCTTGATGAGGCGATCGGCCGATACATCACTTTTATTGACGGGGATGATTGTGTACATCCCAAGTATCTCGAGAATCTTGTAGCCATAATAAAAGAATCGGGGGCCGATATAGCCTCGGCCGGTTTTCGTCAAGGGCGTATATACAAAGGGCATAAGAGAGTACGCAAAGTTTATGAATATGAGTCAATGAACCGTAGTGAAGCTCTAAGTGACATGCTGTATCGCCGTCATATTGATGCCAACGTGTGGTGCAAGTTGTTTAGACGCGATATATTTGTTAATCTGCGATTCACTGAAGGTATTATATATGAGGACCTTGACATTATGGCCCGGATGCTTATGAACGGAGAGCATGTGGAGCGTGTTGCCGTAAGTCGTGACAAGCTCTATTTTTATAGACGTAGACGGGGGAGCACATTGTCTTGTTTTGACATGCGTCGATTGGATGTGCTCGGCGTCACGGCCCGTATATGTATGGATATGCATGCTGTGTTTCCTGAATTGGTCGCCGCTGCTGACAACCGCCGGTTTGGCGCCAATTATAACATGCTTTTGTTGATGGTGCGTCATGATGCGGTCGGCTTTAAGAATGAAATCGGGAATTGTAGCGCGGTTATTAGGCGCCTTGGTCCGAAAGTGATGCGTGACCGTCATTCGCGGCTTAAAAACAGGGCAGGTGCTCTGTTTTCATTTCCGGTCTTGTGGCTCGTCGATAGTTTTTTGTCGTTTAAACTTTTGCATGTGAAGTCATGATTCAGTCCGGTGTAAATGTATCAATTGTGACTTATCGTACGGCGACCGAAGAGTTGGAGCGCTGTCTGTCGTGCCTTACCTCCAAATACATAAGGTATATTTATGTTATCGATAATGGGCATGGTGATGCTATCGCCGAGGTATGCGTACGTTACGGTTGTCGATATATACCGAATGAAAATGTCGGTTACGGTGCCGCTCATAACGTAGCCATGCGGGGAACCGTGGGAGGAGAAGCCGATTATCATCTTGTACTTAACTCTGACGTGTATTTTGCCTCGTCGGTAATAGACCGTATTGTACAATACATGTCGGCTAATCCTGAGGTAGGTATGGTGCAGCCACGTATTTTGTCATCTGATGGTACTCTCCAATATACCGTAAGGCGGTTGCCTTCTCCGCAGGACCTTTTCTGCCGACGTTTTTTACCGCGGATATTTTTCAGCAGACACGATGACCGTTATCTACTGAAGCATATTGACCATGACAGGGCTTTTAATGTGCCTTATCATCAAGGCAGTTTCATGATGATAAGCCGTGAGGCTCTGTCGGAAGCAGGGCTTTTCGACGAGCGCTTCTTTATGTATCCCGAGGATATCGATTTGACCCGCAGGGTGCATCGTCACCGGCTAACCATGTATTATCCTGAAGTTGAAGTCATACATTGTCATCGTGCGGAGTCATATCGGAATATGCGCATGACTTGGATTCATGCTGTCAATATAATTCGGTATTTTAACAAATGGGGGTGGTGGCGCGATGACGAGCGTCGGCGTTTCAACACTATGCTTGACTATTGATAACTCGTTGATAAATTAATGAGCTATAGTATGCATATGCCGTAAAACAATAGTAAATTTGCATAAAATACACTATAGTACACATATATGAGCGATGTCATAAAATTATTGCCTGATTCGGTAGCCAATCAGATTGCTGCCGGAGAGGTGATACAACGTCCGGCTGCGGTAATAAAAGAACTTGTGGAAAATGCCGTGGATGCCGGAGCGTCGATAATCAAAATATATATAAAGGATGCAGGTCGCACGTTGATTCAAGTGGTTGATAACGGTTGCGGTATGTCTCCTACCGATGCGCGAATGGCGTTTGAACGTCATTCTACTTCGAAAATTACGGAAGCGGCTGACCTGTTTGCCCTTCATACAATGGGCTTCCGTGGTGAGGCTTTGGCTTCGATATGTGCGGTGTCGCATGTAGAGCTGCGTACCATGCGTAAGGATGATGTTATGGGCACATGTATCGTCATCGAGGGGTCAAAAGTGTTGAGTCAGGAGCCGGAGAGCTGTGTTCAGGGATGTAATTTTATGGTTAAGAACTTGTTTTACAATGTGCCGGCCCGTCGTAAATTTCTGAAAAGCGACCAAGTGGAGATGAACCATATATTGCGTGAATTCGAACGTATGGCTCTCGTGAATCCGCATATAGAGTTTGAGTTGACCAACAACGGAACTATCGTACATAAACTGCTCGGAAGTTCATTCAAGCAGCGCATAGTTGACCTGTTCGGCAAGGCTATGGACCGCCAGCTCGTGCCTGTAGAGACCGATACGTCGCTTGTAAGGATACAAGGTTTTGTCAGTCGTCCCGAGAATGCCCGCAAACGCGGGGCGTTGCAGTATCTGACTGTAAACGGTCGTAATATGCGTCATCCTTATTTTCATAAGGCCGTCCTGCACTGTTATGAGCAACTTATTCCCGCCGACGAGCAACCGAGCTATTTCCTTAATTTTACGGTTGATCCGGAGTCGATAGATGTAAATATACATCCTACCAAAAACGAAATAAAGTTTGAAGACGAGCAGCCTATATGGAAAATCCTTGTGGCTGCTATAAAAGAGGGGCTTAGCAAGTTTAATGTCATGCCTTCTATTGAGTTTGACATGGAAAATGCTCCCGATATACCGGCTTTCAATCCTGATGCTCACGCTTCACACGGTCTTGACCTTGATACATCCTATAATCCGTTTGACACAGCGCCGTCGGGTAGAAAGGAGCCGTCGTCGGCTTCGCGGGCGGTGCATACCGATTGGGAAAAACTATATGAAGACTTCGCCAGAAATCGTGACGAGTCCTATGCTGGAATAAGCGAGAGCGCCATTGAAGCTTTCCCTTCGGAGGAACTGCCTGAAGATATGCCGGAGCCTGACTTTTCGGGTGATTTTGACAATTCGTTGCCCGGAAGCATGCAGTTGAAAGGCCGTTATATACTTGCTCCGTCAAAGAACGGGCTTATGGTAGTGGACCAGCATCGTGCCCATGTAAGGATACTTTATGACCGCTATCTTGATCTTGCCCGTCTTGACGCTATAGCCACCCAGCGCATTATATTTCCCGAGGTAGTGGAGCTGTCGCCCTCGCAGAGTTCGGTTATGGAGAGTATCTCCGATGAACTTGCGTCTCTCGGGTTTGATGTGGCTTTTCTCGGGGGCACAAGCTGGTCGGTCAACGGATTGCCGTCGGTGCTCGATAGCGTAAACCTTCATGAGATGTTGCTTTCAATGGTTGATTGTGTAACGGAGACAGGTGAAGAGCTCGGCGAAAGTCTGCGCAATCGCATAGCGCTGTCAATGGCCCGCGCCGCAGCCATAAAGCCCGGAGCACCGCTCACCGATGCCGAGATGGAGCATCTTCTCAGCGACCTGTTTAAGTTGTCGGCACCGGGATATACACCTGACGGTAAGACGGTGATGAGCGTAATTGCGTTTGACGACATAGTGCGTCTATTTGCATAGCTTCTTGACATTTATTACCTTTGTAGGAAAATAATATAAAAACAATGAGAAAGTACATCCTCAGCCTCGCTGTTGTGGCAGCCATTATAACTACGGTAGGCGCGTCGGCGCAGTTTCGTTACGGACCCATGTTGGGTATGGACATCACTACTATGAAGTTTAACCAGAAGCTGTTTACGGTTGACAGCAGTGTCGGTTTTTCAGCCGGCCTTGCTACCGAACTTATGTTTCCGGGGATTGGATTTGGTGTTGATGCGGGCATATTTTACCAGCAGCGTGGAGCCACTTTACATCTCGGCGAACGTGAAGTGTGGGCCTCGCAGGGCTACGGTAAGGAACGTTGTTATCTGCACTATATCGAAGTGCCTGTGAATTTGCGATTTAAGTGGACACGCATGAACGGCCTTGAGGATTATGTGGCTCCGTTTGTATTTGGCGGACCTACATTCTCGATACTTGCGGCTCGCAGCGACATAAAGGCTTTGAAATACCCCTTTGGTGATGTCGGATTGACGGCCGGTTTCGGCGTGGAGATCTGTCGCGACTGGCAGGTGTCGGGTAGCTATACTTGGGGCCTTATGACGGCGGCAAGCACAAGACTGCTTGATGATTTCGACGCTAAAAACCGCACATGGAACGTGCGCGTTGTTTATTTCTTTAAATCCCGATAATAGGGTATATCCTTAAGAAAACGGTATGAGTGATTGCTGTAATCTATTTCGCAGCAATAGTGTGTCATGCCGTTTGACACGATCAGATAGGGCGCGTTGAGCACCATACTGTAGCGTACTATCTGATCAAATGTCTTTTGACTTAAAGGCACCGTCGGTGCTTTATATTCCATAATGGCTACAGCCTCGCCCGCCGCGTTGAACAGTACGCTGTCGCATCGGCGTTGAGTTCCGTTAAGCGTCAGTCCCACTTCATTGCTCATAAGTGACGGCGGAAAGCCTCGATCGTTTATCAGAAATTCGATGAAATGCTGTCGTACCCATTCTTCAGGAGTAAGAGCGACATATTTGTTGCGCAGACGGTCAAATATCTTGATTCCGGATGCTCCGCGTTGCAGAGCCACTTCATAGTGGGGCAGGTTTAATTGCATGTATCTATATTTGCGTTGCGTTGAAAATTTCCGTAAATTTACGAAAAATATCTCGATAACGTTCATGCGCTATGGCACAATCGGCAACGACTTCCGACTTTGATTCAATCGTATTGCAAATCAATTCACGCAATACCGCTCCGGTCTATCTTCTGCACGGAGAGGAAGGATATTATATAGATGAGTTGCTGAAGCGTTTTGAAGCCATGGTGCCGGAGGCTGACCGGGACTTCAATCTGTATACGTTCTATGCGCCCGAAACGACTCCGGATACGATTATGGATGCCTGCCGCCGATATCCGATGATGTCGGACCGTCAGGTCGTTCTCGTAAAAGAGGCGCAGGCTGTGCCGGCGGCGCAGCTTAACCGGCTGCATCTGTATGTATCGTCAAGCACTGCCTCGACCGTGCTTGTGATAGCTTGCCGCGGTGAGAAATGCAAAGCCAAAGACCTGCTTAAACAGATTGCTGCAAATAAAGGTGTTGTTTTTGACTCCGTCCCGCTAAAAGAATCGGCTGTAGCTCCGACTATAAGCAAGTATATAAAATCCAAGGGGCTTAATATTGAGCAGAAAGGGCTTGCCATGCTTCGCGACTATGTCGGTACCGATCTGTCAAGGATTTATAATGAGGTCGACAAACTTGCGGTGGCGCTTTCATCCGGAGCGACCATAACTCCTGAGGTAATAGAAAAGCATATCGGAGTAAGCAAGGACTATAATAATTTTGAATTGGTCAATGCTTTGGCGACGAAGGATGCCAAACGTGCGTTTACGATTATCAACCATTTCCGGCGCGATCCTAAAAAGAATCCGGTAATGGTAACCATACCTACAATATGGAATTATTTCTCGAATCTGCTGGTAATGTTGTATAGTCCTGACAAAAGCGATGCCGGATTATGTGCCGCCATAGGGCGCAAGGGCGCTTGGTTGCCGTCAGATTATAAAGAGGGATTGCGTAACTACAATGCATGGAAACTTATTGAAATCATCCATGCTATAAGAGAAGCCGATTGCCGCAGCAAGGGAGTAAAATCGCGCATGGATCCATATGACATACTGCACGATCTTATCTTCCGTATATTGACCGCTCAGGGACGTCTGTAAATGTAAAGCGTCCTCTTTATTTTATGCGGTAGGAGTATCCGAGAGTGACCATTATGGACATTCCGCGTGAAGCGGAGAATGTGTCGCGGCGATCGTCGGGAAATATATTTCCGATACCGAAATAATAGCGCGCTTCAAGATTGATGATATGACGGCGTTTAAGCGCAAGCTCTATGCCGGCGCCACCCGATATACCGTAGTCAAACTTATTGGTCGGCTCCATTGTCAGTTGTTCCGTCATACGGTTGTCCGGGAAATCAGGCAAAGCACCTATATTGTTTACATCGAAGTTGGCCGAATAGCTCGTACCTACTAAAAAGCCCACTTCCGGACCGAGGTTGATAAACCCTTTTACTTTTTTTCCGCCGAAAAATATTGTAGTCAGAAGCGGTACCTGTATGTAATTGAGCTTACGTTCAAAAGAGTAGGGGGCCTCTTCAAAATCCTCTTTCCATCCGCGTTGTTCGAAGTTTACTTCCGCTATAAGTCCAAATATCTTTTCTTCCCAATACTTGAATGTAATACCGGCCGTTTCGCCCATGACAAACGACTGCTTCACACTTGGCGTGAACGACATTTGCGATAATGTTATACCGGCTTTTCCGCCAATCGATATCTTGGATGTGTAGTGGGCTTGGGCCGCGCATGTCACAATTCCAAGCAGAAGAAAAACTATGGTTGCGGTAATGGTTCGTTTCATTGTATAGCCTGTTTTTCTGTTATACCTGACGGGCGGTAATTTATGAAGTAGAGAGCATCATTCACCTTGCCGGCTACATTTTCCGGACCGATGAAGTGGAAGCCGCTCTGAATGCCGTCATAGAAGTAGTTGGGCTCACCTACATTCTCATAATTTCTGTTGATGGCTTTTATAAGATAGAAGCCGGTGTCGAAGCCGAGCATGCCCTGTACGGGTACAGCCGACATAAGCGGTGTACCGTAACGGCTCACATATTGTTCAGTGAACTGTTTGCTACGGTAGCTGTCGTTGTCATTGAAGAAGCGGGAATACACTGTTGCGTTCATCAGATGAAGATTGTCGAGCGCGTCGCCTCGGAATGTTATCCATTCCGGATAACCGAACATCCTTACAAGACTGTAATCGTCCAGAGCCTCGCGGTAGTTCTTCAATGCGCTTATGATATGGCTGAACTCCGATGATGTAGCCGACTCGGGTATGAATACGTAGGACGACGAGGTGTTGAGTTTCTCAAGATCGGAGGCCTTAAGATAGCTGTTGTAGCTTATGTCAACATATTTTTGTCTCTCTTCGTCGAGTCGCTTGCGCAACATTTGGCAGAATTCCGCTTTGTCGGTCTTTCCTCCAAGCGCTGACAGAAATACCGGTGTATAGTCACCTTTGCGGTTCATGAATTCGTTGATAGCCTGTTCGTACATTGACGAGTGGGGTATATTGGCTTGCAGTATATTGGGGTTTGTAAGATATTGGGTGCCTTTGACCGCAAATATATTAAGCACTTTTGCATCGTGCCGTGTGGCATACTCTGCAATTAGATTCAGCTGTTCGTCATTGTCAGGAGTTATTATTATATCGGCTTGCGTCATCTCGGGGCGTGCGAGTATGGCTTTGACGCTGTCGGTATTGTTGGCCGAATCGTAGGCCCGTATTATAATGTGGCGCTTGCTGTCGCGAAGACTGTCAGCGGCTACGAGCAAGCCTTTGTAAAATTCGGTATAAAGCTGGGCCTGCTTGTCGGGTGAGCTCTGGTCGAGCATGAACGGTAGAATTACAACCACTTCCGTAGCTTCGTTTTCCGTTACTGTATCGGTAGAGTCCGCAACTGCCGGATTAAGCAATGACAGTAATGAGTCGTCACTGTCGGCACCGGGGGTGTCTTCTACTTCCGTAGCCGGTTCTGCTTCCTGAGCGTCGGTGTTATTCTCCACTTCGTCAGGCTCATCGGCCTGTTCCGGTTCATATTCCGTAGCTTCGTCATCAGGTACGTCTGTTTTGATTTCAGACTCCGGAGTGTCGTCAGCCATGTCGTCAGAGTTGTCCGATGACGAAGGTATATGCAGAATTGTGCCGCGTTTAAGACCTGTTTTGATCTGCGGATTGGCCTCTATAAGCTCGCTTTGGGTTATGCCGTAATGTTTGCTTATTCCGTATACGGTCTCTCCTTTTTCTACGAGATGCACTTTGTCGTTTTTCCTGCTTCTTACAGGATTGTCGGCATTATCGGCATCCTCATGTTGGCTTACCGGGCTTGTGTTTGAAACCGTATCACCGAGATGGGGCATTTCATCCACGGGAAAATATAATGTCATGCCTGCGCGCAGACCGTCGGCAACCGAAGGATTGTATTTTATTATATCGGCTTTGGTTATCCCAAGCTCTTTTGTTATGCCATATATGGTCTCTTTCGACTTGACTTCACGGTAAAAGTATTCTTTACCGTTTACGGTCTTGGTGGGCAGATCAGCTCCCGAAAGATTGAGACTTCCTGAAAATGAGGCTGAAATCACAACTAAAGCTGCGACGGAGCGGTATAAAAACCGGAGTGACTGATGTCTTAATTCCATATCTGTCTATTACGGATTAACGCTACAAATTTACATAGAATTTGCCGATTTACATCTACTTGTATAAAAAAATGTGTATACTCCGGGTGGCGGTTTATCATAAAATAAAAATAAAGGACACCACCGTGTGGCGATGTCCTTTATTTTAATATGTGTCTATATTAGTTCAAAGTACCGTTTTCAGCCTCCTTTACCATCTGAGGACTGGCTGTAATGTATATTTCAACACGGCGGTTTTGGGCACGGCCGGCGGCTGTCTCATTGGATGCTACATAGTCAGCCATGGGTATGCCTTTGGCGGTCAGTCGAGTCGGGCTTACTCCTGAATTTACAAGATAGGTAAGCACTGCCGATGCTCGTTCGTTGGACAATTTCTCGTTTACGGCATATGAACCGGTGTTATCCGTGAAGCCGAGAATCTGGACATCGGTCAACGGATTTTGTTTCAGCGATACTGCAAACTGGCTCAAGTCCTGACGGGCCTGTGTGTTGAGGGTATACTTGCCGGTCGGGAACAGGATACCGCCTTCAAATGTAACCTTTATAGCCTGAAGACCGTTTTGGTCGGTAGTCTGTTCGACGGTTGCGTCGGGCAACGATGCTTCAAGCTGTTGCTGCTGCTTATCCATCTTCTTACCTATAAGCGCTCCCGCTCCGGCACCTACAGCGGCACCGATGGCGCTTCCTATGCCTGCGCCCTTGCCGCCTCCGATCAACGCACCTAAACCGGCGCCTACGGCAGCACCTCCGCCACCTCCGATCAAAGCGCCTTTACCGGTATTTGTCATCGAATTACATCCCGATGAAAGGAGCATGCATGCCGACAATAGGGCTGCTCCAGTGATTTTTAGAAGTCTCATAATTACGTGTTAAAATTAAGTTAATATATCCGCAATTGCAAAGATAACAATATTATCAATACATGCGATATTATTTTCTCCTTTACTTTTAAATACAAGATAAATCGGTTAATTGTTTTCGTCTTGTGGGGATTTTTAGCTAAGTTTGCATATTATTTGAAATGCATGGGAAATGAGTTATTTGTCACATATAGGGCGTAGCCGAATGTTTTGGTTTCATCTGGGCGCAATCCTGACGATTGTGGCGTGGGGTATATCGTTTGTGTCTACAAAGGTATTGCTCGACAACGGATTGCAACCAACCGAAGTGTATATATACCGTACGCTGCTTGCCTATATACTTGTACTTGCGGTTTGTCATAAACGCATACTGTCCAATTCTATGCGTGACGAGCTCTTGTTTGTCGCCTGCGGTTTATGTGCCGGTTCGCTTTATTTCATTGCTGAGAATACCGCTCTTGAGTATACGCTTGTATCCAATGTATCGCTGATTGTCACTCTTGCTCCGCTCATCACAACACTATTGGTGGGTGCGGTTTATAAAAGTGAGAAACCGACCAAAGGTATATTGATCGGTTCGTTTGTAGCATTGACCGGAGTCGGTTTTGTCATATTCAACAGTAGTTTTGTGCTTGATGTCAAGCCTCTCGGTGACTTGTTGTCGCTTGCGGCTGCGGTGTCATGGGCCGTATATTCGCTTGTGCTGCGAAAGCTTAATGCGTTTTATACAGTGATGTTTATTTCGCGTAAAACTTTTTTTTACGGCATGCTTACGGCGCTGCCATTTCTGTGGTTTCAACCCGAACAGACATCTTTTGCCGTATTGATGAAGCCTGAGGTATGGCCTAACTTCCTGTTTCTCGGAGTATTCTGCTCGATGCTCGCATTTATCATATGGGCGTGGGCCAACAAGGGACTTGGAGCCGTTAAAGCAAACAACTATCTGTATTTTCAACCGATCGTGACTCTTGTCGCGTCCGCTCTGTTTTTGGGCGAGAAAGTCTCTATAATCGGCTATACGGGTTGTGCGCTCATTTTGATGGGGGTATGGCTAAGCGATCGTTTCGGTCCACAAAAAGCGCGACCCCGCCACAAATAAGATTATGACTCTTCATCAAGAAATGCTATTTCTTCTATAAGGGCACGTGATATGGAACGCGTCAATTCCACGTCGCGATTAAGTTCTGCTATGGCATATGCTTTTATTTCGGCTTTGCCTTCTGGTAGCAGATTAAACATAAGCCTCAATGCCGTATAACGGTTCATGTCAGTGTCACTGACTATAAGCTCGTCTGCCAAAATTCTTGCAAAGGGCAAGTGTTTTAGCAGTTTCATACAGAGTACGTCGGCCACTTCGGCGGTAGGTGTCGTAGTAGCCCACTCACGTGCTGTATTTATGTCCATCTCATCGCGGGGAAATATCATAGGAGCGAGCAGCATGCTTTCTCTTGTCGATGAATTGGCCCAGAGCTGTCTTGCCAGTTCCTGTGACGGTGCTGTTTCTGATGCTATTTCCGATAGATGGGGTAGGTTTACGCCGAAAATTATTCGGTATGGGGCTCCCATACGACGCATGTAGTCGGCTACCGCTCCGTTGCGCATGGCGTACAAGCGGTGTTTTACTTCCTGCATTTTGTTGAATTGTGTCATACTATGTCAAATATTTTGTCCCAATCTTTCCAAACCGCTTCGTAGCCAAGTCTGCGTATACTTTCTACTACTGCACGCGGGCTACGGCCGTCGCTTACTTCAAATTGTTCCAATGAGTCGGGTGATACCGCATAGCCTCCCGGATCGGTTTTGCTTCCGGCGCTCATGGATGTGACTCCGAGTTGCATCATGTTTTCGCGGAATGCCGGATTCTCCCGTGTCGAATAGCTGATATCCACGTCATGATCAAAAATTCGGAAGGCAAATGTCAGTTGCGCCAATTCCTTGTCACTCATGACCACGTTTGGCTGAAAACCGCCTTTGGACGGACGCATACGCGGGAAGTTGACCGAGAACTTTGTTTTCCAGTAATCTTTGCGAAGATACCGCAGATGACGCGCCATCATGGTCACATCTGTACGCCAGTCTTCAAGACCTATAAGTACTCCCATGCCAATTTTGTGGACTCCGGCCTGCCCCATGCGGTCATAACCGTTCAGGCGCCAGTCGTATATTGACTTCATGCCTACGGGATGGTATTTTTTATAGTTGGCTTCATTGTATGTCTCCTGAAAGCATACTACTCCGTTCAGTCCCGATTGTGTCAGGCGGTAGTAGTCTTCCGATTTTAGCGGCTGTACTTCTATGCTTAGATTGCTGAAGTACGGGCGACAGGTTCGGAGTGCCTCTTCGAGATAGTCTATGCCGGCTTTGGCCGGATTTTCTCCTGTTACGATGAGTAGGTTTTCAAAGGGCCCGAGCCGGCGTATTGCCTTGCACTCCTCCTCGATCTGCTCCATCGTCAGTATAGTACGTTTGAACGGGTTGTTATGGTTGAAGCCGCAGTACACACAGGCGTTGGCACATGAGTTGGTTATGTACATGGGTATATACATACTTATAGTTTTGCCGAAGCGTTCCTGAGTATACTGACGGCTCAGACGGGCCATCGGTTCGAGATAGGCCGCGCCGGCGGGAGAGATAAGTGCCATGAAGTCTTCGACGCTCGGTTGCCGCTTGTCAAGGGCGCTTTCGACGTCGCGTGCAGTCATTGACGCTATGCGGCGGCTTGTTTCGTCCCAGTTGTATTTTTTTATTTCGTCGTAAAACATTTTAATCCTGATTATTTTGCGCAATCGTCTGTTACTGATTGTGATATACGCATAGCACAGAAATTAGGCCCGCACATGGTGCAGAAACGTTCGTCACCCTTGTGGCTCTCCACGTAATATTGTTTTGACCGGGCCGGATCGAGCGATAGGTTGAACTGATCTTTCCAGCGGAAGTCGTAGCGGGCTTTGCTCATGGCGTCGTCTCTGACCTGTGCCCCGGGGTGTCCTTTTGCCAGATCGGCGGCATGAGCAGCTATTTTGTAGGTGATCACACCGTTGCGTACATCTTCAAGATCGGGTAGGGCGAGGTGCTCTTTGGGGGTGACGTAGCATATCATGGCGGTGCCCATCCATGCTATCTGTGCCGCGCCTATGGCCGATGTTATGTGGTCATATCCCGGAGCTATGTCGGTTGTAAGCGGACCGAGCGTATAGAATGGCGCATCATGGCATGATGTCGTCTGACGGTCCATGTTCTCGCGTATTTTATTCATGGGCACGTGTCCCGGTCCTTCTATCAGTACCTGTACATTATGGCGCCACGCTATCTCCGTGAGTTCCCCGAGTACATCGAGTTCGAGAAATTGCGACCTGTCGTTTGCGTCATGTATGCTGCCCGGGCGCATGCCGTCGCCAAGCGATACGGCTACGTCGTAACGGGCGAGAATCTCGCAGATCTCCTCAAAGTGTGTATAAAGAAAGTTTTCCTCATTGTGCAGTACGGTCCATTGGGTCATTATCGAGCCTCCGCGCGATACTATGCCGGTAAGACGCTCTTGGATCAGGTCGGCATGTGCGCGAAGTACGCCGGCATGTATGGTGAAGTAGTCGACCCCTTGCTCGGCCTGTTCGATAAGAGTGTCGCGATATATTTCCCATGTCAGGGCATTTACGTCGCCGTTTACTTTCTCCAATGCCTGATATACCGGAACTGTACCCACCGGTACGGGACAGTTGCGTATTATCCATTCGCGGGTCTCGTGTATATTTTCTCCGGTTGACAGGTCCATGAGCGTGTCGCCGCCCCAATAGCAGCTCCACACAGCTTTGCTTACCTCCTCTTCTATACCTGATGACAGAGCCGAATTGCCTATATTGGTATTAAGTTTTACCAGAAATTTGCTGCCGATAATCATAGGCTCGCTCTCGGGATGATTGATATTGGCCGGAAGCACGGCGCGGCCTGCTGCAATCTCCTCGCGCACCATCTCCGGTGTTATATGGCTTTTTATACCGAGTTCTTCGTTGTTCATGTTTTCGCGAATGGCCACATACTCCATTTCAGGCGTTATGATACCTTTTCGTGCAAGTGCCATCTGTGTTATTGCGGCTCCTTCACGCGCTCTGCGCGGAGCATGGCGGTGTGCGAAGCGTATGCTGTCAAGCGAGGCGTCAGCTTCACGTCTGCGCCCGTATTCCGAGGTTATGCCGTCGAGTTGCTCAAGGTCCTCGCACTTGGCTATCCATGTTTCGCGTGTGCGCGGCAATCCTCGGTTTATGTCTGTTACTATATTTGGGTCTGTGTAAGGACCGCTTGTGTCGTAGATGTAAACCGGCGCGTTTTCATGAACCATACGTTCACCGTTGACAATCTTTACGGTGGGCGTAAGGTTGACTTTGCGCATAGCTACTTTTATGTCATGTATTTTGCCGTCAATATATACTTTTTCCGACCCCGGGTAAGAATGGAGGTCTATGTCGTTGATTTCCATTGCGCGATATTAAAAACGTTATCCTAAAAATGAAGTTAATGGCGATGTGGCCTGTGCCGATGAGTATTGTCGTCCGAGTCCGGCGATGTATGCCTTGCGTCCGGCTTCGACCGCGAGCTTGAATGCCACAGCCATCTCCACCGGGTCGCCGGCCACGGCTATGGCGGTATTCACCAGAACGGCATCGGCTCCCATCTCCATGGCATCAGCCGCGTGCGACGGAGCTCCGAGTCCGGCATCGATTACTACCGGCACACGGCTTTCGGCTATTATTATTTCAAGCAGGTCGCGTGTCTTAAGTCCCTTGTTGGTGCCGATAGGCGCTCCAAGCGGCATTACCGCCGATGTACCCGCGTCCTCAAGTCGCTTGCAAAGCACAGGATCGGCTTGGATGTAGGGAAGGACTTTGAAGCCCTCTTTGGCAAGAATTTCGGTAGCGGCGAGGGTCTCTATCGGATCGGGCAACAGATATTTGGGGTCGGGATGTATTTCGAGCTTTATAAAATCGGTGTGAAATATGTCGCGTGAAAGTTTGGCCGCCAGCACGGCTTCTTTGGCATTGCGCACTCCCGATGTGTTTGGCAGAAACTGTACTTTGTCGCGATTTATATGGCGCAGCATGTCATCGTCGCGTTCGTTATCCATGTCGATTCGTTTCATGGCCACGGTTATCATTTCAGAACCGGAAGCCAGTATTGCCTCGAGCATCAGTTTATTGGACGAGAATTTTCCCGTACCGACAAACAGCCGTGAATTGAATTCGCGCCCGCCTATGTTCAAAGAGTCTTGCATTTTGATGTGATAATGTTGTTGAAATATGGTTTAACAAGTGTTATTTATCCTGACCTTTTTATGAAAATGTCAGTCTCTTTTTAGTCTGGCGATTATTTCGCGGGTATATTCTACCGGGTCGGGGGCATTTATTATGGCACCCGAAACTGCTATTCCCTGTACTCCGGTCGACATTATATCGTCTATGTCATCAAGAGTAATGCCGCCTATAGCTACTACCGGCAGTTCCGAACCGGCTTTTCTGACTTCCGATATTATATCGCGGTAGCCTTCAATACCGAGAGTGGGCGACAGTTTTTTCTTTGTCGTAGTATGACGAAACGGTCCCAGACCTATGTAGTCCACATCAATACCGCGCATGGCCGTTATGTCGGCTGCGGTATTGGCTGTGACACCTATGATGGCATGCGGCCCGAGGTACTCACGGGCTTTGGCGGGCGCCATGTCTTCTTTACCGAGATGCACGCCGTGTACACGTAGCTCTTTAACAAGCTCGACGTTGTCGTCGATTATTAGTATGACGTCGTTTTCTTTGCATGAAGGTATTATTTCCTCGGCTGTGGCTTTCAGCTCGTCATACGAGGCATCTTTCATGCGCAGTTGTACCCATTTGCAACCGCCTTCGATCACCATTTTCACTTCTTCCGCTATGGTGTATTTGTCAGAAGGATGAGTTATGAATTGTAACATTTTAGTATCTATATATTATAGTGCTGTTATAAGCTTATCAAGACGCAGTAGCAGATCATCGGTTGTCTGCGCCTCCCAAATATATCCGAGTACGGCATATCCGATAAACGGATATTGCTTCAATTCGGAAATACGCTCGGGAGTTATGCCACCGAGCGCCACTACCTTACCGGTAGGGAGTGACGATAACTGCTCGTGCGTGAACGCTCTGTTGTATCCCGGTTTTGATATGCTGTCACATACAGGACTTAGAGTCACGAAATCGACATGCCATGCAGCTTCATTGACCTCCTCGACAGAATGACAGGTACTGCTCACCGAGCCCTTGTACAATTGCGGGGCATGTGGGCATCGTGAGTTGAGATGTATGCCTCCGAGGTTAAACTCGTTAAGCAGCTCGAAGTGTCCGTGTAGTCGCAGTCTTGAGTGATAACGCTGCGGTATATCCTCGATAAGGCGTTTCATGTCACTGTATGTCGCTCCCGGATGACGTAAGTGCACAAAAGTCACTCCGCCGTCGAGTAGAACGGTTATACGCTTTGCCTCGTCGTGATGGATGTCTTGGGGCGTTATTACTATAAGCGCCTTACTTTTATCCGCCATAAAACGGTTCTATGACGAGAACTGAGTCGCCCTCTTTTAATATGGTGGAGTCGCGGTCGGTCAATGATACGACTTCACCGTTAAGAGCGGTAGCTATGTCTGTTGGGTCAATGCCTGCCAGATCCAGCGCCCCCTGAAGGGAAGTGTGCTCGGGCACACTCAACGGCTTGTTATTTACGGTAATGTTCATGACTTGTCAATTATTTAGTTATTGATTATATCAAGTGGTGCTGGGGCGTACAGATGATTCACGGGGCCGTGTCCGGCTCCTGTTTTTATTCGCGCCCCTGATTTTAGCGATTCATATATGTAGTTCTTGGCTTTTACGATACTATCATGTACATGGTAGCCTTTGGCTAAAAATGATGTTATTGCCGATGATAGTGTGCAGCCGGTACCATGTGTATTGACTGTGTCTACTCGTCGGCTTTCTATCGGTATCAGCTTTTGGCCGGGAGCAAGCGACAACAGGTCGACCGATATCTCCGTTTCATCTTTGCGGTCTCCGCCTTTGAGCAGGATGGCCCGCGCTCCCATTTCGTGCAGTCGCGAGCTTTGCAGAGCCGGGTCGTCGGTTCCTGTCAATACCGCGGCCTCGTTTACATTGGGGGTTATAACGGTCGACAGCGGTATAAGACGTCTTATTATTGTATCTATCGCATCGTCGCTTAGTAGTTTGTCGCCCGATGTAGCTACCATAACAGGATCGAGAACAATGTTTTCGGCTCTGTTTTCAATCAGCGCGTCGGCAACTGCATTCACAATATCGGCTGAAAACAGCATGCCGGTTTTTACCGCCATAGGACGTATGTCGCTGAATACCGCGTTGATCTGTCCGTACACAATCGACGGGTCTATACCTTGTACAGCTGTCACTCCGCATGTATTTTGCACGGTTATAGCGGTGATTGCGGTCATGGCGTATACACCGAGAGCCGACATTGTTTTTATGTCGGCTTGAATACCGGCACCGCCTGAACAGTCGGAGCCCGCTATGGATAGTGCTGTGCGGTAGGTGGACATGTATCTTTTTGTCTTAATAACAACGTTAGCGACAAAAAAGCTGTTGCACACCCGATAAAATTTGTTGGACTACAATCCGACAATCCCTTCGCCGGTGTTAACCGTTTCAGGTTCGTAGGGTATGATCTCAGCTCGCATAGGTGTGCGGCACCCCTTTGTCTTCATCTGCAAAATTAGTCAGTTTATGCAATAACACAAAATTTTATTCGTAAAATATCCGATATAATGTTTTTAATCGGAAATGCATGGAATATGTAAAGATTTATCATATATTTGCATTGTGTTGATTCAATGTTCGATTAGTAACCTTTAAATTTGTAAAAGCATGAAAGCATTTTTGCAGTTATTATGGCCTCTTGCCATTGGTCTTTTGTTCGCGTGGCTCCTTTCTATAAATCCCGTTAAGGAATACGGATGGTTTATGGGATTTATACATGGCGGTCTTCTTGTACCGAATTGGATTATAAGCTGGTTTGACAGTTCATGGCTGCTATCGGCTCCGCTACATACTACTATGTATACTGTAGACTGGTGGATATCTGCGGTATGTACCTGTATCAGCTGGGTATGGTTAGTCATCGGCTTCTTCGGAAATCTTTTCCGCAAATAGGCCGTGTCTGTTTCCCGACATAAGTATATAAGGTTTTTTATAAGCTCCACCTTCTCTGACATGGAGGTGGAGCGCAATTTGTTGCGCAAAGTCATAGAGCGCCTTGACAAGGAGTATGAGAGTCTTGGCTGGCAGATAGAATATATAGATCTGCGATGGGGCATAAGTCCAGATGCGGGAGAGGACAACCGTACAATGACAATATGCCTTAATGAACTTGCGCAATGTCAAAAGCTGTCACCGAGGCCCAACTTTATTATGCTTATCGGCGAGCGCTATGGATGGCGTCCGCTTCCAGAGGTCGTTTCGGTGGCTGATATGCAGCGCGTGTATGAAGCGGCTATGCCGGAGGAGATTGAGCTGCTTGACCGATGGTATGTGCGCGATGACAATGACCTCATCATGCAGGGTGTATACAAGCTGAAAAGCCGTTTGGGCTCCGGGTATGACGGTGATCGTTTTCATCGTGAGGTAGAGCTGCCGTTGCTTACACTGTTTTACCGTGAGTTGCCCTTTACCGACTGTTCGGCTACGGAGATGGAGATACGCAAAGGGGCCTTTGATGCCGATCATGCAGCCGACCATGCGTTTGCTTACATGCGTTCGCTTAAGGATGTGCCTGACGATAAACATAGTGCATATTATGACAGTGATGCGTCAGGATTGGAGTACATAGCCCGGTTGAAGAGAAAAGTTGCTGGACTGACCAAGCCTGAAAATGTATACGAAGAAAATGTTGCGTGGAGCGAGTATCTTTCTGCCGGTTTTGCGTCACGTTTTTCGCAAACGATTGAAGAGCATCTACGGAAAATAGTTGAGAAAGAGGTATCTCACGAGTCTGTCGACGATATAGATTATGAACTGTTTGAGCATCGTGAATATGCCGCATCGGAGGCTGTGGGTTTTTACGGACGTGCCGACGATATTAAAAAGATAAGAGAATACATAGACTCGACGGAGCCGGATATGCCGCTATGGATTAAGGGCGATTCGGGACTTGGTAAAAGTGCGTTGATGGCTAAGGTCGTGTCGCTGTACACTGCCGATAAAAGCTATTGTGTCATGCCGTTTTTCAGCAGCCTTACACCGCGCTCTTCCGGTGCTCGGTCAATGTTGGAATTGGTTCGTAGCTGTTTTGACCGTGAGTATGTAGACCGGTATCGAAAGGATAAGCGTAAGCCATATGAAAAGTTTGTCAATCTTGTGGATGAAGCGCACCGTTTTTCTCCGGATAAACGGTATCTGATTATAATAGATGCGTTTAACCAGCTTGACACCGCAGGTTATGATGATTTCGACAGTCTCGTCTGGGCTACTGACAAAGAAAAGTTACTGCCTTTCAATGTAAAGATCATTATAACGTCAACCAACGAAGGGCGTTTCCCAAAGGAGCATCCACGGCTACATGTGATGCATCTCGAAGCCATTAAGAGTGATGCGTTGTGGGTGGTCGTATCGCGTTTGCAGGCCGCGGGCAGACGATTGCAACCCTTCCAGTTGGCTCAGCTAAAAGTGCTGTTGGGCGATAAAGAGCAGTCAGCCCTGTATCTGTCGCTTTTGTCGTCGGTTCTGCAACATTATGACTCGACTATGGATCTTACCGGACTTCCGGGTGACTATGTGTCTATGTGCTCGATGATACTTGACAGGCTCGCCTCACCGCAGATGCACGGACGTAGACTGACGCGCCTCGCGCTTGCCATGATAGTTACGAGCAGCGACGGGGTTGATGTGAATTCGCTTAACGGTCTTCTCGCGTCAGACTACGAGCTTCAGGCCGAACTCATGGAACGCAGTTTCCATTTATGGATACAGGAGGATGTCAGAAGTGTGCCGCCTATAATATGGAGCCGCTTGTTTTACGATCTTGACCGGGTGATACTTGTTTCGCGCAGCACATCCATAGGTGTGGCGGTTAAGGTACGTCATGATGCCATATACGAGTTAATAAAGTACCGCTGGCTTACCGACGATGAACGCCGACATGCAAGTGAGTTGCAGGTGCGTTGGTATGAAGAAAATTTGCTAAAAGAGAACAAACTCGCCATACGCGACTTGGTGCATGCCGTACATGCGCCGATAGATCATATTCACTCTTGGGATTATACCCTTGATAGTGTGCTTGACGGTGAAAAGGAGATGTCGATCCGTAAAGCCGTAGGTCGTAAACTATGGGGCATCCTTTCCGACGAGCGATATGTTCTGTTGAAAGAAAAGTACTTTCCCGATACGATAGTCGGTGAATATGATCGGCTGTTGTCTATATATACCGAATTGGGCGATATACGTCGACGGGAGCTTGTCTCGCAGATGAAGAATTTTGTCAGCTACACAATCTTGGATGACAAGGCGTTTCGGGTGTCTTGGTCGGTAGGGCAAAATATGCCGCCATTATCGCCACTTGAACTTCAGGCGAGGATGATTAACCTTTGGGACGGGCATCCGTTGCGGGAAATTCCGCCGGAGCGTCTCGACCCGAAACTGATGCGAGACAGACTGAACAATATCGACAGCGAGCGCTATACACTCTTCAGCATAGATAATTGTGGCCGGTATCCGTGGCTTAATCCGTCAGGCGAAAAATTGTATCGTATAGTAACAGGTGCCGACGGGCATCCTATCCTCGAACGATTGGATCTTGTGTCGGGTACGATAGAAACGATATTTATATTTATAGAACCCTTTACTTACGCCGTATCTGCTGATGAAAAAATTCTTGCCGTGCATTATTCCGAAGGTATCAGAGTGTATAAATTGGCAGGAACGATACAGATTCTTAATATATTCAACAAAGGTATCACATGGATGAGTCTGTCTGAAAACGGACAATATATTGCTTACGGAGGCCCGACGATAAAAACATACAGGGTGGAGATAGCTACATCCCGCAGTCATACATGGCGGTCGGCTGATGAGGGTCTGTTATCCCCGTCAGGAAACCGGCTTTGGATATATTACATAAAGGAAGTTCCGGAAAGAGAAAAAGAAAAATGGGATTGTATTGTCGGTTGCTGCGATTTCGCTTCTCTTAAAAGCGATACTGTATTTTTTAAATATGATAAAAAACCGAGTCTGATTACTTATAGGTCCGTACAATTTATTTCAACATATAATGTAATTTTGGGTTGTTCGGAAGATATCGCTGTTATCGGTGCCCGTAGTAATATATATAAATTCAGTGATGATGGACTTATACACTGGGGACACCACCGACAAGCGATGATCATTTCCGTGAAATTTATACCGGAAACATCGGATTTTTATCTGTTCTATGGCTGTAGCGGAGCATATAAGATTATGAGAATTAACGGAACGATTCTGTCGACCGTTGAACAGGGCAACATGCATGAGGTAGATCAAGTGACTCCCGACTTTAGCCGAGCATTGTCAATAGATGATAAAAAAGTATTTGACTTCAGACAATTGCGCAAAAGTTTTGCGATAAACAATCATGGTAACTATGCCGGAATAAACAGTTTTTCCGCTTCTTATTCGGGAGATATTATGTCGATATCTACCGGTCGAAATATCTCATGGGAAGCCGGAGAAATACGGGTTCCCATTTTAACGGTAAAAAATCTTGACGGCGGGTACGATGAGATGTTTCTTGATATCGACCGGTCAGAGTATTGTAATTATGTATCAGCCTCGGCAGTATCTCCTGACGGAAAATACCTCGCTTATTGTACATATAGTAAGCAGTCATATTTATGCGTTTACGATATTGAGATTTCCTATATGATTGCACGGCATCCTATTTGCGCGCAGGCATCATCTATATTATTTACCGGTGACAGCCGTTGGATTGTTGTCATTACGAGTGATTGGCTTGTGAAAGTCGATACTTCATTGTATTTGTTTGATTGCAATGGAAATCTTATAAAGGAACTCCTGCTTGGAGAGGGTTGTTCGCTGGATGAAGATAAAGCGGCGATAGTTTCACCTGACAACAAGTATGTATCGGTCGGTATTTCCGGACCTCTGGTTGATTTGTCGGCATGCGAGGTGGTTAATCACGGGAAGAAAGTAGAAAGTAAGTTCTCGCTTAAAGCTATTAGAAAGTATGAGGACAGAATATACGACAACTATGATTTGCGAGGTTTGTTTCACCCTGTAAAATCAACTGTTGTTGACCGATATCTTGAAAACGGAGAGTTGTGTATAGATATTTCCGCATCGGGTCGTTATATGTTCACTATTGACACTGATGCCACTATGTCGGTTGTCGACAGAACAACGGGAAAGACCATTTTCTGTTTGAAGAATGTTGAGTCTGTGCTGCCTGTGGCTGATGATCGACATTTCTATGTCTCTTTTTATGACAATACCATATCGCTTTATGATGTTGACGGAAATAGACTGCAGTTTACGTCGCTTCACAATGCCAAAGCCAAGCGCTATTGGCAGAGTACCGCGCAAGGGCTTGCCGTAGCCAAACATGACTGCCATTGTGCATTGTTCGCGACCGATCCTGCCCATAAGGTTAACGAGCTGCCTGTAACTGTACTGCGTCGTCGGTGGGATCTGACTACCGGAAAACTGCGAGACCCGGAAGCGGTGTGCCCGATGTGCGGCCACGTAATCGATAAAGGTTTTTCTGTTGACGAAATGCACTGTCCCGGCTGTGGCCACCGGTTGCGGCTTATTGTCAATACCGATAAAAATTATCCGGCCAAAATATTGAACGGCATACTGAAAGTCCCGGCTCTCGCCCGCAAAATCATAAAATAGTGAGATATGAAGAATTGGAATTCGATTATATTTAGTGTGTCTATAGGGGTTGCATATATTGTAAACTCAGCGCTACTTCCAACTTGGAGTCATACTCTCGTCGGTGTATTTACCGGCTTGATATTAGGTGCCGGCTATTGGCTTACCGGCAATAAACTAAAGATGTGGATTCGTATTTTAATCTCCGTTTCTGTCGCTATTGCTGCCGCTGCGATAGTCAGAATATTCTGTATTGAGTGAATTTGAGTATAGCTGCCTTTTTGAATCATTCCGAATTATCTGTCACAGCAATAATAGAAAATAAAAAAGCGAGGAAGTGCCATTATGACCGCTTCCTCGCTTTTTTTATGAATCCAAATAATTTAGAGCTTTACTTTCAGTTCGTTGCCTGAGTAGTTTACCGACTTGGTTACTTTCATCGGTTTGTTGCCTGCACCTGAGTTATCCGATACAAGTACGATGTTGAAATTACGGTTTTTATCCATTCCGGGATATTCGCCGTTGCGCTTGCCTATTGTAAGGGTCTTGGCTTTGTTATCCCACTTGAAGTCGATGGTGGAGTAAATGCCTTTCTCGTAATTGTAGTTGTCGTTTTCATCTTCGTAGAGAGTGAACGAACCGTCGGCGCCGGGGTAAACCCTTATTTCAAGTTCGGTCCACGGCTTTTCTGTCGAATACTGTACATCAGGACCGAAAGGCATTATGCTGCCTGCCTTTATGTACAGCGGTATGGTCTTGATTGTAGTCGTTTTTTCGATTGTGCGGCCTCCGGGTATCAGTTCATTTGTCCAGAAGTCATACCACTTTGCGCCCTTGGGCAGATATACTGTTGTTGATGACGGAGCCATGAAATCGACTTTATTTCCGTCCATTTTGTCGTTGTTCATGTCTCCGGCTATGTTCCAGCCCGAGTTTTCATCGGCTTTCACTATCTTTTCAGGTGTGTACTGGGCTTTAAGCACAGGAGCTACAAGTATGTTGCGTCCAAACATGAATTCGTCATTGCATTCCCATGTCTTGCGGTCGGCTTTGAAGTCCATCATCAACGGACGCAAGTAGCTGTCGTTGTTGTTTGTTACTTGCCAAGAAGTCGAGTATATGTAAGGCAACAGTGAGTAGCGAAGTCTGATGCCCTCTTCAATGGCATCGTAAATCGGTTCGCCTTTTTCTCCGAAATAATAGATTTCACGGAATATGTCGGCACCGTGGGAGCGCATCATCGGAGTAAACGTACCCATCTGGAGCCAGCGTACATAAAGCTCTTGGAATAGCGGGTTTTTCGGCGCCGAGTTGTCGCCTGTGCGCTTGTTGTATTGATTACAGAAGAAGCCGCCTATATCGGAGTTGCAGTTGGGGTTTCCTGTAAGGGAGAAGTTAAGCAGTGCCGGTATGGTATTGCGCAGCATGTCCCAAGTAGAGGTTACGTCACCCGTCCATACGTTGCATCCGTAACGCTGTTGTCCTGCCCATCCCGAGCGGGTAAGTATGAATACACGTTTGTCATCCGACGTGGCGCGCTGATGGTCATACACTCCGCCGACAGTCATCAACGGATATGCTCCGCGCACTTTGCGGAATGAGCCTAATGCGGTCTGTGTATCCATGTCTTGCGATGTGACATCGAAGTGGTCAGGTTCGGTAGAGTCCATCCACCATCCGTCGAGACCGAAATCATACAGCCGTTTCAGATTGTTCCAGTAAATATCGCGGGCTTCGGCGCTGTAAGCATCGTATACGCGTACACCTGACGGGTAGTCCATACGGGGTGGCCATTGTTCGGCTATGCCTGATTGCGGCCATGTAGAGAAGTTAAAGAGCAGTCCTTTGGCATCCAGTTCACGGTAAGGTTTTGTCTGCGGTCCGAATGAAGACCATATCGATATTATGGCATGGGCGTTCATGTTGTGGATTGAGTCGACCATCATCTGCGGTTTGTTGAACTCCGGATTCATGAATTCCATGGCGTTCCACAAGTAGTTGTTGCCCCAGTATTGCCAGTCCTGTATTATACCGTCGATAGGCACTCCGAGTTCTCTGTGTTTGTTGACAACTTCGAGAATCTCGTCTTGCGACTTATAGCGTTCGCGGCTTTGCCAGAAGCCGTAAGTCCACAAAGGAAACATGGGCACCGTGCCGGTCAGTGTGCGCATTTCAGCTATCACTCCGTCGGCATTTCCTCCATACATGAAGTAGTAGTCGGCCAAGTCTCCGACTTCGGAGTCAAATGTCATGGCTTCCGCATTATCGGAGAATACGGTGGGGGAGTAGTTGTCCCAAAATACACCGTAGCCTTTTATCGATTGAACCACGGGTATGCCGTCCTCGATATTTCCGGGCATAAGTCTTCTGGAAAAATTGCGTAATGACATCTTGCCGTTCTCATAATTTCCAAGTCCGTAGATCGGCTCGTCTTTGTCGAGAACAAATGATTGCTTGACATTGAATGACGGCACTCCCGCATCAAGCATGGGCGTGAACTGCGCGTTGTCTTTTTCCTTTAACAGTAATCCGCCTTTGCTGTCGGCAAATGATATCGTTCCTTTTTTTGTGTTGAGGGTGACTTTCAGCTTAGAAGTTTTCAGTGTGACATTGTCACCGCCGCGTGATGTGGTAAACTTTACGTCCTGCGGCTTTGCTATCACGGAGTAACTCTCCTTTTCGTTTTTCACGCTTACCGGTACTTTTTTCACTCTTACAGTAGAGGGAGTGTAAAACTCAAGATTGATGACCGTAGAGTCCACGACCGCTTTTATGCCGTGTGGCAACTCTTCAACCGATTGTCCTTGCATGATGCTGCCGCTACATAGCATTACAAGTGACACAGCAATACTTTTAAGTTTCATTACTATGATTTTTATGATGTTAAATTGTGGTTAATTATCATGGCAAATTTAACGGTTTAGTGCGTTTAGAGTGCAACAATTATGTTGAAACGAACAACAATTATGTTGATTCTTGCGATTTTCCGGCATATTCCGACGGACGGCAGCCGTAAATTTCCTGAAAACACTTGCTGAGGTAACTTCCGCTGCTGAAGCCCGTGAGCTCGGCTACTTCGGCTACACTAAGTTCTCGGTTTTCAAGCAAAAGCCGGGCGGCATGGCGCAGACGTATGTTTCTTATAAAAAGACTTGGCGACTGATCAAGCAGCTGCATTAGTTTTCGGTATAGCCCCGTACGGTCCATACATAGGTCGCGGCTTAACTGCTCGACGGAATAGCCGGAGGTGTTTATGTTGTTTTCAACCAATTCCATCGCTTTTGATATGAATTGGCTGTCGCCCTCATCCATCGTTTTGGGCGATTGTGCCGGTTTTTTCGTATTACATTCCGATATGGCTCGTTCGTTTTCGTATGCGTTGCATTGGTCGATGAGGCTGCGTATACGTGCGAGCAGCATATCCTCGCGGTGCTTACGCAGCATTTTCTTGCGCGACACATTATTATATACATATGCCGCCGACAACAATACGGCAAGACCAAGCACCGTATATAATGCGTAAGCCCATCCGGTGCGCCACCACGGTGGCCGTATGACTATCTCAAGTTTTGATAAGTTTGTTCCCGAACCTACTGTAAGCAGATATTCTCCGGGTGGAATATTGGTATACGGTATTCTAAATGAACGGTTTTCTCCCGGAGGCAAGTCGATATTTACCGTATATGGGTCGAGACCTGACAATCGGTAGTTTATCGACAGTGTGTCGCGGTCCATATAATCGAGTGTGGAGTACTCGAGGCTTATGAAGTTCAGGTCATGTGGGAGCTCGATACGTCCGGTCATAGTCACGCTACGGGGGAGTATGATGTTTCCGTCGTAGTCTTTACCCGGTTCGATATGCTCTCCGTGGATGTATAACGATGTAAGTATAGGCTTACGCGCGATGCTGTCTTTATGATATGACGGCCGTGGTGAAAAAATATCTATACCGTCATCGGTCTTGAAATATACATTGCCGTTGTGCGATACAAATGTATTGGTTGAGCCTGAAACCGTGTGACCGATGTTTATGTCCGACAGTTTCAACGGTTTTCCGTCCGATGATTTGTCATTTAAATCATATGCGTTGTTGCCGTAACAATAATATACATTTCCATCGCGATTTTCGGCAAAATATCCTGTGCCGGCATTGATGTTGCGGCCATTTAACGGTGTTGTACGGTGTATGTATTGTGACGGATGATAATACAATGTCCCGCGATTGAATGTGCCGAGCCATATGCCGCCATCCATGTCTTCATATACCGTGCTTATCTCTGTAGATATGACGTCGCCGTGCGAGGTGCGCAAAGTTTCGTCATATTTTTTCTCGCCACTGTCAAGATCAATAATCCACATGCCTTTTTGACAACTTATATAGGCTTTGTTGTCATCTCCAATGGCAAGTGTGTTAAGCGTGTATGGGGTTTCGAGTATTTTAGTCCATAAACGGTCGCTTTTCGAAAAATGAAAGAAACCGCCTTTCTTTCCGTTGCGTATCTGATAGAAGCTCTCTTTTTTACTGCATATCAGTGATGTTTTGTCGAAATCCGTCCTTTGCTCCGGCAGGTATGCGTCGGCGTGATAGAGTATGGTTTTGTCAGTTATGGAGTATGCGGTTATTCGACCGCTGTCATCAAACAGATATAACGTGTTTTTGTCGCCTGCCACATCCTGAAGTGATCCGTTTAGTAACGACGCGGGAAGCGATATGTCATCGCATTTCAGAGAATCGCCCGATTGTATTATACGGCGCCCCGTCTCGTCTATGTATATATCATCCATGCCTATATTCGTTACCGACTTGTATTTTTCATATCGCAAGTCTATGCACGACACTTTGCCCCAATCCTTTATCCAGAGAAGTGTGTCATTGTCAAGATACATATGGTGAAACCCTCGGTAGAATTTTAGCGGGGCGGTATATTCCTCGGGAAATGCCGGCAGGCTTTTCCTGTGTGTACCGTCATAGATGTCCACGCCGGCTACCGAAACGAAAACCATGCGCCCGTCGGGAAATTGTGTTATAGCTCTTACGTAATTGCCCGAGTCATCATGATTCATGACAACGTTGTCAAATATAAGTCCGTCGGCATCTATATGTGGCGATGTCAGCAGACATACAGTCGATAAAAAGCAGGTTACGGCAAAATCCCTAAGTCGCATCGGCTTCGTTATAACTGTGGCTCAGATTGTAAAACTGAAACGGTCGGTCTCGTTTAGAACAGGAAACTTCTTGCGAAATATCTCGAGTTCAGTCAATGACAGCTCTCCTGTGCATACCGTGTCGTCAAGTACTTGTTGTATGGGGCGGCCTTTGGGGTCAATAATCATTGACGCTCCGCTGTATACGCCGTAATTGTCTGTGCCCGAACGGTTACAGCCCAATACATAGGCTTGGTTTTCAATAGCCCGAGCTATAAGAAGGTGTTTCCATGCGTATACGCGTGAGTCAGGCCAGTTTGACATGATTATAAGCAGGTCATAAGGTGTGGCGTTATTGTTGCGAAGCCAAGCGGGAAAGCGCAAGTCGAAGCACACGGCCATGCTTATGTTCCACCCTTTGAATTTGAATATCGGCATCATTTCAGTGCCGGTGCTGTAAGCGTCATCTTCTCCGCTTATTGAAAACAGGTGATGCTTGTCGTAATAGTGTTCGTTGCCCGACGGCTCTATGAAAAATGCCCTGTTGTACACGCGGTCATTCTCCAAAGCTATGAAAGAACCGCATAATGCTTTGTCAAATTTTCGTGACCACTGGCGGAGTGTATTCAGCGTGGTTCCGTTCATGGGCTCGGCAAGCATACGCGCATCGTCAGGCACGCAAATAAAACCGGTGGTAAACATCTCGGGCAATACGGCTATGTCGATGTCGGCGGGAAGTGACGATAATGCATCTAACGCTTTGCGCATGTTCTCCTCTTTCGACGCCCATGATATGTCGAGCTGAATAGCTGCGGTTTTTAAAATATCATTCATCGGTAGTAATGAATTTTTCAGGATACTTCGCGTTGTACTTGCTGTAAAAGTCTTTTATGGCCCTCATGTCGGCTTCAATGTCGCCTGTAGGTTTGAATTCGGCGGTTATCTCTATTGTCTTATATTTATAGTCGATAGCTCCGAGCAGCAGCGGTATATCAGCATCTTTGGCTATATACAAAAATCCGTGACGCCATTTCGCCGTGCCTTTTCGGGTGCCTTCGGGCGTGATGGCAAGTACGAGACGCGATGATGATTTAAATCGCCGTACAATATCTTCTGTCAATGACGAACCCCGTTTTTTCGGCACGGGAATACCTCCAATGGCTTTGAAGAAATATCCTAACGGCCAGAAAAACCACGCTTCTTTCATAAGGCAACCCGCTTTGCGGCCTACCGACGAGTAGGCGAGTTCTCCGAGTATGAAGTCCCAGTTGCTTGTATGCGGAGCCACGCATATCAGGCATTTTGCATAATCGGGTGTGGTGATAGTCACCTTCCACCCGATTATTTTCAGTATCCATTTCGACAGTAACATTGCCGAGGCTGTTGATTGCTTTATTTTGCGGCTTTAGCCTTGTTAAGTTCTTTTTGTTTTGCGGGAAGAGCCTCGTTCATCTGTTTTACGATGTCGTTCATCCCTTCTTTAAAGTCTTTTATCAGTTTTCCGTATGCTTTGCGGAAGTATTTCTCACGGGCTACTTTATACTGGTGGCGGTTGTCGAAACTCTTCGCGCTCTTGTCAAATGCAAACGATACCTTTTCAATTGATGCGCACTGCAAGTCGGCGATATTGAAAATTATATCGGCCATCTTGGCGCGGTCCACTCCTTCAACAAAATTTCGGGTTATTATACATTCACCGGCCATATTGCCGCATGCGGCTTTTATAGCTCTTTTGAGGTCACGTTTATTTGCCATAATAATAGGTTTGAAATGTTTATTCACTGCGAATATAACAAATAAAACCCAAAGATAGGGCAGTATGGAGCAAAAATTGTGTTGAAACTTTATTTTACAGACGGAAAACCACAGGAAGTATGCAATATACCGGAACAGGTGTACCTTCTATACGTCCGGCCTTCCATTGTGGCATTGAGTTCAGTACTCTTACCGCCTCTCGGTCAAGAGAGGGTTCCACACCACGGAGCACATTGATGTGTGTTATGCTTCCGTCGGGTTGTACTATGAACGAGCACAAGACGCGTCCGTGTATGCCTCGATTATATGCTTCGACAGGATAGCGTCGTGAGGAGTTTATATACTGGACAAGAGCGTTGTTGCCTCCGGGAAACATCGGCTGTTCGTCTACGTCTACGCTTTCATATGCTTCGATTATTTCAAAAGAAAAGTCTTCATAAGAAGCGTCGATATCGGCTGTCATGGCTAAAGATTGTGCGGTAGTGTGTGTGACAATGCGTATCTGAGCCGAGACCCCGACGCCCGTTGCCGAAAAAAGCAATAATGTGATAAAGAGTTTAATATTTATATATTTCATGATTTCCATAACTGAAATGTATCGCAAATATAGGCGCGTAGAGCGATATATCCAAAATTGTATGCCCATTTTTGTAATAGTTTAGTTTGTTTCAGTTTTATTAGCAAAATTATTTAAATTATTTATTATCGTCATTGTGCAATATGGGTGTGAAAACTACGTTAACACTTACGTAAGTAAACTGATTATGAAATTTCGTGTATGGATATGTGGGGCTTTTATGGCTGTAGCAGTTTTTTGTTGCTTGGCCGATGACGGTTCTACGGCTTACGACTTTCTTGAAGTCACTTCTTCAAGCCGTGTTTACGGGCTTGGCGGGGTAAACATATCATCGATAGACGACGATATAAACCTGATAGAGCAGAATCCGGCATTTCTCGGCCCGGAACTGGGCAAGCAGATCGGGGTAAACTATATGCGATATCTTGGCGACTCGGATTTTGCCGGTGTGCGCTACGGTATGGCTGCCGGTGAAAAGGCGGCATGGGCTGTCGCCGTTCAGTATTTTGGTTACGGTGAAATACGGGGAACGGATGAGACGGGTGCCGATACCGGCACATTCAACCCTAAGGATATTTATGTAGCCGGTACATTCGGTCATGATATAACTGACCGCCTTCGGGGCGGAATAACATTGAAAACCATATATTCTTCATATGAATCTTATACGGCTTTCGCTTTGGCTACCGATTTGGGCCTTAGCTACTTTGACTCTGACCGAGATATGTCGTTGTCGCTGGTTATAACAAATCTGGGCGGTCAGATAAAAAGGTTCAATGATGTTTATGACCGCCTGCCTATAGATGTAAGACTCGGTTGGACCCAAGGGCTCGGGCCATACCCCTTCCGCATATCGGTAACTGCGTGGAATCTTACAAAGTGGCATCTTCCATATACCGACGCCGGCGACGGGAGTGCCGATGCGATACCGGAGGAAAAAGACTCTTTCGGCTCGAATTTATTGCGCCATCTTGTATTCGGAGCGGAGTTTATACCTGCCGATGCATTTTATTTAGGGCTCGGTTATAACTACAAGACCCGTACCGACATGAGTACTTATTCTCGTACATTTTTGTCGGGACTGTCCATGTGTGCCGGATTTAATGCCGACCGATTTTCGATAGGAGGAGCTATAGCCCAACCTCATTCCGGTGCCACGACATTCATGTTTAATTTACGTATGACTTTATAGCAGCCCGTTTAGATCTTGCATAACGGCTATGTGGGGATAAGCTGTCAACTCATCGGCGGTTGTTACGCCGTTTAAAACGCCGGCAAAGTCAACACCCGCACGTTGGGCTGTCTCTGCATCGACGGTGCTGTCACCTATATAAAGGACTCTGCCTTTTTCTACATCAAGCCGTTTTATGGCAAGTTTTATACCTTCAGGTGAGGGTTTAGGATGCTCTACATCTTCGCCACCGATTATAATGTCTACAATGTTTCCATCTATATGGCGATCAAGACACTCTTTTATGCGGTAACGGTATTTTGTTGAGATTATACCGATTTTCGCACCTGATTTTTTTAATGTGGACAATACATTTATTGTCTCGGGAAACAATATGGTATTGTCGGTCATTATGCGGTCGGCTTCGGCCACATACTCCTTTTTTAGCCGTGCAAGAAATTCAGGGTCGTTACTGCTTGTAAATATACTGAACGACTCCTCAAGGGTCTTGCCTATGGTGCGTTTTATATCATCGTCGCTGACCGAAGTATAGCCGTGACGGTTAAGTACATTGCGGTAGCACTTTACTATGCCGCGTGACGAATCTGCAAGTGTATAATCAAAGTCAAAAAGATATACTTTGTAATTCTTCATAAATAATTTCGGTTTTGTGTCGCAAATTTAGCGAAACGCCATGTAACTTCCGCAAATATCGAATAAAAATCAAATTCAGCCCAATCCTATGGATATTCCTATGCCGGTAAAGGCAAAGCCCGTTATCATTATAAGCATCCATATCTTTATCAATCGTCTCATTTTGGGATCCGGCGGTCCTTGATAGAAGGCGTTTAGCTGAAATCGCTGCCACCATTGTCCTTTGGAGGAGTGATAACCCTTTACGGCGACAAAAAATTCGTAAACGGCTCCTATTAGCATTATGCCAAGTCCGATATAAATAAATGTATTAGCCATAACCGAAGCATTATATTATACATAACTTTAGTGCGGTGAGTAAGTTCATTGTTCAGTACGGTCTTTATAGATTAAAATAAGTTGTAATGGGGGAGGGGGGAGCCTGTAGAGCCGTAATATTCGTATCTGTGAAGTCGTGGAGTGAAACTTTCAGGCCGATTTAGTGGCGAGATTGATAAATTCTAAGTAACTTTGACTTTGTCTTACTATTTAAATTATGTCGGAAGAAAAGAAAATCATAATTGCCATTGACGGTTATTCGTCATCAGGCAAGAGTTCGATGGCTCGTGCACTCGCTTCGGCTATCGGGTACCGTTATATAGATTCCGGCGCCATGTATCGCGCCGTCACTTTATGGGGAATGCGTCATGGTGTGGTCGATAACGGAAATGTTGACTCCGAGGCTCTTGTAAGTGCGCTTCCCGGTATTACAATCGATTTTAAGCCGATGCCTGACGGCAAACAGCGCACAATGCTGAACGGCGAGGATGTGGAGGATGAAATAAGACGACTTAATGTCTCCAATAATGTGTCGCAGGTTGCCGCAATACCTGAAGTGCGTCATCGTCTTGTAGCGATGCAGCAGGCGCTTGGTGCAGGCAAGGGGATAGTTATGGATGGCCGAGATATAGGTACTACCGTCTTTCCCGCCGCAGAGATGAAGGTGTTTGTTGACGCTTCGGCACAGACACGTGCCCAACGTCGGTTCAACGAACTTGTGGAGAAAGGGGTGCCGGCCACTTACGAGGAGGTGCTTGCCAATGTTGTCCATCGCGACCATATAGATGAAACCCGCGAAGAGAGTCCGTTACGTAGAGCAGACGATGCTGTGTCGCTTGATAACTCACATATGACCATTGAGGAACAAAACGCTTGGTTGCTCGACATGTATAATAAAAGGCTGGCCGATGCGCATTGAGATAGATGATGCCTCGGGTTTCTGCAACGGAGTCGTTTCGGCCATATGCAAGGCAGAGGCCGAGCTCGACAACAGTGGACGTCTTTATTGTTTGGGCGATATAGTGCACAACAGTGATGAAGTGGAGCGTTTGCGCAAACGCGGTCTTATAACGATCACGCATGACGACTTGTCGCGACTCCATGACGTAAAGGTGTTGCTACGCGCTCACGGGGAGCCCCCGCAGACATATGAGACGGCAAATGCCAACGGCATAGAGGTTATTGATGCCACATGTCCTGTCGTGCTGCACCTGCAGAAGCGTATCAAGAAGTCGTATGACGAGCGTAAGCCCGACGAGCAGATTGTCATATACGGCAAACTCGGTCATGCCGAGGTGAACGGCCTTGTGGGGCAGACCGACGGCAATGCCATTGTGGTTGAGGATATCGACGGATTGTCGCAGCTCGATTACAGTCGCGACATCGTGCTTTACTCGCAGACCACCAAGTCATTGCACGGTCTGTCGGAGATGATTGCGGAGATTGAACGCCGCAAGTTGCCCGACACGACATTTCGTTATTACGATACTATCTGCCGTCAGGTAGCGAACCGTGTGCCACGGTTACGGTGTTTCGCATCCGAGCATGACCTTATACTTTTTGTCAGTGGAAAGAAAAGCAGCAACGGCAAGATACTTTACGGCGAGTGCAAGGAGGTGAACCCGCGTACTCATCTTGTGTCCAATCCCGATGAGATAGACCCGTCATGGTTGTGCGATGTAAAGAGTGTGGGCATATGCGGTGCCACTTCTACCCCTCGTTGGCTTATGGAAGAGGTGCGTGACAGGTTGATACATATGACTGAAGAATGAATGATTTTGTAGCCATAGATGTCGAGACCGCCAACAATGCTCCGTCAAGCATATGTGCCATAGGCGCCGTGAAGGTGGCCGGCGGATGTATCGTTGACCGGTTTTATGAGCTTGTGAAACCCGAGCCGGAGTGGTACTACCGCTATTTTTCGGAAAGTGTTCACGGCATATATCCGGAGGATACGGCTAATGCCTGTACGTTTGACCGCGTGTGGGAGCATATGGTGAGCCGTTTCGGATACGATATGTCGGATGGTCTGGAGCGGGTCGTGTTTGTGGCTCATAACAAGGCTTTCGACGAAAAATGTCTCCGTGCCGCTCATCGTGTATATGGTATGACATGGCCTGATAATACATTCTTATGTACATTGTCGGCTGCCAGATGCAAGATACCCCGTCAACTTCTGGGCCGATATTCGCTGCCTTACGTATGTGAATTTCTGGGTATACCATTTTATAATCACCATAACGCACTTGCCGATGCTGAGGCATGTGCGAAAATAGCTATGACATTGTTATGAACAGATTGTTTTTTATTGTCGCATTGCTGCTCGTTACCGCCTGTTCCGGCAAAGAGGGAAAAATCAATAAAGCCGCACGTGCTTATGGCGAGGCCGATGCCCGCACCCTTATCGACGGCATATCCGACATGTCACAACTTGAAGTCGAGGGTTATATACTTGGCGTAAAAGCGACAGAATATGAATATATAGAAGAGGGACATGAAAAGGCTGCGCGCCTATATATAGAGGGTTTTGAAAATTATATAAGGGAGAATTGCGATTCTCTTGCCCGTGAGATTTTTTAATAAACGAATTAACTGACAATTGAATATTATGAAACAAAAGAAAGATAGCAAAGATTACATTAAATATATAAATGAGGCGCTTGACGCAATGCATTATCCTGATCAACCGCGCGGTCTGTATGATCCGATCAAATACACTATGCAGTGTGGCGGCAAGCGATTACGCCCTATGCTGCTTCTCGCAGTGGCCGATGTTCTCGGACTTAAGCCGGAACACGCCGTGAAGCAGGCTTTGGGCATAGAGATGTTTCATAACTTCACGTTGCTTCATGACGATGTCATGGACCGGGCCGACATGAGGCGCGGCAATCCGACCGTGCACGTCAAGTGGAACGAGGCTACGGCCATATTGTCAGGTGACGCCATGCTTACTATGGCATCGCAGCTTATGAGTGATTGCCCTGACGGCAAACTTAAGGAAGTTATGGCTATGTTTAACAAAACCGCAATGGAGATCTATGAAGGTCAGCAGTATGACATGGACTTCGAGACGCGTGATGATGTCACCGTAGCCGAGTATATGGAGATGATACGGCTGAAGACATCCGTACTGCTCGGTTGCGCATGTGCCATAGGTGCCATGTTGGCCCATGCCGATACTTCGGTAGTAAAGGCTTTTTATAACTACGGGCTTTCACTTGGTCTTGCATTTCAGCTTCAGGATGACCTGCTCGACACCTACGGCGATCCAAGTGTTTTCGGCAAAAAAATAGGGGGAGATATTCTTAATGACAAAAAGACATTTCTTCTGATAACGGCTCTTGAAAGAGCCGATGCGTCGCAGCGCGGCGAGATTGAGTCGCTGTACGGACAGCGTTCTGATGAGAAGGTAGCGCGTGTAAAGGCTATATATGACAGCCTTAATGTAGGGGATATATGTCGTAAACACATATCGGCATATATTGCCGATGCCATATCTCATCTTGATACTATTAACCTGTCGGGAGATGCGAGAGAGTTTTTTGTGGAGCTTGCAGAATCATCATCAGACAGGAAGTCATGATTATAGATACGCATACCCATCTTTATCTGCCTGAATTTGATAATCCGGATGCAGCTGTAGAGCGTGCTTTAGCGGCCGGAGTGGGGCATATGGTGTTGCCCAATGTCGACATGACAACCCTTGAGCCGATGTTGGCACTTCACAACCGTCATCGCGATTGTACGTCCGTGGCCATGGGGCTTCATCCTACCGAAGTCGGTCCGGAATGGGAAGCCGATCTGCAGCATATCGAACGTCTTATCAATGAGCGCGACGATTATGTGGCGGTAGGGGAGATAGGTGTAGATCTATATTGGGATACCACTCACCGGAAAGAGCAGCGCTCGGCATTTGCCGCGCAGGTGGACATGGCTTTGCGTCACGGGCTTCCGCTTATCATACATTGCCGCGAAGGACTTGATGATATTCTTGATGTGTTTTCTTCGTTTTCAAAATTGCCCGAAGCAGTGTTTCACAGTTTTGGCGGAGACGAGGCAGATGTTGACCGAATAAGACGTTATGGCGATTTTTATTTCGGCATCAACGGCATCGTCACCTTCAAGAATTCACGTCTGCGCGAGGTGATACCCTCAATAGGGCTTGACCGTATACTTCTGGAGACTGACGCACCATACCTCGCTCCCGTACCTCACAGAGGGAAACGAAACGAGTCAGCCTATATTGTTCATACGGCTGCTTATGTCGCTGATATCGCAGGTGTGTCGGTGGATGAAATTGCCGGGATTACTGAACGCAATGCCCGGCAATTGTTTAATATCCCCATTGTTGATCAAAACGCGTAGTAAAAGCCGAATGACAGGGCGGTACTGCTGAAGTCGACGCCGAAACCTCTGTCGCCCAAAGCACTCTCGGCGTATTTTGAGTGACGATAACCTATGAAGCCGAGGCCTGCCGCAAACCATGCTCTGTCTGTGATTCTTACAGATATGCCCGGTTTCAGTCCCACTTCAAGACCGAAAGCATTGCCCGACCGGCCTTTTATATGCTCGTTGGCGAAACCTACCGTGCCGTCCATATACAGGCTCAGTATACCGTGAGTGAAGTATACGTAACGAAGATAAGGATTAAGAGTCAGTGCATGAGCGCTGACACCCTCTTCACGGTTGAGCTTGAATCCTGCGTTCAAACCGATAAGCCATCTTTCGCTTAGCCCATGATTTGCGTCAAAAGCGATTGAGAATGTGGTGTGGTCATCCTTGTAATTTCTCCAATAAGATGCCGATCCACCGATGGTTACAACTTGTGCGTCGGCTATTGCCGGTGTAAGTACGCTGATAATGGCAATCACAACGCTAAGTAAAAGTTTTCTTTTCATGATAAAATGTATTATTAAATTTGAGTGTGTCGTGCGTTGATATTTGCCGTGTGTATTTCATGAAACGAATTAACGAAAAATAAGACATATGGGCTGACGGCATTTTGCCGACCGCCCATATGTAGGTCATGCCGTATATTTATTCAAATATGTGCCGCAAGCGGCTGAATATACGTTTTTTGACGGAATCGTCGGCTTTGGTATTGGGCGAATTTCTCAACGACTCTATAGCTTCTTTCTCTTTGTCGTTAAGATTCTCCGGGATGTATACCATTATATTTACAAGCTCATCGCCCGTGCCGTAGCCGTCGGTCGAGGGCAATCCTTTTCCGCGTAGTCGCAACACTTTCCCCGGCTGTGTGCCGGCCGGTATCTTGACACGGGCGCGTCCGTTGACGGTCGGTATCTCTACCGAGCCACCGAGCGCGGCTGTAGGTATGTCGAGCATAAGGTTGTATATAAGGTCGTTGCCGTCTCTTATCAATTCAGGATCAGGTATCTCCTCGACTACGACAAGCAGGTCGCCGTTTATGCCGCTTTTGCGTGCTGCATTTCCTTTGCCTTTGAGCGACAGGGTCATACCGTCGGAAACACCTGCGGGTATAGTAAATTCAACGACCTCTTCCTGCTTCACAATGCCCTCTCCGTTACAGAACTGGCACTTTTGTGTTATAGTCTTGCCCTCGCCGTTGCAGTCAGGACATGTGGCGGTAGACTGCATCGGACCGAGGAATGTCTGTTGCACATGTTCGATTACGCCCGAGCCGTGACATCGTGCACAAGTATTGAATGCTGTGCCGTCTTTTGCGCCTGTTCCGGCACAGTGCTGACATTGCACGAAGCGGGGTATCTTCAATTTTTTGGTTACGCCTTCTGCAATCTCCTTTAGTGTCAGTTTTACTTTTATGCGCAGATCGCTTCCTTTGGGCTGGCGACGACGGCGTGCCGAGCCTCCGGCTGCCGATCCGAAACCACCGAAGCCGCCGAAGCTTCCTCCACCGAAAATATCGCCGAATTGTGAGAATATATCTTCCATCGACATGCCGCCGGCATGGAAGCCACCTCCGGCACCGCCTCCGAAACCTGACGGACCCATATTATGGCCCCATTGGTCATACTTGGCCCTTTTGTCCGCGTCGCTAAGCACGTCGTAGGCTTCAGCCGCCTCTTTGAATTTCTCTTCAGCCGCTTTGTCTCCGGGATTTTTATCGGGGTGATACTTCAGTGCAAGTTTTCGATAAGCCTTTTTAAGCTCATCGGCGGTTGCCGTTTTGGGAACACCCAGTACTTCGTAATAGTCTCTTTTGTTGTCCATTGTTGCGTGTTGCTTAATTATTGTCCCACGACTACTTTAGCGTGACGTATAACTTTATCGTTCAGAGTATATCCTTTTTGGATAGTGTCTACAACTTTGCCTTTTTGATCGGGATTGTCAGTCGGGAACAGAGTGACCGCCTCATGTATCTCCGTGTCAAAATCGCTTCCGGGCTCTGACGCGATAGGCTTTACTCCGTTCTGCTCGAGGTATTTGACGAATTTGTTGTATATTAATTCAACACCTTCTTTAACCGCCATGGCATCAGACGATTCATTGATAGCCTGAAGAGAGCGTTCGAAATCGTCGATTATGGGCAGCAGGCCGCGCATGGCGTTTTCGCCACCGTTTTTTATGAGCTCGCTTTTTTCCTTGAGAGTGCGTTTACGGAAGTTGTCGAAGTCCGCCATAAGAAACAGATACTCTTTCTTCTCTTTTTCAAGCTGAGTTTGTGCGTCGGCCAACTGTTTTTTCAGGCTTTCCACTTCATCCTCCTCTTCTTGAGCAAGGTCTTTTGCGGCTTCCGCATCAGAGTTTTCGATGTCGTCCACGTCGTTTATGTCAATGTCGTTTTCTCCTATCGGGGCTTGCTCTTCGGCTTTGCCGCGATTATCATGTTTATTGCTCATATATGTTAATGTTTTTAGATATCACTATTTTTATATTAATAACAGCAAAAATGCTGCCAAATACATTAAAAACTATATTTTCATCTCATTAGTGATAACAACCCGTAGGCTATAACGTTCATTTAACGGCTTATAAAGCGAGAGGTTGCACCAGTGTGTCATAATCTGAAAACATGGTGCTGACGGTAGCTGACAAAGTGTCACTATCGGTGGCGAATATACCGTATACCGAAGCGCCGGAGCCGGTCATAGATGCATATATGGCTCCCATGTCGTAAAGCGATTTTTTGGCCGCCGCAATTTCGGGACGTAGCGGAAATACCGACTTTTCAAAGTCGTTAAATATACTGTCTTTCCATTGCGATATGTCATTTTCAAGCAACTCTTCGAGGCCGGTCGGGGGCATTGACGGGGTCACTCCGGCATAAGCTTGGGCGGTAGACACTCCATCTGACGGTTTGACTATAGCTATCGTATATCCGCTTAAATCTATATCTATGTCTGAAAATATATTTCCTATCCCTCGGGCTATACGTGGTCGGTTATATATGAAAAATGCGCAGTCGGCGCCTAATTTTGCCGCGACTTCAGCCAATGTGTCGTCGCTTAACCCGAGTTCAAGCATGCGGTTAAGTCCTGTAAGAGTAAATGATGCGTCGGCGCTGCCGCCTCCGAGCCCGGCTCCGTCAGGTATGATTTTGTGCAGGTGTATATCTACCGGCGGCAACGGCACTATCTTGTTGAGGGCATTATATGCTTTAATGACGAGATTCTTTTCCGGCGGGCAATCTACATGTCTTCCGGTTACCGTAAGTGTCGTTTTATTGCCTTTGGCGGGTACAATCTCAAGTATATCGCGCCACGGCACGGGGTAAAACAGAGTGGCTATATTATGGTAACCGTCATCTCGTTTGCCGGTTATATTAAGGCCTATGTTGATTTTGGCGTTGGGAAAAAGTATCATTACGGTATATTGTTTTATTATTGTAATATGATTTTGCATCCGTTTAAGCCGGCGTTTATTAATGAGTTGCATTTTGCCGTATCATTAATGGCTTCGTTTAGTGTCATCGGCAGCATGACGATACGGGTAACTTTTGCTTCAGGCATCATGGCGGCTTTCAGCTCGTCGATTGATGGAGCCGACTTCAAGGATGCATATTCTGTATATGTATAACGGGTAAAAGCCGTGTTTGTATTTATGCCTCGTCTGTCAAGCAGATATCCGTCAGTCAATTTTATAGGCTTCTGCGAGGGTGTTATGTCGGATGGCGCAGGATATGATATTATCGTATGCTTGTCTTCGCTTAGTGTTACCGGTACAAAATTATCGAAATCGCCGTTGGTTTTGTATATGATGGCACGCGGCAGTAGCCGGTTCGTTCCCGACGAGGTTGATGTCGACATGGATGTTGACGAATATGACTCTGACGGGCCTGTGGCCGTTTCTTTTGACCTGCATGAGAATGCAGCTATTGATATCGCTACGATAAGTATGGTTAGACCGAGTTTCATATACAATAAATTTACTTAATTTGGACCTGTCAAGATGCTGGACGGCTTAAATTGTTGTACCATAATGTATAACGTAACGTGCCCAAGCTTGTATGACAATACTTTTCCGCAAAAGTAGCAATTAAATTTTCTTGGTGAAAGTCCGACTTAAAAATAAATTTTAATATTTACAGTATTTAAAAACTTAAAATTAATTAAACAATATTTGCAGTTACGGACATTATGCGTTAACTTTGTGTGATATAGTGCCGAATTAGGCATAAGTAGACATTAAGCTGATAAAGAAATCAATAATATGAAACAATTTTTTACTTATGTGCTTGCCACCATCGCCGGATTATGGATAACGATGATAATCATGACAGTCGGGTCCATACTTATGACGATAGTTATGCTTGCCGCTTCAATGGCGACTCCAACCGTCAAAATCGATAAAAACTCAGTGTTGCATGTATGCCTTGACGGCTCGGTTGTGGAGCGTGCGCAAGGACGGTCTATTCTTGAAGAATTACAGGGTATATCGACGAATACCATACCGCTCAACGATCTTGTAAAAGCTATAGATCATGCTGCTATGGATGACAAAATAGAAGGAATATATCTTGATTGTCAAGGTGGAGGCGGAGGCGCCGCAAGCATGGCGTATATACGCGAATCACTCGAAAAGTTCAAAGAGAGCGGCAAGTGGATTGTTGCCTATGGCGATGCATACACTCAAAGCAATTATTATCTTGCATCGTTAGCTGACTCTTTGTGGTTGAACCCGCAGGGAGCCATAGACATTCATGGCGTCGGAGGTACATTGCCTTTCTTTAAAGGTCTTCTTGACAAACTCGGAGTGGAGATGCAGGTAGTGAAGGTCGGTACTTACAAGAGTGCTGTCGAGCCTTATATAATGACAGAGCCGAGCGAGGCCAACCGTGAGCAGATAAAAGGCTACATAACACCTATATGGAATTATATCAGCGGGGGTATTGCTGCGGGGCGTGAGGTGTCGCCTGCAGATGTAAACGAATGGGCCGATAGTATAATCGTTACTCAGGACCCGGCAGGTTTTGCCTCCCGCGGGCTTATAACTTCGCTCAAATATCGCCATGAGGTCGAGGAGTGGATGAAGTCTGTTACCGGCAAAAAGAAAAAAGATAATCTCTCGCTTGTTTCTCCTGCCAAATATGCCTCCTCAATTAAGAAAAAGTCTTCATCCAACAAGATCGCCGTGCTTTATGCTACCGGCGATATTGTTGACACAGGCAATGAAGGAATAGTGGGCGACAAGATGGCCCCGCTTATCCTTAGTATAGCGGAAGATGACGACATAGATGCTTTGGTGCTTAGAGTCAATTCCGGAGGCGGAAGTGCATTTGCATCAGAGCAGATATGGGAGGCTCTTGAGCAGTTTAAGGCTACGGGAAAACCGTTTTATGTATCGATGGGCGATGTCGCCGCATCGGGTGGATATTATATATCCTGCGGCGCCGACCGCATATATTGTCAGCCTGTCACGATAACCGGTTCAATAGGTATATTCGGATTGATACCTAATATCAAGGGGCTGTTGAATGACAAGCTTGGGGTAAACATGGTGTCAATATCCACTAATCCTAACGCCGATATGACCATCACAGAGCCGTTCACTCCGGTGCAGCGTGCTGCCATGCAGCGTATGATCAACCGCGGTTATGAAACATTTGTAGGCCGCTGTGCCGAAGGCCGCGGAGTATCGGTCGATTCTATAAAAGCCATTGCCGAAGGTCGTGTGTGGGACGGTACGACCGCTTTGGAAATCGGTCTTGTCGATAAACTCGGCAGTTTGAATGACTGTATTTCGGACCTTGCGGCCGAGCAGGGCTATGATAAATACAGCATCGTTGAGTATCCCGATCCTAAAGGCGAATGGTGGGAAGAGCTGCTAATGGCTTCATCAAGCGTAAAGCAGTCGATCATCAAAGCCGAACTCGGTGAGGCGCTTCCGTATTATGAAGCTATACAGCGTGTGAAACAGATGTCGCCCGTACAGTGCCGTATGGAGTATATAGTAGTAGAATAACGTTTATACAGAGTCTTGAAAGATGATGCGACGCAATAAAATACTTGATACTTTTCTGCTGAAACCCTTGTCGGTGGTATACGGGTGGATAGTATTGTTGCGTAACCGCTTTTTTGACTGGGGTATACTCAAACAGCGGAAGTTTGATGTACCGGTGGTTGTCGTGGGCAATCTTGCCGTAGGCGGCACGGGCAAAACTCCACATACCGAGTATATCGTCAATCTTCTTAAACATGAATATCATATAGGTGTACTCAGTCGCGGATATCGCCGCAAGACCAAAGGTTTTGTCATAGCTTCAAAGCGCTCGACACCCTCCGATATAGGAGATGAGCCTTATCAGATATATCAGAAGTACGGTCAGGAAGTGAGAGTAGCAGTCTGTGAAAGCCGGGTCAAGGGTATTGAGGAACTGCTTCGAATAGACCCGACAATAAACCTGATTGTGCTTGATGACGCTTTTCAGCACCGTTATGTCAAGCCTACGGCCTCGGTCGTGCTTATGGAGTGGAACCGTCCGGTATACAATGATGAGTTGTTGCCTCTCGGACGTCTTCGCGAACCCAAGAGCGCCTTGCTGCGCGGCAATATAATAATTGTGACTAAATGCCCTGCGGAGATACGGCCTGTCGACGTGCGCCTTATATATGACTATCTTGGTCTGTTTGCATACCAGAAAGTGTATTTCTCAAGATACATATATGGAAATCTCGTAGGTGTATTTCCCGACGAGGTGGTGTATGTGCCTAATGTCGCTTGGATGACTTCCGATGATGCCGTACTGCTTGTGTCGGGAATCGCCAATCCCACGCCAATAGTCCGTTTTCTTAAAGGAAGCGAAGTTGACGTGACACTTAAACAATATCCTGATCACCATAATTTCACGCGAAAAGATTTTGATGACATATTAAAGCGCTTCAAGCAGCTTAAGGGCAGAAATAATTATATATTCACCACTGAAAAGGATGCCGTGCGTATTGCCAATAATCCTTATTATCCTCATGAGCTTAAAGCAATTACTTTCTATCTGCCGATAAAAGTGGAGTTCCTTCCTCACAAAATGCCGATGGGCTCAGATATATTTGATCGTGAATTGCGCCGGGTGATAAGTGCACCTCGCGACAACTAACCGCTCGTAAGGGTGTTTATTATATATTGTGTATAACCAAATTCATTTGTAAGCATGTTAGAAAAAATCAACCAAACCGCTGATTATATCCGTTCTAAAGTGTCGGATCTCCCCAAGACCGCTATTATATTGGGTACCGGTCTCGGCGCTCTTGTCGATCATATTGAGGATAAGCAATATATACCGTATGCCGAAATACCCAACTTTCCCGTATCGACAGTCGAGGGGCACTCGGGCAATCTTATATTCGGACGTCTCGGCAATAAACGCGTCATGGCTATGCAGGGTCGCTTTCATTATTATGAAGGATATGACATGAAGCAGGTGACCTTTCCTGTCAGAGTCATGAAGGCTCTCGGTATAAAGACTCTTTTTGTCAGCAACGCCGCCGGAGGTATGAATCCGGAGTTCATGATCGGTGATATAATGTTGATTACCGATCATATAAATCTTTTCCCCGAACATCCGTTGCATGGTAAGAATTATGAAGAGCTCGGCCCGCGTTTTCCCGACATGAGCGAGGCATATTCGCGCCGACTGCTTAAGCACGCTGAAGAGATAGCTGCCGAGAAAGGCATACGCGTGATGCACGGTGTATACGTGGGCACTCAGGGACCGACTTTCGAGACTCCGGCCGAATATAAATACTTCCACATTATAGGTGGAGATGCCGTGGGCATGTCGACTGTGCCGGAAGTTATAGTGGCTCGCCATTCCGGAATTGAGGTTTTTGGTGTGTCGGTTATAACTGATCTCGGTGTCGAAGGCATTGTCGAGGAGGTTTCTCATGAAGAGGTGCAGAAAGCCGCACAGGCTGCCCAGCCCAAGATGATGGAAATCATGACGGAACTGGTTAATAGGTTTGAAGAATAGCCATGGCTGACAATCAGGATTATACGGAGATTTCGAGTCTAGGTGAGTTCGGTCTTATTGATCATCTTACCAAAGATATAGCTTTAACCAATGGTTCCTCTCTGAAGGGGGTGGGCGATGACGCCGCCGTCATGGAGTACCATGATACGGAGGTTCTGGTTACTACCGATCTACTTCTTGAAGGCGTACATTTCGATTTGACGTACGTGCCGTTGCGTCATCTCGGTTATAAATCGGCGGTGGTAAATTTCAGTGATATATATGCCATGAACGGTACTCCTCGGCAGATTACCGTGTCGCTCGGTGTGTCGAAGCGTTTTGCCGTTGAACATATGGACGCTCTTTATGAGGGTATACGCAAGGCTTGCGATATTTATGGCGTGGATCTTGTCGGTGGCGATACTACTTCGTCAAGACAGGGACTGGTAATATCGATAACCTGCATAGGCGATGCTCCTAAAGATAAGATTGTGTATCGCGACGGAGCAAAGGATACCGATCTCATATGTGTGAGCGGTGACCTCGGTGCGGCTTACATGGGCCTTCAGTTGCTCGAACGTGAGAAAGTGGCGTCGGCCGGGCAGAAAGATTTTGTGCCTGACTTTGGAGGTAAAGAATATCTTATAGAGCGTCAGCTTAAACCCGAGGCCAGAAAGGATATTATAAAGGAGCTCGCCGAAGCCGGCATAAAACCGACTGCCATGATGGACGTATCTGACGGCTTGTCAAGCGAGCTTATGCATATATGCAGGCAAAGCCATACCGGATGTCGTATATATGAAGACCGCATACCGATAGATTATCAGACTGCGGTAATGGCCGAAGAACTCGGGATGAATCTCGTTACGGCGGCGTTGAACGGCGGCGAGGATTACGAACTGTTGTTTACTGTGCCTCTGACTGTACACGAAACGGTTTCGAAATTGCCGGGAGTAAAAGTCATAGGTCATATAACGAAGGAAGATCTCGGGTGCGCTATGATAACGCGTGACGGTACAGAGATACCTCTTAAGGCACAAGGCTGGAACCCACTCGCATAAAAGGTTGGTATTCAGGTGACAATGAATAATAGTGAGGCTCGCTATATAAAAATATATGGCGAGCCTTTTGTCACGTTACACTAAATTGTTAACTTTGCACCGTAAAAATAATAAGAGCATTGAGTTATGATAAACAGAATTTTGATAAGGATGAAAGTGGTTCAGATGCTTTACTCCTATCTGTTGACACGAAGTGATTTTAACGTATTGCCGGTTCCCGAAACGCGTTCGCGTGACAAACGTTATGCTTATAAACTCTATTGTGACTTGCTTTTATTGCTCATTGACCAATCGGGATTCAAGATTACCAATTATGAAGGGCGTCCGCGTATAGAACGTGCCGATAAAAAGGCGAAGAATGACTATTCCCGTATAGCGCAGGCGCTTGCGTCCAATGACGATATGCAGAATATAGCATTGTCGCAGCGGTCTTTCATTGAGGCTTTGGCGCCTATGAGGCTGCGTCTTGATGCCGCAGTAAAGGAGTCCTCCATATATAAGGAGTATTCGCGTAAAAAGACTGCTCCTGAAATCGGTGACGAAGTCCAGTTGTGGAAGACCATAATGCATACCATACTTCTCAGAGACAGGGAACTTGATGCGCTTATCCACGCCGATGAGGAGTTTACTCATGTCGGATATGAGCAGGCTTTGGCCATGCTTGATGATACTCTCAATGACTTTTCGACGGTAAAAGGTTCTTTGATCGAGGCCCGTAGAGGTCTTGCCGCTTCTCTCGATAAGTCTTATGAGTTGTATCACAGCCTGTTGCAACTTATGATAGACTTGACTCATCTTCGCGCTCAGCAACTTGATGAAGCCAAGCACCGTTATATAACCACACATGACGATCTTAATCCAAATATGCGCTTTGTGGATAACAAATTTATAAAGGCGCTTGAGGAAAATGAGGATATGTGCGATTATCTTAAAGATACTCCCATATCATGGGTGGATGAGGATGTGACACTTCGTCGTTTACTGTCTAAAATACTCGAGAGCGAGGCATATAAGAAGTATATGTCTATGCCGGAGGTTGATTTTGCAGCTGATTGCGAGCTTTGGATATCGCTCTTCAAAACGGTCATCATAGAGAGCGATGAGCTTGCCGAGGCGCTTGAGTCGCAGTCGGTATACTGGAATGACGACGTGACTATAATGGGGTCTTTTGTTCTTAAAACAATAAAGACTTTTGCCAATGCCAAAGGCACTCCGGTCAAACTGTTGCCTAAATTCAAGGATCTTGAGGACGAGCGTTTCGGGCCACGGCTGTTTGAGGCCGCAATTTCCAATCAGGACGAATATCGGGCTATGATTGATGAGTGCCTTGTCGAGAGCCGATGGGATCCTGATCGCCTTGCATTTATGGATATCGTGATTCTTGAGACTGCAATTGCCGAATTGCTTAATTTCGAGTCCATACCTACCTTAGTGACTATAAACGAGTATACAGAGATTGCCAATTATTATTCTACGCCTAAGAGCGGTCAGTTTATCACCGGAATGCTCTATGCGATAGTGAATAATTTAAAAAAGGCCGGAATCCTTGTAAAGGAATAAAATATCTTTAGTATATTTGCATTATAAACAAGTAACAATTTAAAAACAGTTAAGAGATATGGTTTATAACCTTATAGCAGGCCAAGAGGCTGCCGGCGGCGGTGCCGGTATCATGAACCTCCTTATGATTGTGGGTCTTATCGTGGTATTTTATTTCTTCATGATACGCCCGCAGCAGAAAAAGCAGAAAGAGATTAAAAAATTCCGCGAAGGTCTTAACGTCGGTGACCGTGTTATCACTGCAGGCGGTATATATGGAAAGATCCGCACTGTGAAGGATACGACGATTATACTTGAGATTGCCGACAATGTACGTATAACAATTGATAAGGGTTCGGTTTATCCTTCGGCCTCTCAGGCTCAGGAAGCGGTAAAGCAGTCGGAGAATAATCCTGAAAATAAATAACCTGCAGCTTACCCCTGATTAAGCTTTATTGAAGCCCGTGCACCGGTTTTGTGAAACTGTGGCGGGCTTTATTGGTTTTATGTATATAATCATCATGTGATATGGGATTGATACGACAAGTTTCCGGAATATTACGGCGCATATATGAGGCTCTTAGCTCCGCCCGGGGCAAGGAAGTCTTGCTGTTTATGTTGTTTTTGCTCATATCTTATGTGTTCTGGTTGCTTCTTACTCTCAACAATGAGGTTCAGGAAGATATAGACGTGCCTGTCGAGCTGGTTGAAGTGCCCGACAGCGTTACTATAATAACCGATGTGCCTCAGGTCATCAAGGTCAGTGTGCGCGATAAAGGTTCGTCACTGATGAAATATCGGATGGGTGGGCGAAAGGTCATGAAGATTAATTGGGATGATTATAACTTGACCGATAATAAATTTCTTGTAAGCCGAGCAGATCTTAGTGCCCGTGTGAGAGACTATTTCGGTGCCGGAAGTCAGGTGGTTACTGTGTCGCCCGATTCTTTGCGACTTAACTATACCACATCTCCCGGTCGCAGGGTGGTTGTCAAGGTAGTTGCTGATCTTCAGCCGTCGTTCGGCAATATTATAAGCGGTCCTATATATACCAACGTTGATTCCGTATGGCTTTATTCTGTCAAGGATCTACCTCACTCTTTGCGGTCGGTGGAGACTGTGCCCATTGTGCGCGGCGGTCTTACCGATACTACCGTCATAACGGCTCGCATCGAGCCTATTTCCGGCGTTAAGATGGTGCCCGACCAAGTGACGGTGACTGTGCCGGTAGAGCCGCTTATCGCTCGTAAACAGTATGCTCCGGTTATTGTGAAAAATATGCCTGTCGAAATGGGGATGATAACTTTCCCATCGCGTATAGAAGTGTCTTATCTTGTGCCTATGAGTATGTACAATGACGAGTTGTATGATGTAAATGCTTATGTGGATTACAATGATGTGCGGCGCTCGGGCAACGGGAAGCTCCCGGTGACCTTGTCATTGCTTCCCGAGTTTTATCATAATACCGAGATGTCGCCCGACAGCGTGGAGTACATAATCGAACAGCGTCATCAGCCATGAAGTCGGGTATTATAGCAATAGCGGGAGGCATAGGCAGCGGTAAGTCGGTAGTGTCATCTATGCTTCGGGCCATGGGATATGAAGTATATGATTGCGACAGCCGTGCCAAAGCATTGATGGATGCTGACGATGCGATAAAACGAGACATATCGCGGCTTGTGGCGGAGGAGGCGATAACGCCTTCGGGCGAAATTGACCGTCCGGTACTTGCTGCCATGGTGTTTAATGACAAAAAGCTTCTCAGTATACTTAACGGTATAGTGCATGAGGCTGTACGGCGCGATATAGTAAGATGGCGTGAAGGCCTTGACTGCGAGGTGGCTTGGATTGAGAGCGCCATAGTGCATGAAAGCGGACTTGACGCGCTGGTCGATGAAATCTGGGAGGTCACTGCTCCCGAAGAATTACGTGTCCGACGTGTCATGAACCGCAACGGGCTGTCGCGCGATGCGATAAAGAGCCGTATGGCCGCTCAATCAGGTACTCGCTACATTGACGGAGTGCCTGTAAAATACATACTTAACGACGAAGACACTGCGGTATTGCCGCAACTGTTGCATCTGCTCCGCATGTGCGGAAACGGGGAGCGTTGATTACAATTTGTTTTTAAATCGAACGGTATTTTGTTTTCATGTGACATTTGTTGCGTGAAAAATAAAATATTATCGTTATATTTGCTATTCCGGTGATTATCATCCGGCAAGTTAAAACTAAGTAATCAAAATAATACCGTAAACACATTATCATGGCACGAGGAAAGCAGACCTGCAAGATACTGAAAGAGATTCGTCGGCAGATTGTCGAAGCGAATAGCAAAGCTGTCGCTATTGTTGTGATTCTTATAGGGATGATTGGAACGTCAGCATATGTTAACAGTGAAAATAAGGAGGTTGATGCCGAATTTGAAGACAAAATATATACTGCTGTTGAACAGTTGCCGGAATTTCCCGGCGGTCCGGCGGCTATGATGAAATTCATTTGCGCCAATCTCAAATATCCGAAAGAGATGGTTGGTGATTTTCAAGGCAGAGTCGTTGTGAAGTTTTACGTTGACACATTAGGTCGTGTATGTGCCCCGGAAATTGTAAAAGGTAGTGATTCAGCTCTTGATAGGGAAGCATTGAGAGTGGTCGGACTTTTCCCGGATTTTATTCCGGCACAACACTTGGGCAAGAAAGTCAATGCTTGGTTCCTGCTACCTTTAACTTTCAAATTTTCAGATTACGTAGATTATTGTGATTGACTATGGCAAAAATATTTTATCATTAATCTTAACCTTAAAAATTAAAATAAAGCAATGACAAAAATAGTAGTAAAAAATACTGAAATTAATGTGATAAATCCGGATTTTAATTATAGCGAATTCGCCATAATTAAAAGTTATTCGAGGCTTAATATATATTTTAAAGTGAAATTTTAACTATGGCACGAGGAAAGCAGACCTGCAAGATATTGAAAGAGATCCGCCGGCAGATAGCCGAGGCGAACTGCATAGAGTTTGTAACATCGGAGTGTAGCTACCGTGGCGATTGCCTCGGCACATGCCCCAAGTGCGAGGCAGAGGTACGCTATTTGGAGCAGCAGCTCCGCTCGCGTCAGCGCATGGGTAAAGCTATTGCTCTCGCCGGCATTTCAGCCGGGGCTTTAGCATTACTGATGCCAAACGGTGTTTCCGCGCAGATTACGGAGCCGGACGTGTCGCTCCCAATGGGAGATATTGCAGTACATGCTGTAACCGATACATTTATGGTGAAAGGCACCGTGTGCGAAAAAGTAGACAGCAATGGAATAACACAACGAGAACCATTGATTGGAGCGACTATAATCAACTTGCGAAACAAAAAAGGTGTCGTGGCCGATATTGATGGCAAGTTTGAACTTGAAGTTATGTCTGGAGATACGTTAGAAGTGTCGTTTGTCGGATATCATACGCGACTAATTCCAATTGATCGATGGTCTGATATCTTGGAAATTGCACTTGAAGCGAATGAGTCTATGCTGACTGGTGAAACTGTAGTATTGAAAGGAGCTATGCCAGCTCCCGTGGCTTATTATCTCGATCTCAATGTTGTTGATGAAAAAGGACATCAAATTGATCCGGAAGACATTTATATAGATAGTCCCCGAATCTATAAATCTGGTGAAGAAGATATTTATTATATATATCCTGAATATGTTGACGATAAGCATCCTTGTCGTATTTATTGGGATGGAGCGATGCACGATGAAGACGGCAAGCCATTGAAAGAAGCCATCCTCCGCATTACAGCCGAGGGCTACGATGACCCGGTGATAATCAAGGTCAAGTATCCCAAGCGCAACATCAAGAAAACCATCAAGTTCAAACACAAAAAGAAATAGCCATGAAATCATCAATATTAAGAAAGCATATATTCATACCATCAATACTTTTTGCATTGTTGTTTCTTGCTTCATGCACTGTCGGTTACAAAAACGATGGTAAAGAAGTCAGGTGGCATACATGGAATGAAGGTAACGGTCATAATTCCCGCAAAGTGGATGCTGACCCCAAGACTTTTGAAGAATTGGATGATGATTACGGTCGAGACGAGAATCATGCATTCTTCAAAGGTGATATCATAAAAGGAGCCGACGGAGGCTCTTTCAGAGCCATTGGCAAATGGTATGCAGCTGATAAAGCTCATGTGTATCTTTCTGGGGAATTGGTTGAAAAGGCCGATCCTGCCACATTTAAAGTCCATTCCTATTACTTTGCGGAGGATGCTAATGATTTTTATTGGAGGGGAGAAGCATTGTGTGTCAGAGATAAATCGACATTCAGATTATTAGGAAAGCCTGACTCTTGGATGACTAAATGGGCGAAGGACAGATATAATGGGTATTTTCTTGGAGGAGGTACGATTTCTGACATTGATTATGAGACTTTTCACCCGATTGAAGCAAAAATTCCTGTTCAGTCTGGAAGTTATGCTGCGGATGAAAATAGGGTTTATTTTATGGATAGGATAGTACCTGAAGCAGATCCTATGACATTCAAGGAGGTCGCATTCTACATCGGTCAAGATAAACATAGAGCCTATAAGAAAGCAACACCTACTCAGATTAAGGATTATACTAAATTAAAAGGATTGGGCGACATGTATGTTGATGGAGTGAATGTTTATGACCGAGATTTTCACATTCTTCCAAACGCTGATGCCGAATCGTTTGAGCACATAGAACGAAATTGGTATAAAGATAAATCTCATGTATGGTGGAACAATAAAATGCTTGTCGGTGCTGATCCTGAGACATTCTCTCCGGTGCAAGTTTCATCATATCGATATGGAAGAAAAGACCCGATGAGTGGTGGAGATTTTAATTACGGGAAAGATGACAAGCACGTTTTCTGTCGAGATTCTATATTGCCCGAAGCGGATGCGGCCAGTTTCGAGAAAATAGATTTTCCGGATGGTGACAGTTGGACTGTATTCGACCGCTACCGGGTATATCAAGGTAAGGATTCTCCCAAACTACGTGAATACCTCAAAAAGAAATACGGCAAATAACGATGAAGCCGATATGGTATAAAATAGTCGTGGCGTGTGTGCTGATTTCCGTTATTGGCAGAATGGCGGATAAACCATTGGCGGTGTTAATCGTCATTGGGGTTCTCGCCGTGGTCTTTATGATTGTCAGACTGTATGACAGAGGTAAAATCCGGATTCCTGAACGTGCTAAGACCATTCTGAAGAAAATCGGTGTCGGCATAGTTGTCTCTGTTGCTATCATATACCTTGTGGCGATGGCCGAATTTACCATATATAAAGTAGCGACTGCCGGCGAATGGTATGGGGTTATTGTCTTTGCCATATCCGGAATAGTTCTTGGCATATTATGGCACTTAACACGTTGGCGCAGATGGTGGGTAAAATTCATAAAACCCTTTTTGCCAAAAGACCAAGTAAGTAATGGCGATTGGAAACTCCGTGAAAATTATTATTGGACTTTTGATTACGATACAAACGCGCAGTATGGTTTGCGCATAAAAGAACGTATTTTTGAAGGTCGGGCGAGAGTGTGGCTTGACCCTGAAGATGTCGATGCTTCGTTAAAATATATTACCTCCTGTTTTTATGACTGGCTGAAGCAAAAAGGCATAGAGGCTAATTTAGTTGTTGACCATATGTCGGGATGTATATACGCTTATGTCGTAGCTGAAACAAAAGTCAAAACAATGACACCATCGAAGTTGCAGCAGTTCAGAGATAGTTTTCGCTTGCTCTCCGGTATGAATTACGAGGGCGATTACTATGGAAAATATCATGGCGAACTTGGCACGATATTTTTTGAATCAACATCGAGTGGCGTAATCCGTGCAATCAGAACAGAACCGCGAGAAGAGCGTTATCTTGATCCGGACAGTGGATTTGGCTCCGATGAGGCTTACTATTTTATTTCATCATATCCGGTTTGGAATGAAAATGAATGTGAGTTGATTACTCAAAAAGAGTTTTTCAATCTATGGCATGAGTACGCAGATTATGAAGATGGCGACGAGGCTTTTAGTTTTTTCACCAATTCATCAACGATGTATTTCGCGGCAGTCGCCAACGGAGATAAAAAGGAACGAGCAAACAGCCGGTGGGATATTGAGAATGCCGCCAAATATCTGATAGCCCATGATGAAGTGGATATAATGAAGGAATTGTTGTCGATTTCTGAGCAATCCATATTTTGGGCAGCCAAGCTGTTCCATGATGTCATTCCGGAACTTTGCGAGGACGCGGCCAACAGACTTGTGGAGAATTACGACAATCCTGTGATCGTCCGCAACTCAAAACGACTATTAACCCAATGGAAGAAAGGAGGCATACAATGAAATTGACAGATAAGAGATTTTGGATAATGGAGGCATTGTGTTTGTTGCCTTCGGTTTGTCCGATTTATTTGTTTTCTGATAATCCTTGGTATTTGTTTATTGCAACATGCTTGCTTTCTGGAATTATCTCTGGTATTTATGGTTACGCTTATTCCTATGAGTCCTTTTCAAATTTGTTTTTAAGGACTTGGCTAAGCTATAACATTGCGCTTGTTGCTATAATGTCAATTATATGCATATTTAGTGAATCACAATTATTGGGATATATGATGTTATTTGGCTTTATAGTGACAATTTACACATTAATCCCATTCTTGATTGTGACATGGTTATATAAACTGATTATTAAGAAGATGGCATGAAAAAATGACAGAAAATATTGGGCGTGATTGTCGGTGCGATAATCGGAATATTGAATTTCATTATATTCCGAGAAATAGAGTATGTCTATATTTCAAATGACCTTATAGGCGAGGATAATCTCCCATTATGGCAAGTCAGTAACTATTTCATGGCATTGGAAGTCCTTTTTATTGTGACTTATATTATTGGAATAATACTTTTTATCAAGTTATGGCGGAAAGGGGGCAAGCGATGAAAAAGTTAATCTCAGCCTTAATTGTATCCTTGCTTTTAGCAGGATGCTCATATCGCAGCGACGACATTAAGGATAATGGAGTGTGGGTGCCTGTACCGATTGAAGAGTCGGTTATGGGATACAATAACATCGGCGGTAAAATCTATTGGGGATATATTGTAGGTGTTGATTTTACAGAAAATGAAAATGTCTGCGCGGATATCGAAACATTCCGCGTATGCAAAGGATCTGAGTACGCCAAAGACAAGCATCATGTGTATTATCCGCAAGATGAGGTATGTTTTGACGGCTTGGATTGTGGCGGAATTATCGCAGAGAAGATGATTCTTAAAGGAGCCAATCCAAGGCGTTTCAGATACATAAAAGACGGATATGCCGTCAGTGGCAATCAAATGTATCTGAATGGAAAGAAGATTGAGTGGAATGACAGCATAATTCAGAAAGGAGACAAGCGATGAGAATAACTTTGTTGTTTTGCATTTCTATTGTACTGATGTGCGGTTGTTCAAGAATAAAGGCTAAATACGAAACTGTTAAGGAGCGTATTAAAGAGGGAATTAATGATCCTTTTCGCACCGACTTTTATTCTGATCAGGGCGCATGGGATTATTACCGTGTGCCATTGATTGCTCCGTATGAATTATGTTCTACAATTTGGAGCAATAAGGGGAAGGTATGGGATTGTCTCCGTCGTGATAACACAAATGAGTTCGGTGGATTTACACTCGCCACGGCCCGACATTCAGTAGAGAGCGTTGGATTGCAGGATTCTATAATCTATCTTTATTATACAGAACAACTCACCCCATTAGATTTGATGCCAAGTCACAAATATGACGGTTGGGAAATGCGACGCTTTGTAATAATTGATGTGCCGACTGACTCTGTTGAATGGTACGAAACGAGAGAAGAATGGTTGACAGCCCTCAACAAACGAGGCATCGTCCGGCCACAACTTCATCATGTTGATAGCCTGTATGATGATTTCGCAAATAACAACCGGTTATTGTTTAATCCTAAAGCGCAGAAGCAATGAATATTATATGTAAAGCAAAATGGATTATCGTGGTGTTATCCGCAATAGTGTGGGTAATGACCTTTGGCGTATTGTTTGTAGGAGGCTCGGTATTTGTCAATCGCACTTTTCTGATTCTCAATTTGATCCTGCTTTTGGCTCAGATCGCGAATGTGGTAAGGGCATTTCTGATTGGCAAGAAAGATATTGGCATCATACTTTCAATATGTTTGGCTATAACAATATCGCTCTTTGGGGTTATATATCTTTGGAATTGGAATTATGCTGCCAAAGCATTAACCGTAGGATTTGAATAAAAGGTACTAATTATGAAACATTTAATTACATCCATATTTCTTGCTGTTATTGCATCTGCATTGATTGTGGGTTGTGTCGGTAAGGATAGAAGCGCAAATGCCATAAAACACCCAATTGTCGAGGATTCCGTAATTGAAAACAGTATGGAATCTATCAAAGGCAGGATCATTGAAGATACTGTTATCGGACATTGGAATATCAAAGCGTTAAAAGACTCTAATGATGTAATTGTTGGAAGCCATGATGGGGCTGTAAAAGATTCATCCGTATTTCTTACTCTGTCGTATGACGGAAATATCGTGTACTCCGACAAGGAAATACGCACGAAAGATTTGATCGGTAACGATGGTGAATATATGATGCAGTGGGGAGGCGATATCTTTTGGGTCTCTGACTCCGCCATTTACTTGTTATTTGGATGTGTTCTTCCTGACTCTGACGATGGCTGGAATATGCTGTATCAGATTCTACCCGACGGCACATCAAATATTATTGTCATAGATGTTTACATGGGTGTCGATGGCTTTGATGCAGTGGCAGATTTCATGGCTCTGTATCTGAACGAAAGAGCAGTAGGTGCATCACCGGCAGACTTGAAAAGGCTGTATGAGCAGTATTGCACCAAAGAGCTTGCCGAAGAATTATCTTCCAGTGATTTCCCGATTGTTACGGATGATACCGACTTTCGACACGCCTATAAGACAATTCAAATAGAACCTCAAGACGGCTTTACGGGACTTCCGCTGGAAAAATATTCATTCGAGGTGAAATTCAAGCCTAACCCCAACGATGATAACGTGACCGACATTCTGTACATGGAAGTCGACGGCTCCACAAATAAGATTATAAAGATTAACAGCGGTGAAAGGGAAATGATATGATACCGGTCTATAGGATATTTTGGATAACCTTGATAGTGATGGCGTATGCTGCTGTTGCATCCGCACAAACGGTTTTCTATGTAGAGAAAATAAGCGAAACGGAATATATCAAAGCTGAAAAAGAGAGTTTGCGCTATAATATCATTCCGGCCGATACCATTGCCGACAATGATATTGTCTCAATGGTATTGAAAGAATCGCAAGCGAAATTTGAACGCCTTGATTCTGCTTCACAACAAGAAATATACAGCTTTGTAGATTCAGAAGGATTTGTGTTTAATAAGCAACGGTTATTATATCTTCCAGAATTAAAGTTGTATGGTTTCGTTATACCTAACAATCCATTTGACGATTCTGTATGGTGGTTTGATGCTGAAACTGGCAAATATATTTGTAGTGCAAACTGTCCCACGGCTATAAATGCTAACGGAGTGTATGTGTCGCAGGTCGGCTATGATTGCGATTGGCCTTTGGATCTGAGATTCTTTCGTCGCGATGGAAACATAATATATGAATTTGAGTCCTATAAATCCTATCAATATGGAGAAATCATATTCTGGCAAGAAGATTCTAAATTAAGTCCAATATTTTGGCATAACAATAATATGTTGTATTTGAAAACTTATGACCATCAATTACGGGGATATGTATATCTGAAAATAAAGGTTCAGCAAACAGTCAAGGAGATACTTGAAAATGCGATGCCAAATAGGGCGATAAGACCTGCTCCAAAACGATAGAATTATGAAGCAGTGGCAGAAAATATCAGGTAGTGTAATCTTCGGATTAGAAGCAGTTATCGAATTGCTCTTATGGGCTTTTACAATTACCGACTGGGAGGACACTCCTGTGTATCGTTGCATAAGCAGTCTTTCATGTGCCATGTGGATAAACTATTTTGTAGCACTCGGACTGTTTGTTTACTTGTGGCGAAGAGGAAACCGAGAAAAGAAGTTACCCAAATATTCTTCAAGTGATGGACTAAGACTTGATTGGGTAAATGGCTTTGAAATCAAGAGCAATGTAAGTGAGGATGGCATGGTAATAAAGGCGAACAAAGAGGGGTTGCTCTCATTGGCTAATCATCTTGCGAATTTGGCGCAGTCAGATGTTCCGATTGGCACTCATATACATTTGGATTCATTAAACTCATTGGAAGATGGTTCGGACAACATTATAATCGAGAAAATATGAAGCTGAAAGATAAAAACACGGGCAAATTTATTGGTGTGGCGACTATTAGCGGCATACTGACTTTCGCTATCGCTTGCGGATTGTGGTATATGGTTTCAGGCGTGAATTGGTTGGGTTTTTGGGGAATTCCTGTCACAATCATTTCGTTTTGGATAATCGGGGCTTTGATAGCGTGGCTTATCATCCCTGACCGGAAAAGCTATCTGTTAGGCATCGCAGCGTATTTATCCACTATCGGGGTTAATTTCATTATAGCGGCTTTTAATTCCCTCAACGGAGACGGATGGATTGTCCTGTTAGCAATAGGTTTCGCAATTATCTCCATTCCCGGAGCCATTCTGCTGAATTTAGTAACAATACGTATTCTCAAATGAATGCCGACCAATACATAGCAAAGGAATCGTTTACTGCACCCATTCTGTGTGTGGTAATGACTGCATGGTGCGTATGGGCTGGTTGCACTGAGGGCTGGAACATACTCACCGTTGGCGGCTTGGTATTTTTCGCTATCGGCATGATTATCTACATATTCAAGTATGCGAAATACGGACGCAGCGCATTGATTATTGATGAAGCCGGAATCACCATAAAAGATTGGCGCAAGAATGAAATCCTGCATTGGGCTGCAATCGAGAAATGTGACATATCATGGCGCACTGCTATGGGTCGCTATTTCCGCTGTCTTGGCATAAAGACTTTGGCAGGGAAACGAGAAAAATTCCACGATGTCAGACTATCCGGCAAATTATGTCGCAACAAGAGCGTAAGGCAAGCGATTGAAAAATTCGGCGGAACCGAAATATTCGATTATGAAAGTTCAAGCCAACAAAACCGCTATGTCGCAACAATAGCTATTATCGCACTGTTGGCTGTATTCGTAATCTTCATAATTTACTCCACACTATGAAAAAGGCCGGTAAAATAATCGCATATTCTATCGCTATCTTTATTGTTATAGCGATAGCCGTTTCTATTGTCGCAATTTATCATATGGGCTATAATACAGCTCATTACAGAGAGAAAGACATTGATGCAATAAATCAGGCGACCTTTGAGAATAGATACAACGAGCAATCGGAATATAAAGATATAATTATCAGCAAGGAAGAAGCTATAAAGAATTACTATGACAAAGATTCGGTATTCGATATTGACCGTGAAGATTATGAAACCGCAAAATGGGTTCTGGAATCTTCATTTCCGAAAG
>VSOZ01000022.1 GCA_009775095.1 Muribaculum sp.
TTTGGTATACGTCAGTAGATTACATCATTTGATGTATCGTAGTGAATTTTGTTTTAACATTTCAAGTGTTAAAATAGTTAATACATGTTTAGGTGTGCGGCTTTGAGTGTTTGAATATGTTTTGACTATTGAATGGGTATCGCAATATACTTTTGACGGAAAATTTATATCTTTGTGAGGTATAAATTGTTATATAGACAATAATTAATAATTAGGATATGAACATACGCAATTTGGCAGCCGCAGTGATGTGCGGCTTGGCGATGGAAGTGATGGTGTCATGCGGCGGCAGTGACCGTTTGCTTGATACCGTGCCGGCCGATGCAGCCGGGGTGGTTACTATAAATACCCGGGAACTTATAAAGTCTTTCAACGGCATCGGTTACGGAGGCCGGCTTACTGCCGACGAGACTCTGGACCGCTTCCTGTCGCATGCTTCGGAGCCGACGAGGGTGCAGCTGAAAACTCTGGTTACGTCTGATGCCGTGGACCGTGGCGTTATTGCCGGATTTGCGGTCAAAGGCTCCGGTGCTTCTGTTGTCGACATGATGCAGCGTGGCGACTATGTTTATACGTTTACAATAGCCGACGAGAAAAAGCTCTTGTCGCAGCTCGGTTGCTCGACGTCTCAAGTGATTGAAGGCTATGATGCCTACGCTCTTGATGGAGCTACTCTTTTTATTAAAGGACATCAGGCATGGATTATGGCCGGAGATCCGATGGACAGTGCCCGCCTTCTGGACGAGCAGCTGCAGCGTGCCGCCAACACTTCTGTCATGTCTGTTAAGGGAGTTGGGCGTTATCTGGATGAAAACGACGATATAATGAGGGTGGCGATCGCCACTGACCTTGCCGGCGACAAAGGATGGACATGTGCGTCGGTTGAAGTAGATGATCACGGCCGTGCGCTCGAGATTGAGGGCAAGTACATCGACATAAACGGCAAGGAGCCGGCTATGGACAAGTATCTCAAGCCTATTGACCTTGACCTTATGGATTATACGATGCCCTCCGACGTGTTTGTGATGGCCGTAGGGCTGCGACCAGACACCGACTGGGACGGCTTGATGCAGTATGTGCAGGCGGTGCAGCCGCTTGACTACCGACAGAGAGCCCTGATAGGCATGGTAGTGCCTTATCTGAAGCGTATTGACGGCACTCTGATGATAGCGGCCGGCCCGACACTTGACGAGCGTCTGACAAAGGCCGATTTCAGCAACGACATAAACTTTATAGTAGCCGTACAGATGAAGAAGAGCGAGGTAGCAAAGACAATGAGCGACTTCGGCGATCTGTTGTCGATGCTCGGCGCTCCTATGATGAAGCGTGGCGACGAGTATGTCATACAGGTGCCCGGCATGGCTCCGGTCATGCTGAAAACCGTCGACGGCAACTGTATAGTGCTGACCAACCGTCCGCTGCAGCAGATCGGCAACGAAGCCGCACGCAAGGCTATGAAGGGCAACGGGCTCGCTCTTTGGGCCAATATTCCCGACTCGCTTGGCGAAGCGGTGTATGGAGGCCATGGATTCAATCTTACGGCCGAGCTTGACGATGACTTTGAGGCCCGGTTCATGTTCAACGGTCAGGTAGCTCCGATAATGGAGCAGTTTGCCTTGATTATGTCGCCCGACAAGAGTGACGATACTTCCGCGTCGGCTGACGATGACCTCGGTTTTATTCCGGTCGATACCATACGATGAAGCATATCGAGGTGATAGAGTTGCACGACGTGCTGCCGGCGGTGTTTGCCGACATGCCACGTCGTGAGTCGCAGGTGTGGCTTGCCGATGTTGCGTTCCGTCGGGGTGAGACGTGTCTGGTCGAGGCCGAGTCGGGAGTGGGCAAGTCGTCGCTCTGCAGCTTCATTTACGGTTCGCGTCAGGATTACCGCGGTACAATAATTGTCGACGGCGAGGATCTGCGGCGGTTTTCCGTCGGACGGCTGTGTGACATGCGTGTGCGACATGTGTCGCTTCTCCCGCAGGAGATGCGGCTGTTTCCGGAGCTTACCGTCATGGAGAATATCGATATAAAAAACCGCCTTACCTCATGGAAGTCCGCTCCGGAGATTCTGTCGATGCTTGAGCGTATGGAGATTGCTGACAAGGCCGATGTGCCGGCCGGTAAGCTATCTATAGGTCAGCAGCAGCGTGTGGCGGTTGTGAGGGCGCTTTGTCAGCCGTTTGACTTCCTGCTTCTTGACGAGCCGGTAAGCCATCTTGATGTGCGCAACAATTCTGTCGTGGCCGGGGTTATAGCAGCCGAGGCTGCCGCGCAGGGTGCCGGCATAATAGCTACATCTGTCGGCTACGACATAAATCTTGACTTTGACCGTAAGCTTAAACTTTAGTATGAAAATTATGCGAAACGTTATATGGCGACTGCTCCGACGCAATATAAGTGTAGGACAACTTGCCGGCTATGCGTTGGCCAACTTTGCAGGCCTCGCTATTGTGCTTACGGCGCTGCAGTTTTATCGTGACGTCAGTACGGTGCTGGGGCGCGATGACAGTTTTATGTCGCGCGACTATCTTGTCGTGTCGCGCAAGGTCACCGGACTTGGCGGGCTTGTCGGCAGTGGTGAGTCGCGTGGTTTTTCGGCTGACGAGGTGGCCGACATGGCGGGCCGTCCGTGGGTGCGCCGGGGGGGTGAGTTCACTCCTGCCACTTTCAATGTTTCGGCATCGATCGACATGGGCGCGGGCGGTATGTCGACCGCACTGTTTTTTGAAGCCATCCCCGACGAGTTTCTTGATGTCCCTCCGCAGGACTGGTCGTTTGACCCGGAGCGCCCGGAGATACCTATAATATTGAATAAGGATTATCTGTCGCTTTACAATTTCGGTTTCGCTTCATCGCGTGGACTTCCGCAGCTTAGTGAGGCCATGATGGGCATGGTGCCGCTCCGTGTGTCGATAAGCGGCAACGGACGTCAACAGTGGTTGCCCGCCCGCATAGTGGGGTTTTCGTCGCGGCTTAATACGATTGCCGTGCCGGAGGCGTTTATGCGCTGGGCCAACGAGCGATACGGCGATGCGGCCCGGCCCGCTCCCTCAAGGCTGATTGTGGAGGTCAGCAAGCCCGGCGATCCGGCTATAAAGGAGTATCTTGACGCTCACGGCTATGAGAGTGCCGATGACGGTGCTGACCGCGGAAAGGCCGCGTATTTCCTCGCCATAGTCACGGCGGTGGTCATAGGCGTAGGTGTGGTCATAAGCCTTCTCGCATTTTTTATACTTATGCTCAGCATATATCTGCTCTTGCAGAAAAACAGAGAGAAACTGCACGACCTCATGCAGCTCGGCTACTCTCCCGCAATGGTGGCGCGCTATTATTCGTTCATTGTCGTGGCGGTAAATGCGGTGGTGCTCGTGGCGTCGCTGGTTGTCATGCTCTGTGCGCGGGCCGGGTGGCGAGGACCGCTCGATGCCATAGGCGTGGAGCCTGTGTCGCCGTGGGTGTCGGTTGTCGTGGGGGTGGCGGTCGTATCGGTTGTGACCGCGGTCAATATTGCCGCCATAAGGCGGAAGATGTCGGCCTATTTCCGTTCATAGCACCCCTTTGGTGCTTGGCAGGGTGAAGTGTAGCGGATCGCGCTTGACCGCCTGCCTGAGTGCCCGTGCGAAAGCCTTGAATATTCCCTCTATCTTGTGATGTTCGTTGGTGCCTTCGGCCCGTATGAACAGATTAATCATGGCGTTGTCGCTCAACGACTTGAAGAAGTGTAAAAACATCTCCGTGGGCATGTCGCCGATGTGTTCGCGGTGAAACTCCGCGTCCCATACGAGCCACGGACGTCCTCCGAAGTCGAGCGCCACCGTACACAGGCAGTCATCCATGGGCAGCACGAAGCCGTAGCGCTCTATGCCGCGCTTGTCGCCGAGAGCTTCGCGTATGGCTTGACCTAACGCTATGCCCGTATCCTCAATGGTGTGATGTTCGTCGACATTCAGGTCTCCGGCGGTTTTTACGGTCAGGTCTATGCCCGAGTGACGCGCTATCTGGTCGAGCATGTGGTCAAAGAAGCCGAGGCCTGTGCTGATGTCGCTTTGGCCGCTGCCGTCGAGGTTGACGGTTATGTCTATTTTCGTTTCGGCGGTGTGGCGTTTTACCGTCGCTTTACGGGTGCCCCCCTGAAGTATGGTTACAATCTTGTCCCATGACAGGGTCACGGCGTTTACCGTACCGTCAAGGCCGGCTGCTTTTATCTCGTCAAAAAGTTCGGCGGTCGGTTCGCGCAGCAGTATGGCTTTTGCGCCGAGATTTCGGGCCAGCATGGCGTCGGTGAGTCGGTCGCCTATCACGTAGCTGCCCGCAAGGTCGTAGTCGCCTCCCGTGTATTTGCCTAGAAGTGCGGTGCCGGGCTTGCGTGTGGGCGAGTTCTCCTCTGGAAATGTGCGGTCGATGATTACGTCGTCCCATTCTACCCCCTCGTTGCCAAATGTTTTCAGCATCTTGTTGTGGGCGGGCCAAAATGTCTCTTCCGGAAAGCTGTCGGTGCCGAGTCCGTCCTGATTGGTGACCATCACCAGCTTGTAAGGCAGCCGTGACGCTATGAAATGCATGGCTCGCAAGGCACCCGGTATCAGTTCGAGCTTTTCAAGCGAGTCTACTTGGTAGTCGACGGGCGGCTCCGCTATCAATGTGCCGTCGCGGTCTATAAACAGTACGCGGGGTTTATGCTCCATGCCGTGATATTTTTTCGATTAACAATTCATTCTCTTCATCTGACCCTACGGTTATGCGCAGACAGTTGCCGCACAGATTGACGCGCGAGCGGTTTCGCACTATCACGCCGTCATCCTTGAGCTGTCGGTACATAGCGTCGGCGTCGGTAAACTCGGCGAGCAGGAAGTTGGCGTCGGACCGGTGTACTTTTAGCACACACGGCAACGATGCGAGCCGGTCGGCAAGCATGTCGCGCGCCGCGATAAGTTCGTTGACCACGGCCTTTACGCGGTCGGCGTCGTCAAGTATACGGATAGCCTCGCGCTGCGTCAGTATGTTTATGTTGTAGGGATACTTGACCTTATTGAAGATGTCGATTATCTCGGGTGCGGCATACGCTATGCCGAGGCGCATGGCGGCCGATGCCCATGCTTTGGAGAATGTCTGCATGACGATCATGCGCGGCAGCTCGTCAAGAAGCGGCAGCATGGAGCCTTCGGGCGAGAAGTCAACATAGGCTTCGTCGATGACAGTTATGCCGTGGAAGCGGCGCGCTATGTCGTGCAGCAGTGCGCGAGGAAAGGCGTTGCCTGTAGGATTGTTAGGCGAGCATATCCAGAGCACCTTTGTCTTGGAGTCGGTGGCGTCGAGCAGTCGGTCGACATCGAGGGTATAATCGGCGTTGAGCGCTACGGTGCGGTACTCGATGTCGTTTATGTCGGCACATACTTTATACATGCCGTAAGTCGGGTCGATGGCTACGACATTGTCTACGCCCGGGCGACAGAATACTCTGTAGCATAGGTCGATGCATTCGTCGCTCCCTACGCCGAGAAAAATCTTGTCGGCACTGACCCTGCGCAATGCGCCGAGTCGTCGTTTTACATCGAACTGTAGCGGGTCGGGGTAGCGGTTCAGCCCCTCTATACGGCTGTTTTCGTTGGCGTCGAGCCATGCTTTGGCCTCGCCGCTGTACTCGTTGCGCGCGCAGGTATAGGGGGCGAGGTTAAGTATGTTTGGTCTTACAAGTTCTTGCAGATTCATAATCGGTGCTATTTTTTGATTGCGTTGAGCCGTAGGGTCATGGCGAGTTTGTGGGCCATGAGGTCTTCGTTTTCGGCCATAACTTCCACGGCACGTCCTATCGAGGCTATGCCTTGTGGAGTAAGTCGCTGAAATGTTATTTTTTTCGTGAAGCTGTCTATGTTTACGCCGCTGTAGGCGCGGGCATATCCCGACGTGGGCAGGGTGTGGTTGGTACCCGATGCGTAGTCGCCCGCACTCTCGGGCGACCATGGCCCGATGAATACCGATCCGGCGTTGACGACTTTTTCCGCCAGCGTTTCGGCTTGGCGGTGGTTGATGATAAGGTGTTCGGGAGCATACATGTTGGTGAACGCCATCATCTCGTCGGCGTCATGGAGCAGTATCACGCGGCTGTGCGTGAGCGACCGGCTCATCATCTCCTGACGCGGCAGTGCCGACATAAGCCTGTCGATGACTCCGGGCAGAGTGTCGGCGAGCCGGGGTGAGTCGGTCAGGAGTATTGACTGACTGTCGGGACCGTGCTCGGCCTGCGACAGAAAATCGGCTGCTACAAATTCGGCGTCGGCCGAGTCATCGGCTACGACGAGGACTTCCGAAGGCCCGGCGGGCATGTCGATAGCCACGTTTCGTCGACTTACCTGCTGCTTGGCCTCCATTACAAACCGGTTGCCCGGACCGAATATCTTGTCGACTTTCGGCACACTCTCCGTGCCCGCAGCCATAGCGGCTACGGCCTGAGCGCCCCCTGTCTTGAATATGCGTTTTACTCCGGCCAGCCGGGCGGCATAAAGTATTGCCGGATGCACTGACCCGTCTTTGCCGGGCGGTGTACACAGTATTATCTCCCGACATCCGGCAATCCGCGCCGGAATGGCGAGCATGAGCACTGTGGAGAACAGCGGCGAGTTGCCGCCGGGTATGTAGAGGCCGACGCGCTCGATCGGTACGGCGCGCTGCACACATCTTACTCCGGGAGCGGTCTCCACATCCACTGGTGTCATCATCTGCGCTTTGTGAAACTCCGCTATGTTTCCGGCGGCCTGATTTATGGCGTCTTTGAGTTCGTCGCTTACGGCGGCTTCGCCACAGTCAAGCTCTTCGGCGGTCACTTCGAGTGTTGACAAAGCTGCTCCGGTGAACCGTCGCTCATACTCCATAAGCGCTTTGTCGCCGCGCGTCTCCACGTCGGCTATTATATCTGCTACCGTAGCCTCAACCTCGGTGGCCTTGTCGGCGAGCGCGCGCCGGCACAAGACGTCCCATGAGGCTTTTGACGGATATTTTATCGTTTCCATGACTACAGTATCATCTTTTCTATATCGAGAGCAAGTATTCCTTCGGCGCCGGCGGCTTTCAGGCGGCCGACAATCTCCCAAAGGCGTTTTTCTTCAAGTACGGAGTGTACGGAGCACCAGTCGGCGTTGGCGAGCGGCAGCACCGTCGGGCTCTTTATGCCGGGCAGTATCGACAGCACTTCGTCGAGTTTGTCTTTGGGCACGTTCATCAGTATGTACTTTTTGCCGTCGGCGGCTTTTACGGCGTTGAAGCGGAACAGGAGCTCGTCAAGAGTGTCCTGCTTGGCCGGTGTAAGTGTATTTCCTGACGCTTTTATGAGTACGGCTTCGGAGTCGAGCACATTCTTGACCTCGACAAGATTGTTGCTGACAAGAGTCGACCCTGACGATACAATGTCAAATATGGCATCGGCAAGGCCTATGCCCGGGGCTATCTCCACGGATCCGGTTATGATATGGATGTCGGCCTTTATGCCGTTTTCTTTCAGAAACTTGTCGAGTATGCCGGGGTAGGAGGTCGCTATCTTGCGTCCGTTGAACCATGACAGTCCGTTGTAGTCGATATGTTGCGGTATGGCGAGCGATATATGACAGCGGCTGAAGCCGAGGTGTTTGATGATTTCAACATCTTTATCCTTTTCGAGCACCTCATTGAGGCCCACGATGCCTATGTCGGCCGTGCCGTTGGCTACAGACTCCGGTATGTCGTCGTCACGGAGAAAGAGCAGCTCTACCGGAAAATTGCGTGCCGGCACGAGAAGCGTACGCTTCACCGCGGTGAGTTTGATGCCCGATTCTCCGAGCAGTTCCATCGTTTCGTCATACAGTCGTCCTTTGGACTGAACCGCGATTCTGAGTTTTGTTTCCATATAGTCGTTTTTTTGTTTTTGATTGCAAGAATGAATTAAGCCGGTTTCCAATCAAGGAAGCCGGCTTTTTATCGGGTCAGGCACCGCTGTGTAAATGCCGCAAGCCGTCGCTTCCTCATTGTGGGAGAAAGTGATGGCGGTGATGCTGATTTAGACGCGATGTCATCATATTGTCATGCTATTGTTGTATTTGGTTGCAAAATTAGCATGAAAAATCCTATAATCCTAACAAATTTCAATAAAAGTGCCCTCAACTCCCTCGTTTTTTATAAATAGGGCGGAAATTTCGTATTTATAACCGAAACGTTTAACTTTGTACTGTTAACATATAACAGTAATAACCGCATAACCATATACCCTGAAATGTCATTACGCAATGCAATCCTTTTTTTGTCCGTGGCGATAGCGTCGACATACTCTTCAGCGCAGAATCCGGTGATACGCGATCAATTCTCGGCTGACCCTACGGCGCGCGTGTTCAACGATCGCATGTATCTTTATCCGTCGCATGACATACCCGGCGCTATCGAGAAGCTCAAAGAGTGGTTCTGTATGGCCGACTATCATGTGTTTTCTTCCGACAATCTGTGTGACTGGACCGACCATGGCGTGATTGTCAGTCAGGAGCGTGTGCCGTGGGTTGACGTCGGCTCTTATACGATGTGGGCGCCCGATTGTGTGCGCAAGGATGACCGGTACTATTTCTATTTTCCCGCCGCTCCTAAAGACGGCGAGCGCGGGTTCAAGGTCGGTGTGGCCGTGTCGGGTAGTCCTGAAGGTCCGTTCATGCCTATGCCGAGGCCTATAGAGGGTATAAGCGGCATTGACCCGTGTGTGCTTGTCGATGATGACGGCACGAGTTACATATATTGGGCCGGCATGGGATTGCGTGGTGCGCGTCTTTCCGACGACATGATGTCGCTGGCTTCCGAGCCGGTACTTTTCGAAGGACTGCCCGACGGTTTCAAGGAGGGCCCCTTTGTATTCAAACGCGAGGGCAAGTACTACTTTACATTTCCGTGGGTGCAGGACAAAACCGAGACATTGGCTTACGCTATGGGCGATTCTCCGCTCGGACCTTTTGAATTCAAGGGCCTTATCATGGATCAGTGGCCCGATGGATGCTGGACCAACCACCATTCGATAGTGGAGTGGCGCGGCCAATGGTATCTTTTCTATCACCACAATGACTATTCGCCCGATTTTGACAAAAACCGCTCGGTGCGTATCGACACTTTGGCGTTCAACGACGACGGCACAATACGTAAAGTGACACCGACGCTGCGTGGTGTCGGCGTCAGCGATGCCCGTCGGCGCATACAGATTGACCGCTATAGCGACATATCGCCCAAACACGCCCGTATTGACTTCATTGACCCTTCTGACCGCTTCAAAGGATGGAAGACCGTAATGTCGCGCCGTGGCGCATGGGTGCGTTATGACCGCGTGGACTTTGGCGATAGTCCGGTGACACATGTAACCGCCCGCGTTAAGTCGCCTTCGGGAGGAGCGCTTGAGGTGGACGCCGACGGCATGGGTGCCGACAAGCTTCTTGCGCGGATGACTTTGCCCCGCAGCGAGCGATGGACCGATGTCACACTGCCTGTTGCCGATGCTCCGCAGGGTGTTCGCGACCTATTTGTGCGCCTTGCCGACGGCAAGGATGTCGAGGTCGATTGGATCGGTTTTGATGCTCTGCCGTGGGAAGCGGGCGCTTTTGATAGCGGTGTGTACCGCAACCTGTTTTCCGAGGCGGGCTATGATGAGGCGGAGATATCTCGACGCCTTGAAGATATCTATGACTTGCTGTTCCACGGTCCGGACAAAATCTATTTTGAAGTTGGCGACAGCATGGCCTACATTAGCGACATAAAGAACCGTGATGTACGTACCGAAGGTATGTCCTACGGCATGATGGTGGCCGTGCAGCTCGATAAAAAGGATGTGTTTGACCGCTTGTGGCGTTGGAGCCGTCGCTATATGCAGCATCAGAGCGGTGAGCGCGAGGGCTATTTTGCATGGAGTTGCCGCACCGACGGTACCCGTAACTCGCATGGCGCGGCCTCCGACGGAGAGTTGTACTTTATAACCTCGCTCATATTCGCGTCCAACCGTTGGGGCAACGACACCGGCATCGATTATCTTGCCGAGGCGCAGCGTATAGTCGACCAGTCGATGCTGAAAGTCGGCAAGACTCATGCGGCGCCGTTGATCAATCTGGAACACCGGCTCATAACTTTTACCCCTGACAATTACGGCGGCACATTTACCGATCCCTCCTATCATGTGCCCGCATTTTATGAAGTGTGGGCCCGATATCTTGACGACGGTCGCAGCGGCTTCTGGATGGACTGTGCCAAGCGCAGCCGCGAGTATCTGCATGCGTGTGTGCACCCCGTGACCGGACTTACGCCCGATTATAGCCGTTACGACGGGTCGCTTACCGGGCGAAAAGGTATAGTGGGCGATGCTTTTCGCTTCGACTCTTGGCGTGTGCCTATGAATATCGCCCTTGATTACTCATGGTCATGCACCGACGGCGAGTGGCAGCGTGAGTATGCCAACAAGATTCAGCGCTTTCTGTACAGCCGTGGCATAGACGACTTCAAAGACCAGTATAATATTGACGGCAGCGATGTGGAGCGTGTGCTTGATGCCGGAGGTTACCGTACTCTGCGCCATTCTCTCGGATTGGTTGCCACATCTGCGGCGGCATCGCTTGCGTCGACCGACATGATCGGCCGGGAGTTTGTAAGCCGTTTTTGGGATGCCCGCCACGAACCCTACGAGGACGGCTACTTCGACGCCTATTACGACGGACTTCTGCGCCTCTTCGCATTCATGCACATAAGCGGCAATTACCGCGTCATCACCCCACGATAAAATGAACGCATCATAAGGTGAGCGACATCTCCTAACTCGCCATACTAAAAAAGTTACAAAAATAATGGTCTGCAATATCTTGATTTGTAGGCCATTATTTTGTAATTGAAATGTTAACGCCCGATTGTACATAAAAACGGCGATTCGGTGTATTATCTTTGCGGAAAACAACATTTAAACCAATATCACATACAATGAAACGTACACCGAAATTTGACAAGGCTTGGAGCGAATCCATAGCCATGCTCCCTGCGGAACTTCAGCAACCCCTTATCAATGCCATAAAAGAGTATCAGACCACAGGTATTGTACCCACCGAATTGAACCCTATAGCACAATGTGTGTTCAACCTGTTGAAACCGACGATAGACCGCCGCGCCAAAGCCGCATCCTACCAGCGCCGTCGCCGTGAGGCCAAGGCCGAAATGAAGTGTGCACCCGTCACCATCGAGGCCGGCCGCCTTGTCAAGCAGGACCGCAAGTACATCCGTCTCCTCGCCAAGCGCTACAATCTCATTCACTGCGACATCAAAGCCGAGATAGATCGCTTATCCGCGTTGTTGACAGCCAACGGTGTCGACCGCATCCCGCTTTTCATTTATAAAGAATATCTTGAACAACACCTCGACGGCTACACAGTCTCCTATGAGCCGTCACCGCAACACAATCTATATCCTGCCGGGATGTAGTGACGTCGGTACTACGGCGTCCGGCTACGTCCCGTATGGCCATACGTAAACGTAGATACCGATACTTGCATCAAACTTCATATGACGTGCGGGCGCCTTACTACCCGTACCGCTACCCGCAACACATCGGCCATAAAGTGATTGCCACTGCCGAGTCCCTAAGGGACTCACGCTCTCTGTAAGCCGGGCACGAAGTGTCCGGTAAAAGGGTCTCCAATCAGGTTCGAGTCTGACAAGACTCATGCTTATTCCATCCTGACTGTAATGTGATTACAGGGCTATTCTTCGTACCGGGGCAGCTTGAATGTCACGGGCAAGGTGTATCTGCACTCCACGATTTTTCCGTGTAATTTGCCCGGTTCGAAATCGGGTAGTGTCTTGACGACGCGGATGGCCTCTGCGTCAAGTGCCGGGTGCTTGCCACGGGCTACATCGATATTGTCGATGCTTCCGTTTGTTTTGATGTCGAATTGGACTATCACACGCCCTTCAATGCTGTCTCGAAGAGCCTCTTCGGGATATTGAATATGCGATTTGACCCACTCCATCAGTTTGGCTTCTCCGCCCGGGAAGATCGGCATTTGTTCACTGCCACCGAACACAGCATTCTCCTCCGGCGGAATATCTTCGCCCGGTATGGCGAGTTCGTCCGGCGTAATTGCCGTTGTTTGACTTGATTCTCCCTCCTTGACACCGGGCTGTGCTTCTTCTCGTAGATCTTCGGGAATGACTTCGCCTTCTTCAATATCATCTGATATAAGAGAAGCCTCTACCAACACGGGCGGTTCACCCTGTAGTTCCGGACTGATGTTTTCCGATGCCTGATTTCGGCCGGCCCCACAGCCCGACATGGCGATGACTCCCGCCGACAGTCCGGCCAGCACCACGGCTTTACCCGACAGCCGGCGAGCCTGCAGTTGCTGCTCTAAATAACGCACTTCCGCTTCGCATTTGGGGCAAGTGCCGAGGCAATCGCCCTTGTAGCGGCATTCCGAGGTTATAAATTCGATGTCGTTGGCTTCGGCTATCTGTCGACGGATCTCTTTCAGTATCATGCATGTATGCTTTCCTCGTGCCATATCAGTGTCTTCGTATCTGGTAAGTGAATAAATCGAATCGGGTGAAGCCGAGCGCTTCAAGCTGCTTGCGGCTTGCCGCACGGTCTTCATCGGTGTTGAATTCCGCTATCAGCGGCAGCCTTATGATGCAGTCGTCCTGTCGGTGCTGTTCGGCTATCAGTTTGAGGTTTTCAATGACAAGTGTGTTTTTGCGTCCGGTGTAGTTGCGGTATATGTCCGGGTTCATGTCCTTGATATCGACTATCAGTTCATCGGTGACAGGCAGCAATGCCTCGATGTTGGCTACCGGTACGTTTAGCGAGGTCTCGATCGTAAGCCTCCATTCCGTGCCGCATAACTCGCGGAATTCTTTTATGAAGCCGGGACGCATGGCCGGTTCTCCGCCGCCGAAGGTGATCCCACCGTTGGTAGCGAGGAAGTACAGTTCGTCGATGACCACCGTGTCGTACAGCTCCTCCGTGGTGTACTCCCTGAACATATCGCCGCCGGCAAGCGAGTGCGGGTTAAGGCAATAACGGCAACGCAGGGGGCAGCCGTGAAAAGCCACAAGCGTGGTCACTCCTTCGCCGTCGGTCGACAGCCGGTGACGTGACACTCCTATAATTTTTGCTTTTTCAGTAGGCATTATCGGAGAGATTATCTGTTATGGTATTGAAGACAAATATAACTAAAAAATATTTATAAATAGTCTGAAAAGCAATAAAATCGGCATGACATATAATTTAAGTAGCACCGACGTCGGGTTGTTTCGGCCTGTGAATTGTTGTATCTTTGTGATGTGTATCAATCGTACTGAACCATGAAGTCAATAAAGGAACTTTATAAAATAGGTCACGGGCCGTCGAGCAGCCATACGATGGGCCCGCGTAAGGCGGCCGAGATATTTCTCGGTCGTAACCCGGAGGCCGCTTCGTTTGAGGTGACTCTTTTCGGCAGTCTGGCGGCTACGGGTCGCGGCCACATGACCGATGTGGCTATTCTCGACATACTTGAGCGCAAGGCTCCGGTCACGATCAAGTGGGAGCCGCGTATATTTCTGCCGTTTCATCCTAACGGCATGACGTTTCGTGCGTTTACGGCGGCGGGAGTGCTCATGGAGGAGTGGACGGTGTACAGTGTGGGTGGAGGCACCCTCGCCGAGGAGGGAAAGCCGTCGACCGATACCCCCGACCTGTACGAGATGAACAAACTCGGGGAGATACTCCAATGGTGTGAGCGCACCGGTAAGAGCTACTGGGAGTATGTGCTGCAGTGTGAGGGCTCCGACATATGGGACTACCTGAGCGAGGTATGGGACACCATGCGCGCTGCCGTGGAGCAGGGGCTTGATGAGGAGGGCGTGCTGCCCGGTCCGCTCAATCTGCGACGCAAGGCTTCGACATACTATATAAAGGCCAAAGGATATAAAGACAATCTGCGCTCGCGGGGACTGGTGTTTGCCTACGCCCTCGCCGTGAGTGAGGTCAACGCATCGGGCGGCCGTATTGTCACGGCCCCCACGTGCGGCTCGTGCGGTGTGGTGCCGGCCGTGCTTTATCATCTTCAGGAGAGCCGTGAGTTCAGCCGCATGAAAATACTTCGAGCCCTTGCCACTGCCGGACTGATCGGCAATATTGTCAAGTACAATGCGTCAATATCTGGAGCCGAAGCCGGATGTCAGGCCGAGGTCGGGGTGGCATGTTCGATGGCGTCGGCTGCGGCAAGTCAGCTTTTCGGAGGCAGTCCGGCTCAGATAGAGTATGCCGCTGAAATGGGCCTTGAGCACCATCTGGGCATGACGTGCGACCCCGTGTGCGGCCTTGTGCAGATACCATGCATAGAGCGCAATGCCTACGCCGCAGCACGTGCGCTGGATGCCAATATATATTCGGCTTTTACCGACGGCACTCACCGTGTGTCGTTTGACAAGGTGGTCACTGTCATGAAAGAGACCGGTCACGACCTGCCGTCACTGTATAAGGAGACGGGCGAGGGAGGCCTCGCCAAGGACTATAGCCCCATGTGATTACCGGGCTGGCTCGGGACGTGGAGGAACGTGGCGACGCAGTCTGTGGAGCTGGTAGAAGACCATGATAAGAGTGACCACGGTAGCTGCCAAGTCCGATGACGGAAACGATGCCCATACGCCGTTAAGCCCGAAGTGTTTGGGCAGTGTGAGCAGCAGCGGTATAAGAAATATCACCTGACGTATAAGGCTGAGGAATATCGACTTGCCGGCCATGCCTATTGACTGGAAAAGGGTGGTCGATATTATCTGGAAGCCTACCGCCCAGAAGAAAAGGGTCGATATATGGAGGCCGTTGGCTGTTGCGGCTATTAGCTCACTGTCGACGGTAAACGCACGGGCTATAAGGTCGGGTAGGAATACGCTGAAAAACGCGCCGAGGCTTGTCACGCATGTGCCTATTACGGCCGACATCCAGAATGCTTTGCGAAGTCTTGTCATGTGTCCCGCTCCGTAGTTGTAGCCGAGTATGGGCTGCACGCCTTGACACAGACCCACCACTATCATGCACAGCAACGACGTGTAGGTCGAGAATATGCCTACCGCCCCCACGGCTATGTCGCCTCCGTAAGTATACAGGGTGCGGTTGATGATGACATTTATGGCCGATGACGTGAAGTTGACTATGCTTGGCGCCGCGCCTATGCTGATTATGCCCCATACGATGTGCCACTTTATGCGGTATATGCCGTGTGTGAATCTTACGGTCGATGTACGGCGGCAGAAGTGGGCTATTACAAACGCGGCTCCCACTGACATGGAGATGTCGGTGGCTATGGCCGCACCCTTTATGCCCATGTCGAGCACGAATATGAAGATCGGTGCGAGTATGACGTTGCAGCCGGCACCGATAAACATCGTTATCATGGCCTGACGGGGATAGCCAGATGCGCGCATGATGTTGTTGAGGCTGTACATTATGTTCATGATGAGCATGCCGGGCAGTATGTAGGCCATGAAGTCATGGGCATAGGGCAGTGTGGCCGACGATGCTCCGAAAGCCATGAGTATGTCGTCGAGAAATACGGCGAAGATCGTAAGATATACTATGGCGTTGGATATTATGAGCACAAGCGAGTTGCCCAGAACGAGTTCGGCCCCTCTCATGTCGCGCTGTCCGAGCATTATAGACACTCTGGCCGCGGCACCCGCACCGATAAGCACACCTATGGCGGCGCTTACGTTCATTACCGGAAATGTTATGGCAAGCCCCGCGATGGCCTCTGCGCCGACTCCGCGCCCTATGAATATGCGGTCTATGACGTTGTACAGCGACATGACCACCATACCCACGATGGCCGGAAGACTGTACTCCCACAGCAGTCGGCCTATGGGCCGCGTGGCAAGTGCCGTTATGTCGCCTTTAGTTTTTTCCATCGGTCAGCATATCGTATAGGTTGGCACATCCGTTTTCGAGCAGGTCAAGCACGAGTTCAAATCCTTCGGCTCCCTCATAGTATGGATCGGGGACATGGTCATATCGGGTCGATATATTGACAAACTCTATCATGGGTACAATCTTGGCCTCGGCTTCGACTGACGGAGCCATGTCGTGCAGATTGCGCTCGTTTGATTTATCCATAGCTATGATGAGGTCGAAGTCATCGAAGTCGCTCTCCCTTACTCGGCGCGAACGGTGAGTGAGGTCGTAGCCGCGACGCTGTGCATGAACGCGCATGCGCCGGTCGGGCAGGTCACCCGCGTGGCCGCCGTATGTTCCCGCAGAGTCAATTTCCCAATCGGATGAAGCTCCGTGAGTGTCGACTATGTGTTGCAAGACACCTTGTGCGGCCGGTGAACGGCATATGTTGCCCAGACACACAAACAGCACTCTCTTCGGTTTTTTATCTTTAAGTAGCTTTACTATATTGAGGCTTTCAAAGGTTACGTCACGCTTCTGCATCCTGTATTACGGTTTTAGTAGGATGCAAAGTTAGCGATTTTATTCTAAATTCAGGCTGTCGGTGACGGCGGAAAGTTGTCCGGTGACGGAGTCCATGATGTAGCCGCTGACCCGTACGTCGGCGGCCATGAGCGGATGTCGGCCTATGAGGTCGACCGTCTCGCGGACGGCGTCTTCGGAGTTTTCGAAGCCGTGGAGCCAGCTGTCGAGGTCTATGCCGCAGTGTCGCATAAGCGTTATGTGCTCGTCGCTGATGCCGCGCTCACGCATCAGGTGCAGCATCTCCTCCGCGTTCATGCCCTGCACGCCGCATCCGGTGTGGCCTATGACCATGATTTCGTTGACTCCGAGCTCATATACGGCTACCAAGAGCGAGCGCATCGTGGAGTCAAACGGATTGGTTATCGTGCCGCCCGCATTCTTTATGATCTTTACATCGCCGTTGCGTATGCCCAATGCCGCGGGCAACAGTTCGATAAGCCGCGTGTCCATGCAGGTGACTATGGCTATGCGCTTGTCGGGATACTTTGAGGTGATAAACTTCTTATAGCCTTCGGAGTCCACAAACTCTTTGTTGTAGCGTAATATATCGTCAATCATAACACTAAGGGATTAATTCTTTATAAGGGTGGGCACGCTCTTTTTACCAAGCATGTACAGGCGCGCTCTTACAGGCTCGCCGTTGTACGTGAACGGAGTCGTATATACGGGCGAGTTTTCGTCAGGATCCGTGCCGTCGAGCGTATAGCGTATTACGGCGTTGCGATAGGGTGAGTTCATCCTCACCATGTCGTCCTCAATCAATATGCCGGGCTGGCGCAGATGAAAACTGTGGCCGTCGGTCACGTATGAAGGCAGTTCACGCTCTTCGATGATTTTGTTGTAGCGGCTGTCAGAGTAGGTAGGGGTGCTGTTCCAGCCCCGTTCGGCCAGTCCGAGCATCTTGGGCAGCAGAAACTCCTCAAGCATGGGGTAGGAGCGGAGCGTCTCGTTGAAAAGCTGGCCCGACACGCCTATTATGCGTCCCGGATATTCCGGTTTGACTACAACCATGCTGTCGGGATAGCCGCCCAGAGTGGTAAACTCGTCTACAGTACCGCCCCATCGCAGACCCCGCTCAAGCGGATGCAGGTTGTAGGACTGGTCGAGATAAAAACGGTTGACATTGCTTAGTATTACGGGGAAGCCGGCCTGAAGCGCGCGGGTGGTGGACTTGCCGGAGCTTCTTGTCCAGCAGTTGACACCACCTGTCAGGGGAGCCACGGCCTTGTTGTATTTGTCGGAGTAGCCCACGGCTATATCCTGCCAACCGTGCATCGGTATGCCTCGCTCGGCAAGTATGTCGGCCACACGGAGTACAAACTCGGCATGAAGCTGCTTCTGCGTCTTAAGACCCTTCTTTTTCATAAAGGACTGTGCCATAGGCGAACCGTCCCAAGCATATTTGGCAACTTCGTCGCCGCCTATGTGTATGCCTTTGAGCGGTACGCCGGCTTCCTTGTACATGGCGGCAATCTCGTCGATAACCTTTGTCATGAACCGGTATACACCCGGAGCCGCCGGATTCATGGTGTTGTCGTGGTAGTCCTGTGCGGTGGTGTAGCGCGATGTGTCGGCCGGGTCGATGAGTCTGAACGACGGGTCGCCTTTGCGGGCGCGGGCCTCCATCGATTTTATGGCCGCACGGGCGTGGCCGGGTGACTCTATTTCCGGTATGACGTCGATACCGAGGGCCGCACATTCGCGCAGCAGGTCTATGAACTCGTCGCGGGTGAATTGTCCGTTGGATATGCCCTCATGGCTGTCGGGATTGCCGTCGCCGCTGTATATCTGCGCGAGAAATTCACTGTCGTCAAGCGTGTAGCCGCGGCGTGCGCCTACCGTGGTGAGTTCGGGGAGTCCCGGTATTTCGAGCCGCCATCCTTCGTCGTCTGTCATGTGGAAATGCAGCGTGTTGAAGCGGTAGTCGGCAAGTAGTTTCACTTCCTTCTTCATGTTTTCGGGAGTGGTGTAATTGCGCACTATGTCTATCATGACGGCGCGGTAAGGCATGTCGGGCCAATCCTCGATCACGGCGTGAGGCAGGCGGTTGCCGTTTATCCGGGCCAGTCGGTTGTATAGCACACGAGTGCCCGTTATGCGTGCACGCGGCGAGGCATATTCGATTACGGGAGCATCGCCTGACAAGTCTATGCGGTAGTACTCGGGATTGTCGTTTACGACTTCCCGGTATGTGGCGACGTTTTCAAGCGAGCAGTAGCCGCCGTCGCCTGTCTCGGTGACTTTCTTGAACGAGGGTATTATCTCGTAAGGGCCGAGCGCTTTCTGAGGAGCGATCAGCCCTTCATTGAACCGGTATATGCCGTCGCCGTAGGGCATAAGGTCTGTGTCGGGTGTCGACCATTGCTTCGGCGACTTAATCATGGACATGAGCGTGAAGTCGACCGGCACTACCGATCCGTCGCGCATCACGGCGTGCAGACCGTCGGGACCGTAGACATCCTGCGTGAGTATGCCTTGTGTTTCGACATCGACAACTATGGTGTCGTTGTCGGAGCCGAAACGCGGTGAGGCCAAATAGAAGTATCCCGGAATAATCTCGGCTACCGTATCGACCGGATTCACGGCATTCATCGGTCGCTTGAACTTGTTGAAGGCAATGCGGGCCACGTCCTTGTGGCCTGTCACTGTATAACGTTCATGGTATACCTGCTCGCCTTGTGCATTTACGGTGTTGCCGAGTGTTTCCCAAGTCACCGTCGGCTTTTCGGCGGAAAGCGTCATTGCGGTAAACATACCGGCGCAAAGTATAAGATTTCGAGGCATTGTGCTCATGTCATGTTATGATTTAAAAGTTATCGTTTATTGGAATGTGATTCGTTGACTGTTACGATGGTGGTCAACGATTGCGTCAAGCAGCTCTTGGCAGTAGTTGTCGGGTTGACTGTGTACCAATTCTATGATTTCGTCAAGTTTTTTGTCCAACAGCTCGTGAGTGGATTTGTCGAGCGACATTCTCTTGGAGATGCAAAGTGCGTTTATGAGCCACGGGGTGCACAACTTGTCGGCCTTATGGATTGACAGCGAGGAGCCGCGGATTTCCGAGTCGGCATATCGGGACGGATTTCCTACCGTCATAAAGCCGAGCCCGTATATGACCATGGCTTCGGCAAAGGCGGGAGTGCCGCGTCCCGAGATGTTTATTGCGAATTTTATCGAGGGGTCAAGCCAGCTGCGCATCCCAAAGTCATATTGCCCGACAATCATATTGGCGAAACCGATAAGTTGAGCTGTTTTTGATAGATTGGCATCATGCCATCCACGATTATGAAGTTTTTCAAGAAGCGTCTGAAGAGAAGGGAAAATATCGCTCTTGATGTATTCGCTTAATTCATTGCCTGACAGGTTAAAATATGCACAGAAGAGAAGTTGCTCGAGATCAAGCAGTCTTATTTCATATCCGAGCTGACTCTCTTCGCCTACCTCGGATAAAAAGGACTTTAACGTCTCGAGTTCATCGAACATATCCTCAATGAACAGCCGGCGGAATAACTCTCGTGCTATTGCCACTCCTGCCGCAGCCTGTTGCTCCACTGTGTCGAAGACTGTTGATTCTTTCACCTCTCTTGCTTTGTGGAATTCTCCTCGGGCTATATGACGGTCAATCACCTGCATAGCGATTTCGGCCGATGTCATGCCGTTATTATATGCTTTCAGCCGTTCACAACAATAGTTGTAGTCATCCATGCGGTCGAGAGTGCGGGCCGTCTCCGACAACTTTGTGTAGTATCGCACCATCTCGGCGTCAGTGTGTGGTCGTGAAATTTTGAACCCGGTCCATGTTATCGGTCCGTCGGACATCTTTGCGTCACGGCACGGGTAGCGGCTCCAGCCTGATGTCAAATCAGACTGGAACATGGTGTTGACAAAATCCACATCGAGGAAATATGATATGCGGCCTTGTTTTACCTCTTCAATTTCAGAAACTTTTTCATCGGCCCCTATATAACTGTCATAAAGATTGGGAAGCATTACGGTAAGCCGCGGCAATGATACATCATTGTCTTTCAGCCAAGTCAGTATGCGCATGATAATCATGTCACGGAAATTGGTGTAATACAGGTCACGCAGTTTTGCTCTCGTTTCGTGCAGATTTTCCATTACATAGAGGTTGCCTCGACGTCGACACAGTTCCAAAATGCGTTCACGTATCATGGCCCAGCGCAGCGGTTTCATGTTGGTGAGCGAGAGTATCTCATCCTCGCTGAGTCCCGCTTCGCCTACAACGGCAAGAGCATTGAGCACCCACATCGGTTCCCATTTTTGTGTTCGATCGCTTAGCTCATCTTTGACATCCGTTGCCAATTTCCAGAATAGGTCGCATTTACCCGAGGACTCTACTTCGTTTTCCAACTTGTCAAACGAGCCGAATCGCACCAGATAATTAAGAATCAGTTTCAGCCTGTCAAGTCTTGAATGGTCGTGGGGCAACAATGCTCTCAATGACGGGCTCAGTTTCTTACCGTGCATGGCAAGGTATCGGTCAATCAATGAATCTATTGCGTCGTTAGACAACCCGGAGCATGTTATAAGTTCCGCCGATAACTTCATGACTGCATCTCCGGATCTTGTAGAAATGATAACTTTATTTGTGGACGAAAGTCGTGTGACGTAATCAATAAAGGCCGCGTATTCCACATGATTGCCAAAGTCGGCGTTGTCAATAGCCACTAAAATCGGGTCGGGCGAAGTCGTTAATGAAAGCTGTCGGTCTAAAAACAGGCGACATTCATTTATGACATCGACGGCATTGCATGTAGCCATATCAAAGTATACTACGGGGTATCCGTTAGCGCGTAATTTGGACACGTAGCTGCACAACAGCATTGATTTGCCGCATACGTTGAAGGTCATATTGCCGTTGGTTATGGTGTTATTTGCGTAAATAGCCGCGACAGCCGGCCGATTATTGTCATTAAGCCAATTGTCAAGAGTCGTGTAGACTTCTGGGGCGAAGTCCACTATTTTAGCCAGATTGTCGTCGAGTATGTATTCGTTGCGGCGAAGTTCGTTGAGGTACGGGTCGTTGTCTGCGTCGGGAAAGAGGCTGTCGATGCGGGCTACAAGGTCGTCATAAATCATGGCTCCCAGTTCTTCTACGTCGTGATACTTCTTTACGGGATACTCGATCTGGGAGTACAGTTTATCTCTGAGTGCCGCCGCACCATGGTCAAAGTCATCGCCATCTTTTATGTAGAACCAAGCGTTTACTTTCTCGCCGTGACGCTTGAGCGCTCCGTAGAGAAACTCCATCTCGGTAATGCTTGTCCCGCTTTTAACCGCGCTGTCAATCCACGGCGCGCGGGCTGATATCTCGTTATAGTCATTGCCGAAATCCTCTATGGCGGGAGTCCAGCCGTAACGGGAGCCTATAATGCCGATGAAAAACGGATTTGAGCGGTCGATCTCGTCGAAGCATGCTTTGACTACTCCGTGAGCCTCGCTTTCTTCTTTAGTGATGCCCCAGCGCAGGTCTACGGCATGGAATGACAATGTCCGTTGACGGGCATATGCTTTCACGGCGGGAAATATCTGACGGGCAAGGTAATCGCGCTCCTCGCTCATGTCGTTGAATGTGGACGATACAAACACTCTTATGTCGCGGAGTGCCTTGACCTCGTCCAGTTTGCTGAATGCAGCCATAGGGGTATGTTATTTGTCGGTAAGGTCGCTGTACAGCAGGCGTGCCGTTGAGGGGGCGGCGAGTGTGTCGCCGAGTATGGAGCGCATGAGGCGATAGCCTTCAAGCTGATTGTCGTGGCCGGGTCGCCCGGGCAGTATGTTGCCGAGTTCGCGGGCCACGGCATCGGGCGTACAGAGGTGTACGAGCATTTCCGGCACGATGGCTTTGTCGGCTATGAGATTGGGCAGCGATACAAACGGCACCTTAAGTATCTTCTCCATGATTTTGTAGGAGAGTTTGACGCCGTTGGCACGGTAACACACCACCTGCGGTGTGCCGAGCAGAGCGCACTCCAGAGTGGCTGTGCCCGATGTCACGAGAGCGGCTTCGGCGAAGTGCATGAGGTCAAACGTGGCGTCGCTTACTATCGGTGTACCGGGAGTTATGTAGTAGCCGTAATACTTCAGGTCTATGCCCGGGGCAGCGGCTATTACGGGCTGATAGTCGGGGAAACGTGCCGCCGCGGTCTCCATGATCATCAGATTGTTTTTGATTTCGCTGCGACGGCTGCCGGGCACGATGGCTATTATCGGTTTGTCAGGCAGGTTATGGCGCTTCAGAAACTCTTCGCGCGACACTATCGATTTAAGCTTTGCATCCACCTCTTCTTTGGATGGATTGCCCACATAGTCAACGGCGTAGTCGTGGCGGTCACGGTAAAACGCCACCTCAAATGGAAATATGCAGAATACTTTCTTTACATAGCGCTTTATGGCTTTCACGCGGTGCTCCTTCCACGCCCATACCTTAGGCGAGATGTAATAGTACACCGGTATGCCGAGCGATACGGCATACTTGGCCAGCTTGAGGTTGAAACTCGGATAGTCGACAAGTATGAGCGCATCGGGGCGCGAAGCCTTCAGCGCTGCCTTGGCGCGCTTCAGATTGGACAGTACTTCGGGCAGGTGTCGCAGCACTTCGCTGAAGCCCATGAAAGCCATCTCGCGATAGTGTATGACAGGCTCACAACCCGCTTCACGGACCATAAGGTCGCCCCCGAGAAAAGCAAACCGGGCTTTGGGGTCAACGATGTTAAGTTCTCGTATGAGCTGCGATGCGTGCAGGTCGCCCGAAGGCTCTCCCGCCGATATAAAGTACTTCATTGTTGTGCGGGGCGTGAAAGTATGTCAAAATTGTCGACGTATATCTCGGTAACGGTGCGCTTGATGGTGTTGCGGTCCTCCCAAGTGCGGGTACGCAGACGCCCCTCGATGTATAGTTTGGTGCCTTTGCGGATATATTTTTCCGCTGTCTCCGCCGCTCTGTCCCACATGACTATACGGTGCCACTCGGTGCGCTCCGGAATTATCGTGCCTGCCGCGTTGGTGTAGGAGCGCTCGGTCGTGGCGAGTGAGAAAGAGGCTACCGGACGCGAACCTTCGTTGTATCTTATCTCGGGATCCTGCCCGACGTTTCCTATCAAAATGACTTTGTTTACCGACATGGTATTCTGGGTTTAGCGGGTTATACGTCAGTTTATTTACAAGAGGCTTTGAGTCCTTCGATTACGGCCGTCGTAAATCCACGGGCCTCCATGGCGTTAAGCCCTTTTATGGTAATGCCGCCGGGGGTCGTCACCTTATCAATCTCCGTCTCAGGATTGTTACCGGTAGCTTCAAGCAGGGCTACCGCACCCTTGAGAGTGGCGAGTATGTAGTCGCGCGCTTTGGCCGGATACAGGCCGAGCTCCACGGCTCCTTCCGTAGCGGCTCTTACGTAGCGCATGGCGTATGCTATGCCGCACGAGCACAGTGCTGTAGCCGCGCCCATAAGACGCTCTTCAATGACTGCGGTAGTGCCGAGCCGGTCAAATATGCCCGTAACTCTGTCTACACAATCGGCTCCGGCTTCGTTGTGGCATACGAATGTCATGCTCTCGCCGACCGACATGGCGGTGTTGGGTATGACACGGAAGAGGATGCGGTCGGTCGAGTAGCGCCGCAGCATCTCTGACATGTCGTCGAGCGATATGCCTGCTGCCAATGACACGATGCATTGGTTGCGGAAGGCCACATAAGGCGCTATCTCGTCGAGCACGGCAGGCAACACCCACGGTTTTACCGCGAGTATTATGACATCGGCGTCTTTTATAGCCGCTTTGTTGTCGGTGAATGTCAATATGCCCGGACACTCGGCCGCCAACGCGTCGACGGTAGTCTGACGGGGGCTTGCTACCGCTATGTCGGCGGGTGTTATGTCGGCCGACGCGGTAAGTCCGCGCACTATGGCACCGCCCATGTTGCCGCCTCCTATTATGGCTATCTTCATCTTAAATCAGGCCTTTTCGGTGAGCAACCGGGTGAAACGTGTGATGAATTCCTGCGCTTCGTCCATTGTCAGGCATAACGGCGGGAGCAGTCGTATGATGTTGGTGCCTGCGGCTCCTGTAAATACATGCTCCTCCTCGATAAGCCGACGGCGCAGATCCTTGGCAGGGTATTCCATCTCGATACCGATCATGAGCCCGCGGCCGCGTACTTCCTTTATGCCGGGCAGCCCCTGAAGCTGCGACAGCAGGTAAGAGCCCACGAGAGCGGCATTGTCGACAAGACCTTCGTTCTCAAACACGTCAAGTACGGCTATGGCTGTGGCGCAGGCGAGATGATTGCCGCCGAAAGTGGTGCCGAGCTGTCCGTAGCTTGGAGTGAAATCGGGGCTGATCAGCACACCGCCCATAGGGAAGCCGTTGGCTATGCCTTTGGCTACCGTGATGATGTCGGGGCGTATGCCCGAGTACTGGTGGGCGAAGAAGCGTCCGGTGCGTCCGTAGCCCGACTGTATCTCGTCGAGAATAAGCACCACTCCGTAGCGGTCGCACTCCTCGCGCAGCAGGCGCAGGAAGTCGTCGGAGGGTATGCGTATGCCGCCGACGCCCTGAATGCCCTCTATTATGACGGCGCATACGTCGCCTTTTGAGAGTTCATGGGCCACTGCGTCGATATCGCCGAGTGACAGGAAGGTGACATGGCCGTTGTCGTTTATCGGCGATACGATCTTGGGGTTGTCGGTAACTTCGACGGCCGCCGATGTGCGTCCGTGGAACGACTTGCCGAAAGCTATGACACGCGACTTGCCGGTATGGAACGAAGCCAGTTTAAGTGCATTTTCATTGGCTTCGGCACCGGAGTTTACGAGAAACAGCTGATAGTCGTCATAGCCCGATACCTTGCCGAGTTTTTCGGCAAGACGCTTCTGCAGCGGATTTATGACCGAGTTGGAGTAGAACATCAGCCGCGATGCCTGCTCGTCGATGGCTTTAACCACGACGGGATGGGAGTGTCCTACGGAGATTACGGCATGGCCTCCGTAAAGGTCCAGATATTCGGTGCCGTGGTTATCGTATACATGGCAACCTTTGCCTGATACAATCTCTATGTCAAAAAGCGGATATACGTCAAATAATTTCATGCCAAAACAATGTTTATACGTTTTAGAAAGCCGACGGTTTCAACTGCAGGCCTACGCGCTCGTGCAGCCCGAAAAGCAGGTTCATGTTATGTACGGCCTGCCCCGACGCGCCTTTGACAAGATTGTCGATAACCGAGGTTATAAGAAGCTTGCCGTCAACCTTTTCGAGATGAAGTATGCACTTGTTGGTGTTGACCACATCTTTGAGGTCGGGAGCCTTGTCGGTGACAAACGTGAAGTTATGGTCGGAATAGTAGTCTTCATACAGGGCTTTGAGCTGCTCTATGTCGACCGGGCAGTCAAGATATATGATGGCCATGATGCCGCGGGCGAAACATCCGCGCACAGGTATGAAGTTTATGTCGGACTTGAAGCTTGACTGCAGGCTTGACAGCGACTGGCGTATCTCGGCCAGATGCTGGTGCTTGAAAGGCTTGTAGATCGACACATTGTTGTTGCGCCATGAGAAGTGGCTTGTGGCCGACGGTTTTACTCCGGCGCCTGTAGAGCCGGTTATGGCGGTCACATGGATGTCACTGTTGAGCAGAAGGTTTTTAGCAAGAGGCAGCAGAGCGAGCTGTATGGCTGTGGCGAAGCATCCGGGATTGGCCACCCGGGTGGCGCCGCGCACTATGCGCTTGCGGTTGAGTTCGGGCAGTCCGTATACAAAGTCATGGGTACCGTCCTCAATGCGGTAGTCGGTCGACAGATCTATTATCTTGAGCCCTTCGGGTATGTCATGGCTGTCCATGAACTTGCGGGTGTCGCCGTGGGGCGTACAGCAGAAGAGCAGGTCTATCTCGTCAAGTGCCGGGGTGTCGGTGAACTTCATGTCGATTTCACCGATAAGTCCTTGGTGAACATCGCTTACCGGGTTACCGGCATTGCTGGAGCTGTGGATCCATTTTATCTCCGCGTCGGGGTGATTGACGAGCAGACGCAACAGTTCGCCGGCGGTATATCCCGCGCCGCCTATGATACCTATTTTTATCATGCTTCTCCCGATTTGTTGTTACGCTCTTGTACCGAGTAGTATATCTTCATCTGGTTACCGAGAATCTTGGTGAAGCCTTTGACGTCATCGGCTGTCCAGCCCTTGCTTATCTCGCCGTATTCGCCGAATGAGGTCTTCATCAGGTCGAAGTCGCTCTCCACGCCTACGGTTATGAAGCGGTAGGGCTTCAGGTCGATCAGCACACGTCCGGTGACGTTGCGCTGCGACGACTCAAGGAACTTCTCGATGTCGCGCATTACCGGCTCAAGATACTGTGCTTCATGCAGAAACATGCCGTACCAAGTGCCGAGCTGATCTTTCCAGTATTGCTGCCACTTTGTAAGAGTATGCTTCTCGAGCATCTTGTGGGCGGCGAGTATGACCATCGGCGCGCCGGCCTCGAAGCCTACACGTCCTTTTATGCCGATTATGGTATCGCCGATGTGCATGTCGCGTCCTACGGCGTAGGGAGCCACGAGCTCTTCGATTTTCTGTATGGCTTTCACCTTGTCGGAGAAGAGTTCGCCGTTTACGGCGGCAATCTCACCCTCCTTGAAGTCAATTGTCAGGCGGCTGTCGGCGGTGGCGGTCATCTGTGTGGGATATGCCTCCTCGGGCAGGGTCTCGTTGCTGTGGAGGGTCTCCTTACCGCCGACAGAAGTACCCCACAGGCCTTTGTTGATGGAGTATTCGAGTTTTTTGAAGTCGGCCACATAGCCGTGTTTTTTGAGATACTCGATTTCATACTCGCGGGTGAGGTTCATGTCGCGGGTAGGAGTTATGATCTCGATTTCCGGAGCGAGTATCTGGAATGTAAGGTCGAAGCGTACCTGATCGTTGCCTGCGCTTGTGCTTCCGTGGGCCACGTACTTGGCACCTATCGACTTGGCGTAGTTTATGATGGCTATGGCCTGAAATATGCGTTCGGAGCTTACCGATATGGGGTAGGTGCCGTTGCGGAGCACGTTGCCGAAAATCATGTATTTGATGCTCTTGTCATAATACTCCTGAGTGATGTCGAGAGTGGCGTGGCCTTTGGCGCCGAGATCGAGGGCGCGTTTCTCAATAGCTTTCAGTTCGGTAGGTGAGAAGCCTCCGGTATTTGCTATAGCGGTGTATACTTCATAACCACAGTCTTCCGACAAATATTTTACGGCAAATGATGTATCGAGGCCTCCACTGAAGGCGAGGACTACTTTTTTCTTATCTTCCATGTCAGTCATTAATTTATGAGGTGAGAATAATATTGTTAATATGATTAATTTTCGTGTTGATGATGCTCTTCCGAGGGGTCGTAGAGCAATCCGGTGCAGAGGCACTTGTGGCCGCCGTTGCGCTGCAGAATGTCGAAGTTCACGCAACTCTCGCATCCGCGCCAGAAAGCGGCGTCGGTAGTGAGCTGGTCAAATGTCACGGGGCGATATCCGAGGTCATGGTTCATCTTCATGACGGCGGCTCCCGTAGTCAGAGAGAATATCTTTGCCTGCGGAAACATCTCGCGCGACAGCTTGAATATGCGCTGCTTTATGCGTGTGGCGAGGCCTATGCCGCGGAACTTGTCGGCAACGATAAGTCCCGAGTTTGCCACAAACTCTTTGTTACTCCAGCTTTCTATGTAGCTGAACCCGGCAAATTCGCCTTCGCACAGAGCCACTACGGCTTTGTGTTCGAGCATTTTCTGCTTGACATACTCCGGAGAGCGTTTGGCAATGCCGGTGCCGCGTACCTTGGCGGCGCGGTTGATCGTGTCAAGTATCTCGTCAACATACTTGACATGCTCGTCGGAAGCGACGACAACTTCAATTTTTGAAGGATCTACCATTTCTGTTTATGTATAAATGCTTAAATGATTTGTTTATTTGTATCGCCGCAATACTCTCTGCGTGCGTTGTACAGCACCCTTTCGGGAAGGAAATCGTGAAAATAATCGAGAATTTCGGCTCGGCTTACATCCTCCGGTACAACGAGTATGACAGTGTCGGCTCCGGCTATTGTGCCGAGTATGTAGGGGGTGTCGAGTCGGTCAAGGTCGTAGGCAAGACCGCTGGCATAGCCTTCGAGGGTCCTGAATACCATAAGTGTGCCGGAGAACGCCACCGATTGTACGGCTTCATGGGTGCCTGACTGGGCGGTGGAGGGTATGGATTCATACACTTCGTCTTCGGGAATGTCGCCCGGGTTGGGTACTATATAACGATATCCGCCGTAGTCGGCCGGTACCTTGGTTGTGCGCAACCGCTTCAGATCGCGCGACAAGGTGGCTTGTGTCACCAGAAAGCCGCGTGCGGCAAGCAGTCTCGAAAGTTCATCCTGACTTCCGATGCAGTTATTGGTGAGTATCTCCAGTATTGCCAGTAATCGCGTCTGACGTTTGCTCATATTCTGTGCTGAATTATTTTTGAGGTGGCAAATTTACTAACAAAAAATAATAAAACCGAGAGATTTGTGAATTTTTATACATATTTCTTGCAAAAAAGCCCTGCCGGATAGACGTCAATGTATACAAAGGTGCATAAATTGTATGTTATTATGACATCAACCGCGATACATTTGCCAAGCTGTAAGTATATAATTACCTTTGAAGATATTATTACCTTATTTATAATAAACAATAACGATGAACAGACTTTTGATTATGTGCATGTGGGTGTTCTGCGCCATAGCTTCTAACGGCGCGGGACATTTATCCGTGACTTTTGGCCCTCAAACAGGTGCTATATCACTTACGAATCCCTGCTTGGTTGTTGATGCGTCAGATGATGCGCTGATAGGCAATGTAGCGAAAATGTTTATTTCGGATTATGAACTTGTGACAGGACATTCTCCGCTTCTCTCAAAAAAAATGTCGAAAGGATGTAATATCGTTTTTGGAACTGTCAAAAGCAAGCATATCAAGAAGCTTGCATCGAAAGGGATGTTGGATATCCAAGATTTGCAAACCGGATTTGAGCGATTTTTAATAACCAATGTAGGTGACAATGTACTTGTCGTGGCGGGTAGTGACCCGCGCGGCGCCGCGTACGGTCTGCTTACATTGAGTGAAAAGATAGGTGTCTCGCCGTGGTACTGGTGGGCCGATGTCCCCGTCGATAAACATGATAATATATATGTAAAGGCCGATTATGTATCGGACAGTCCGTCGGTGCGTTATCGTGGAATATTTATAAATGACGAGGACTGGGGACTTTATGAGTGGTCTGCAAAAAATTTCGAACCGGAGACCGGCAGTATAGGTCCGAAAACCTATCGTAAAGTGTGCGAATTGTTGCTGCGTCTGAAGTGCAATATGCTTGCCCCGGCAATGCATTTGTGCTCTCATACGTTTTATTCGCATCCTGAAAATAAGGTTATTGCCGACGAGTATGGAATCATGATTACCACTTCGCACTGTGAGCCGTTGCTATTCAATAATCTGTCAAGCTATGAATGGCGCAGCGAGCGCGATGGCGAATGGGACTATGGCACTAACCGTCAGACGATATATGACAAACTGGACTCTCGCGTGAAAGAGGCGTCGCCGTACGAAAATATATATACCATGGGGCTGCGCGGTCTTCATGACGAAGGTATGCGAGGTAATTATTCGATGGATGACAGAGTCAAATTACTCGAACAGGCGGTGGCTGATCAACGCGAGATTCTCAGCCGCCACATCAACTTGCCGATTGATTCTATACCTCAGATACTTGTGCCGTATAAGGAGGTGCAACAGGTATATGAACACGGTATGAATGTGCCCGAACACATAACTCTCGTATGGCCCGATGACAATTATGGCTATATGAAGATGCTGAGCAATCCGGCTGAACAGGCTCGTCCCGGTGGCTCGGGAGTATACTACCACATATCTTATCTTGGTGTACCTCATGATTATCTATGGCTCAGCACAACTCCTCCTATGCTTATGTATGAAGAGATGAAGAAGGCTTACGATACCGGGGCCAATCGCTATTGGCTTCTTAATGTCGGCGATATAAAGCCGATGGAGCTTTCTATGCAGCTGTTTTTTGAAATGGCATGGGACTTTAACAAGTTCACATATAATAATGTCAATGATTATCAAGCCGATTTTCTTGCAGGAATATTCGGTGAAGAGTATCGTGGGGAATTCCAACGAATTCTTGACGAGTATTATCGTCTGGCATGGAGTCGTAAGCCTGAACATATGGGATGGGAGAGAGAGTGGGACGTGCCGGAGTTTACCGGACTGAAAAATACCGAATATTCTTTTGAAAATTACAATGATGCTCAAAAACGTCTCGCCGATTATGGTGCTATTTATGGACTTACCGAAGGAATAATGAATAATCTCTCGGATTCTCTCAAGCCGGCGTTCTATGAAATGATTGGATATCCGGTTATGGCTTCCGCTCAGATGAATCGTAAATTTCTCATGGCCCAATTGAATCAAGAGCTTGCGGGTAAAGGTGAATTCGGCAAAGCAAATTGGGCCGGAGAGCAGTCTATAGCAGCTTATAACGATCTTGAACGACTCACAGATGATTACAATAACCTGTTGGGCGGGAAATGGAAGCATATGATGAGCATCCCGAAAGGTGTATGTGCACTCTATCAGGAGATGCCTAAGGTAAGCATATCGCAAGGCCTCCGTGAAGAAGTTGACCTTACACCCGATTATCGGGAGTATCGTCTTGACAGCTGTCGGTACGTGCCGGTTAATTCTTTTGCCGCGTTCAAAGCCGATGACTCGCATACGGTAAGATTGCTGAAAGGTATAGGATTTGATTGGGAGGTCTTACAATTGGGTGAGGTGACTCAGCCAAACGCGGATGCATCATCGCTTGACGGCTTCAGGGTTGATTATGAATTGCCTGCAATAGATGCCGATTCGGTCAAGGTTATTGTCTATACCGTTCCCAGATTCCCGATTTATAAAGGAGCCGACACCTCATTTGGCATATCGGTAGACAATGCGTCGCCAAGAGTGATAAATTATATTCCGGTCGAGCAATCGCAACAGTGGAAAGACAATGTCATAAGAAATTCCATGATAAGTGAAGAGACGTTTGCCATAGACCGTAGTGACGTATCACACCGCCTGTCTATTACCTGCGGAGCCCCGGGGCTTATGGTGCAGCGAATACTGATTGATTGGGGCGGCCTTAAAAAGACTTACGTAGGCCCCTCTAACCCGTCTGACATGTAATTTGTTAAAAATTGGAAAGTTTTAGACACAAACAAGGGTGTATCAAAATTCTGATGCATCCTTTTTCATAAATATAATATCGTTGATAAAGCGCTTATGTATCACAATATTTGATGTAAATTACTCTTGAAAATGACTTCAGTGTAAATTTAGTCGCTGTATAATGATTTATTATATATCTAAATAAAATTTGTGCCGTTGCCCTTCCGTCAATTCAAATGAACCTAACGACAATTTGGCTTCATTTATAAGCTCTTTGAGCGGCTTTTTGATGCGGAAATGTATGCGTCCGATTAGATGTGATTTTGACGAAAAATAGATATATTCATCCTTTATTACCAAAGTATCAATATTAGAGCAATTGTTTAGGAACGTCTTAATAGTCGATATTTCAGATGACAAATCGTGAATCTCGATTCCGTGAGTAGTAGCAATAATTAAATAACTATCATTGTGCGTAAATGTTAGTGCTTTAACAGGCCATTCCAAATTAATCCTTGTCGTAGCTTTTTCTAAGGATGAATCATATATAATTATGGATTTAGAACTTAATGCGATAGCTATGTAACATCCATTTCTAGAGTATGCAACACAAATTATTCTGTCTGGGTTAAAATTGTGATTGCATAATGTTTTCTCCGAAACTGTGTCAATGATCTGTAATCCTGAATTGCTCCCTATTACAATGTTGTTATTTATCGGGCTGAAGTCAAAACAATTAATTCCTCCTTTTATCTGCGATATCTTTTTTAGTCTCTTTCCGTTTATCGGATTAAACAATTCTATCTTTATATCATCGGATACCGCCAATAATCTGTCATCAAATGAATAACGTATTTTTAGATTAGGTGGTGTTATGGGTATAGACTCTTCTTCGATATCCATGTCTTCATCATAAAATGAATAACGGATATTATTATCTTTAGCCGTATGGCAATTAAATATTGTAGTTATTTCACCTGTGTCGGTGTCCCAAGTGACAACATGACGGGATCCGTTTGTAGCGTAATCAATCAATACTCCAGTTAATAACCCGGATCTATTACTGAATACTATCTGTCCTACCTGTCTATTGTTTTTAGGAAGCACAAGATTTTGATTAGCGTCATTGTCATAGATTATTGGATCCCCGTTTTGCGTAATTGCAGCAATTATGTTTTTAAAGGGGTGTAAAGATATATCTGTACCTTGTATTTTTAAAATTTCTAATTGTGGGGCTGTCATGTTGGTTTTTATCTCTTGAATCCTAACTGAACTATCGGATGAAGCTGTAACGACTATACTATCGTCTTTCCCAAATTCTACGGAGTTAATCGCATCGGTATGTATGTTATATATTTTTTCTGTTCTTCCCGTCGCGGCATTAACAATTCTCAATATCCCCTCTTTATCACCTACGGCAATCAGAGTACCGTCTTTACTGAATGCACCACAGCGTATACTTAACTCTGATATGTTTTCTGCCCATAAAACCTCATTTGTTTCAAGATTTAATAGCCTTATGATTCCACTATCAGATGTAATGAGCAGATGTTTTCCATTAGGACTAAAATGCGATGAAGTAAATGCTTTTTCCTCAAAATTCAGATTATTGATTAATTCCATCGAACGAGCATCCCATATTTTTACATGTCCATCATAAGAGGAAGATACAATGAAACGACCGTCACAGCTGATATCAATAGATTTTATGCTGCGACATTTATGAGCATCGACTTTAGATAGAAGAGCTGAAGTAGCAAAATCATATTTGTATATAAGTCCATTGGATGAAGCAACAACCAAGATACTCATGTCACAGCTTAGGACCGCATCGGATATGGGGCCGGGCTGATTCTTGAACCGTTTTAATTCCCGACCGGTAGCGTCAAATATTATAACATGGCCTTTGTACGTTGATACAATAACCTTTGACGCATCAGACGAAAGATGAATTGCGTATATTCTACTCATTTTATCAACTGAGTGTATCAATTGTCCATTGGATAGCCCCCACCATTTAATACAATGGTTATCACCTCCGGTAATAATTACGTCATTCGCTGAATCAATTGCTATAGCGCGTATCGGTTTTTTGTCTCTAAATGCACGGTTCATTGTAGACATGGCTTTTCTCAAGGCCTTGTCTGCCTCTTTAACCAGTGGGCGTTCCGGATTATCAATGTCTGCAGGAAGAGCTTTCAATGCGAGTAAACGTGCGACTGATAAATTCCCATCTAATAATTCTGCTGATGATTTTTCGGATAAAAACATACTTTGGAGTTTCAGCAATTTATTCCTCTCGTCCATCAAGCGCTGCTGTTCTATTTCCTTATCCCTTTCATAACGTTGCCACAGTGTATCAAATTTTACCCCAAGCATAAAGGCGATTGCTTTAATTGATGCTACCTCACGGCCCATTTCTGCGACGTTTATACCCAATATCTCATCAGACGTATTTCTCAAATCTTTTAATGCGGGGGCAAAACATTCCTCTTCTGGATTTTGCGAATAAGGAATGCCTGATATTATGAATGGAATAACGCTAGTCCTTCCATTTAAACTAAGAAAACGTCTAATTTCTTTATCAACCCATATGGATTTTGCCGATGACGGCGAACATAATATAATGAGATAATGAGATTCCATAAGAGCTCTATCAATCTCTTCGCCAAGAATTCCTCCTGACAATTCGGTCTTGTCAAGAAATATTTTGCGTTGATAATTATTAAGATCCGGCTTTGCCTCTAAAACATTTATAGGTATGCGGTAATGTTCGAGCTGATGCTGAAGCCATTCTGCAAACTTTTCATCATCTCGTTGGTAACTTATAAATGCAAGATATTCCTTGAAATTATTCTGTATCATAAGATAATTATTGGCTATTGTACAAATATAATTTTAAAATTCGAGATACGATAGCTTCGGAAGCTAAAAAATAGATATAATGAGATATATTGTATGTGTCTTTTTATTAGAAAAAAAGGCCTGACCCCATCGGGTCGGCCTTTCTTGTAATTATTGTTGCATGACAGACTCGCGTCGATAAGGTCGTAATCAGTTGTTTTCGGGACGGAGTTTGCGTACGGTAACGGCTGTCTGCCACATTTCGCTCTCGCGGAGGGCTTTGAGTTCCTCTTCAAGTTTTTCGCGATAGTCGGGCTTGGAGTTGCTGTCGATCGATATCTGGGCTTCGTTGCCGGTCTTTACGCTATTATAGAGTTTCTCGACAACTGGCTTGATGGCGTCGTGGAACGGACCCATCCAGTCGAGAGCGCCGCGCTGTGCGGTGGTCGAGCAGTTGGCGTACATCCAGTCCATTCCGTTTTTGGCGAAAAGGGGCATAAGCGACTGGGTAAGCTCCTCGACTGTCTCGTTGAAGGCTTCGGAAGGAGTGTGGCCGTTTTCACGCAACACTTCGTACTGAGCAAGGAGAAGACCTTGTATGGCGCCCATGAGTGAGCCGCGTTCACCGGTAAGGTCGGAAGTGGCTTCGCGCTTGAATGTGGTTTCAAACAGATAGCCGGAGCCGATACCGATACCGAGGGCTATTGTGCGCTCGAGTGCGCGTCCGGTGTAGTCTTGTTCTACAGCGTAGGACGAGTTGAGGCCGCGGCCTTCGAGGAACATGGTGCGGAGCGATGTGCCCGAGCCTTTGGGTGCAACGAGTATTACGTCGATGTCTTTGGGAGGAACAACGCCTGTGCGGTCGCTCCAAGTGATGGCGAAGCCGTGAGAGAAGTAGAGAGCCTTGCCGGGAGTCAGATACTGCTTGATTGTGGGCCATACCGACATAACGGCGGCGTCAGAAAGCAGACACATGATTATTGTGCCGCGCTTGCAGGCTTCTTCGATGCCGAAGAGTGTCTCACCCGGTACCCAGCCGTCGGCAACAGCCTTTTCGTAGGTCTTTCCGGGACGCTGGCCTACGATGACATTGAAGCCGTTATCGCGCAGGTTCATGCTCTGACCGGGGCCTTGAACGCCGTAACCGATTACAGCTATTGTTTCGTCTTTGAGTACCTCTCTCGCTTTTTCCAAAGGAAATTCTTCGCGGATGATGACATTCTCCTCAACTCCGCCAAAATTCATTTTTGCCATAAAAATTAAATGTTAGATGTATTGTTATTGTTGATGTTAAATTCGTGTTGTCTGAAGCTGATACGTGCGCGGGTCACGGCCTCGCCGTCAAGGTCTATCTCCGCGAGGAAAGCCTCGTCGCCGTCTTCGCGCAGAAGCAGCGCAGCTTCCTGTCCGCACTTGGCTTCGTGCATGAACGCTATGTCAAAGCGGCTTACCTGATAACGGTCGTAGAAGTCCAAGTCCCAACGGTTCTGTATCAATTCGATGTACCTGACCGTGTTTACGTGGCGGTTGAAGTCGCAGTCGCAGTAACGGAAGCGGTACATGCTTTTATATGTGGCGCTGTCGCCTATAGGCGTGAAGCGTCTTATCTTCTCCATCGGACAGGGACGGTCGTTGACCGTGTCGCGGAGGGCGTCAAGCATTGACAGGTCGCCGCCCTGACGTCCGTTGATGTCGATAGCCATCCATATTGACCGCGCATAGCCGAGTACATTGCCGTTGCCGTCGGTAATCTCGAAGTCGCGCTCCGAGAAGTGCCGGTTGAAGCCCTCGATCCATGTGCGCAGGGAGTAGTCCTCGCTTACGGCCGGCCATCGTTGCATCTCGATTGAGAGGCGCGACAGCACCCATGCCTTGCCGTCTTTCAGAAGACGGGCATATCCCACGCCGAGTTCGTTGGCGTGATAGGTCGCGGTCTCGATTACTCGGTTGGCAAGCAGCGTCAGTGGCATCATAGCCTGCGGATTGCATTCCGGCGCCGTAAGGGTATAGTGTTTTATGTACTCCTTCAGAGGCTTTGGCATTGACGTGCTTTGCGACGCTCCTGCTCGTCGAGATACATGTTGAGATATTCGTGGGTATCTTTAGTGACGGCTACGCGGCCCGACCGTACAAACTGTCGGATGTCGTATTTGCGCAACTCTTCGAAGAGAGCTTCGGTCTCGTCAGAGTGGCCGGTCTTTTCGAGTACGACATACTCACGGGTTATTTCGAGGATGCGCGCATTATGGCGTCGTATTATAAGCTCTACATTCTTGTCGTCGAGCAGTTGCGGTGTGGGCACTTTGTATAGCGCCACTTCCTGATATACTATCTCGTCGTCGGTGTACAGAAATGATTTGAGCACGTCGATGCGTTTCTCGATCTGCTTGACCACGCGCTCCATCATGGGGCGGTTGCTGAAGCAGGTTATGGTGAACTTGTGTATGCCTTTGATCGATGAGGGACTCACCGACAGGCTTTCTATATTGAGGCAGCGGCGGGTGAAGATGATGGATATCTGATTGAGCAGACCCACTTGGTTCTCGGAAAACACCGTCACTGTAAATAATTGCTCGTCCATAGTCAGTTGTGTTGTCAGCTTGTTTTTGCGTTTAGTCGATGGGGTAAGTCTCGGTGGCGTTAAGCATGATGTTGTTGACATCGGAGCCGGCCGGTGTCATGGGGAATATCATGTCGGTCTCGTCGATGTTGACATTGATCAGATATGTGCCGTCATGCTCCAGCATGCGCCGTATAGCGCCGTCAAGCTGCTCGCGTGTATCGACATTCTCGGCTCCGAAACCGTAGGCCTTGGCTATCATCACGAAGTCGGGATTGATAAGCGGTGTCTGTGAGAAACGGTCGTTGAAGAACAGCGCCTGCCACTGACGCACGTTGCCGAGGAAGTTGTTGTTAAGCAGTATTATTTTTATGTCGGTGTTGTACTCGAGTATGGTGCCGAGCTCCTGCATGGTCATTTGCAATCCTCCGTCGCCGGTAAAGAAACATACAGTGCGTTCGGGTGCTCCCATCTTTGCTCCTATCGAGGCGGGCAGTCCGAAGCCCATTGTTCCGAGTCCCCCCGAGGTTATTATGGAGCGTGGCTCGGAATATCGCGAGTAGCGGGCTGCAAACATCTGGTTCTGGCCTACATCGGTCACTACCACGGCCTTGTGTCCGGTGGCTTCCGATACTTTGTTCACCACTTCGCCCATGGTCATGGGACCCGACTCGGGGTATACCTCACGTTTTATGACTTTTTCATATTCGATCTGTGCGGGCTTGTCAAACCGGGCGAGCCACTCCGTACGTTTACGCGGTTCTATAAGAGGCAGCAACTTGCGCAGCACTTCGCCTGCATCGCCGTGTATGGTGGCGGTTGTGGCTATGTTTTTGTCAAATTCCGATTCGTCGATGTCGATATGCACTATTTTGGCTTGCGGTGCGTAGGTCTTTACGTTGCCGGTGACGCGGTCGTCAAACCGCATGCCTATGGCTACAAGCAGGTCGGCTTTGTTAGTGTTTATGTTGGGGCCTATGTTGCCGTGCATTCCGAGCATGCCTTTGTATAGCGGGTGGTCTGACGGCATGGTCGACAGTCCGAGCAATGTAGCGGCCACGGGTATGTCGCCCTTTTCAGCCACGGCCGCGAGGTCGGCTTCGGCCTGTGATATCATCACTCCGTGCCCCGACAGTATCATGGGGCGGTCGGAGTTGTTGATCATGTCGGCCACACGCCGCACGTCATCGTCGTTTATTTCGGGTCGGGGAGTATAGGAGCGAATGAAGTCGCACTTCTTATAGTCGCCGAACTCAACCATGCCGGTCTGTGCGTCTTTTGTGAAGTCGAGTACCACCGGACCGGGGCGCCCAGTGGATGCGATGTAGAACGCACGTGCCACGGCCCAAGCTATGTCCTGAGGTCGTCTTATCTGGTAACTCCATTTTGACAGCGGCTGTGTTATGCCGACAACGTCTGTTTCCTGAAACGCGTCAAAACCGAGAAACGGAGTGGCTACCTGTCCGGTTATGACTACCATGGGGGTACTGTCCATAAGGGCGTCGCCTATGCCGGTTATGACATTGGTGGCAGCGGGTCCTGATGTTACTATGACCACACCCGGACGTCCTGTGACGCGTGCATATCCCTGTGCAGCATGCGTGGCTCCCTGTTCGTGACGTACCAACACGTGTTTCAGGCTGTCCTGATAATCATACAGCCTGTCGTATACCGGTATTATGGATCCTCCCGGATAACCGAATACGAGGTCGACTCCCTCACATATGAGAGAGCGGATCAAAGCGTCGGCACCTGATATCATTTCTTTCATATAATAATATACTGATGTCTCTGTTGCGATTAGTTATTTTAATTCTCGTACTCCTCCCTTGTCGGCCGACGTTACCATAGCCGCGTATGCTTTCAAGGCTTTCGACACCTCTCTGTCGCGGCCGGTCGGTGTGAAGGCGTCTTTGCCGCGCGCTTCCTCGGAGCGACGTCGCGAAGCAAGCTCTTCGTCAGACAGAAGTACATTTATGGTGCGCAAGGGAATGTTTATGTCGATTATGTCGCCGTCGCGGACAAGTCCTATGGCTCCGCCTGCGGCCGCTTCGGGTGAAATGTGTCCGATGGACAATCCGGAAGTACCGCCCGAGAAGCGTCCGTCGGTTATGAGCGCGCACTCTTTGCCGAGGTGTTTTGATTTTATGTAGCTTGTCGGGTAGAGCATCTCCTGCATGCCCGGGCCGCCTTTAGGCCCTTCGTGGGTTATGACCACCACGTCGCCGCTCACCACTTTGTCGCGGAGTATGCCGTCGACGGCCTCTTCCTGCGAGCGGAACACTTTGGCCGGTCCGCGGAAGTGGAATATGCTTTCATCCACACCGGCGGTCTTTACAACACATCCGTCGACTGCGATGTTGCCGCGCAATACCGCGAGGCCTCCGTCTTTCACATAGGCGTGGTCGAAGTCTCTTATGCATCCGCAGGCTCTGTCGGTGTCAAGCTCTTTATATGTGGCCGATTGTGAGCCGAGTTTAAGATTGCGGCCTCCGCCGGGAGCGCTGTGCCACAGCTGCGAGGCTTCGTCGGAGAAGTTGCGGCCTTCGATGGCATATGCCTCTATGGCCTCGCCGAGGGTCATTCCGTCGACTCGTTTTACCGAAGTGTCGACGAGGCCTTTGTCGGCCAACTGCTTCATTATCGACAATATGCCTCCGGCGCGGTTTACATCCTGTATGTGGTATGACGAGTTGGGGGCTACCTTGCACAGGACCGGAGTCGCTCTTGACAGTGCGTCAATGTCTGCCATTGTGAAGTTTACGCCGGCTTCGTTGGCTACTGCAAGCAGGTGCAATACGGTGTTGGTCGAGCCGCCCATGGCAATGTCAAGGGCCATGGCGTTCATCATGGCTTCTCGTGTGGCTATGCTTCGCGGCAGCACACTTTCGTCATCGTCATTATAGTATGCGTAGGTGTTTTTAACTATGCGTTTTGCCGCCTCGCGAAACAGCTTTTCGCGGTTTGCATGAGTGGCGAGCACGGTGCCGTTGCCCGGCAGGGCAAGTCCTATGGCCTCGTTGAGCGAGTTCATGGAGTTGGCGGTGAACATACCGGAGCAGGAGCCGCAGGTGGGACATCCTTTGCGCTCGAGCAGGGTTACGGTGTCATCGCTTACCGACGTGTCGGCCGCGTCGATCATTATGTCGATCAGGTCCAACGCGCGCCCGTCGAGTTCTCCGGCCTCCATAGGTCCTCCCGAAACAAATATTGCGGGAATGTTGAGCCTCATTGCGGCCAGCAGCATGCCCGGCGTGACTTTGTCGCAGTTTGAGATGCATACCATAGCGTCGGCCTTGTGGGCGTTGACCATATACTCTACGGAGTCGGCTATCAGGTCGCGTGACGGCAGCGAGTAGAGCATGCCGTCGTGACCCATGGCTATACCGTCATCAATAGCTATTGTGTTGAACTCGGCTGCGAAGCATCCGAGACGTTCTATCTCTTCTTTTACTTTCTGTCCTATTTCGTGTAGGTGGGTATGGCCCGGTACAAATTGTGTGAATGAGTTTACGATGGCTATGATAGGTTTGCCTATCTGCTCGTCTTTCATTCCGTTGGCTCTCCATAATGCGCGGGCACCCGCCATACGGCGTCCCTGTGTCGATGCTGCGCTTCTAAGTTGTCTGCCCATAATTGTGATTAATCGTTATGTCACTTTTATTAATTAAAATGCCTCTCTGCCCGCTTGTGCGGTGGAGAGGCATCAATTTATGCTATTAATTGCCGGTCACATACAACCGATGACCCCTCCCGTATATTTTAGGATGGAAATGACGACCGATAGTAGGACGACAATCGATAATATGCAACCTGTAGTTGTCATTGCTTTTTTGTTATTTGCAAGTTAGCGATGCAAATTTATGACACTTTGCAATAAAAAACAAATAATGGTGAAAGAAATTAATCAAAAAATCTGTTTCGAGGTTACATTTGCTCATTTTTGTCGGAAATGAGCAAAAAACGGTGCTATGATTACAGTCCGAAAGTCAGTGTGGTAAAGTAACGTACCTGTCCTCCGAGTGAGTATTGCGGATTGTACTGCAGCGTTATGTAACCGCGGTTGGGCGCGAACCAAGTGGCAGAGAGCGAGGCTCCGCTGTTGGTGTAGTTGACCGGTACTCCGTATGTGCCTGTAAAGGAATTGTACAAGGCGTTGTAGCGCATCATGTCGGGGTAGGAGGTCGAGTACAGAAACTCCGACCGTGCCAATCCGCCGTTGCCGTAATATAATGTGGCGTCGGGCCAGTAGTAGTTGAACTGGTTGATGTCGCGCAGGTACACCACGTTGTTGCCGTAACCGTCTACCGTATAACCGTGGTTGATAAGATAGTCGAGTGACAGGTTAAGGGCCGTACCGAAAGTTATGCCGAGAATGGCGGCAAATGACGGAGCATGGGGACGCGGACGCCATGACGGCGGCGGAACGGGGCGGCTCCAGTGGCTCGGACGCGGACGATGAGGGCGCATGGGAGGACGCATCATCGGCGGTCTTGTATGACCGGGAGGAATGTGGCCTATGCCCGGGCGTGGCGGACGTGGTTGTTGCGGACGTCCGTAGTGCCAATTGTTGTTGGGCCTGTTCTGTACCGGACGGTTGTGCGGACGATCCTGAGGCCGGTTATGGTTGCCACTGTTGCCGGGGCGGTTTTGAGGCCTGTCCTGAGGTCTATTCTGTGGCTTGTTTTGCGGACGGTTCTGCGGCTTGTTATCTGGCCTGTTGTGATTGCCGTTATTGCCGGGGCGCTGCGGCCTGTTGTCAGGCCGGTTATGGCTGCCGTTGTTACCGGGCCGGTTCTCGGGCCGATGGGTCTGTTGAGACGAATGATTGCCTCGGTTACCGGTTGTACGGTTTTGAGCGTCAACGGGAGGAACAATCAGTGCAAGGCTCACAAATGCGATAGCCAAGAGGTGTAATATTCTTTTCATAACAATCTACTTTTATAAGTTTAGATGTCGGCGCCGTCCGAAAGTTTAATTTTATACGGTGACATGCCTTTTGTATAACAACGTTATGGATGTAATTGTGCAATATTAGCTTATTTTATTGATATATTCGTTATCTTTGTGAAAAATAATAAACCTAATCATGACAAAACCTTACATTCCACAACCTATATCGACCGATGATGTAGTGCTGTCGCCCGAACTTCTTGAACTTTCCGAGTCAATAGCCCGCAACGTACATGAAGTATGGGCGCAAGGACGCATGGACGACGGATGGACTTACGGTGAAAACCGCGATGACGTGAATAAAAAGCATCCCGGTCTTGTGCCTTACGAGCAGCTGACCGAAGGCGAGAAGGACTATGACCGCAATACGGCGGTGGAGACTCTGAAGCTGGTTACAAAACTCGGTTTTACCATAGAACGTAAATCATGAAAGACTCTGTCGTAAGCCTATGGCATCGTACGGCTTCGTTTGTTAAGAATCTTGTATGTCATCCGTTGAGGATGATTGACAACGCGGTCGCGGGAGGTATGGGCGTGCAGCTGTTGACCCTCACGGTAGTAGTTGTAGCCATACTCGCTTTGTTTGCCGCGGTCATTGCGGTCTATACGGTCATAGCCGAGGGTAGCGGATGCTTTGTTGGCTCGCGTCTGTGGAAGATGTATCACGTCTTTGTCGATCCGGGCAATGGCATGGAGGTTTCCGGCTCTTGGTCGTGGTGGAAGCGTATGGGTGTGATGTGTATCGGCATAACGGGGTCGATATTTTTCGGCGGACTGCTTATATCGACAATATCCAATATAATCGAACGAAGGGTCGATGCGTTGAAGTCGGGACAGTTTCGCTACAGGCGTATAAAGGAGCATTTTATTATTCTCGGTTACGACGAGCTTGTGCCGAGCCTGATAATGGACCTGCATAATGACGTTGCTACGTCGGATAGTCCCGTAGTGCTTATGACCGGACAGAATGTATCGACAGTCAAGGATATGCTGTTTTCGCAACTTGACGATACCGTGGCGGGGAAGATAATAATATATTCAGGCAACATAAACTCCAAGGAGGACCTGTCGGGCTTGAATTTCAATGCGGCCAGAGAGGTATATGTGTTCGGTGAGGAGGGAGAGATAGGCCGCGACTCGAAAAACATAGAGTCGCTTCGCTATATCAACGAATTGCGTGACAGTCCGATACGTGATACTCCGCTCGTGACTTACGTACAGTTCAGCCGTATAACATCATACTCCAGCATACAGAAGTTTACTTTGCCCCCTGAATATTATATAAGGAAAGAGGTGCTCTACACCAATGCCTCCAAGCCCAATCTGTATTACAGGCCGTTTAACTTCTATGAGTTGTGGAGCCGACGCATGTGGGGCTTGTATCGCGACGAGAAGACCCGGATGTCGTGTGATTACGACATATTGGATTTTGTACGCACCGGAGAATTGCTGAAAGATTTTGCGACTCAATCATCGGAGTATTACGTCCATCTTGTCATTGTCGGCTTTAACCGAATGGGGCGTGCATTGCTTCTTGAAGCGCTCAGAGTGTGTCACTATGCCAATTATGATGACAATCTGCCTCCCGAAAAGCGGATTAAGACACGCATTACGGTTGTAGACCGTTTTATGGATAAACTGAAGGATACGTTTGAGGCGCAGTTCCCCAACATCGGGTCGCAGATATATGATATTGAGGTCGAGTATGTCAATGATGACATAAACTCGCCAAAGATGCGTAAGAATCTTGTCGACCGGAGCCGCGACATGTCGTGTAAGCTGACAGTGGCGATATGTGTCTATGAGCCTGACCTCGGACTGTCGATGGGTCTGTCGTTGCCGCCGGAAGTATACGAAAGCGATGCCCGTGTGCTTATACGTCAGGAGAAACTCAACGGCTTGGGGCAGTTTATCAACAATGACTTTGACGGGCGCTTCAAGAATGTGAAGATATTTGGCATGCATGCCGGCGGTATACGCAAGAAGGTCCTTGACGACAAGTTGGCGGCGTATATAAATTACAGTTACGAGTCATCGGGATTTATCGACCGTCTTTACAAAAAGTATCTTGCCAAGAAAAACGGCACATCGCTTCCGGCCGGCATGTCAAAACTGACGTTTGAGGAGGAGCAGGCCAAAGCTATGGCTTCATGGTACAAGTTGTCGGAGAACATGAAGTGGGCCAACCGCTATCAGCTCGACTGCTATCCCAATTATTGCCATGTGTTCGGTTATGGCATCATTTCAGATAAGAATGCTGAAGCTATTGACTTGTCCGGAATTGATGAAGACGCTTTACGTATACCTATGCGCATGGAGAAGTACAGATGGAATGCCGAACGTACAATCGACGGATGGCGCTACTCGCCCCGACGAAATAATCTGTATTTTCGGCATCATCTCATCATTCCTTTTGCCGAAATGGAGAAAGACCCTGTATTGAAGAAGGATATATACAGAGACCGCGATGTCATTGACAATATGTCCAAGCTCCTTGCAATGGGCGGGTTCCGCATGGTAAAACTTGACAAAACATATGATTGTATTGTCAAATTTTGTAACGGACTCATATATTATAGCGAGCTGTAGCTACCCGAGAAGGTGTCGCCCTGCCGTATGTCGCCTGTGGCAAGACCTTTTTTAAGCCAGCGCATACGCTGGTCGGAGCGCCCGTGATTGAACGCGTCGGGCACCACATAGCCTTGTGCTTTCTTCTGAAGATAATCGTCGCCGATTACCGACGCGGTAGTTATGGCCTCTTCAAGGTCGCCCTCTTCAAGCGACTGAAACAGTCGGTTTTCATGGTAGCCCCACACTCCGGCAAGAAAATCGGCCTGTAGCTCGATTCTTACGCTCGTTTTGTTGGCCTCCTTTTCGCTCTGTCCGGCCATGGCCGAGTGGGCTTTGTCAAGTGTGCCGAGCAGGTGCTGCACATGGTGCCCGACTTCGTGGGCTATGACGTAGGCGTAGGCAAAGTCGCCGTCGGCGCCGAGAGTCTGTCGCATCCGGCTGAAAAATGACAGGTCGATATACAACTTTTCGTCGGCCAAACAGTAGAACGGTCCGGTCGACGCCGATGCGTTGCCGCAACCGCTTTGCACGGAGCCTGTAAATAAAACCAGTGTCGGGGGCCTGTAGGTGCGTCCGAGCTTGGCAAACTCTTCGGTCCACACATCTTCAGTCGATGCGAGTACCTGACGCGAGAAGCGTGCCAGTTCCTCCTCTTCGGCGGTAGGGGTGTAGGTCGCTTCGGATTCCTGCACGCCAAACATGCTTCCGCCGTTGCCTTTCACTACATCGAGCGGATTGCCGCCCATAACCCAATAAAGGATACCCATTATGATCATGCCGCCTATGCCGAGACCTCCGGCCTTCAGGGGGAGGGCTCCGCGTCTGCCTCGGCGGTCGTCGATGTTATTGCTTTCGCGTCGTCCGTTAAGTCGCATATCGGTTAAATGTTGTTGTGATGTATTTAATACAAGTCAGGGAGCCTGTTGGTTTTGGCTCCCTGACATTAATTTTTATATGTGGGCCTCTGTTACTTGTCATGGTCGTTGCCGATCTTTTCAAGCACGGCCGCGTCAAGTACGGCTACAGTAGCGAGGTTGACAATGTCGCGTACTGTGGCGTCGACGTTGATGAAGTGTACGGGCTTGTTCAAACCCATCTGGATCGGGCCAATGGCTTCGGCGAGTCCCATCTCGAGCATCATCTTATAGGCTGTGTTGGCCGCGCTGAGGTTGGGGAAGATGAGTGTGTTGACATCCTTGCCGTTCAAGCGGCTGAAGGGGAAGTTGGCGTCGCGCACCTTCTTGTTGAGCGCATAATGTACCTGCATCTCGCCGTCGATGGGCAGATCGGGGTATAGTTTGTGCATCTTTTCGACAACTTTGTGTACAACCTGCGGCTCTTTCTCCTTGTTTGAGCCGAAGTTGGAGTATGACACCATCGCCATGACCGGCTCGTGGGCGAAATACTCGACCGAATTGCGGGCCAGACGTGCTATGTCGAGCAGGGTCTCCTCGTCGTTGTCGTGGTTTATCATCGTGTCGGCAAGGAAGTATACGCCTCGTTTTGTACGCATTATGTGCATTGTGGCGAAGTGGTTGTAGGTCGGTCTTATTCCTACGACTTCGCGAGCTATCTCGGCCGGGCTGTGGCTTCCGGAGTAGGTCCCGGCAAGCATGGCGTCGGCCTCGCCGCTCTCTACCATCATCATGCCGAAGTAATTGCGGTCAAACATCATCTCAAGCGCCTCGGGGTAGGTCATGCCGTCGCGCTTGCGCTTTTCGGCCAGCGACATGGCGAAGCGTGAGCGTCGGTCAGCCTCGCGGTCGTGACGCAGGTTGACAATCTGTATGCCTTCGATGTTGAGACCGAGACGTGCGGCGCGCTTCTCGATCATCTCCTCGTTGCCGAGCAGTACGGGTATGCATATTCCGTCCTGATATGCGGTGACGGCGGCACGCAGCATGTTGTCGGTGTTGGCCTCGCCAAACACGACGCGTTTCGGATTGCGCTGGGCCTCCTCGGTGAAGCGGCGCATGAGCTTGTTGTCGTAGCCCATAAGCTGACGGAGTTTCTCATTGTAGGCGTCCCAGTCGGTGATGGGACGCTTGGCCACGCCCGACTCCATAGCTCCGCGGGCCACTGCGGGCGCTACCGTGGTTATCAGGCGCGGGTCAAGGGGCTTGGGCAGTATGTAGTCGCGGCCGAAGTGCAGATCCGACATGCCGTAGGCTGCATTGACCACTGACGGCACGGCCTCTTTGGCGAGTGCGGCTATGGCCTTGACTGCCGAGAGTTTCATGGCCTCGTTTATGGCCGTGGCTCCCGAGTCGAGGGCTCCGCGGAATATGTAGGGGAAGCCGAGCACGTTGTTTATCTGGTTGGGATAGTCGGAACGTCCGGTAGCGAAGATGAGGTCGGGGCGCGACTTCACGGCGAGGTCGTAAGCTATCTCCGGATCGGGATTGGCAAGAGCGAATACTATAGGCTTGTCGGCCATTGACAGCAGCATTTCGGGTGTGACGACATCTTTCACCGAGAGACCGAGAAATACGTCGGCTCCCTGCATGGCTTCGGCCAAAGTGTTGAGGTCGCGCGTTGTGGCAAACTCTTTTTTCTGCGAGTTAAGGTCGGTGCGTTTGGTGTTGATCACGCCTTTGGAGTCGCACATGACCACGTTGGCCGGATTTACTCCGAGCGCAATGTAAAGTTTTGTACAGCTTACGGCTGCGGCTCCCGCGCCGTTGACCACGAGCTTGACGTCCTCGATTTTCTTGCCTTGTATCTCAAGTGCGTTAAGCAAGCCTGCGGCCGATATTATGGCTGTGCCGTGCTGGTCATCGTGCATGACCGGTATGTCGCACTCTTCTTTAAGACGACGTTCTATCTCGAAGCACTCGGGCGCCTTTATGTCCTCGAGGTTTATGCCGCCGAATGTCGGTGCGAGTGCTTTTACTATCTGTATGAATTTTTCGGGGTCTTTTTCGTTGACTTCTATGTCGAAGCAGTCAAGACCGGCAAAAATCTTGAAAAGCAGAGCTTTTCCCTCCATGACCGGTTTGCCGGCGAGGGCGCCTATGTCACCGAGGCCGAGTACTGCGGTGCCGTTGCTTATTACGGCCACGAGATTGCCTTTGTTGGTGTATTCGTAAGCGTCTTGCGGTCGCTGTTCGATTTCCAGACACGGATATGCCACTCCCGGTGAGTAGGCGAGTGCCAAGTCCTGTTGTGAGGAGTAGGGCACAGTAGGTATGACTTCGATTTTTCCCGGCTTGCCCTCGCGGTGATATTCGAGGGCCATTTCTTTGGTTACTTTTGACATGTTATATTCTTTTAGTCTGATTGCATTCTGTTAGCTGAAACGCGCTTAAAGTAACATAAATATTCTCTTTTGAGGCTATCTAATTACATTCTGCTGCAAAATTATAAAAAATATATGGTGTAATTATGTTTTTTGCGATGTTTTTATGAAAAAAACGAAAAATGCAGCCAAATAGTTTAACAACGGCCTCTCAGTTCTCGTCCAGACGTCGGCGCATGTAGAAGTGGCGTGTAAAGAGCAGAAACAGCAGTGTGCCGGCGCATTGCATGGCGGCAGTGACCCAGAATGCCGCCGAGTAGCTTATGTACTCCACAAGAAAACCTCCGAGCAGTATGCCTATGCCCATGCCGAGGTCCCACGATATGAGTATCGACGAGTTAGCCGTGCCGCGTTGGTCATGACGCGCTACCTTTATAAACATATTTAGAAATGCGGGATACATCTGCCCGTTGCCGAGACCCACGAGTAGAGCCGACAGGTAGAAACTCCATTCTCCGAGAGCGAGGGCAAAGAGGGTGTAGCCGGCCAGCGACAGCAGGACTCCGCGGGCGCAATTGTGGGTTATCTTGCCGGCGCGTAACGACTTGGAGCCGTACAGCCGCGATATGAACAGTCCGCCCGAGAGCATCATGAAGAAGATGCCGGTGCCGTCGGTCACTCCGAGCTCCTCCTGTCCGTATATGGCCACATAGTTGCTCATGATGCCCCAACACAGACCAAACAACGTTATGTTGACTGCCATGAGCCATGCCCGTCCGAGAAAGAAGTGGTCGAGGCTCATCTTGGGCTTGTTTTTTACCAGCTCTCTTGCGGGTATTTTGACGCGGGAGGTGCATATGAAGCCGGCGAGGGCCAGCACAAGCGATATCCAGAAGAGCAGCGGGAAGTTGCCGGTCACGGAGTATATGTATATGCCGGCCGACGGCGCTATGGCCATGGCCAGATTGTTGCTCAGTCCGTAGAACCCGATGCCTTCGTTGCGGCGCGAGGAGGGCAGCACGTCGATGGCTACTGTGCTATTGGCAACTGTGGCGGCTCCGAACGGTATGCCGTGCATGGTGCGTACGATGGCAAACATAAGCAGGGTGCCGGCGCCGATGTAGCCCGCGAAGCATACGAAAAACACGAAAAAGCACAGCATGAGCACTTTCTTGCGGTTAAAGCTGTCGACCATGAAGCCGCTGAACGGCCTTATCATCAGCGTAGCCACGACATAGCCCGACAGCACAATGCCTATCGTGTCCTTGTCGGCCATGAAGCGGTCGTTGAGATAGAGCGGCAATAGGGGAGCGAGCAGATAGAATGCAAAAAACAGCAGGAAGTTGCTGCACATCACTTTCAGGTAGTCGGAGTTCCATAGTTTCTCTTGGGCGTCAGCCGTTGTCGATGCGGGAAGTTCCCCGGGAGTCATATCGTCATTCATATTATAATATGTAATGTGAAAATGCGTCACAAAATTACTAAATAATCACGTATAAGCGATAGCTGTGAAATAAATTCGTATCTTTGCATCGAGAAGTTACGAAAAGAGTGTAATTTATTGGAAATGAGCGTAGGTTAATTGCTCTTGATAGTAATAGGTTACGATTTAGTTAGTTATCTACTGCATTATCCTTCTGCGCGTTGCGTAACCTTCAAAGAACTCTTCGTATGCAAAAGTAGCTATTTAATTCGAGATTTTGATATAAACTCCCGTTTTTTATCCCCTCATTCATAAGAATTTTCCGTAAAAGCGGTATTGTCCGTCGGCACACCATTGCCCAAAACGAGTTTGGAACAAACGTGTGCCGACTACCGCATAGCTGGAGAAAAGGGCATTGCCTCACGCCTAAACGATGTTTAGACAGATGAAGCAATGCCCCTTTCTTTTGCGCCTATGCCAAGAGGTGCTTTTACGGGTTTTCAAATGATTTTTCTTTTTTCGCTGTCTCTTTTGCCGGAAGCGGAAAGTGAATGCAGAGTGTGTCAGCCTGCCCCATGAATGAAACAGGCGCCCACACACAGCCGGACAAACCGGGAAGAATGATTGTTGCCACCCGGCTGAACAAGTTCCGTCGGATCGGAAACAATCATACTTCCTTTGTTGTGGTTTGCCCTTTTCACGCTTCCGGTGATGTCTTTTTCCTTTTGGTGATTCTTTTTTTTACGGATTTTCCCCTGAAGTTTTTTTCTACACAATCTGCCTCTGTTTTCGTTTACCTCCATTTTGCGCCTTTCAGTAAGCCGCATCAGTCAGTCATTTTCGTTCTGGGCGCAAAGGTAATTCCGGGATTGGACGGGAAAGCAAGGTCAAGCCTCCTGTTTTCGGTAAAAATCTCCA
>VSOZ01000023.1 GCA_009775095.1 Muribaculum sp.
TTGTTCCGGTTTCATAACGCGAAGTTACACAATATGGTTGAGAGGAGCATTCGCCAACCGGGAAAATCCGCTGACCCTTAAATATCTATACGCTCCGGAGTGTTAATGCCGAAAACGAAAAAAGCCGAGTCAACGACTCGGCTTTTGCTTTTAGTCGGGGTGACTAGACTCGAACTAGCGACCTCACGCCCCCCAGACGCGTACTCTAACCAACTGAGCTACACCCCGATTTTGGAAAAGCGATGCAAAGTTAACGCCTATTTGTGGGAAATGCAACAGTTGTGGGGCGAAATTTGCTGTTGTTTGCAAATTTTAACAATATTCGCGATTGTTGTGGCGTATAATTTGAACTTTATAAAATGTTGTGTATGACGGAAAAATTTAGTAATTTTGTTTGCCCGAATATGGGTGTTGCCTAAAGCTGTTTATACTGCTTAAGGAAGTGGTAAATGAGTAAGAAAAATCTACAAAAATAATTATGTCAGAACAAAGAGAAGAGTACAGCGCAAGTAACATTCAGGTGCTCGAAGGTCTTGAGGCGGTGCGCAAGCGTCCTGCCATGTATATAGGTGATATTAGCGTAAAAGGATTGCACCATCTGGTCTATGAGGTAGTCGATAACTCTATCGACGAGGCTCTTGCCGGTTATGCCACTCATATTGAAGTCACCATAAACGAAGACAACTCGATAACCGTGGTCGATAATGGTCGCGGAATTCCGGTCGATATGCACGAGAAGGAGCACAAAAGCGCTCTTGAGGTCGTTTTGACAGTGTTGCATGCCGGAGGTAAGTTTGACAAGGGTTCTTACAAGGTGTCAGGCGGTCTGCACGGTGTGGGCGTAAGCTGTGTCAACGCTTTGTCCACCTACCTGCGTGCCGAGATACGCCGCGACGGTAAAACCTATATGCAGGAATATTCATGCGGTAAACCGACAACCGAGCTTACCGTGATAGGTGAAAGCTCCACTACCGGAACGAGCATAACGTTCAAGCCCGACGACAGCATATTTACGGTTACGGTGTATGACTATGCCACGCTGGCCAACCGTCTGCGTGATCTCGCATATCTTAACGCCGGCATAACTCTTACGCTTACCGACAAGCGTCAGGTGTCGGAGTCCGGAGAATACAGAAGCGAAGTATTTTTCAGCGAGACCGGTCTGGAGGAGTTTGTACAGTATATCGACTCCAATAAAGAGTCGCTCATCAATGATGTCATCCATCTGAACACCGAGCGTCAGGGCATACCGGTTGAGGTGGCTCTCACTTACAACACGACTTACAACGAAAACGTGTATTCGTTTGTCAACAATATAAACACGATCGAGGGCGGTACACACCTGACCGGCTTCCGTCGCGGCCTTACTTCGACGCTGAAGAAGTATGCCGAGGACAGCAAGATGCTCGAGAAGGTCAAAATCGATATAGCCAGCGATGACTTCCGCGAAGGCCTTACGGCAGTTGTGTCTGTCAAGGTCATGGAGCCGCAGTTTGAGGGCCAGACCAAGACCAAGCTCGGCAATAATGAGGTGATAGGTGCGGTGCAGACCGCCGTGAGCGATGCATTGCGTACATATCTCGAAGAGCATCCGCGTCAGGCTAAGCTTATTGTAGACAAGGTCATCCTTGCGGCTACCGCTCGTCATGCCGCTTACAATGCCCGCAAGAATGTACAGCGCAAGTCGCCCTTGTGTGGTGGCGGTCTTCCCGGTAAGCTTGCCGACTGCTCGTCGCGTACAGCCGAGGATTGCGAGCTGTTTATTGTCGAGGGAGACTCCGCAGGCGGTACCGCAAAGCAGGGCCGCGACCGTACTTATCAGGCTATCCTGCCTCTGCGCGGAAAGATACTTAACGTGGAGAAGGCTATGGATCATAAGGTTTTTGACAACGAGGAGATTACCAATCTCTTCCGTGCCATGCGTGTCACTATCGGTACAGCCGATGACTCCAAAGAGCTTAACCTTGAAAAGCTGGCTTACCACAAGATAATTATCATGACCGATGCCGATGTCGACGGTAGCCATATCGCCACACTGCTCATGACCTTCTTCTTCCGCCGTATGCGTCCTGTCATCGAGAACGGATATCTGTATCTTGCCACTCCGCCGTTGTATAAATGTACAAGAGGAAAGGCAGAGGAATACTGCTGGACCGACGCGCAGGTGCAGGCGTTTATCGCTAAAAACGGCGACAAGACCAAGGTGATGCGCTACAAAGGTCTCGGTGAGATGAGCGCGCAGGAGCTTCGCGACACCACCATGTCAAAAGAGCATCGTCTGCTAAAGCAGGTCACTATAAACGACGCTACCGAGGCTGACCGCATATTCTCCATGCTCATGGGTGAGGATGTGGCTCCGCGTCGCGATTTTATCGAGGAGAACGCCAACTATGCCAACATTGACGCGTAGTGCGACGTTAATAATTGCGTAACAGCATAACACATATATACTATTATGGCGACAACACCTAAAAAGAACCGACGTTCGGCTACTTTTGAGCTGTATTCTCAAATAGAGGAGTATATTAACGCTCAGGGCAACAAGACCTTTAACTACAAGCAGGTATCGCATGCTATCGGTGCCGATACCCCGCAGACGCTGAAGGCCGTTGCCATGCGTCTTGCCGAACTCGAGTATGACGGCGAGATAATTCAGGTGTCGCCCGGAAAGTACAAGGCTCCGAGCCGAGGGACAGTGGCGCTGGGTGTGTTTACACGCCGAAGCAACGGTAAAAACAGTGTCATTCTCGACGGTGACGACGAGGCTATATTTGTGGCCGAGCGAAATTCCATGCATGCCCTTAACGGCGACAAGGTTAAGGTGCTCGTGGCCGCCCATCGCAAGGGTGTGGAGCCGGAGTGCAAGGTTATCGAGATTCTGGAGCCTAACGAACAGGTGTTTATCGGCACTCTGACTGTCGACAAACATTTCGCCACATTGTCTACCGACTCGAAATTCCTTGCCACCGATATATTCATACCTCGCGCCAAGTTGCACGGTGGCAAAACCGGCGACAAGGCTGTGGTAGTCATAACCGATTGGCCTGATGATGCCAAGAACCCTTATGGCGAAGTCGTTGACATACTTGGTAAAAACGGCGAGAATAACACGGAGATGCATGCCATCCTTGCCGAGTTCGGACTCCCGTATCGCTATCCTGAAGCTGTAGAGAAAGCGGCCGATAAAATCGATGCCGGAATAACTCCTGAGGAGGTGGCCAAACGTCGTGATATGCGCGATACGGTGACCTTTACGATTGACCCGCGCGATGCCAAGGATTTTGATGACGCATTGTCGTTGCGCCGTTTGCCCAACGGACATTGGGAGGCCGGTGTGCACATAGCCGACGTCACTCATTATGTGACTCCCGACACCATTATAGAGAAAGAGGCCCGTAGTCGTGCCACGTCTGTCTACCTTGTCGACAGAGTGGTGCCTATGTTGCCCGAGCATCTTAGCAACGGCATATGTTCGCTGCGCCCCGACGAGGAGAAGTTGACTTTCTCCTGTGTTTTTGAGATGGATGACGAAGCAAATGTGATAAGTCATGAGATATGCCGCACGGTTATACGGTCAAACCGACGCTTCACCTATGAAGAGGCGCAGGCTATAATAGAGACCGGCGCGGGCGATTATGCCGAGGAGATACTCACGCTTGACCGCCTTGCCAAGAAGTTGCGTAGTCGCCGCTATGAGCAGGGCTCGGTCGATTTCGACCGCGAGGAGGTGCGCTTCGAGATCGACGAGACCGGTCATCCGATAAGCGTCTTTTTCAAAGAGTCGAAGGACTCCAACAAGCTGATAGAGGAGTTCATGCTCCTCGCCAATCGTACCGTGGCCCAATATGTAGGTTCTCCTAAGGGCCGCAAGAAGCCCAAGGCGTTTGTATATCGTATACATGACCAGCCCGATGTGACCAAACTTGAGGATCTCTCAAAGATAGCGCGTACGTTTGGCTACAAGATAAAGACCAAAGGCTCCGCCAAAGAGATAAATCTGTCCATAAACAAGATGCTTGCCGACGTGAAGGGTAAGGGCGAGGAGAACCTCCTTTCCGTGCTTGCTATCCGTTCTATGGCCAAGGCCATATATTCTACCGTCAATATCGGCCACTACGGACTCGGATTTGACTATTATACTCACTTTACGTCGCCTATACGCCGATACCCCGACATGATGGTGCACAGGTTGCTTGAGCGGTATCTCGCCGGAGGCCGCAGTGTCAACCATGACAAACTTGAGGAGCTGTGCAAGCACTCGAGTTCTATGGAGCAGCTTGCCGCCGGGGCCGAACGGGCTTCTATAAAATATAAACAGGTGGAATATCTTGCCGACCGTCTCGGTGAGCTGTATGACGGTGTCATCTCTGGTGTGACCGAATGGGGACTTTATGTAGAACTCGATGAAAACAAGTGTGAAGGACTTGTGCCCATAAGGGATCTCGCCGATGATTACTACGATTTTGACGAGCGCAATTATGCTCTCGTAGGACGGCGTTCAAAGACCCGATACACACTCGGCGACCGCGTGCGCGTTCAGGTAGCTCGCGCCAATGTGGAGCGTAAGATGGTTGACTTTGCTCTTGTCGACGACAAAGGGCGTCCTATGGGTGAGGACAAGGAGCACGAGCCGACAGTCAAAGAGGTGCTTTCCGGCAAGTCGAAAGGCAAAAAATCGCGCAAATCCTTGCGTCAGCCACGTTGTCGTAGACGTAAATAGGAATTTCATACATCATTAAAGGGTGAATATTTATGCGATTATGCATCAATATTCACCCTTTTTTAACATATTTAAGCCTGTTGCTTATATTCTTGGCTAATAGTGATATATGAAAAATTATATGTTAAATAACATAGTTTTATTGCATGTTTTGAGCTTTTTCTTCTAACTTTGCACTGTGTTCAAGTGTATATAATAACGAAGACTCGATAAGTCGAATGTCTTTTATTATTAATTAAAACTGTATAGTCATGAACAAGATGATTAAGTTTTTTAAAGAAGGAGTTAATTCTTACATGCGCAACATGAGTGACCATCAGTTATTCCGTATTACCGGCGACTGCACTCCGATGTATGACAACGAGGATTAATCTCCTGACAGGTAAAAGTGACGCCCGTAATTGAGAAATTGTCGGGACGATTTAAAAGAAATTGTTTTAGGTGTTGAATTAAAAAAGTTAGAAGTGTTATGAAAAAGATGTTGAAGAAAGTGCTTACATGGTATTTTGAAGCCGCAGCCGAGATGTACCGTTAGTAACGAGAAAAGAAATAAGTAGCAAATTTTTAGAGAATCGTGAATACCTCACGATTTTTTTTGTGCCTTGAGCTAAGGTGTTTATATTTGTGGTATGAAAACGACCGTTGAGATAACCCGTATGCGTATTCATGCTTTTCACGGAGTTCTTGAGCAGGAACGCCGGGTGGGAAATGACTTTGAAGTTTCGGTGGCGGTAAGCTACCCGGTTGTCGTCGGCAGCGACGACCTTTCGTCCACGCTTAACTATGCCGAACTTATATATATAGTCAAGGAGGTGATGGCCGTGCCTTCGGCGCTTCTTGAGCATGTGGCGTTTCGTATACGCGAAGCTGTTACGTCGCGTTGGCCGCTCATCGACGGCGGCTCGGTCAAGGTAGCCAAACTCACTCCGCCTGTAAGTGCCGAGGTCGCTGAGGTCGCCGTGCGCCTTGACTGGTGATTACCAGAATTTGTTGGCGCTGCTGTTGTATTCCCAGCCGTTTTCGCGTAATTTGGCTTCGAGGAGGCTGCGGTCTATGTCCATGTCGTCGCACAGTGAGTCGAGAGATGCATAACGGTCACGCAGCAACATGTTTATGTAGCTGAACAGTATCGCGGGGTCTTTAGGCAGATTTTCCATGAGCTAAATAAATTTTGCCGCAAAATTACTCTTTTTTCATTTATAAAGAGTAATTTTGCATTGTAAAACAATTGATTATCTCACATTATAGATATAATATGGAAAAGAAGTACAAGCGTACACTTATCACGACGGCTCTGCCTTATGCCAACGGCCCCGTACACATAGGACACTTGGCCGGTGTATACGTACCGGCTGACATCTACGCACGTTATCTGCGACTGCGTGGTGATGACGTGATTATGATAGGCGGAAGCGACGAGCATGGTGTGCCCATTACAATAAAGGCACGTCGCGAGGGTGTGACGCCTCAGGATATCGTGGACCGTTACCATAATATTATAAAGGACTCATTTGAGGAACTCGGAGTGTCGTTTGACATATACTCACGCACTACTTCGGCCACTCACAATGCCACAGCATCGGAGTTTTTCAGACGCCTCTATGACAAGGGTGAGTTTATTGAGAAAACTTCAATGCAGCTTTATGATGAAGAGGCCGGCCAGTTTCTTGCCGACCGCTACGTCACCGGTAAGTGTCCCCATTGCGGCAATGAGAACGCCTATGGCGATCAGTGCGAGGTATGCGGTACATCGCTCAGCCCTGATGAGCTGATAGATCCCAAGAGCACAATTACCGGCAGCAAGCCCGTACTTAAAGAGACCAAGCACTGGTATCTTCCTCTCGACAAGTGGGAGCCTGCGTTGCGCAAGTGGATACTTGAAGGTCACAAGGAGTGGCGCCCCAACGTATACGGACAGTGCAAGTCTTGGCTTGACCTCGGGCTGCAACCGCGTGCCGTGAGTCGCGATCTCGATTGGGGAATACCCGTACCTGTAGAAGGTGCCGACGGCAAGGTGCTTTACGTCTGGTTTGATGCGCCTATCGGATATATTTCAAATACAAAGGAACTTCTGCCCGATACATGGCAGACATACTGGAAAGACCCCGAAACACGTCTTATTCATTTTATCGGCAAAGACAACATAGTATTCCACTGCATAGTGTTTCCGTCGATGCTCATGGCCTACGGCGACGGCTTCCAACTGCCGGACAATGTACCAGCCAACGAGTTTCTGAACCTTGAGGGTGACAAGATATCGACCTCGCGCAACTGGGCCGTATGGCTTCACGAGTATCTTGTTGACTTCCCCGGCAAGCAGGATGTGCTGCGCTACGTGCTTACGGCCAATGCTCCGGAGACCAAGGACAATGACTTCACTTGGCGCGATTTTCAGGCCCGCAACAACAGCGAGCTTGTAGCCATACTCGGTAATTTTGTCAACAGAGCGGTGGTGCTTACCCACAAGTATTTCAACGGCGCCGTGCCGGCGAAAGGGGCTATGCAGGATGTAGACCGCAATGTTTTTGCCGAGCTGGCTGAAATCAAGGGCTCGCTTAGCGATAATCTTGACAATTTCCACTTCCGTGACGCTCTTAAGGATGCCATGAACATAGCGCGTTTAGGTAACAAATATCTTCAGGAGACTGAGCCGTGGAAAGTGGCCAAGACCGATATGGAACGTACAGCCACCATACTCAATGTGGCCTTGCAGCTTTGTGCCAATATCGCAGTGGCATTTGAGCCCTTCCTGCCTTTTATGAGCGAAAAACTTGTGAAGATGCTCGGCATGGGAGCTATGAATTGGGATATGCTGGGGACCGACGACATTATCGCGGCCGGCGCTGTCATCGGACAGCCGGAATTGCTGTTTGAGAAGATCGAGGACGATGTTATCGAGGCTCAGGTGAAACGCCTTGAGGATATAAAGCGTCAGAATCAGCTCGACAACTGGAAAGTGGCTCCGCAGGCCGAGAATGTCGATTTTGATACGTTCAAGAAGTGCGACATAAGGGTGGGCACGGTGCTTGAATGTGTCAAGGTGCCCAAGGCCGACAAGCTGCTGAAGTTTCTCATCGATGACGGCATGGCCAAACGCACTATCGTATCGGGCATTGCCAAATATTACAATCCGGAGGAGCTCATAGGTAAGCAGGTGTGCTTTATAGCTAATTTCGAACCCCGCAAATTGCGCGGCATACTGTCGGAAGGCATGATTCTGTCAGCCGAGAACCCTGACGGCTCGCTTGTGGTGATAGGCCCGACGGCTCCGGTGCGTCCCGGCGCTCAGGTCATGTAGAGGCGGCTCATTATTATATACAATCGATCAATTTATAAATATCGACTAAAGATACAATGAAAAGTGTGAGAAAACCGCACATACTCATAATCTATACGGGCGGGACCATAGGGATGATTGAAAATCCCGAGACCCACACGTTGCAGCCGTTTGACTTCACTCATCTTATCGATAACGTGCCTAAGATAAAGATGCTCGATTATAAGATTGAAAACATACAGTTCAATCCACCCATCGATTCGTCCGATATGAATCCGCGTTATTGGATGGATATAGCACGTGCAATCGAGCATAACTACGACCATTTCGACGGTTTTGTGGTGCTCCACGGTACAGATACAATGGCCTATACGGCTTCGGCACTGTCGTTTATGTTTGAGAACCTGCACAAGCCGGTCATCATCACCGGCTCGCAGCTGCCTATCGGTGAGGTGCGTACCGACGGTGAGGAGAATCTCATAACGGCCTTGCAGATAGCGGCGGCTACCGACATCAACGATGCCCCTATGGTGCAGGAGGTGGCGATCCTTTTCGAAAACTATCTGTGGCGCGGCAACCGCTCTACTAAAATGAGCGCTGACAACTTCAACGCGTTCAAGAGCAACAATTATCCGCCGTTGGCCAAGATAGGACTCGGTATACATTTCAGCGAGGACGCTCTTATGCGTGCCGTTATCAAGCGTCCGCTCAAGGTACGATACGAGCTGGATACAAACGTGATGTTTCTTGACCTTAATCCGGGCATATCGGAGGAAATACTGCGCCATCAGCTCGGCACTCCCGGTATAAAGGGCATAGTGCTGAAGACTTTTGGCGCCGGCAATGCCCCTACCGCGCAGTGGTTTACCGATGCTATACGTGAGGCTGTCGACCGTGGTATAGTGATTGTAAATATAACGCAGTGCGTCAACGGCGGAGTGCACACCAAGCGCTATGTGTCGGGCGACAGGCTTGCCGCGACCGGGGTCATTTCGGGTCATGATATGACTTCCGAGGCCGCAATCACGAAGATGATGTATCTCTTCGGTCTTGGGCTTGAAGCGGCCGAGGTAAGAAAATATCTTGAATGCTCTCTTTGTGGCGAAGTGACACTATAATCGTGTTTCACCGACCTAAAAGTGTGGATTTGAGATTTTTATTATTAAAAATTTAAAGCTGTATTATAGCTATTTGAAAAAAAAGTGCGATATTTGCACTTGCAAAAAACGCTAAAACCGTGATTTGCGACTTAACTGACTGCAAATCATAAAATTATTATCATAATAAATAAAAATATAAAAAAATGACAAAAGCTGACATCGTAAACGAGATCGCAAAGACCACAGGCATCGAAAAAGCCAACGTGCTTGAAACGATTGAGAAGTTTATGGAAATAGTAAAGGATTCTTTGGCTCACGGAGAGAACGTTTACCTCCGCGGATTTGGTAGCTTTATCGTGAAGACCCGTTCAGAGAAGACTGCCCGCAACATTTCGAAGAATACCACCATCATCATCCCCGAACACAAAATACCCGCTTTCAAGCCCGCAAAGGTGTTCATGGAGGAGGTTAAGTAATCAGCTTGTCGCGATACTGAACCGTAAGAGATTTTTAAACAATAATATTAACTTCAAATTAGCGTAAAATGCCCAGCGGAAAGAAAAGAAAGGGCCACAAGATGGCTACTCACAAGCGCAAAAAACGCCTAAGAAAGAATCGTCATAAGAAGAAATAATCAGCGTTGACACGCTTTTTAAAATGACGTTTAATTGTATACATGAGAACAAACATGACATGGCGGCAATCGTGTGTTTCGATCGTAGGTCACGTTTGTTCTCTGCGTATATTTGTAAATGAACCGAGAGATGAAAAGTGAACTTATTGTAGATGTACAACCCACCGAGGTAGCTATTGCCTTGACGGAAGATTCCCGGCTCGTGTCACTGCAGAAGGAGTCGAGGAATATATCCTATGCCGTGGGCGACATTTATCTGGCAAAGGTTAAGAAGCTGATGCCGGGCCTTAATGCCGCTTTTGTAGACGTAGGCTACGAAAAGGACGCTTTTCTTCATTATCTCGATCTTGGCTCACAATTCTCCTCATACTGTCAGTTTGTAAAGCAGGCGCTCGAAGACACCAAGAAGGTGCCGATGCTATCAAAGATGAAGCTCCTGCCCGACATCAACAAGCATGGCTCGGTCACCGATCTGCTTGAAAAGGACATGACCTTGATGGTGCAGATCGCGAAAGAGCCCATATCATCAAAAGGACCGCGACTGACTACCGAGATTACCTTTACGGGGCGCTTCCTTGTACTGATACCCTTCTCCGACAAAATATCCGTATCACAGAAAATCAAGACCACCGAAGAAAAGCTCAGACTGCGTCAGCTTGTAGAAAGCATACGGCCCAAGAACTTTGGAGTCATTGTTCGGACCTCGGCCGAAGGCAAACGTGTGGCCGAGTTGAATCATGAGTTAAAGACGCTTCTGAAGTGCTGGGAAGATACTGTACAGAAAGCTCAGCACGCCGACGTGCCCTCGCTTGTTTTTGAAGAAGAGAGCCGCATAGTAAGCATGTTGCGCGATGTATTCAGCCCCTCTTTCGAGAGTATACATGTAAATGATGCGGAGACATTCAGCCAGATATCTAAGTATGTCGACCTGATAGCTCCTGAACGACACGATATTGTAAAGCTCTATGCCAAGGATGAACCCATATTTGACCACTTCAGCATAACGAAGCAGATAAAATCGTCATTTGGCAAGACTGTTTCTTTCAAATCGGGCGCTTATATAATCATAGAACACACCGAGGCGCTTCATGTGATTGATGTAAATTCAGGAAACCGTTCAAAAGCCTCCAACGATCAGGAGAGCAATGCTCTTGAGGTGAATTTGCGTGCAGCTGACGAGATAGCGCGACAACTGCGTCTGCGCGACATGGGTGGTATAATAGTGGTCGATTTTATCGACATGAACAAGTCGGAACACCGTCAGGCCCTGTATGACCATATGAAAGAGATTATGGCTAACGACCGAGCGCGGCACAACATATTGCCGTTGAGCAAATTCGGGCTTATGCAGATTACACGCCAGCGTGTGCGTCCGGCTCTTGATGTGGTTACTGCCGAGAAGTGTCCGTCATGTTACGGCAAGGGAGAGGTACAGCCGTCACTGCTATTTACCGACGTGCTTAAAGAAAAACTTGAATACCTTATAAATGATCTTAAGGTGACGGGTTTTATAATGTATGTACATCCGTTTGTTGACGCATATCTTAAGAAAGGTATTATATCGCTTTACCGTAAATGGAAGATGGAACTCGGCGGAAAATTCAGGATATTGCCCGACCAGTCGCTTGCTTATCTTCAATATAAGGTGATCGATAACAAAAAGAACGAAATAGATCTTGCCGAGGAGAAAGATCTTGAGACCTCTTCGACAAAGTCAAAATCAAAAGCCAAGAACAGAAATAATGAAGAATAGGGTCCGTGACCCCGTTTTAAACTTATAATTTACCGGGCGTTTTCGCAATGACGAAGCGCCCGGTTTTTATTTACAACTTTAGTTGTGTGTCTTCGTTGAATACATGTGAATACTATGCCCTTGATGCCATAGGTCCGCTTGTCGTAAGGCTGTAGTATCTGTATTATGGCATATATCGTATGATGACGTGGATGCGCTTATGGCAAACGGATTTTTGACAATAACTACTATAAAGAAGAGAAGTTTGATAATGCTTAACAGTCGACGTTTCATCGTATTATATGATTGGTATATATTTTGCAAATATAAAATATAGCCGCTAATGTAATGTGATTTTTCAATAGATGATTCGATAGATTAATGTATATAAGGCTATATATTCTTTGTGGCCATGTAGTATCTTTGTGGGAAAATTCATATGATGAAATCGTTAACGTTGATTTTTGCAATAATGCTTTTGGTGGCGGTCGCTTGTTCTGACAAAACGGATGTGCGGACGGTTGATGAGCTATCATTGCACAAGAGATCTTATATTCTGTTCAATGACGGGGCTCCTATAGATACTTGTATTGCCATGCAAAGACGTGCGGTAGACGAAGTGCGCGCCGGTATATCTGATGAGGATCCGGTTGATGTGTTGTCGCAACTTGGTTTTTTCTATACCCGGGCCGGAGATTACCGCAATGGACTCGAACTGCTTCAGGAGGCTGCCGATTACCGCCTTGCTCACGGCGGATCGGGGGGTACGGGCGATATAAAACTGTATGGAAACCTGTCGAACCTCTACAGTCGTTTTGACATGCTTGACGAAAGTTTGAAAATGAGCGATGCAGCTATTGCCGCAAGTCTCAAAAACAACGGTCGTCTGCTCAATGACCTGTATCGCATGAGGGCCATGTTGCATAATAAGACCGGAGAGGATGACTCGGTTTTTCATTATTATGAACTTGCGCTCGACGCATTGAAGGATAAAGATGATGATGACTATAAAAACATGCTTGCCGTAGGCATAAATTCCGATAAAGGAGTATGGCTTATCGAGAATTACGACCGTTATCCCGATTCTCTTGACCGTGCTGTCGGCTATGTCGCGAAAGCTATAGCTACCGGTGGCCGCGACATGACTATGGAGCACTTTATGCTCGGACTCGGTTATGTGAGGCAGTCGCGGGTTGACGAAGGGATAAAGCTTATGGAAAGCTCTTTGTCTGAATTTGAGAAAAACTGCGATAACGAGTCGGTGGCGTGGGCTACGCAATGGCTTATGGCCGTATATTCCGAAACCGGCAAAATGGCTGAACTTGCTCGGATGTATCCCCGGTATCGTGAGGTCAACGACACTATTCTCAACCGGGAAAAGCTGAACGCACTTATTGCCTCTGATGTGAAGTGGCATGCGGCGCAGAAGGATGAGGAAAACCGTATGCTTAATATCGAGCTGTCTTCGGCGCGTCAGCGACTGTTTATGGTGCGTATAATAATTGTGCTGGTTGTGTTGTTGTTTGCGGCGGCCGCTCTTTATGTAAGACAACGATCCAAGAGCGCTCGCAACAAGCGTATAGTCATGCAGCAGCGCATGGAGGAGCTTATGCTCACACAAAAGCAGCTCAACGGACGTATCGAGGCACTGAGCGAAGAATTGTTGAATGCTGCCCACCGCGAGGTTGTGGGCAATGTCAGCCGTCTGCTCGTGCCGTCGGTACTGAGCGGAGAGGATGAGTTGAAATTTCGTAAGTCGTTTGCCGCATTGTATCCCCGTTTCCTTCCCGGACTGCGTCATGACTATCCCTCGCTTACTCCTAATGACGAGCTTGTATGTATGCTTATATATCTCAAACAGAGCACCGATGAGATATCGCTTTGTCTCGGCATATCGCGCGCGAGCGTCAATTCGGCGCGTTATCGTATACGAACCAAGATGGCGCTTTCAAAAGAGACCGATCTTGACGAGTTTCTGACTTCGCGCGGAGCGTAGATATACATACCGATAAATAAAAAGCCCGGCATTGACCGGGCTTTTTTCTTATCGTAGTATAACGGTTATGCTTCTGAAAGAGGTGCGGGAGCGTTGTATACTCTTGATGCAAGTTCTTGGTCAAGCATATAGAGGCCCATGCCGTTGTCGCCGATCAGTTTGAACTTGTCGATGAGCTGACGTGCGCTGTCCTCCTCTTCGACCTGCTCTTTGATAAACCAATTGAGCTTGTCGCAAGTGGGATAGTCCTTCTCTGCCTCGGCAAGAGCATAGAGGTTGTTTATGAGAGCGGTGACTTTCTCTTCATGGGCAAGAGTGGCTGTAAACGCGTCAAGCGGAGTATCCCATTCCGAGGGCACGGCTTCAATCGGGTGAAGCACCACGCGTCCGCCGCGTGCGTTTATATAGTTCATGAATATCTGTGCATGAGCTTGTTCTTCCTGAAACTGGATACGGAACCAATTGGCGATGCCCGGTTTGCCCTGAGCCTCGAAATTGCATGCCATTGACAGATACAGATATGCTGACCAGAACTCGGCATTGATCTGTGCGTTGATGGCGTCTTCTACTTTATTGTTTAACATTAGAGTAAATTTTAAATGTATTTATTTATCTTTTTTTGAAGCGGTACTCTTCTTGGCAGCCGGCTTTTTTGGAGCGGCGGCTTTTTTCTCGGTTTTACATGCTTTCTTGGCCGTCTTTTCGGCTTTCTCGGCGGGCTTGCCTTCGGCTACGGCCTGACGGGTGGCATGCTCTTCGTTGAAGTGCTCGAGATTGTTGCGCATCGATGCCACTTCCTTGTTGAGGACCTCGATTTCGGTAGCCTGATTGCGGATAGTGGTGAGCAGCGAGTTGAGCTCTTCGTTTTCGATAGAGAGGGGATACTGTTCTTCTACACGCACGATGAAGTCGGCAAGTACGTTCATGTAGTTTGTGAACGCTTGGAACGGGGTTTCGTACGGGCTGAACATCGCGTGTACGGCTCCGTCGTTCATGTGCTTGGTCGACATGTAGAAGAAGTGGTCGCTGCCCTGAAGATACTGCCAGTCCTGTTTAAGACGGCGGTCGGAGCACAGGCGTACTCGTTCGGCTACGGAGTAGAGCTTGTTGAAGGCTTCGTTTTGCAGCTTGTTGCCGAGCCATGCCGAGGTGTCGCGGGCTTCGTCGGCCCATGATATGGGGTGCAGTACGCTGAGAGTGTCGACGGCTTTGAATTTCGATACAACTTCCGACGGAGTCCAGAAGTCGATGCCACGTTCTGCGGCAAATCGCGGAAGGGCTTCGAGGAACTGGAATATACCGCTTTCGCGCGGTTGCATCTCGCCAAATGTCTCAAGGTTCATGAACAGGTTGATTACCTGCTCCTCGGGGGGAGTGGATGCGATCCAGTCCATGTACTTGTCTGCTGTCAAGGGGTAAGCGTCCCATTCGGGGTTGCTGAAACGGAAGGTGATGTCGTCGCTTAACTTGTCGTTCTTGAGGAGCAGTTTCAGCTTCGGACACGATGCGGCGGAGTACACGTAGTTGGGCGATTTCCATCCGAGTATGTGCTTTGCGCCTTCGGTTATGCAGCCTTTGTAGCCCATGTCGTAGATCATGGGGGCCATCTCGTCGCAGTATATCAACTCGGTGTTGCGGAGCACTTTGGGTTTCTGTCCAAAAAGCTCTTTTATCTTATCGTCATGAGCACGTACTTGTGCAGCGAATTCTTCGGGATCTACGAGCGATGACAGCGAATGGGCGTAGGTCTCGGCCAAAAATTCCACTTTGCCTGTGTCGGCGAGTTTTTTTAGCAGGTCGATAAACTCGGGCACATACTGTTCGCACTGTTCGAGCGCGGTGCCGGTTATGGAGAGTGCGCAACGAAACTTGCCGCCGGTACTTTCGATCATGCGGAGCAGTGTCTCGGCTGCGGGTATGTAGCTGCGGTGCGCTATACGGGTGATTATGTCGTCGTTGGCAAAGTCATCGTAGTAGTAGTGATCGTTGCCTATGTCGAAGAAACGGTATCTTTTGAGCCGGAATGGCTGATGGATCTGAAAATAAAAACAAATAGCTTTCATGAGCTTGTCGGTTTTTTGATATGGTCGTTTTTTGTTTATTTACACTGTATTTTAATCTCGGTGAAGCACCTTGTTGTATATGTCGATCACTTTGGCTCCCGCCTTGTCCCAAGTAATGCGGTTTACTTCATCGAGTCCGTCCTCCTTGAGCTGGTTGTACATGGCCGGGTAGGTGACTATCGAGTAGATGGCGTCGGCCATGGCGTCGATGTCCCAATAATCGGTTTTTATGACATTGGTGAGAATCTCGGCACATCCGCTCTGCTTCGATATTATTGAGGGCACTCCCATCTGCATCGCTTCGAGTGGCGATATGCCGAACGGCTCCGATACTGACGGCATGACGTAAACGTCGCTCGCTTTGAGCATCTCGTACACCTGCTTGCCTTTCTGGAAGCCCGGGAAGTGGAAGCGGTCGGCTATGCCGCGCTCGGCTGCAAGTGTTATCATCTTGTCCATCATATCGCCGCTTCCGGCCATGACAAAACGCACGTTGTGATTGTTTTTAAGCACTCGGGCGGCTGCTTCTACAAAGTATTCGGGGCCCTTCTGCATGGTGATACGCCCGAGAAATGTCACCACTTTCTCTTTTGCCCGCGGCGGATTGACGTTGAGCAACTCCTCGCTCAACGGGGTCACGGCGTTGTGCACGGTCGTTACCTTTGCCGGGTCAATTCCATATTTTTCAATGACTGTGTTGCGGGTAAGATTACTTACGGTGATTATGTGGTCAGCATGTATCATGCCGTCACGTTCTATGTTATACACCGTGGGGTTCACGTTTCCGCGCGAGCGGTCGAAGTCGGTGGCGTGGACGTGTATCACGAGGGGCTTGCCGGTAACTTGCTTGGCATGTATGCCGGCGGGGTAGGTGAGCCAGTCGTGGGAGTGTATCACGTCAAACTCTTCGGTACGCGCTATGACACCCGCGCATATCGAGTAGTTGTTTATCTCCTCGAGCAGATTGTCGGGATAGCGGCCCGAGAACTCGATGCATCCGAGGTCGTTCAGACGCATGTAGTTGAAGTCGGCATAGATGTGATCGCGCAAACGGTAGTACTCGTCGGGATCCATGACGTTGCCTATGCGGCTTTCGACATATTCGCGGCTGACGTCGCGCCATCCTACCGGTATCTGCGACGCTCCTATGATTTTTGCAAAGCTTTTGTCTTCATCGCCGTGCGGCTTGGGGATGACAAATGTGATGTCCATGTTGCCACACTCCCACATCCCCTTGGTGAGACCGTAGCTGGCGGTGCCGAGACCGCCGAGTATATGAGGGGGGAACTCCCATCCAAACATTAATGCTTTCATGGTCTACGCATTTAGTTTTTTTAGATTACGTAATGTACGGAGCACTTCCGCCACGTTGGTGGCCTGCGATATGGCGCCGCGGCCCGTAAAGGGCGGGTTGCCGTCATAAAGCTGCGATATGGTGCCGATGCAGTTCTGACTCATCTCGTCCTCGAAGCCTATGAGCATGCGGTCTATGTAACTTACTCCGCTCATGCCGAATACTTTTATGTAGGCGTCGGCATACATGCCTATGAGCCACGGGCGCGACGGTCCGTTGTGGTAGGCGCGTTCACGCTCTTCAGGCGAACCGAGGTAGAACGGGCGGTAGCCGTAGCTCTTGGGCGACAGCGTACGCAGACCTTTAGGGGTAAGAAGTTCACGGGTGACTACGTCAAGTACTCCCTTGCGCTGACGGCGGTCGAGCGGAGAGTAGTCGAGCCCTACGGCTATGGCCATGTTGGGGCGTACCGACAGGTCGGCGTGGTTGCCGTTGACATAGTCGTAGAGATATCCGTAGTCATTGAGGAATGTCTGTATGAACGCAGGCTTGGCCTGTTGCGCTACCGTCAGCCAGTTTTCGCGGTCATGCTCGTAGTCGGCCACACCCTCGCTGAGGTTATAGGCAAACATAAGGGCGTTGTACCACAACGCATTGAACTCAACCAGCAGCCCCGAGCGGGGTATCAGCGGCCATCCGTTAGACGTGGCGTTCATCCACGATACCGGAGTGTTGGTTCCGGTAGTGCCTACAAGACCGCTTGTTTCGACCTGAAGATTGGGATGTCCGCCGGCGAGTATCCAGTTTACTATTTTGGCAACCGTAGGCAGGTATTTTTCGCGTGCCTTGTCAAAGCCGAGAGACTTGCCGTACTGCTGTATGCTCCATACGGCCCACAGCGGTACGTCGGGCAGGTCGATGCCGTGTATGCGATTGTCGGGCAGCTCGTTGTCAATGTAGTTTTCGAGAGCTTTCCACGCTGTATCCATTATGTTGTGGAAGTCATCGGGATGGTTGATGGCGAGTGTAGTGCCGGGCAGGGCTATGAATATGTCGCGTGCGCGTATCTGTCCCCACGGATATCCCGATACGATATACTCGTTCTCTTTATCCTTGATATAGAATTGTTTTGCCGAGTTTTTCAGACAGTTGTAGAAGCTTGTGCGCTTTGTACGGCTGGCCACTTCCACTTCATACATCTTGCTGAACGACCTCGGCGACGCTTCGTTAAGTCCGGCGGAGAATATTATCGACTCGCCCTTCTTGATGGGTATCTCGAAGTAGCCGGGAACCCATTGGTCTTCAGTGTAGGGAATGCCGCGCTCAAGGTCCTTTACATATTCTATGCCGTTGTACCAGTTGGGGTTCTGTACCCACACCGGCTTGCGGCTGAATTGCATGTACAGAGTCGGGAAACCCGGATACAGGCAGAATGACACACCATTGTTTATTTCGGTGTATTCGGTATTGATCTTGTCGTTCTGGACTACAAGTTCATTGGCTTCGCGGAATGCAAGAAACGGCCTGAACTGCAGGGTTGTGGCCGAATGTGCGTCTACCAGAGTGTAGCGTATCAGTATGCGGTTTTCTTCCGAACTGAATACCATCTCTTTAGTTAGAATCACTCCTCCCACGCGATAGGTGGTGCGAGGCACGCTCTCGCAGTCGTATTCTCTGATGTACTTGTGCCCGTTGGGGCTGTACACACCTCCCGAATACCTGTGCAGTCCGAGATTGAACGGGGCACCGTGCTGTATGACCGTCTCGTCAAGAGACGACAGCATGACAAATGACTTGTTGTCCATCTCGGGGATAGGTATCACGAGCAAGCCGTGTTGCTTGCGGGTGTTGCATCCCACTATCGATGAGCAATGGTAAGCCCCTGCCTGATTGGTGCGGAGCATCTCTTTGGACAGTGACTGCTCCAAGTTAATCATGAGGTTTTTATCAAATTTAAGATAACTCATTTGTTTTAAGTTAGTATATTAGTTGGTATATTGTTCTGATTTCGGTTATACGATACATTGCAATGTTACTTATTTTTTGTGGAATTAGCAAAAAATAAGTTGATAAAATGGACAATATTAATTAAAAAATGCCGAACAACATCAATTGAACGGCATTATGGTTGTCATCGGCTTTTAAATAGTCTTGAAAACGAGCTGAAGATGTCTCTCATCACGTTTTCTATCGGCGTTATTATCGGACGGAATACCACCTCTTTTGTGGGAGTGAATATCTTAAGCGAGTTGGCGTGACATTTTATCTCCATTGTATCGTCAATATTCAGCGGCTCTCCGTCGATGTGTACCGGACCCTCTTTTTGTCGGTATATGACCGCGGCCGGAGCTCTGAACGTATGGATCATGGTGTTGGAGTTTATATAGCCGGTAAACAGGTCCACGCCCATGATGGCGTTGTCAAGCGGTGTCCCTGCATGTACTATGGTTATATCGAGCAATCCGTCGGTTATGCTTGCCGTAGGGGCGATGTAGGCGTTGTTGCCGTACTGCGATGCGTTGCAGCACGCTATGAGAAATGCTTTTTCGGTAATTATCTGGCCGTTTGCGCTGACGGTGTAGACCTGCGGATGATATTTTATATACTCCAGTATGGCGCTTTTTATGTAAGTGAACTTACCCCGTCGGTGCTGTCGGGCGAAATTACTGCTTACAGCAGCATCAAAACCTACTCCGAACGTGCAGAAAAAGCGCCGGCCGTTCACTGCGCCGTAATCGCTTTTTATGATGTGGTCCTCAGCTATGATTTTTATTGCCGCGAGCGGGTCGAGCGGTATGCCAAGATGTCGGGCAAGGCCGTTGCCCGAGCCGCACGGTATGATGCCGAGCGCCGTGTCCGTGTCGCAGAGCGCGGTGGCCGTTTCGTTTACCGTGCCGTCGCCGCCTACGGCTATAACTCCGTAATATCCTGCTTTTACAGCATTTTCGGCAAGCCGTGTGGCGTCGCCGCGTGCGCATGTGTAGTTGGTCTTTATCTCATAGCCGAGGGGCTTGAGATGTGTATATACGAGAGCCTCAATATCGTTTTTATCACCCACTCCCGATATGGGATTGATAATAAGAAGCAGTTTGCGAGGTTGGTCCATTTTTCCCGAAAAATAATAGTTTGTTTACAAAGTTACATTATCCATACAAATAAAACAATAGGCAGGCTGAAAAGGGTTCAGTCTGCCTATCGTCATTATAAGGAGTATGATTTTTATTCGAGATCGGCCGGTATAGCCACGATTTTCATATCATGGTTGCGTATGAAGTCTACGATGTTGGAGCGTATGTCGCTCGGATCGACGTCAGCTTCTATGCGCCTTACAGCATTGAATACAGATGTTCCGGATTGATATACATGACGGTAGCATTTTGCCACGTCATCAACCTGATCTTCAGTGAAGCCGTGTTTACGCATGATTACCGCATTTATGCCGTAATATACGGCCGGATTATGTGCTATGACAACATAGGGGGGCACGTTGCCCACTATGCGGCATCCGCCTTTTATTAGTACCCAGTCTCCTATCTCGCTGCGTTCGTGAAGCATTGAGTTGGATGACATTATTGAGCATTGTCCTACAGTACAGTCGCCGGCTATCATGACGCCGTTGCCAAGTACTGAACGGCCTTTTATGAGGCAGTCATGGCCTATGTGCGTCTCTGCCGCTATAAAGCAGTCGTCGCCTATTACGGTGCCACCTGTCGGGCGTATGCCACGGTTGATGATTACGTATTCGCGTATTATGTTGTTGTCGCCTACCGTGCAGTAACTTTTGTCGCCTTTCCAACGGAAATCCTGCGGGTCGGCACCTATAATGGCGCCTTGATAGACTTTGTTGTGGCGTCCTAAGCGTGTGCCGCGGATTATGCTCGCATAGGGCATGATCTCGCAGTCGTCGCCTATTTCGACATCGGCGTCAATGAACGCGAAAGGATGAATTGTTACGTTGTTGCCTATCTTTGCCGAAGGGTCAACATGTGATAACGGACTTATCATGGTCGTGATGATTATGGGTTTATATTAACGTCCGCCACCGAGCGACTGGTACAGATTGATGCCGGCGCGGGCCTTGGCGTTTAGACATGTTACCTGTGCTATTTGGGCTGACAGGAGGCTCTGTTGCGCGGTCAATACTTCCAGATATGTCGATGAACCGTCCAAAGATAGCAATTCTTCGGTTATTTCCACCGATTTCTCAAGATTTTCTACTTGTTGTGCCAGAAGTTTGGCCTTTTCATCGCTTTTGTTGTAGAGCATGAGGGCCTCGCTGACCTCAGCGCTTGCGCTAAGCAGGGCATACTGGAAGTTGTTCATGGCCTGCTGTTGCTGGGCGCGGGTGGCCTCGAGGTTCGAGATAAGCTGTCCGCGGGCAAATATCGGGGCGGTGAGCTGTCCCGCAAGCTGTATAAACCACTTCCCGGGATTGGATATCACCGAACCGAGCAGGTTAGTGAAGCCGCCGTTGGATGATATGGTGAGTCCGGGATAGAATGCGGCGCGGGCCTGATTGGTGGCGTAATAAGCTATGGCCACGTTCTGCTCGGCGGCGCGTATGTCGGGGCGCGATGCGAGTTCGCGCATGGGCACTCCCTCTCGCACTATGGCCGGAGTGTTGAAGTCGGCTCCGGAAGGTACATCCCATGTCTGCGGCGGTACGTTCATGAGCAGCGACATGGAGTTATTGGCTTCATGCAGGGCCACTTCAAGGTCGGTGATCGACGCGAGAATGCTGTAGTAGTTGGCTGTGCTTTGTACTACGGCGCTTTCATTTACGCGTCCGGCAAGTTTAAGGTTTTTCATAACCTGTACGCTTTCACTCCAGTATTCGGCAGTCTGACGGCTTATTTCAAGTTGCTTTTCGAGCATCGATATCGAGTAATAGCAATTGGCTACGCCGGCTATTATCTGTGAGCGGACAGCTTGTTCGTAAGCCTCGCTCTGGAGCAGGGCAGCCTTCGCACGTCGGTTGGAGTTAAGCAGTTTGCCGAATATGTCGATCTCCCAGCTTACTGCCAGAGGTATCTGGTAGGTCCAGTTCATATGGGAATGGTCATATGATGCTGCCGAGGCGTTGGGAGTAAGAGTCAGTGATGGCAGATAGCTGAGACGAGCGCCCTTTAACTGGGCGTGGGCTATGTCGACATTCAACTTGGCGTTGTTGAGGTTTGTGTTGTTGACAAGAGCTTGGTCTATCAGCTCGGCAAGTATGGGGTCGGTAAACACATCCTGCCACTTCATGTTGCCGAATGCGGCTTCGTCGGTGTCGGAGTTTACCGCCTCGACATATTGCGATGTCAGTGCGTCATCTGTGGGCATGCTGAACTTGTTGTAAATGTGGCAGCTCGACAAAGCTCCCACACTTACAACTATTATAGCTGCGCGTGAAATATTATTAAAAGTCATAATACTTGGTTTCTGTTAAGTAAGTTTATTAACGCGAATACTGCTCGATTTCCGACTGCAGTCCGGTATTGTCGGTGTCTTCCCACTTGAGCGGTGAGAATTTCTCCTGAATGATCTGGAACACGACAAACAGCGCCGGAACTATAAGTACCTGAAGTATCATACCTATAAGCATACCGCCGATGGCACCCGTACCGAGGGCGCGGTTACCGTTGGCGCCTACGCCGTGGGCGAACATCATGGGCAGAAGTCCGATGACAAGGGCCAGAGAGGTCATTAGGATAGGACGCAGACGGGCGGTGGCACCTTGAATGGCCGCGTTGACTATCGACATGCCGGTGCGTCGGCGCTCGAGTGCGAACTCTACGATAAGAATGGCGTTCTTGGCAAGAAGACCTATAAGCATGATGAGGGCGATCTGCAGGTAAACGTTGTTGGATATGCCGTCCATGCCGGCGAATACGAACGAACCCATAAGACCGAACGGTATCGAGAGGATAACCGCCCACGGTATGATGTAGCTCTCATACTGTGCCGACAGAAGCAGGTATACGAAGAGCAGACATAGACCGAATATCATGGCTGTGGCATTGCCCGATGTACCGGCCTCCTCACGGGTCATACCCGAGTATTCGTAGCCGTAACCGGCGGGAAGAGCCTGTGCTGCCACTCGCTCGATGGCGGCAAGACAGTCGCCGGTAGTATAGCCAGGTGCGGGCTGGCCGGTAACCGATATTGACGCGAACATGTTGAAGCGGTTGAGCAGGTCGGGGCCGTATACTTTCTTCAAGGTGACGAAGTTTGACAGCGAGGCCATTTCGTTGCCGTTGCGTATCTTGATGCTTGTCAGGGTCTCGGGCGATACACGGGCTTCGGGCGAAGCCTGCATCATGACGCGGTATATCTTACCGAAACGGTTGAAGTTGCTGACATACATACCTCCATAGTAGCCCTGAAGTGTGCTTAGTATGGTTGACGGGCTGATGCCGGCTTGTTTGGCTTTGGCGGCATCAATGTCGACCATGTACTGAGGGAACGACGGGTTGAACGTAGAGTAGGCCATCTGTACTTCAGGCTGGGCCATAAGCTCGGCGAGGAAGTTTTGTACGATGCCGTAGAATGTTTCGATAGAGCCTCCGGTTTTGTCCTGCATCTTGAGATCAAAACCGTTTGTCAGCGAGTATCCCGAAATCATAGGGGGTGCAAAAGCTACCAGACGTCCGTCTTTGATAGAGGATGTCACACCGTATATCTGCTGTAGGATGGCCGTATTGCTCTGGCTTTCGTTGCGCTCCGACCAGTCGTTAAGCTTCACGATGATTGTGCCGTATGTGTTACCTTGACCTGCAAGGAAGCTGTAACCCATGATTTTCTGAGTGTACTTCACCCCGGGTATCTTGAGGATGGCTGCGTCAATCTGGTCGAGGGCGGCGCTGGTACGTTCCTGTGAAGTGCCCGGAGGCATGTCGAGCATGGTGAAGAGGTAACCGGTGTCCTCGTCAGGCACAAGTGTAGTGGGGGTTATCGACATAAGCCATACAAGTATTGCCACTGATGCTGCCACGATGCCGAATGAGGTTATCTTGTGTGCCACGAAGAATGAGGTGGCTTTGTGGTATATTTTCAACAGACGGCTATAGCCGAGCTCGAAGCCGGCCTTGAAGCGGTCGCTGAAGATACCCATTATTGCTATGATGGCACATACCGAAGCAACGACAAGTTTCCAGATGACGGCAAACTGATACCAGCCGAGCACCATGAACGTGATGGTGGCGGCAAGGAAGAGGAATGTCACCAACGGGGGTAGATTGAGCTTCCATGCCGAGGCATAGCGCTTTTTCATTGTGTCGGCGGCTTCGGCATAGGCTGTGCCCATACGCTCCTTAAGTGAAGAGTCGTCATCGTGGGCTTTCAGGAACACCGCACACAATGCGGGCGACAGTGTAAGAGCGTTGATGGCTGACAGACCGATGGCTATCGCCATGGTAAGACCAAACTGCTTATAGAACACTCCCGAAGTGCCGGGCATGAATGACACAGGTATAAACACAAGCATCATGACGAGGGTGATCGAGATGATGGCACCGCCAATCTCGCTCATGGCGTCGATCGATGCCTTGCGCGGATTTTTGTAGCCCACGTCGAGTTTGGCGTGGACCGCCTCGACGACCACAATAGCGTCGTCGACCACAATGGCGATGGCAAGTACAAGAGCGGAGAGGGTAATGAGGTTGATCGAGAAGCCGATGAGGTACATTATAAAGAATGTACCGACGAGGGCTACAGGTATGGCGATTGCCGGGATGATTGTGGAACGGAAGTCCTGAAGGAAGACGTAGGTCACGAAGAACACAAGGATGAACGCCTCAATAAGGGTCTTGATAACCTCATGGATCGAAGCCTCGAGGAAGTCGTTGTTGTTCATCGGTATGGCGAAGTGCAGGCCTTTGGGCAGGTCTTTGGCGAGGAGGTTGATCTCCTTTTCGCAGTCTTTGATGATCTGCGTGGCGTTGGAGCCTGCGGTCTGGAATATCATAGCCGAGGTCGAGGGGTAGCTGTTGAGACCGTTGCTGAAGCCGTAGGTCACACGCCCGAGTTCTATGTCGGCTACGTCCTTGAGGTAAAGTACCTGACCGTCGCTGTTGGCGCTTACCACTATGTCGCCGAACTCTTCGGGAGTTGTGAGGCGGCCTTTATATTTAATGGTGTACTGGAACGACTGGTCGCCCTGCTCTCCGAACGCACCCGGAGCGGCCTCGACGTTCTGCTCGCGAAGAGCCGCAGATATGTCTGACGGCATGAGCTTGTACTGGGCCATTACGTCGGGCTTGAGCCATATACGCATTGAGTAGTCGGCTCCGAACGACATCACGTCGCCGACACCGTTGACACGCTGCAGCTGCGGGATGACGTTGATCTTCATGTAGTTGTCGATAAACACGGCGTCATACTCGCCGTTGTCGCAATACAAGGCCACACCCATAAGCATTGAGGTTTGGCGCTTCTGTGTGAGCACACCCACCTGAGTTACCTCGGCGGGAAGGAGGTTGGTGGCTTTGGCTACACGGTTCTGTACGTCGACGGCTGCCATGTCGGCATTAAAGCCCTGTTTGAAGTAAACGGTTATGTCGGCCGAGCCGGTGTTGGTGGCCGTTGACTCCATGTGGGTCATACCCTCGGCACCGTTTATTGACTCTTCGAGGGGGGCTATTACCGAGTTAAGTACGGCTTGGGCATTGGCACCCGTATATGTCGTAGATACGCGGATTGTTGGCGGGGCAAGGTCGGGGTACTGCGTGATAGGCAGCGATGTAAGACCGATCAAACCCAGCAACACGATAAAGATTGATATAACCGTCGATAGCACCGGACGGTTAATAAATGTATCTAATTTCATGTCTGTTTGATAGTTATGATAGCTCTTCTTGTAGTAATGTGTGGATTGAAGATGTTATTGGGCGGCTGCGGGCTGCTCGGCTTTTGCCGATGCCTCGACGGGTTGTATCGTTACGCCGTCTCTTACCTTTGTACCGATGCCTTCGATGGCTATACGCTGTCCCGGTTCGAGACCCGACATGACGATAAAGTTTTTGCCGTCATCGTTGGGCGATACCTGTATGGGGGTCGACACAACCTTGTTGCTGTCGTTGACTACATAGGCGAAGCGTATGTTCTGCAATTCGTTGGTGGCTCCTTGGGGAATGACGATTACCTGCTCATACTTGCTGGGTATAAGTACCTGTCCGGTAGAGCCGCTTCGCAGCATACCGGTCTTGTTGTTGAAGAGCGCACGTACTGTGGCGGCTCCGGTGGTGTTGTTGATAACACCCGATACGGTGGCTACCTTGCCTTTCTCAGAATATATCTCGCCGTTTGCAAGTCTAAGTGTCACTTCGGGCAGGTTGTTGATGCTCTCAGCAAGAGTCTTGGCGCCGTTATCGGTAAGGTTAAGGATGTCTTTCTCGTTGAGAGAGAAATAGGCATACACTTGCGAATTGTCGCTGACTGTAGTCAGAGGCACTGCCGACGACGGTGATGCTAGAGAACCTTCACGGTTGGGTATGGTACCTATGACACCGTCGGAGGGTGCGGTGACATTGGTGTACGCAAGATTTTTGCGCGCTGTTACAAGGTTGGCGTTGGCTTGGCTTAACTGAGCTTTGGCTTGTGCAAGAGCGTTGTCGGCCATTTGCCACTCATATTCGCTTATAATATTTTTGTCAAAAAGCATGCGCTTGTTGTTGGCGGTGAGCTGGGCGGTGTTGAGCGCGCTCTGAGCCACCTTTACGGCCGCTTCAGCCGATTCTACGGCAGCCTGAAACTGTACTTGGTCAAGAGTGAACAGTAACTGACCCTTTTTTACCTGCTGTCCTTCGTCAACGTGAACTTTTGTTATAAAACCTGTCACCTGAGGTCTTATGTCAATGTCGGTGCGGCCTTTTATGGTCGCAGGATAAGCACTTTCAAGATCGGAATTTCCATAATTAACTGTCATGACGGCTATTTCAGGAGCCGGAGCCTGCATCTGCTGCTGTTGTCCGCCTCCACAGGCCGAGAGGCTTAACATGGTTGCCACTGACGCGAAAAGTCCGGCAACTGTCGTTACATTCAATTTCATAAAGTTCGTGTTAAACATATCTTTTTACCCTATTTAATATCCTGTTGGAAGTATAAATTTCGTTTCAGAATGCAAAGGTAGGTACACAAAATGGTATTGAATATGATAAATGTCATATTCATTATTAAAATTAAGCATTTTTAAGTGTTATTGTGGCAGCTGTACTTTCCTGACCTTATACGATATAGGGTCTCTTTCGTTATGCCGAGATATGAGGCTATCTGGGTGACGGTAGCACATTCGAGAAGACGGGGATAGCGCTTTAGCGCCCATTCGTAACGCTCCGTCGCTGTCATGCTCTGAAGTACGTATATGCGTTCCTCAAGATACGTTGTATAATGTAGCAGCGAGGCGTTCATAAACAGCAGCCCTTCATGGTGGTCTATATCCTCAATGCCGATCATGGTCTCGTGTAGTTTACGATTGGGCAGATACACTATGTCAGTCGGCTCCATGAAGGTTATTGTGAGGGGTATGTCCTCGGAGTTTATGACGAGGTGGGTCATTAGGTATTCGTCATCGAAAGCAAATGACATGGTGTGCTCTTTGCCGTCTTTCGTATAAAATGCGCGGGCCGCGCCTCTCATTATATAATAAGATGTGTTCTGTATGCTGGAGTTGCCGTCAATGCAGGCTCCGCGGGGCATGTGTGAATCCTGCATCAGTCCCGACAGCATGTTTATCTGTCCCTGATCGAGACGATGTATGCGTCGCAGTATGTCTAACGGATGTGCCATATTATTTGAAACGTTTTATGAGTTCGGTGAATTGTGCCCAGTATTTAAGGCTTTTGCGCTCGCCGACTCCCTCTATCGTGTTGAACTCGCGTAGGGTTACAGGGCGTCTTTTGACCATATCCATAAGGGTTTTGTCAGTAAATACGAGGTAGGGCGGTATGCCTTCGGACTTGGCGAGCGACATGCGCAGCCGCTTAAGCTCGGCGAACAATATTTCGGCGGGGTTGCGTGTCGGCGTAGATGCCGATGATTTTTTTGTGGTTTTGGCAGCGGGTTTGGCCGGATGGTAGCGCGATAGCATCACGGTAGTCTCGCCCTTCAGCACCGACATGCCATAGGCTGTCACTTTAAGTCGGTTGCGCTCGTTGTAGGCCATGTCGAGCAGCCCGAGCTGTATCATCTGTCCTATGTATGAATTCCACTCGCCGAATGTTAGCTGCCGTCCCACGCCATATGTTTTTATATGATCATATCCTCGTTCGATTATTTCGGCTCGTGCCGAACCGCGCAGGATGTCGGTAAGCATGGTGAGTCCGACCTGTTGGCCGGTACGTATGACGGCGCTTAGGGCCATCTGTGTTATGACGGTGCCGTCAAAGCGTTCCGGCGGGTCAAGACACACGTCGCAGTTGCCGCAGTCATGGTCAAGGGCTTCGTTGAAGTAGCTGAGTAGCACGCGACGACGACACACGGGGCTCTCGCAATATTCTTTCATGCGGTTCAGCTTCTCCGCATTCAGGGCCGGCTGGCCCGATTCGTCGATGAAGCTCTGGAGAGTGGCCACGTCGGCATACGAGTAAAACAGCACTGTCTCCGAGGGCATGCCGTCGCGTCCTGCACGACCGATCTCCTGATAGTAACTCTCCATGTTTCTCGGCATGTTGTTGTGGACTACCCAGCGTATGTTGCTTTTATCGATGCCCATGCCGAAGGCTACGGTGGCGCATACGGCCTGAATGTCGCCGTCGCTGAACATGCGTTGCGCTTCGTCGCGCTTTTTCGGTGTCAGGCCGGCGTGGTATACGATGCTCCGGTAGCCGCGCAGATTAAGTTCGGCGTTTGTCGTCTCGGCTCCTTTGCGGCTGAGGCAGTAGACTATGCCGGAGTCGTCAGGATATCGGTCGATGAGTTTTGTTATGATGCCTATGCGCTTGCTTTTGCCCGGGTTAGGCAATACTTTCAGCGACAGATTGGGCCGGTCAAACGATGCTATATGTATGAACGGGTTGTCGAGCCGAAGTTGGGTTATTATGTCATCGCGGGTTATGCGGTCGGCCGTGGCTGTAAGTGCTATGACAGGAATCTGTGGGAATCGTTCTTTAAGAACTTTCAACTCCGAGTATTCCGGCCGGAAGTCATGGCCCCATTGCGATATGCAGTGGGCCTCATCGATGGCAAACAAGCTGACGAAACGGCTAATGTCGATGCGCTCCATCTCCTGAAGCAGGCGTTCGGGCGACATGTAGAGCAGTTTCATATGGCCGCGTATCGCTTCGTCAAGCGCCCGGCGGTTTTCACCGCCTGCGTTGCCGCTGTTGACGGCCGTTGCCGGAATGCCGTTGGCATTCAGTCCTGCAACTTGGTCTTTCATAAGCGATATAAGCGGCGACACTACTATGCAGCATCCTTCGTGAAGCATGGCCGGTATCTGATAGCATATCGACTTGCCGCCGCCGGTGGGCATGAGTGCGAGTGTATCGCGCCCCGACATGATCGAGCGTATTATGTCGAGCTGGCCCGGTCGGAAGCTGTCATATCCGAAGAAGCGGCGCAGAAGCGCGTGTGCGCGCCGGTCTATATCTTTATTGTCGGTGTCCATTGTCAGAATACATTGTTGTCCCGCTTCAACAGGTTGCGGGCGGTAAGTGTTATGATTTTAAGATCGAGCATAGGACTCCAGTTTTCCATATACCATACGTCGTGCTCGACACGTCTCTCCATTTTCCATAGTTCTTCGGTGAGTCCGCGATAGCCGTTTATCTGTGCCCACCCGGTTATGCCGGGCTTGATAAGGTGGCGTACCATGTATCGGTCGATCAGTTTTGTATAGTCGTCGGTCTGGCTTATCATGTGAGGCCGTGGCCCGACTATCGACATGTCGCCGCGCAGTACGTTGATAAATTGCGGCAGCTCGTCAAGACTTGTACGTCGTAGAATGCGTCCTACCGGAGTTATGCGCGGATCGTCGCGTCGGGTTGGTGTGCTGTTGCTTTGTGTATTTATATACATTGTGCGGAATTTGTAGCATGTAAACTCTTTGCCGAGATATCCTGTACGTTTCTGCCTGAATAACACAGGTCCCGGCGACGTAAGTTTTATTACCGTCGCTATTGTCATAAAGGCTATGGGTGATATGAGGAGAAATATAATGGCGCCGATGATGTCGCCGCTTCGTTTTATCGCACGGTTTACTATGTTCTTGAGAGGATTGGCCCGTATGCAGAGAAAGGGTACGTTGCCTATGGTGCCGAGGGCGTTGACTTTTCCCGCATAACGGCTTATCGGCGGCACTACGTAGACTTGCGTGAGACATGCATCGGCTATGGCGACAACTCTATGCAGGGTCTCGTGGTCTTCGGCGGATAGCGTGAAGTAAACTTCGTCAATATGTGTGGCGCTTAAAAATGCATCAAGACAATCGATAGTGCCTATATAGTCGTGGGTATCGATGTCGTCATGTCTTTTGTATTTTGAGAAGAAGCCTTTGAACGTATAGCCATATCCCGGGTCGGCGAGTATCTCATCGCGAAGGCGCAATGCGGTATCTCCGGTGCCGATTATGATGACCGAACTTGAATTGCAACCGTTGCGACGTATGCGTTTTATTATAAGGCGTGTGAATATGAGGTTTGCCGGCATAAGGATACACATTGCGGTGTAAAACCATAGGTAGAACGACCTGTCATGTATCCATGAGTTGAGAAATGATAACAGTGCGAAGAAAAACAATGCGTGTATACCGGCGGCTACAAATGCGTTACCCACGATTTTATCGATGTGCAATGACCTCGTGGCTGTGTGTCGGGAGATGAAATATGTGGCAGGAATAGCAGCGGTATTTGCAACAAGCCAAGTGACTTTCCATCTGAAGCCGATAATGTCATCATCAAACATGGTAGCCAGAATGTAGCATAGGTTTACCGTCAGAATTATTACTGTTGATTCTGCTGCCGAAAGATAAATGCTGCTTTTGTTGCCCATTGTTTATTATATAAGATGAAAAGGATGTGTCAACACGAAGCTCGTTTTAGCTTGTTGACACATCCTTAAAGTCGTAAATGTGTATATTGACGGTATTAAAGTTTATTGTCAATCAACTTGATCTTTTCTTCGAGCGTGGCGAGGTCGTCCTTTATACGCTGTATTTTGCGTTCCATGTCGCGCAGAAGCGAGTTTCCGTCTTTTGACTTCACATTGAAGAAGCCCATGTTGTTTTCATAAGTCTTCAGCTCGTTACGTTTGGCTTCGAATGTCCTTACAAGACGCTCGCGTTCACGATACAGCTTGTTCTCGTCGTTGCCCATGTCGTTGATGCTCTGTGCAAAGTTTGACATGTTGGCTTTTGTCTCCTTGATGTCAAAACGATCGTACAGAGAGTCGACCACAGCCTTGTATGCGTCGTAGACTTTGTCCTTGTCTTTAAATGGCACGTGTCCTGTCTGTTGCCATTCGGCCATGAGGTTGCGTACGAGCGTTATGGCTTCGTTGCGATCGGTGTCGTCGGTTATCGCCTTGAGCTTGTCGATGATTTCGTTTTTCTGCTTGAGATTGGCCTGTTCGGTCTTTCTCACACCCGAAGTGGCTTTCTTGCGTCGGTCAAAGAAGTAGTCGCATGCTTCTTGGAAGCGCTGCCACACGTTGTCGCTGTGCTTTTTGTCTACCGGTCCCACTGTCTTCCACTCTTTCTGGAGGGCCACAAGCTGGTCGGCTGTCTTTTTCCAGTCGGAACTCTCTTTCAGGGCTTCGGCCTTTTCACACAGCGCCTCTTTCTTGGCGAGATTGGCGGCGTGTGTCTCGCGCATGTTCTTGAAATATTCGGCTTTTTTCGCAAAGAAACGGTCACAGGTCTCACGGAAGCGTGCAAACAGTGTGTTGTTTACTTTCTTTGATGCGAAACCGAGCTTTTTCCAGTCTTCCTGTGCTGCGAGAATTTGCTTGGTCATTTGATCCCAGCCGGAAACACTCTTCAGATTTTCGAAGTCCAGAGCCTCTATACGCTCGCAGATAGCTGTCTTTTTCTCTTCATTCTCGCGCTCGCGGGCTTTACGTTCCTCAAAGAATGCCTGATAGCGCTTGTTGACAATTGCCGAAGCGTCTTTAAACTTGTTCCATATTTCTTCACGTATCTCTTTAGCCACAGGACCGGTCTCGCGCCATTTGTCGTGCAACTCCTGGAGCCGGCGGAATGCAAGTATGACGTCAGGCTCGTCGGCAAGCTTCTCGGCTTCGGAGAGCAAAAGGGTTTTCTGCTCGAGATTTTTCTTGAAGTCGTAGTCGCGAAGGTCTTTATTTATTTTGAGCTGATCGTAAAAGCGTTCTACGGCAGCCGAATAGTTGCGGTAAAGGTCGGTGGTGTCGGTAGGGGGCACATCGCCGGTGTCCTTGAACTCCTGCGACAGTTCGCGGAAGCGGGGAAACAGTCGGTTTACGTTGTCGGTGTCTTCCGCCATTTTTCCGAGCTCATCTATGATGGCAAGCTTTTTTTCAAGATTGGCTTTCTGTTGTGCTTCCACTTCGGCCATATATTCGGCTTTCTTGGCTTTGATCACGTCAAGGAGTCCGTGGAGGCGCTCTTCATCGGCATTGGGAAGCGGGGCAAACGCAGCCTCTTCATTGCCTTTTTCAAGAAATGCCTGCTTTTCAGCTGCAAGCTCTGTCTTGCGGATTGCGTAAAAATATTGTTTCAGCCGTGTCACCTCTTCGCGCACTATTTCGGAGCCCTCTTTGGCGCATATGGCTTCAAGAGTGCTTAATATCTCTTCCTTGGTCAGCTGCTTGTCAGTCTCTGCGACAGCTTCGTCTTCCTCGGGGTCGATGGCTTCCACGGTTATACTTTCTTCAACTTCAACAGGGGCCTCGGGGGCTCCTTCATTCAAGGTTAAATCCTGATCGGTATTGTCTACCGGCTGGGATTGTTCACGCAATTCCATAGAGTATATGATTTAGTAAAAATAGTCAATTTAGCACTGTAGTATTGTAATAAAGTCCCAAATGTAATGAAAATTTTAATAAGTAAAAGCATTTCCACATCAAAAAAGGTGTTTTTATTAAAATACTCATTAAAAATGGACATTATATTGTGTTGATGACATCACTTGTAGGTGATATCGGTCCATTGAGGCGGGGTCACTCCGTGCAGATGCTTTACAAAAAAGTCGTAGCGCTTGTGGTCGCCGTACGCCTCGCCCATGGTGTGGTGCGCGCCGGGTATCACTACAAGCTCGAAGTCTTTGTTGGCCTTGATGAGGGCGTCGGCCACCTGCATCGTTGACGCCGGGTCGACATTGTCGTCCATTTCGCCCACTACCAGCATAAGCGGGCGGCTTAGTTTGTGGGCGTTCACCACGTTGGAGGAGCGGGCGTAGGATGCGTCTACGGGATAGCCCATCCACAGCTCGTTCCACCATATTTTATCCATGCGGTTGTCGTGGCAGCCGCAGGCAGAGTAGGCCGCTTTATAGAATTCCGGATGGTTCAGCAGTGCCGAGGTCGACTCCTGTCCGCCGGCCGAGCAGCCGAAAATGCCGACTCTGTTGATGTCCATGTAGCTGTATTTGTCGGCCGCAGCTTTTATCCAAGCTATGTGGTCGGGTATTCCGGCGTCGCCGAGGTTTTTGTAGCAGAAGTTTTCGAATTCACGCGAGCGGAATGAAGTGCCGAGCCCGTCGACCATGACCACTATGAAGCCGAGTTCGGCTATGGGCGTCATCCAGTGGTTGTAGGGCGCGAATGTTTTGGGCACGTATTGATCGCCCGGGCCTTGGTATATATATTCGATTACCGGATACTTTTTTGTCGGGTCAAAATTGCTCGGGCGGTATATGACGCCCCACATGGGTGTCTTGCCGTCGCGTCCGGGCGCGGTAAATACTTCCGGAGCTTTCCACTTCTCGGCATACAGTGCGGAGGCGTCGGCCCGCTCTACGGTCATGAGCTCGCTGCCGTCGTCGGCGCTGCGAAGTATGGCCACGGGAGGTGTGTCGACGGTGGAATATGTATCGACAACATACTTCATGTCGGGCGAAAATACGGCTTTGTGCATGCCTGTGCCGGGTGTCAGCGCCCGCATGTCGGTGCCGTCGAGGTTTATGGAGTAATAGCTTATGAAGTAAGGATCGACCGCCGGGTCCACGCCGTTGGCCGAGAAGTATATCTTGCCTGATGCTTCGTCGACGCGTATTACTTCGCGCACATACCACGGGCCGCGGGTTATCTGCCTGACGGGCTTTCCGGTCGTGCGGTCTATTATATATAGGTGATTCCAGTTGTCGCGTTCGCTCATCCATATTATATGGCGGTTGTCTTTCATGTCATGGCGGAAGCGGCGCGTGTAGTTTACGTACTTGTCGTGGGTCTCCTCGATAAGTGTAGTGACATTGCCGGTCTCGGCCGACAGTTCAAGCACGCGGTACACTTTGTGGCCCCGTTGGTTGTATTCAAACGTTACGGCGCGGCTGTCATCGTTCCATCTCGGTCCGTACAGGTCATACTGCCTGTCGAAAAGCCGTGTGTCGGGTATTATCGCCGGCTCACCTTCCGTTGAGAATATGCAGGGCGTTTTGAAGCGGAGCTCATCGCCCGGCTTTGCATACTCCTGCCTGTGGAGCTTCGGCTGCAGCCCGTCTTTGGGCGATGACTCGACGTAATATACATAGCGCTTCTCGGCGGGACGTATTTTGCATGTCGCCAACTTCTTGCTGTCGGGCGACCATTGTATATAAGACGAATAGTAGTTGCCGAGGGTGCCGTCGTTGCTGAGCTGTCGCTCCTCCGACGTACTGTTGTTTTTTATCCATATGTTGTGCTCGCGTATGAATGCCGTGTGGCTGCCGTCGGGCGACGTTACGGGGCCGTTGCCCTTTTCGTCGTCGACCACCATCCAGTGAGGGGCTTTGCGGCCAGGTTTCACGGCTCCCTCGTCGATTAACCGGTCGGTCTTTACGGCATATGCGCGGTGGTGGCCGTCGGCTATGAAGCGCAGAGTGTCCAGACGGCTGTTTACTGACAGCCGGTCGAGGCGCAGGTTGCTCGGGCTGACTTCGTGCTCGAGACTTTTTGTCAGCGTGGCGGCAAGCTTTCGGTGGTCAAACAGCGTACGCTTTGTCTTGTTGCGTGCGTTGACTGCCGTATATATGTTTCCGTTGTCGGTTTCCTGTACATAAATGAAGCAGTCGGTGCCGTTTACCCACATAGGTTGTATGCGCGCGTTCTTTACTTTGGCGCCACTGTAGCGTGACGCTGACGAGTAGGCCCGGTTGTAGTCGTCTATTGTGCCTTGACCGTTTACTGTCAGGCAACATGCGGCAAGGATCGATAAAATAACTGTTTTCTTCATGATGTGTAGCTGTCTGCATAATGATTTTCTATGTCAAAGGTAGCTATTTCCACTACTTTTCGGGCATGTGAAATAGCTCAAAATACCGTTATGATAGCTCTTAAACCGCCTTTAATGTTAAAAAGGGTTAATGTTTGCACTTTTTGTGCTTGAAAATTGTGTTTTATAACATAAAATGCGTTACCTTTGCAACGTGTTTTTCATGGTATTAGATTTAAGGTTAAGAAGATTATTCGTCGTGACGACGGATAATTTTTTTTATACCCCAATCTCGACTGAACCTGTACATTGAATCCGTTTTGCGGGCCGGTAGCGAATCTCCGGATTATTATTTTGTATTGGCAATCTGTTAAAATGTTAAATCTTTTGATTAAAGTTGGTTTAATGAACGGAAATCGTTAACTTTACGTTGCTCAATTAAAGGCTTTATTAAAATCAGAGGAATATGAAACCCATAAAAAAAGCAATTGCAAAGAGTTTGCAGAAGCCGCAATGTGTTTCTGTAAAAAAAACGCATCACAATAAGGTTCAGATTACTTTAGTTTCTGAAAAGGAGCGTGATATTTACCGTATTCCCTCATATGGATATATTTTGCCTTGAGTGGATTAATTAAACATTATAAAGCGTCATTAATAATGCGGAGCAAAGATCCATCTACGCTTCGCATTGTTGATTTATGGAGTTTCAAGTCTACAAAGAGCGGCAAACGCTATATTGTGGAGGTGGAAAAATTTTCAAATCATTTTCTTGGACTAAAATTCTATTGGAAAGGTGTTGCTAATAGCAAATACCGTTATTCACTATTGACTAATGATTACGAGCCACGTACAATTGTGATGTCGTGTGTTTATATTATGTTGGAATATTTCAGGAAGGATCATTGTTCTTCGTTTGGATTTGTAGCCGCAAATGACCTTAATAATTCAGATATAAAAGTATATCCAAACAAGCGATTTCGTTTTTATCGCAGAATGATGCTCTCGATCTTCGGTACCGAAACGTTCGTACAAGGTTACGATATTAAAAATTCAATATATTTGCTTATCAATAAGGAGATGCTGCAGCACGGCAGTATCGTCATTTCCAAAATTGAAACTGAAATTTCAAAACTTTACGAAGGCGAATATTCGTTAGTATTAGAGTCGTAAAGTTGACATTGCATGTTTTTCACATTTCACTTATATGACCAATTAGTCCAATTTGACTAACGACTAACGACTAATGACTAATCCCCCCTCATTTTTAACATCAAAAAATAAAAGTGTTAAAAAATTTGCAGAATTAAATTTAGATTCATTAATTTTGCAACGATAATCATCCAATACGATTATTTGTCGCATTACAACTGAGTAGATCTTATATTTAAAAGGTTTTAGCTATGTATAATATCGCCTACACCGGGCGGATAGGGGCAAATTACCCCCCCCATACTCTGCCAACTGCTTGATAATCAGCGAGTTAGCTTATTTGCGCTTATACCTGCCTTTATCTCGTACCAATTCTTTAAGCCGACATTCCGTAAAATTATGAAAATAAAATTTCTCGCAGCAGTCCTGCTGTGGGCGCTTGGTCATGTCCATACGTCAGCACAGGATGTAGCTGTCAAAACCAATCTGCTCTATGACGCCGCTCTTACTGTCAATCTCGGCGCGGAGCTTCAAGTGGCACCCCGATGGTCGGTCGACCTGTCGGGCAATTTTAATGCATGGACCCTCGATGAGGGCAAGAAGTGGAAGCACTGGCTTGTGCAGCCTGAAGTACGCTACTGGTTTTGCGAGGCACTCGGCGGTCACTTCGTGGCCGGTCATCTGCTTGGCGGTCAGTACAATGTCGGCCATCTCGACATGGACTTCAAGATGCTCGGCACCAACTTCGGCGCGCTCAAGGACCACCGTTATCAGGGATGGTTCGGCGGCATCGGTGTGGCCTACGGCTACAGCTGGCTGCTCGGACGTCACTGGAACCTCGAGGCCGAGCTGGGCATCGGCTGGATTCATACGCGCTTTGACCGCTATGAGTGTGCCGGTTGCGGACGCGCCGTAGGGTCGGGCCATCACAATTACTTCGGTCCCACAAAGGCTGCCCTCAACCTCGTGTATGTATTCTGATTTCTTTAACCCTGCATGAATCCCCACATTATGAGAATGAAAATGCTTAGCTTTGCCGCCGCGCTTATAGTGGCTCTTCAATCGCCGGCCGCCACGCTCGAGAGCGCCGACAGCCGCGTGAAGGACCTCAGTGTAGAGCGCACCGACAATAATCTGCTCGTCAATATGACCCTCGACTTCACCGGTCTCAAGCTGAAAAGCGACCGTGAGGTCACCTTTATACCCGTGCTCCACGGCGCCGACAGTACATTGACTCTGCCGGTGGTTACCGTAGCGGGCCGCAACCGCTATATACAGAATCAGCGCCATCGCACCGCCGCTCCCGGCGACATGCTTGTACGTCCCGGATCGACAGTCGGCTACAGCGCCGTCGTGCCTTACAGCCCGTGGATGGAGAGCGCCGTGCTGTCGCTCTCGGAGGACCTCTGCGGCTGCGGCTTTGACCCGATAAGTTCGTCTACGACCGACGTGGCGCAGCTCGACTTCCGCGAGCGCACCTTCGCGCCGCTCAGCGCCTACATCACTCCACGCGTCGAGGCCCGCAAGGAGCGCTCTGTCAAAGGGCAGGCCTACATCGACTTCAAGGTCAACCGCACCGACATCGACGCCGGCTACCGCCGCAATCCCGAAGAGCTTGCCGCCATACGCGCCTCCATCGACGCCGTGCGCTCCGACGCCGACTCGCGCATAGAACGCATAACCATCACCGGCTATGCCTCGCCCGAAGGCCCGTACAGCAACAATGCCCGCCTCGCCGAAGGCCGCACCGCCTCGCTCGCCGGCTATGTGCGCGACCTCTACTCATTCTCTCCCGAACTGATGCGCACCGCTTCAGTGGCCGAGGACTGGGACGGCCTGCGCCGTTGGGTCGAGGAGTCGCAGATCGACAACCGTCAGGGCCTGCTCGACATCATAGCTCTTGAGGATCTCGCCCCCGACGCACGCGAGTGGAAGCTCAAAACCACATACCCCGAGCAGTACGCCTACCTGCTCTCCGAGGTGTACCCCGCGCTGCGCCACAGCGACTACACCATAAGCTACGTCGTGTCGTCGTTCAGCGACCCCGCCAAGATAGCCGAGGTCATGGCCGCCGACCCGCGCAAGCTGAGTCTGCATGAGCTGTACATACTTGCACAGTCGCTGCCGGCCGACTCCGATCGCTTCCGCGAGGTCTTTGAGGTAGCCGTGCGCATGTATCCCGACGCACCCGAGGCCAACCTCAATGCCGGAGTCACCGCCCTGTCATTCGGCGACCTCGTCAATGCCGGGCGCTATCTCGCCAAAGCCGGCGACTCCCCCGAGGCTGTATATGCACGCGCAGTCCTTGCTGCACGTCAGGGCGACTACACCGCCGCCCGTGCCGGCCTTGTAAAAGCACAGCAGGCCGGGGTCAAAGAGGCCGCCGACGCCATAGCGCAGCTCGACGAATACACCTCGTGGCTCAAACTGAACAATAAATAATCATATCAACTATACTCTTTTTATTCATTTAATTCATTATCAACAATGAAAACATTTAAATTTTATGCCGGAGCGGCCGCACTTCTTGCAATGGGTGCCTTCTCATCTTGCTCCAGCGACGAACCCATGAAAGGGCAAGATCCCGGTAAAGTCGAAGTGGATCAGACACAGTACATGACTGTCGCTATCTGTAATCCGACAAGCGGTAATAGTGGTGGCCGTGCCGATTTTCAGGACGGTTCAGAAGCTGAAAGTGCTGTCAACAAGCTTGTATTTGTATTTTACGACGGAGCCGGTAACCCTACCGCTACTATGAAATCGGTAACAGGCGACGAACTTGCAAATGGATGGAGTGATAAAGATCTGAATAAAGACATTTGGAATAATCAAAATGTAACTCGTTTCTGGAAATCTACTATTCCCGTAGAGATGACTCAAGGTCAGAATAAACCCGCCTATGTAATGTGCTATGTCAATCCTATTGATGAGACGGGCATATCTACTATGACTATCAAAGAACTTGAAGCCGCTACACGATATCGTATTAAAAAAGAGGTCGGAGATAAGGAGTATTTCGCAATGAGCAACTCCGTTTACTACGGCAGTGATCCTATATCGGGTCAGACAGGTGTACGTATAATGGCTACCCCTATCGTTGACGGTAAACTTTTTGATACTGAAGCTGAGGCTGATGCCGCTACCGGTGATGATACGGTAGTTAATATCTTTGTTGAGCGTTATGCAGCCAAGATTGGTCTTACTCTGGCTCCGAATAAAATAGATCCATATTATGTAAATGTAGTTGGCGCTGACGGAAAAACAACAACTGCCGGTCAGATTGTGTTTACTCCTGCTTATTGGCGTCCTAATGCTATTGATGAGGAGACCTATGTGACTAAAGCGTTTGCTACAAGTGCCGCTACCGGTCCTACTGAGCCTGCTACATTAACGGAAATGGATAACGCGTTCGCTAATACCGGTCTTACCGATTGGAATTCTCCGGATGATCATCGTAGTTATTGGGCTTGTTCTCCGTCATATTATGCAGATAAGTATCCTCGTGTCTCTGACAATATCACTGACGATGAAAACTGGGAGACAGAATTCCCTTATGCGCTTCGTTACTTTACCTATAATCAGATAGATAAAGGTATAACAGGTACTAAACCGGCAGAAAAGGGTATCAAATGGGATACTACCGCCGGTTTTACAACCAATGCTGGTTCTATTGAGGATGATGCAACGGGTTACTTTTACTCACGTGAGACAACTGCAAGCCTTGATAATATCACTTCTACTATAATGAATAACAAGGCTGTTGTGGCATCAGCTGTCATTGTAGGTAATTATAAGCTTACGGGCAATACTGATAATACAGACTTCTATCTTTACGGTAAGAAAGACAATAAAGACAATTATTACGGCACGGAAGCTTTATTGAAATCTGTTATGCTTGCAAACCAAAGCGTTATTTTTACAGATGATCAAGGTGAAAATGTAGCTGATGTTGCTGCCTGGTTTGAAGTGGAGCATCCTGAAAAAGAAGTGCGCGGAACCGAGAATGTTGCCGGCCGTCTTGTGACATTGCAACTGAAGAACACTCTTCCCGAAAATCAAGCGCTGTACTTCTATGATGGTGCGACAAAGGCCTATACCGTGATAAATGCAGATAATCTCGCGGCTGCCAACCGTCTGTTGTGGAAGACTGTGTCGACCGCTCAGATGTTCAATAATGGTCTCGCATTCTTCTCAATTCCTATCCGTCACCTCGGTTTCGGAGTAAATGACAATGGTGTTGAATTGGTGGATCCCGAACATTCAAATGTTTATAACTGGCAGAATATTCGTTGTGGTGACTTCGGCATTGTCCGCAACCACGTCTATAATCTTACCGTCAACGGCATCAAGGGCCTTGGTGTAGGTCTGCGCAGCGCTAACCAGCCTATTGTGCCCCCGATGGACCCCGACAACTATTATGTAGCAGCCCGTCTTAATATATTGGCATGGCGATTGGTTTCTCCGCAGGGAGTCGATCTATAAAACGGATTATTAACGTTTAGCTTAAAATAAAACAACCTAATTCTATTACGATTGCAAGTTATAGGTCTGCTATGCTTGCTGTTTATCAGATAGAACGAATGGTATAAACATCTTAATATTTAATACAGCAGGGCGGTAGACCGTCCGGTGACCGCCCTGCTGTATTCTTTTTACTCTTATTTCTCTCTAAAGCGCGATTAATTCGCCATCTATATTGTCGATGCCCTTATCGGTGACGACCACTTAAATTGACATCAACGAGGCTATTATAGGCCCATTATATAAGAAAATATTAAACAACATATAATTATGAAGAGGTTAAATATGCGGCAAATACTGCACGGCACACGAAGTGTGACTGTCGCATTGGCGGTGGCAGCGGCTTTGTCAGCGTGCGACTCCGTCATTTACGAAGATCAAGGTGACTGCTCGGTTCACTATCGGGTACCTTTTACATTTACAACCAATATCCTGAATGCTGATGCCTTTGCATCTCAAGTAACGTCGGTCACTCTCTACGTTTTTGACCGTCAGGGTCGCCTTGTGTTGAGCAAGTCTGATAGTGGAACATCACTTGCGTCAGGTCAATACAAGATGGATGTTGATTTACTTCCGGGAACCTACGATATGCTGGCGTGGTGTAGTGGCGACTCTCCGATGGCTGATCCGCTGTCTTTTGCCATAGGTGGTGGGACTGATCCGGCCTCTATGAGTGCTCTGTCTGCTACTTTGCCTCTGAGGGAAAAAGACGGTAATTATTATGTAGATCAGGATATTAAGCCATTGTTTTACGGAATGGTAAGCGGCGTTGCGTGTGAGGCCAATGCTTATGGCTACATTGATTTGCCGGCGATAAATCTGATGAAGGACACCAATGTGCTGAAAGTGGTGCTTGAAAATATAGACGGTACCGAGATGAAAGCCGACGATTTCTCGATTGAGATATTGGCCGATAACAGCGAGATGGATTATCGTAACGAACTTGTGGGAGCTACTTTGGTATCGTATCGTCCGTGGGCTACGCAAATGCTTGTCTCTGACCGCAACGAGTCAAAGGCTGATGAAAGTTTGTTGCCTTCTGGACTTATGGCCGAGATGACCACGGGACGCCTTATGACAGATCGTCGGCCTATGCTTCGTGTGATTCGCAATGAGGATATGATTACAATCATTAATCTTGATCTTATAAAGTATCTTGTCATGGTTAAGGGGCATTATCAAGGCCGATATAGCGATCAGCAGTATCTTGACCGCATGGATGAACATACTCTTGCTTTCTTTATCGATGCAGATAAAAATTGGTATATAGCCGGCGGCATCAGCATCAATGGTTGGCGCATTGTACCGGAGCAGAATGAAGATTTATGATTGTCTAATGTCACTGCAACTTCAAGATGAAATATAAGTTAAAAAAATACTTTAGGTTATGTGTAACGGCTGTGATACTCGCTATGGTAGTCATGCCTACCGGTGGATGTATCAGTGACGGTTCTGACTGTCCTGACGTCCCCGATGACGGCAAGACACTGACGATGCAGTTTACAGTTGTGACCCGCAAGCTTCCTATGATACAACGGGATTCGCGTGCAATTGTAGTCCCTGACGATACTCAATTGGGTTATACCGATGAAAATTATCTGGACCTTGCTTCTATGCGCTTTATATTGTTTGACGGAGGCGGCAATATGTTGACCACTTTTATTCCTGATGTAGTACCGGTCGCTGCCGGAGATTATGTGAAATATACAGTTAAGGCAAGTATAGCGCAGTCATATTTCATTGAATCAGATGAACCTGACATAGACTTTTATATAATGGTTATCGGCAATGAGGCCGCTCATTCGCCGAGTCGATTAGGTTTTGTACCGGGCATGGATTTTCAACGGTTATTTGATCCGACCACTGTCGGGACATTCGGCTTCCCGTTGGCTAAAGCAAATGGTAATAATGACTCTTGGTGGGAGCCGTCAATAGATAATAAGCAGTATATTCCCATGTCGGGGCTGCAACACTTTAACATATCTCGTGCCGATCTTATAAATAGTACGGAGGATATTCCTCTCAATTTATCGGTCGCTGCCGACGGATCGCAGGACATAAATATGCTTAGAGCGGTAGCAAAGATTGAAGTTATAGACCGCATTGACGCTATGGGTGCCGGAAAAGATACCACGCAACCTGATTTGGCCGACAGAGCGTCGATTGATCAGGTGGAACTAAACGGATGTTGGAGCCGTGCATCCATATTGCCGACTTTGGCCAATTGGAGCTTAGGCGAAACTATAGAGACCCAATATGTGACTACTCCAAGTATACCGTCAGATGCACTTTATAATGAGCCTTTAAGTTTTGCGGAACTGTATCCTGTCGGCGGAAGCGAAATGAATACCCAGAATAGTGCGGCCATTGTGAATTTTTATTACGATGCGCGAGCTACTGCGGCTCGTGCTGATGGATGTCGTGTATTCTCGGCTTATGTGATAGAATACGACCCCGATGCTCTCAATGGAATGGAAAGGGCTTGGGTTCAGGTGAGGATTAAAAAGGCCGGAGGTCAGGCCGGCGATGAAAAGAATCCGGTATTTGAGATGAAACTTTCCGAGTATAATAATGGTATAGCTTCAAATCAATATGTTGATATATTGCGTAATAGTATATATCGATACGAGATAAACCGTGTGAGTACGGAGACGCAGCTTGACGTGCGGTATACGGTGTGTAACTGGGAGGAAGAGTCGGTGGATATACCTTCTTTTGAATAACGGACATTGAATTGGATTAATGGCTATGTTTAGTTTGAGTCGATTTTATAATAGATTTTATGGCGCGGTAGCGGCTGTGGTGTGCATGGCGGCTGCTGTGTCGTGCAGTGATGACTTGAAAGTGCCGGGAACGACCGTGGAGGAGGGCCGCGAGACTACGGTGTCGCTGTCGTTTGCGGTGCCGCAGATGAATGTGCAGTCGCGTATGACGGTGGAGCAGGAGAGCACGGTGAGCAGCCTGTGGGTGGGCATTTACAATGTCGGATCAGGTCTGCGCACCAATGAGCTGCCGACCGAGGGATATTACGTCATAACTCCTTCGTCAACCAACCAACATCCTGACGGAGGAAATACCCCCGATTATTCGCTCCCGACGATAAAAACACGTACCGGGGCAAGCTATATAGTGGCGGTGGCCAATGTAAGGCAAAACTTGGGTATAACCGATAACGCCGCGTTGTTGGAGGATTTAGGCATAGATAAGGGTGACCGCACCAAGTCGCTTGCGGAGCTACTTGCTGCAGCCGATACATGGGAGAAGTTCAAGAGCATATCGCATGTGCTTAATCAGGCTGACAACGTACAGTACATGACTCCCAACCTGCCTATGGCGGGAACTTATATGGAGGGTAATCATGCCGGCAGACCCGCCGGCAGACCCGCCGACGGCCCGACGCCGGTGACAATCGTCGACGGGCAGAAGCTGACCGGCAAGATACACCTGCGCCGACTTGTGGCCAAGAATACATTTATTATAAAAGGGGGAACTAACGTTGAATTTGAGCCGACAGGATGGCAGCTGATCAACAACCCCGTGATATCATACGTGCAGGAGCAGGAGGTGAATGCAGCCGACGTGTCAGACTACTTCGAGGGTACCGGCGGCGACTTCGAGGGTAACTACTCCAACTCTCCCAACTCGTTTCAGTTTGACAAAGCTGACGGTGGAGGGTATACATTTGAGTTTTATCAGCTTGAAAACAAGCATACGGCACTTGAATGGGATGCAGCCGGCGGAGGCACAGGCATCCCGACCGATGCAAATGCACTATCGGGTTATAAGCAGGTCTACCAGTACCGCGACCGTGAGTTCAAAAATCCGCTCGGAGACAATAACGTGCAGAATACCGGAGTATTCCGCAGTCTTGTTCGGAGTGAGGGCGAGCCTGTCATCGGCACGGAGTCGATGAACAACCGCGCGTCGTATGTGCAGATCACGGGCAATGTGTCGTATTACATAGATCCTGTGGCAGAGGGTGCCAATCCGGGGCAGGAGATTCCGGTTCCGTCTGACAAGGAGGGTGCGGTCCAGCGTACGGCTTACGTGACTTACACTATACATCTCGGTTATTGTGAAGGTGCTGACGATGCCGCCAAAGCCGCCGACTTCAACTGCCGTCGAAATACACGTTATACTTATACGGTCACGGTCAACGGAGTCAATGACATAATTGTCGAAGCGATGAAGCAGGGCGAGAATCAGCCGGGAGCGGAGGGCGATGTACTCGACTCAACCAACGAGGTGTTGGAGCTTGACGCCCATTATCAGGCGTTTAACGTAAGGCTTAGCGATGAAGAAGTACTTTCTATGACATATGAGATCCATGCCCCATATGGTGCGGAAACGAAATCATTTGTATGGGAGAAAGGTAGTACCGAGTCTCCGGTTAAGAATGAAAATGACCGGCCATTTGTGGATTGGGTTAAGATGCGTCCTACTACAAGCCAGACTGCGATAGCATCTTATAAAACTACGGACGGCAATGGTCCGTGGTCGCTTGATGATATGAGAAAAGGAGGGCATTTGAGTAATAGTGCGGCGGATGCCGAAGGCCGTAAATGGTATACGGTGTTTATCGATGAGTATGTGTATCACTTCGGCGCAGACGGCAAACCCAAAGATGATGATGGTAACGAAGAGGGGCAGGATTGGACCAAGTTTGTCGACAAGCCCGACCGCACATTCAGCCTTATTGCCGTGCGCCGCGGTACATCGACCGACGGTGAGAGCACTTACGGGCAGTATCGCTACTCAATACGCCAGAAGTCGATACAGACTTACTACAGCAAGAGCGGCAATGTGTCTGCGACTGCTCTCGGAGCCGAACATGTCAACGAATCCTACGGACTGAACCTGCGTTGGTCGAGTGCGGTGCCGACTCCTACCGGAGGATGGAATCCCGACAATGGTCGCTGGAATATGTGGCAGTACGTGGGCAGCAATCAGAACCTTCGCAACCGTTGGAGTACACATCTTGATGCCAATACATTGATGTCTGTTCCCGCAATCAATAATACCAATATGGTTGCCGGATTCCAAAGAAAGGATGCCACAACCTACTATGTGCCGCAAGCAAATGCGATAACCTCTACCGGTGGATTGACTCGTAGGGATTATGACCCGCAGGGTGGAAATACATTTTATGAAATAATGAGCCAATGTTTGTCGCGAAACCGAGACCTTAACGGCAATGGAGTTATTGATGAGAGTGAATTACGGTGGTATCTTCCTGCTATGGGCAAGTACGCACGAATGGTAATAGGACGTAATGCTCTTAAAGCGCCTATTTTTGATCCGGATGATGTTGCTTATGAAAGTGGCTTTGACGGAACTCCTGATCCAACAAGTAAAGTCGGTGGATTGTCTTGTTTTCATTACGCATCAAGCGATAATTTATTGCTTATGTCAGAATATGGAATGTGGATTGAGCGTTATGGGTTTAATGGAGATAATGGTAAAAATGGATATGCGTTGGCATGGCAAGTCAGATGCATTAGAAATTTGGGCGCTAATCTCTCCGAAGTAGTGCCCAATGACCCTGTTCAAAGAGCTTATACTATAGATACGGATTCTCGTATGATAGAAATGACGTATTATCAAGATAATGCTGTGAGGACCGCTTATTATGGTGCCGGTCATCCAATGCAGGCTCATACTGTATTTGCCCCTGAAAATTTGCCATATAAAAAGTTTCAATATGCGAAGACCGATCTTGAAAGTACTGCAGGAACTACCCCTTTGGTAAGTGACTATACAGTAGAAATAAGGACTGGTGGTAATGTCGACTTTATAAGAAATACATCTAACGGTTGGGGTGAATCGATTCAATATAACACTCTTTGTTCTAAATATTATGAGAATGAAGATGAGTCTGATAAAGGTACATGGCGAGTGCCTAATCAGACTGAACTGACTATATTACGACGAGAGACCACAGATGTATTTGACATAAGTGGACTGTATAATGGGGCCGGAACAGATGTAAGAGGTATGTGGTGTTGGCCCTCTTGTACTATTAATTATGTAGGTACAACCGATATATATATGGCTGTGTATTTTAATAATCATAGACAGAATTCTAATTATGACAGTGCGGCACAAAAAGCGGCGAACCGTTATTGGAGTAATTCGGCATGGTTGGATATTGGTCTTGAGAATACGACTTTGCGTTTGCGTTGTGTGCGCGATATACGAGAATAAATTAAAGAGTTTATGCGCTTTTGGGCTGAGATAATCATATTTACTGTAGCACTGATTTGGGTGGGGTGCACGGGGCCTTCGAAACCGTCAAGCGACGATGCGGTCCCGGATGTTTCGACAACTCGGGTGGCCGACATGCCGGGCGAGTTGCCGCTGCCGGCGGTGCCTGACTCTCTGGCGGAACCTTCGGCGCGTGCCGGATATGCCATAGAGCACTTCTGGGAGGCTATGGACTTCGATAACCGTCGGTTGAGTCTTGACACAGCGTTTATGGAGCAGAACTTCGCCAACTTTCTCGGGCTTGCGGCTATGGCCGGGCATGACGCGAGGAGCATGGCGGTAGGGCAGCTGATGGATCGTGCGGCGGTCGGCGGCCGGGAGCCGTATGAGTTTTTGTGCGGCATCGTTGAGAAGTATCTTGCCGACCCCAACTCGCCCATGCGCGACGAGGACATGTACATACTCTTTCTTGACCGCATGGCGGTGGACGATCTGCTCGGTGAGGCCGGGCGGCTGCAGGCGGCCCATCGTCTGGCCGTGGCGAGTCGCAATCGTCCGGGCATGCGGGCGGCCGACTTTGCTTACATGACGGCCGACGGCAAGCGCCGGCGGCTTCACGACGGGGCGTCAGGCCCCGGCGGTACACTGCTGATGTTTTATGACCCCGACTGCGACCGGTGCAAGGCGGTTGTGGCTATGCTCGGTGAGGTGCAGCTGCCTGACGGCATGAGGCTCCTTGCGGTCGATGTCGAGGATGACCGGGCGCTGTGGGAGAAGACGCGCGGAGGGTTTCCTCCGGAGTGGACTACGGGCTTTGCCGCCGAGTCGCTCGACGAGCTGTATTCACTGCCTGCCCTGCCCGTGTTTTACCTGCTTGACGGTGACGGGCGCGTAGTGCTGAAGGACCCTCCGGTCGACCGCCTTTTGACAGCGGTCAAAAGGCGCGATACCACCCCCGGTTGAAATACCGATGGAATGTAGGGACGCCAGTATTACGGCGTCCGCCTACCCGGATGGCCATGCAGGCAGCGACCGGACGCCGTAATACTGGCGTCCCTACAAACACAATCGACTTTTGACGGAGGTGAAAAGTTTAGAGTTTTAATAGTCGTTTTAATGCAGAGTTTAATGATTTTTTTAGTGGGGCGGACCGGCATTTGTGCTGATGAGAATAAAACGGTATCGTGAGATACTGATTTTTGACGGAGAGGGAAGCGATGATGAAATTTTCCCGAACCGACTATAGCCTTTGTGAAAAGGCCCATGTAATACTTATGTTCTTTGATAGGGTGAGGCTTTGACCTCACCCTTTGTTTATCGCCCCCTCCACCCC
>VSOZ01000024.1 GCA_009775095.1 Muribaculum sp.
GCGATTCTTCATGTTCAGACTGGCTACACAATATGGTTGAGAGGAGCTTCCGCCAACCGGGAAAATCCGCTGACCCTAAAAAACCTGTGTATCGCTTTCGCATTGCGCCGTTATTTTTATTATTGTGTATAAACAACAAAAGCATCGAATAGCTTCGATGCTCTTGCTAAAGGCGAGTAGCGAATCCGGGAATCGAACCCGGGTCTCCACCGTGAGAGGGTGGCGTGCTAGGCCACTACACTAAATCGCCATATTTGTGTTTTAAGTTTGTCACTTTTGACACTGCAAAGGTAGGCATATTTTTTTATTCCGCAAAAAATATTGCAAGAAAAATCAAAATAAAAAAATGCGGCTTCAACAATGAAGCCGCATTTTTTTATTGTAGGTTGTTATTGCCCGGTTATTCGGCTTTTGTAAAGCTGATTCCCAACTCGATTGTAGATGTGCCCTCTACTACGGCAGGTATGCTTTTGAAAACACCGGCAGCCATTGCGCCGAACATACCCATATCAGTACCTTCAAGCATTTTCTCAACAAATGCGTCAACAAACTGTTCGTCTTCAAATGCGGGAGCTACTGTTATCAATATCGGACGCAGGAAATCTGTATTAAGATATATGTTCATGCCGTTGTCGGTCGATGAATTAAAGTGTACAGGCACGCCGTTTGATAACATAGGAAGGTATTTGGTCATTGCCAGATTTATCAGTTGCTCCATGTCTATACGGCCAAGCAATTCAGTGATCATATCGTTTTCTCCCTCGTCAGCTTTTGACTTGTTGGCATCGGCTGCGATAGCGGCGGGGTTAAGGAAGAGCAAAATTGAGTTGTCTCCTGTCACGACATACTGGGCTATGCCTACGGGTGATGTCGCGGGAGCCATTGTTTCTTCGTCAAGATAATCAGCGATGACATTGCCGTCTTCAGTAAATTTGACTTTCTGCAGGAACATTGCAAGTGCCTGATTGAGGTCCACCACTTTGTCCGGATTTTCGGGAGTGGGCATAGGAATAAGTCCCATAGAGCATACCATGTTCACAAACATCTTTGGGGGGAATCCGGGATAGAAAGTCGCGTCGGACACCCAGTTGACATATATAGAGCCTTCGACCATGTCCATTTCATTTGGATGCTCCTCTGCAGGCACCCATGTAGTACCGGCGAGTGTGGTGTTTTTCAACTTCACTTCGGTGAGGTCGAGTTTCAGTGTCGTGTTGGTCAGAACACCGCTGTAAGCAAATGTGCAGTACTCGGTTTCGCCTGTACCGTTGAAAGCCGACTCGGTAAGGTCTGAAGTCATGGTGATGTTAAGATCGGTTTTGGGCGATCCGGGAAGTACACCTGCAGTGGCGAAGCCCACTTCATCAGCGCGTCCGAGTATTGATGTGATGTCAAGGGGAGCTCCTTCAAGTGTCAGCACGGCCTTTGTGGCGTCGGCGGCATCGGGCGTGAATGTTACCATCTTGCCGATAAGCGGAGAGCCGTTGTAAGTCAGCGTCAGACCGTTAATATCGGTAAATGTCATTGCAGCGTCAGGACGATGCAGATTTTTTGATACAAGGTCAAATATTGAGATACGCATCTCGCGGTTTCTCATCGTACCTTGATAGCTGTAGGTATAATACTCTGTTTCACCCTGTCCACTGAATGTCGCACCTGCCTCGGTAGTATTAAGTTCAACGGGTATTGTCAGTACGGCGGTTCCGGGTATTACGTCGTTCTCACCGGGAGTTACACCTTTTGATGTTCCGTCGTTTTTGATTACTATTGTGCCCTTGTCAGGGTTAGCGGCATCAGGATTAAATGTTGCAGTCGCGTTTTGAAGACCGGAGTCATCTATTTTGATGCTTAGGCCGCTGCCGGTGGTGTATGTTACCGGCTGTGTGGGTACAACAAAAGGTTCTTCTTTGTCATCACTACATGCAGTCATCATGCACATGGTGCATACGACGGCAATCAGGCAGAAAAGATTTTTTTTCATACTTTTTTCCGTAATATAAATTTTGGTTTATGATTAGTTTCACAATCCCGAACACATTATTATATAATGGTTGAAATTCGTGCAAAGTTAAACAAAATTTGGTAAAGTGAGTCATAAAATTGTAAATTATGGAAAATAACGTAACTTTGCAGTCATAATACAAAGATATATAGTAGAAAATAAATCATACATCGATAAAATGAAATTATTGAAGTGGGTGTCATGTGCGTTATTGGCTGTGTCGTCTGTCGCATGTATCCAGAACGAGCCGCTGAATGCGGAGTGCGATATAGTCAAGGCTTCGTTGCCTGACGATATTCTCAACCGTGAGCCTGTAATCGAAAACGACAAAGTTATTTTTATTGTTAAGAATCATATTTCGGTAAGCTCGCTTGCCCCCGAGTTTGAACTTACTCCCGGAGCTACTATAGAACCTTCGAGCGGTACGGTGCGCAATTTCACCACACCCAAGAAGTATACGGTAACTTCTGAAGACGGTAAGTGGCATAAGACATATACTGTCGAGGTCGAGGTCAACAACACGATCAATCTTAATTACGACTTCGAGCATGTAAGGCAGAAGGTTACCGGAAGTTATACATACGACATATTCTATGAAGTCGGTCCTGCGGGCAACGAAGTCATGACATGGGCCAGCGGTAACCCCGGCTACGCTCTGACCGGAAGTCCCGACTTGAAAGACAATCCTTCGGCATTCCCGACCTATCAGATAGGCAACGGTCGTTCAGGCAAATGCCTTGCCTTGACTACGCGAAGCACAGGCGACTTCGGCGAGATGGTGAAGAAGCCTATGGCTGCCGGAAGTCTGTTCATCGGCAAGTTTGACATACTGAACGCCATGCAGGACGCACTTAAAGCGACAAAGTTCGGCACTCCGTTTGTCAACATACCGCGCTCATTGAAGGGTTATTACAAATATGCTCCGGGCGAGACGTTTTTTGAGGCTGACAGTAAGGGCAATCTTGTCGAGGTGCCCGGAAAGGTTGACAAGTTCAACATATATGCAGTATTCTTCGAGGCGGTCAAAGGCATGGAGATGCTTGACGGCTATAACGTGTTGTCGGCTGACAATCCCAACATTGTGGCGGTGGCAGAAATAAATGATGCCGACCGAGTTGCTGCCGGCGAATGGACTTCGTTCAACATACCGTTTGTCTATCGCGCAGGTAAAGATATTGACCCGCAGAAACTTATTGACGGCAAATACAGTATCACCATCGTCTTTTCTTCAAGTATTGACGGCGATTATTTCTCGGGTGCTCCGGGTAGTACGCTGCTTATCGATGAGGTGTCGCTTGTGTGTCTTAATCAGGATGAATTATAATTAAATACTATAGACAGTCATGAATATAAAACGATATATATTGACATTTTTTACCGCTGCCGCAGTGGCGTTTGGCGCGTCGGCGCAGGGCGATACAACACCGGGCCTTGTCTGGTCGACTCTGCATGCGCTTGATTATGAGGTTTTCGCCGGAGTGAATATAGGCGGAGCATCACCAATTCCGCTCCCTGCCGAGATCAGAAGTATCGACAGCTATAATCCCAACCTTAACCTGCAGCTTGGTGCGAAGGCCACAAAGTGGCTCGGCAAGGACAAGAAGTGGGGTATAGGCTTAGGCATTATATTTGAGTCAAAAGGCATGAAGACCAAAGCCACGGTAAAGAATTACGGCATGGAGATAATTCAGGAGGGGAGCCGGTTGAAAGGCAACTGGACAGGACGTGTACAGACCCGCTACAGCTCCAGTCTGCTGACTCTGCCCGTGACCGCCAATTATAAGATCAACAGTCGTCTTAAGGTAAGCGCCGGTCCGTATATAGGCATAGCCATGAACAATAGTTTTGACGGATATGTCTATGAGGGCTATCTGCGTGAAAATGACCCGACAGGCAACAAGGTGTCGTTTGAAGGCGATTCACGTGCCGCCTATGATTTCTCTGACGATATACGTACATTTCAATGGGGTGCCCAAGCCGGTGTCTCTTGGTTGGCTTTCCGTCATCTTTCGGTCAACGCCAATCTTACTTGGGGATGTAACGGCATATTCAAGTCATCGTTCAAGACGATAACGTTCACAATGTATCCGATATACCTTAACTTGGGTTTCGGCTACGCGTTCTGACACGATTATATCTTGCCCTCGTCGGCATACGAGAAGTAGCCCGACGGAGTTATGATGATATGATCGAGTACTCTGATGTCGAGCAGAGCGCCGGCGTCTTTGAGCTGGCGTGTAAGTCGGTCATCCTCGGGGCTCGGGCGCAGGTTGCCCGACGGGTGGTTGTGCAGAAGCACTATGGCCGATACTATGTCGCCGAATTCAAGCACTTTACGGTATAATATTTTCGGATCCACCACCGTGGCCGCACTACCGCCTCGGCTTATGCACACACTGTCGAGCACCTGATGGGAGCGCGACAGCAGCATTATCCAGAACTCTTCATGGGTGAGCAGCTCCATCGAGCCGCGCATAAGGCTGTACACCGATTCGCTGCCGGTTATTCGAGGCTTTTCCTGAGGTATCTCGTCGCGGCATCGCATGCCGAGTTCGATGGCGGCCGCCAGCGATATGGCTTTGGCCGGACCTATCCCGGGATTTTTCTTTATGATGTCACGTATGGGCTTGCGGGCGAGTTCCGACAGGCAGCTGTTGTTGCGTGACAATAGTTCGCGGCTCATCGTCAGCACCGATTTCCCTTTCATTCCGTTGCCGAATATTATGGCTATCAGTTCGGCGTTGCTCAATGATTTTATACCGTGGCGCATGGCCTTTTCTCGCGGACGGTCATCGGCCGCGAGGTCTTCGATAAGTACGTAGTCACGCACTACGGGAGTGGAGTCGGTTTTCATAAGAAAGGAATTTTTAAGGGTTAAGAGTTAAGTATTAAGTATTAAGAGTTAAGTGTTAAGTGGGAGATTGCTATTTGCCTTTTCGCAAAAGTATCTCCTCTTGGACGTTGCGGCCGCGCCGCAGTATGATTTTGGTGAAGTAGGCTTTTATGAAGCCGCATCCGTAGCCGCCGAGCTGGATTATGCTTGCGGGTATTGCCAGACATGCTATCTTGACGCTTTTTGTCGACGCGAGGGCACATAACCATATGGCTATGAGGTAGAGACCTAACGGCAGGAAAAACCACGGGCTTACCGCAATGCCGAGTACAATAAGTGCTATCGCGCCTATTACAGCCAAGGCCGGAAGCATGTGCACCGGTTTCAGCGAGTCGGGATAAAGCAGGTAAAGAGTTATGCGCGACATGCCGAACACGTATACCTGACGTAGAAATTTTTTGAAGTCTACACGGCGTTTATGGTAGACAAACGCGTCTCTGACAAGGCCTATCGAGAAGCCGGCGTTCTTGATGCGTGTGCTCATGTCGATATCTTCCGAAAACATCTCTCGGAAGCCGCCTACGGTATCATAGACTTTCCGCGAGAAGCCCATGTTGAACGTGCGGGGGGTGAACTTCTCAAGCTGTATCTTGCCGCCGCGTATGCCTCCCGTTGTCAGAAACGAGGTCATGGAGTAGTTGATGGCCTTTTGCGTGTCGGAAAAAGAGTCATGGGCCGCATCGGGGCCGCCGAAGCAGTCAAGCGGTCTTGATGCGAGTGCGTCATCAAGACGGGCGAAGTACTCGGGCGGTATCACGCAGTCCGAGTCAAAGAAGATGAAGTAGTCGCCCGCGGCACGTTCCATACCGTAATTGCGGGCTATCGACCGGCCTTCGTTGTCTTTGTAAAAATACTTGACGTCGACCGAGCCTTCATATTTCTTTACCGTGTCGGCGCAAGGTATGGTGGAACCGTCCTCCACAATGATTACCTCAAAGTCTTTTTTCGTCTGCAATGACAGGCTCTGCAGCAGGTCGTCAACCTCGTCGATGCGGTTGTAGACCGGTATTATTACGGAGTACTTCATCAGCTCATACGTGATTTATAGTCGTTGTAGTCAAACTGTCGCAGATAGCAGCAGTCGCCGTTAAGGTCACAGAGTACTATGGCCGGATGGCTGATGCCGTTGAACATGGTGGTTTTGACCGTTGTATAGTGGTTCATGTCCTTAAGAGTCAGGCGGTCGCCGGCTTTCAACGGCGTCGCAAACGACCAGTTGCCCACAAAGTCTCCGCTGAGGCATGAGTTGCCTCCGAGTCGGTATTCGGGTGCAGAGTCATCCGCCTCGATGCTCTCGGCTATCGCGGGCTTGTAGGGCATTTCAAGGCAGTCGGGCATGTGGCATGCAAATGATGCGTCTATAATGGCTGTCTTTATCCCTTGATTTTCAACCACATCGACTACCGAGGTTATGAGGTCGCCCGTCTGCCATGTAAAGGCGCTGCCGGGCTCCATGATCACGTTAAGCCACGGATAGCGTGACTTGAAGCCGCGCAAAAGCTCTATGAGATGCTCAACGTCATAATCGGCGCGGGTCATAAGGTGGCCGCCACCCATGTTTACCCACTTGACAGAGGGCAGGTAGCGTCCGAATTGCTCCTCAAAAGCCTGAAGCACACGCTCAAGATCGTATGACGACGACTCGCACAGAGAGTGGAAATGCAGCCCTTCAAGGCCTTTGGGCAGTGCGCTGCCTATCATGTCGGCCGTCACTCCAAAGCGTGAGCCGGGCAGAGCCGGATTGTATATGTCGGTTTCTATCACGGAGCACTGCGGATTGACGCGCAAGCCCGTCGATACCTTGTGATTGCCCTCGGAGCCGTTAAATTTGTCTACCTCCGGTTTGAATCTCAGATACTGCGATATGGAGTTGAATGTCAGGTGGGTACTCCCCTCCATGAACGGGCCTATGGTGGCGTCGGTATAGGCGGGGCAGTAGGAATGTACCTCGCCGCCGAGTTCCTCGTTGCCGAGTTTCATCTCGTTGAGTGAGCTTGCCGTGGAGTCGCGCACATATTCCTTTATTATAGGAAAGGTCTTCCACAGTGCGTTGGCTTTAAACGCCATTATGATGTTTACGCCGGCCTCTTTTTTCACTCGGTCGATAAGCTTGAGGTTGCGGCGCAGTTTTTCTTCATAGACGATGTAAAACGGGGTGGGGATGTCGTTTATTTTCATTATCCGATGATTTTAAAACGTGCAAATTTAAGTAATAATTTCTTTATGCCGAGGTGGTTGAAATTGACCTCTATGCGGGCATCGCCCGCGGCGGTGTCTATGCCGGTTATGACTCCGCGGCCGAAGCGGCTGTGCTCTATCGTCATGCCCGTTGACAGTTGCTCTATGGTATGCAGCTCCTCGTCGCCATACACCGTTCCCGACTTTGCCGACGGCGGTGTCGGTTCCGGTCGGTCGACCAGCGGATGACTGAACGAACGCCGACGCTCCTGTACGGCCGACGCTTTGTAGTTGTCGATCGGATTTATGAAGCTGTCGGGCCTTACGATATCGTTCCCCGTGGCAAGGTGCAGGTAGGCGCGGTCTATATCCTTCAGGAAGCGCGACGGTGAGCAGGTCTTGGTCTGCCCGTTGCGAAATCTTGACGATGCATAGCTGATGACGCAGTTGAGTTTGGCACGGGTTATGGCCACATACAGAAGTCGGCGCTCCTCCTCGATAGCGGCAAGCGAGTCACATGACATGGCCGAAGGGAAGAGCTCTTCCTCGACCCCCACGATAAACACATTGCTGAACTCGAGTCCTTTGGCCGCATGCACGGTCATGAGCGTTATTGAGGCTTCGGTCGTGTCCTGAGTGTCCTGATCGGTGGCGAGCGATACCTCGCCGAGAAAGTCGGTCAGAGATGTGCCTTCGGAGCCCTCTTCCTGTTTCCCCGATACGAACTCCTGTACACCGGCCAGCAGTTCCTGAAGGTTTTCCTGCTTGGATATGCTTTCGGGCGTACGGTCGCTGAGCAGCGAGCTCAGCAATGTCGTGCGGGTTATTATATGTCGTGCCACCGTCTCCGCATTTTCTCCGGCGCGGTTCATCTCGATGAATTCCTGTATCAACTCGCGAAATGCCGCGAGCTTTTTCAAGGTGCCTCCGTTCAGGCCGAGGTCATACTTTTCGTTGTCGGTGAGCACACTCCATGCGCTTACATTATTGTCGATAGCCGCCCGCAGTATCTTGTTGACGGTGGTCTCGCCGATGCCGCGCTTGGGGTAATTTATAATGCGCTTGAACGCCTCGTCATCGTCGGGGTTGACCGACAGGCGGAAGTATGCTATGGCATCTTTTACCTCCTTGCGCTGATAAAATGACAGACCGCCGTATATGCGGTAGGGTATGTTTCGCTTGCGAAGCGACTCTTCGAGTATACGTGACTGCGCGTTGGTACGGTACAGAATCGCATACTCGTCGTAGCTGTCATGCAGCCGCATCTTCAGCTGCGATATTCTGTTGGCCACAAGATAGGCCTCTTCATAGTCGCTGAAACTCTGCACTACCTCTATTCGCGAGCCCTCGTCATTTTCGGAGAATACGTTTTTGGGTATCTGTTCGGTGTTTTTAGCAATGAGAGAGTTGGCTGCATTTATGATATTTTGTGTCGAACGGTAGTTCTGTTCAAGTTTGAATATACGCAGGTTGTCATATGACTTTTTCAGATTTAGAATGTTGCGTATATTGGCGCCGCGAAAGGAGTATATACTCTGCGCGTCATCGCCCACCACACACAGGTTGCGTGAGCCATGGCATATCTGCGACACGATGAGATGCTGGGCGAAGTTGGTGTCCTGATACTCGTCGACAAGAACGTAGCGGAAAAACTCCTGATAGTGGCGGAGCACATCGGGATTGTCGCGCAGCAACACGTTGGTGTAGTAGAGCAGGTCGTCGAAGTCCATGGCTCCGGCAACGAAACAGCGGTCGCGGTATATGCGGTATATCTCATGCAGCCGTTCGCGCTTGGCGCGGCGGTCGGCTTCCATGATGTCGGCGCTTATGGCGTAGCGCTGCGGCGATATCAGTGCATTTTTGGCCGATGATATGGCCGACATGACCACCGACGGCTTGTATATCTTGTCATCAAGTTCCATGTCCTTGATGATGGTCTTTATAAGCGACTTTGAGTCAGACGTGTCGTAGATGGTGAAGTTGCTTTTGAATCCCAGACGTTCGGCATTGCTGCGCAGCAACCGGGCAAAGATGGAGTGAAACGTACCCATCCATAGCTTCGAGGCTGTTGCAGGACCTACCATCCCCTCGATACGTTCACGCATCTCGCGGGCCGCTTTGTTGGTGAATGTCAGGGCGAGTATGCGCCACGGTTCATATCCGAGGCGAAGCAGATGCACTATCTTATATGTAAGCACGCGTGTCTTTCCCGAGCCGGCTCCGGCTATAACGAGCTGCGGGCCGTCGGTGTAGAGCACTGCGTCCTGTTGTTGCTTGTTGAGTTGTTGTATATAGTCTTCCATATATCAGTGCAAAAATAGTGATTTTTATTGACATCGGCCGAATGTTGATTTGGCAATATCGGGGATAAGCGTTAAATTTGTATTCTATGTTTATGCTCTTGATCTCGGGCTATGACTGAAGCTACACTCAATAAACTGAAAATACTGGCTGAGGCCGCCAAATACGACGTGTCGTGCTCGTCGAGCGGCACCGTGCGCCGCGGACGCAAGGGCGACGGCGTCGGCAATACTGTCGGCGGGGTAGGCATATGCCACAGTTTTGCCGATGACGGTCGTTGTATATCGTTGCTTAAGGTCATGCTTACCAACGTGTGTATGTATGACTGCGCATACTGTATAAACCGCCGTAGCAATGATGTGCCGCGGGCCACGCTTTCGGTCTCGGAACTCGTGGAGCTTACGATGGAGTTTTATCGGCGCAATTATATCGAAGGGCTGTTTCTCAGCTCAGGTGTGGTACGTAATCCCGATTACACCATGGAGCGGCTTGTGCGTGTGGCTCAGGATCTGCGTACCGTACACCGCTTCAACGGATATATTCACCTTAAAAGCATACCCGGCGCTTCGCGTGAACTGGTAAGCAGGGCCGGATTGTATGCCGACCGCATGAGCGTAAACATCGAGATACCGAATGAGACTTCGCTGAAGTACCTTGCTCCGGAGAAGGACTTCAGGAGCGTATACGAGCCGATGGGGTTCATACGTCAGGGAGTACTTGAAAACAAGGAGGACCGTCGTAAATTTCGCAGTGCCCCGCGTTTTGTTCCGGCAGGGCAGAGCACACAGATGATAGTCGGCGCGTCGCCGGAGCATGACCGCGACATACTTAGGCTGTCATCGGCTTTTTACTCCATGCCCACCATGAGGCGCGTGTATTACTCCGGCTACGTTCCCGTAAATACTTACGACGCGCGGTTACCGATGCTTAAACAACCGCCTCTGGTCAGGGAAAACCGTCTGTATCAGGCCGACTGGCTGATGCGTTTTTACAAGTTTACGGCCGATGAGATTGTCGATGACTCTCACCCCGACCTCGAACTTGAGATAGACCCTAAGCTGTCATGGGCGCTACGGCATCCCGAATTCTTTCCCGTCGACGTGAACCGGGCCGACTATGAGGCCATATTGCGCATACCCGGGGTGGGTGTCAAGTCGGCTACTCTTATCGTCAATGCACGACGTTTCCGTCGCCTGAATTCGGAGCATCTCCGTAAAATCGGTGTGGTTATGAAGCGTGCCCGTTACTTCATAACATGCGGTGAGCTTGAGGCTCCTTGTGTGGCCGATGTGTCGCCCGATTATGTGCGTCGTAAACTTACCGCGCCATCCGGTAAGTCGTCGGGCGATAATCCGCTGCAACTGACCATTGATTTCGGTTCGTGATGTTGGTGTTCATGTTCGACGGTACTTTCGAGGGGCTTCTTACGGCTGTGTTTGATGCTTACTCGCGTAAGTCTTTTCCTGATGCCATAGTCCGGGAGGGCGCGGTTCTGCCCATGTTTTGCGATGAGTGTCATGAAGTTATCGCTGATGCGGAGAAGAGCGACCGTGTGTGGCGGGATCTCGGACGCAAATTGTCGGCGGCTGCGCTGTCGGCTGTCGTTACGAGTTTTCTTTGCGAATTGCCCGACTATGACATAACGCTGTTTCGTTATATATGCCGTGCCGTAAACTCACCCGTGAGTATTGAGTCCGATTTTTCCGACCCCGACGTCGTGGAGGTCACAAAGATGGTAAGGCGTGTGAGTTATGAGGCCATGAGAGTAAAGCAGTTTCTGAGGTTTCAGAAAGCCGCCGACGGCACATACTTTGCTCTGATGGAGCCTTTGTACAATGTCCTTTCTATGGCTGTAGGGCACTTTGTCGACCGTTTTTCGACCATGACATTTGTTATTTACGACAAGCGCCGCGGCTACGGATACTATTATGACGGACACGAGGTGCGCTGTGTGACGATGCCCGACACTTTACCCCATATAGCCACGGGGCGTCTTGATGAGTCGATGATGGACGCCGATGAAAAACTGTTTCAGGACATGTGGCGCACTTATTTCAAGGCCATTGCTATCAAGGAGCGCATGAACCCGCGCAAACAGCGTCAGGATATGCCCGTCAGGTTTTGGAAATACCTTACGGAGAAAAATGGTTAAATAATGTTATTATTTATATCGGTTATAAATTAACAACCCCGTTTTTTCGGTTTTAGCCTATAAATTCACGATATTTGCATCGTGATAACCGAAATTTATTCTATTTGATATATGATGAGACTTTCCGACTTGAAAACGGGGGAGACCGGCGTTATCGTAAAGATTCTCGGACACGGAGCGTTTCGCAAACGCGTCATCGAAATGGGTTTTGTTAAAGGTCAGCGTATAAAGGTGTTGCTTAACGCACCGCTGAAAGACCCGATCAAGTACAGCATAATGGGCTATGAATTGTCATTGCGCAGGAGCGAGGCCGAGTTGGTCGAGGTGCTTCCTCTCGAGTCGACGCATCATGTTGCCGTTGATGCGGCGGAGCCGGCCCGTTACTCCGACAATCCCGTTCATGATGAGGTCATCCGCAAGGATATAGAGGGCAAATGTAAAACAATAAACATAGCGCTTATAGGCAATCCCAACTGCGGAAAGACATCCATGTTCAATGCGGCGTCCGGGGCGCAGGAGCATGTCGGCAACTACAGCGGTGTCACGGTCGATGCAAAAAAAGGCCGTTTTGAATATGGAGGCTATTGCTTCAATATTGTGGACCTGCCCGGCACATATTCTTTGTCGTCATATTCGCCGGAAGAGCTGTATGTCAGGCGTTATCTGCGCGATGAGACCCCCGATGTCATTGTCAATGTCGTAGTGGCCTCCAATCTCGAACGCAATTTGTATCTTACTACAGAGCTGATCGACATGGACCGCTCTATGGTCATAGCTCTTAATATGTATGACGAGCTTGAGCGTTCGGGGGCGTCGCTTGACTACAATCTGCTCGGGCAGATGATAGGTGTGCCTATGGTGCCTACGGTGTCGCGCAACGGCGAGGGTCTTCATAAGCTCTTTGACACGATAATAAGTGTATATGAAGGACGCGACAATGCTGTAAGGCATATACATGTCAATCTCGGCCGCGATGTGGAGCGGGGCATAACGGTCATCAAGGATGCCATAAAACGCGACGGAAACATCGGCGCGCACTTCTCGCCACGCTATCTTGCCATAAAACTGCTGGAGCATGACCGCGAGGTCGAGGATATGGTCAGGCGTTCGCCCGATCATGAAGCCATATTTGAACTGCGTGACGAGGCGGTGGCCGAAATTGAGAAAAACGGACATGAGGATGTCACCTCTCTTATAGCCAATGAGAAATACGGATTCATAGCCGGCGCACTTGCCGAGACCTATACCGAGACAACCAAGGAGACGGCCCGCACTACCCATGTCATAGACGCTTTTGTCACCAACAAGCTTTTCGGCTTCCCCATATTCCTGCTGATAATGTGGTTTATATTCTGGTGCACGTTTGAAATCGGTTCTTATCCTATGGCGTGGATTGAGGCTGCCGTGGACTTTATAGCCCGTACCGTACAGACACTGATGCCGGAAGGACCGCTTAAGGATCTTATAGCCGACGGTATAATAGGTGGAGTGGGAGGTGTTATCGTGTTTCTGCCCAATATACTCATATTGTATTTCTTTATATCGTTTATGGAGGACTCGGGCTATATGGCGCGTGCCGCTTTCATAATGGACAAGCTAATGCATAAGATCGGACTTCACGGCAAGTCGTTTATTCCGCTGGTCATGGGCTTTGGCTGCAATGTGCCTGCCATAATGTCGGCCCGAGCCATCGAGAGCCGGAGCAGCCGCATCATTACGATTTTGATAAATCCGTTTATGTCGTGCTCGGCACGTCTGCCTGTGTATGTGCTTCTTGTCGGAACATTTTTCAACCGTCATGCCGGTCTTGTGTTTCTTGGCCTTTATCTGCTCGGTATAGTCGTGGCCATGATAACCGCAAGGCTGTTGAGGCGTTTCTGGTTTAAGGCCGACGAGACTCCTTTTGTAATGGAGCTGCCTCCTTACCGGTTGCCGACTTTCCGCACCTCGTTGCGTCATATGTGGACCAAAGGCGAGCAGTATCTGAAAAAGATGGGCGGCATAATACTTGTGGCCAGTATAGTGGTATGGGCTTTAAACTATTTTCCGCTTCATGATGAGCAGTCATCTACGCCCGAGTATCAGAGCCTTACCGAGGCCGATGACGCCAAGATTGACTTAAAGCACGATTCTTATCTTGAGATGCTGGGCAAGGCCGTGAATCCCGTGATGACTCCGCTCGGCTTCCATTGGCGTACCACAGTGGCCGCGATAGCCGGCGCTCCGGCCAAGGAGATTGTCGTGTCGACACTTGGCGTGCTTTATACCGGTGACGAAGAGATTGATGACAATTCATTGTCGGCGCGTCTTACCGCTCCCAATCCTATAACGGGCAAGCCCGACTTCACTCCGGCCTCGGCGCTCAGCCTTATGGTGTTTGTACTTCTGTACTTCCCTTGTACGGCTACTGTTGTGGCTATTGTACGAGAGACCGGCTCTTGGCGATACGGCGCGTTTTCAGTCATATACAACACATTGGTGGCATGGCTTGTGGCGTGGCTCACCTATAATGTTGCCGTACTAGTATAGCGGGTTTATGTGTTAACAAATGTCTTGTTGGCCCACTTCATGCTCCACCATCGGTGTATGAATATGGCGCCGCGTGTCAGCTCGTCGGCTGCAATCATGCACCACAAGGCATTGATGCCGAGCGCGAAGTATATGCCGAAGGTGTATCCTCCGAGTACTTGTAGCAGCCACATGCTCACCAGTCCTACGTAGAACGGGAAGTTGACGTCGCCGGCGGCGCGCAGGGCGTTTGTGGCGAATATGTTGACCGGACGGCCTATCTCGACCAAGACGTCAAGCCACAGTATAGTGCATCCTACGGCTATTATCTCCGGATTGGAGGTGAGGAGTCCGAGCAGCCACTTGCCTGACATGGCGAGAATCAACGACAGGCTGACTGTGATGAAGAAAGCGAGGCGCATAACGTACTTGCCGAGTATGAAAGCACCCCGGTACTTGGCTTTGCCTACGAGATGACCCACCGATATGGCGCCTCCCTGCGAGATGGCTATACAGAACAGATAGCCGAACATGGTTATATTAACAACGTAGGTTCGTGCGGCAAGTACCTCCAGTCCGAGCATATTGATGAAAAAGGTCATTATTATCTGGGCCGAGCTGTAGCTGAATTGCTCACCGGCCGAGGGAATGCCTATTTTAAGCAGATTTTTGAGCTCTTTTACCGGAAAATGCCTGAATATGTGCCACGGAAAGCGCGGTATTGTGGTTCTGAACAGTATAATGGCAAGCACCGCCATGGCTATGGCGCGGCTTGAGGCGGTGGATATGGCGGCTCCCTCCGCACCGAGTGCGGGAGCGCCGAATTTGCCGAATATAAGTACGTAGTTGCCGAATATGTTGAGTATGTTGACAAGCCCGACCACTATCATCGGGTAGACGGCCTTGTTGCTCGCACGCAGGGTGGCCGAGAGGGTAAGCGACAGAGCTTGGAAGAAAGCAAATAGTCCTACTATTTTCATATAGCCGACCCCTTCTCCGAGCAGATTGTCGTCAAGGCCCATGAGCTTGAGTATGGGCACGGCTCCGAAGCATAGCAGGCTGCTTATGGCCAGCCCTATGATGAGGTTTACGACGAGAGCCACTCCTACCACATCGTCGATGCGGCTTTTAAGACGTGCGCCGAGGTATTGGCTTACAAGTACCGATGTTCCGAGATTTATGACTTCAAATACGAGGAAGCACAGCATGACTATCTGGTTGACGACTCCGACTGCCGCAACCGATGCGTCGCTGTGGCGCGACAGCATGACTGTGTCGACCGCTCCGAGTGTCATGATGAGCAGTGTCTCTATGAATATCGGCACCGTCAGCGATGCCAATTGCTTTTTCAGACTTGTTGTCGGCTTAAGTGAAATCATAGTGCAACCGGTTGACAATATATTGTATATAAAGACAAAAGAGCCGGATTTTGTCGTCAGTCCGCTCTTTTGTCATTAAATATCGTGGCAATGAAGGCTGATTATCCGTACTGGATGGTGCCGTCGGGATTGCGGTAGAGGTCGAAGCTCTTCTCATACTGGTCCATGGCGCGAAGGCTCATACCCATGCTTGAGAAGCCGCCGTCGTGAAAGAGGTTCTGCATCGTTACCTTGCGGGTAAGATCGCTGAACATGACTATGCAGTAGTCGGCACACTCGTCGGCGTTGGCGTTGCCTAACGGCGACATGCGGTTGGAGAAGTCCATAAGCGACTCCATTCCTTTCACGCCGCTTCCGGCTGTGGTCTGCGTGGGCGACTGCGATATGGTGTTTATGCGCACGTTTTTCTCGCGCCCGTAGATGTAGCCGAAGCTGCGGGCTATCGACTCAAGAAGAGCTTTGGCGTCGGCCATGTCGTTGTATCCGAACATAGTACGCTGCGAGGCTATGTAGCTGAGCGCTAATATGCTGCCGTAGTCGTTAATGGCGTCGAGCTTTTTGGCTGCCTGTATCATTTTGTGAAACGATATGGCCGATATGTCGAGAGTTTTGTTGAGCAGGTCGTAGTCGATGTCGTCATACAGACGTTTCTTTCTTACGTTGGGCGACATGCCTATTGAGTGAAGTACAAAATCGATTTTGCCGCCGAGTATCTCCATTGACTTTTCAAATACCATTTCGAGATCCTCGACATTGGTGGCGTCGGCGGGGAGTACTTCTGCGTTAAGCTTTTCACCGAGCTTGCTTACATCGCCCATTCTCACTGCCACAGGGGTGTTTGACAGCGTGATTACGGCTCCTTCTTCTACCGCTCTTTCTGCGACTTTCCAAGCGATACTCATGTCATTGAGCGCTCCGAATATCACGCCGCGCTTTCCTTTCAATAAGTTGTGACTCATATAATGTTAGTAAAAAAATTGCGGCTGCAAAGTTACAAAAAATAATTTAAACTTGGCCGGTTACGGGAATATACCGTATGATTATTGTAAACCGATGAAATCCTGATAGATAGGCCCGTTGAAGCCTGTTTTCAGAATCGTACTACAAGCTCTACCGTAAGTTTGTCGCCGTCGCCGGGCAGGTATTCGGCGTTATTGTGATAAAAGTATTTTTCGTAGTTTACTCTTATGTCGGCATGAAGTGCTTTTTTTACGTAACTCAAAGTGGCGCCGGCTGTTATGCGGTTGCGTGCCGCATCGGTTGTTGTAAGTAGTCCTGTGTCATTGCGGGTGCCGTTGCTGTGGGCGGTCATGCCGTCGAAGCGTCCTTGAAAGGATAAAGTGTTGAACATGCCCGCATTGACAGGCATGCGGTAGTCGGCAAAAATGCTGTAGGCATGACATGCTTTGTGAGCCTTATGAGTGTAGTGTTTGTACATATACTCTCCCTCGACTGTCCATCTGTCAGCCTTCCAGCCTATGCTGCCGTCTATTAGGTTCATCCTTACCGAGTCGGGGCTTAACGATTGTATGCCTGTGGCGAGTGTGACCCGGTCGATGGTGTATGTGGCTTTGCCGGCATATGACATCTTGCGGTGCCATGTCTCATGATCGGAAATTGTCGACGGGTTGAATGCGCCGGCCTCGACTTTGAGCGGGACCATCGGCAAGGTATACTCAATCTTCGCTCCTACCGCGCGTACGTTGCACACCTGCTTGCCTATGAATGAGCGGTTGGCGAAAATATAATTCTGCGGCCCCCGGAACGGATCGACACCGAAAGGCATACGGAATTGTCCCGCACGAAATTTCAGACCGTCGGTGATGTTGAGCTGACCCCAAGCATCGAGTATTTTAATCTTGCCCCGGTCGCAGAGGTCTGTGTTTATATAATATTGTATCTCCGGAGCCACACGTCCCTCCACACTTAGACGTGCATTGCGCACCTGAAAGCGGTTTTCGCCGTTTTCTGTGGCCAGCTCCCACCGTGATCTTACAGTGCCGTGAAACACAGGTTTGTAGTCCATATCCGGTTCTTCAGCTCTGGCGGCCGGATTTACTGTCAGCAATAATAACAAAATGTATGTGATAATACGGAGTTGCATAATTATAGCACAATGATGGTTTATTCAGGATGTAAAGTTACTAATTTCCCGCGATATGAAAAATAATCGTTAATTTTGCAATTACATTACATCATCAATACATAAAAGTATAAGTGCCATATTAATATGCTTACAAAATCTTCATTCTTGTTTGCCGTTTCGGTATGTCTCTCGACTCTGTCAATGGCTCAGAATCGCGCCTACAGGCTAAGTCTTTCCGATCCGGAGTCGTTTTCATTTATATTGCTTGGCGATCCTCAGGGATATATCAAGTATGACATAAACCAACCCTTGTTTGAGCTGCAGACCTTGTGGATAGCCGATAATATCGACAATCTCAATATAAAGGGTGTGCTTTGTACAGGCGACCTTGTGGAGCAGAACGAGAATCTGGTACTTAACCGAGGCATGCTCAACCAGACATCGCGCGAGATGTGGCAAGCGGTGTCGAACTCTTTTAAGCGGCTCGATGGCAAAGTGCCCTATATAATATCGTGTGGTAACCATGATTATGGCTACCGAAGTTCGGAGAACGGCAAGACGCATTTCCCGGAGTATTTTCCGATTGAGCGCAACAAGACATGGTATGATTGTATAGTTGCCGTATATCCTAATCGCAACGGTGTCGAATCGCTTGAAAACTCGGCTTTCTGCTTCAACGATCCGCGTTGGGGCAAGCTCCTTGTGGTGTGTAATGAGTTTGCTCCGCGTGACGAGGTGCTTGATTGGAGTCGCGACCTTATAAATAAAGAGGAATGGAAAGATGCCAAGGTGATATATATCACGCATTCACTTCTTGACGAACGAAGCGGCGCACGCACTGACAACGAACCGTATAAGATATCTCCCGCCAACTGGGGTCAACAGGTATGGGATAAATTGATATATCCGTCGCACAATATTGTGCTTGCCATATGCGGGCATGAAGGTGATGTAGGTGATTTTGAGGATTCGATAGCCTATAGGGTAGACGGAAATATAGACGGGCGCAAGGTACATCAGATGATGTTCAATGTGCAGACCCTCGGCGGCGGCTGGGAAGGCAACGGTGGCGACGGCTGGCTGCGCATCCTTGAATTCAAGCCTGACGGCCATACTATAGGAGTAAGGACATACTCGCCTCTTTTCGGCATATCCCCTTCGACCAAACACCTTGCCAACCGCACTGCTCCTTACGACCGGTTTGACATGATTATTGAGTGACGTATCCATATAAAAAACATGCTAATTGGCTTTTATATGGACTCGGGTGGTCTATATTAGTTTGTGTTTTGACGGTAAGCTTCCGGCAACGGCACGGGATACTCTGAGAACATTACCGACACGGCTTTACTTATGGCCGGAAGATCGCGGTATGTACCGTCAATCGGATTTATGATTGTGGCTACTGACGAGGAGTAAAGCGGCTTCATACGCCGTGTATCGACCATGTCGATTGTAAGAACGCCCTCTTCATAAAGCCCTTTGACGATGCGGGTATAGGTCTCGCAGTCGTTCCAATATAAGTCGCGTGGTATTACGAAAAACGGATAATATCCGTTGTAATATGGTCCCGACGGTTTTTTGTGTCCCGGGCGCATGCTCTCGGCTGCGCTTTCAGGTGTTATGGTATGGTGTACGGTGACACCGATGTTTATCAGCAGAGTGGCGTCGGGTGCTTCGATATATCCACGCTTAAGCATTTGTTCGCGTATTGATGCTACGATGTTGGAGTATGTTACAGGCTGCATGCCCGGAGGCAGCTTGCCTTTGGAGCGGCTGACTATGCGGTATTTTTCATAATCGCTCATATCAGCATTGTCATAGGTCTCGCTATTGAGCAGAGTGTATCCTGAACATCCCGTCAGGAGCAGTATAGTTGTCAATAATATAAATATGTGTTTCATAAAACCCTACTGTTTGATAATATGATAACAATGCCGTAAAGTCAAATGTTTCACTGATCTGATTGACAATATTTCTTTAAAATTGTAAAAAGGTTTGGCGGGTAAAGAATAGTGTCGTATATTTGGACCCACATTATAATTATGCAACGACACGTCATTGATTGTCACCTTAATTTAACGTAGACATACCACTGCATTATGACCGATATCACAGAACTGTTTCTGCAGATTATTCATCAGTATAAAAGTGTTGACATAGCAGAAGCCGAGTTTAAGAAAATGCTCCATGAAGATGCTGATCTTCGTGAGCAGTACCGTGAATGGTGCGACGCCGTAGGTAGTTCGGAGAAGATGGGCTTCCTCGATTATTGCGACGAATATATGGACTCTCAGGAGTCGATTTATGACACACTCAATGATTATGACGAATAATTTGAATTGCCGCAGACTTCCGGCAGAGTGGGAGCATCACGGAGGAGTCATACTCGCATGGCCTCATGTCGATACCGATTGGGCTCCTATATTGGAGGAGGTGTCAGACTGTTTTGAAAATATAATCAGGGCTGTTGCCGCAGAAGAGATTGCCGTTGTCATTGCCCCCGACACCTCGATACCGCAAAGCCGCCTTGCTGACCTTGACAATGTCTTATATGTGACTCTTCCTACAAATGATACTTGGGCCCGTGACTTCGGTCCGATAACCGTAATTGAAAGCGGCAGTTATGTCATATGTGATTTTCGTTTCAACGGGTGGGGTCTTAAGTTTCCCGCCGATAAGGACAATCTGTTGACCCGTGGCATGACGAGCCTCGGAGTACTGCGCGGTGTATATCGCAATCGCCTCGGTTTTGTGCTTGAGGGAGGCTCTATAGAAAGCGACGGACGCGGCACTTTGCTTACAACTTCGCAGTGTCTTATGTCACCCAACCGCAACGGAGAGATGTCGCGCGATGATATTGAGCGATATCTCATGCGTCAGTTCGGCCTCAATAAAGTGCTTTGGCTCGATTATGGATATCTTGCCGGCGATGACACTGACAGTCATATCGACACTCTCGCCCGTCTTGCTCCCGATGACACTATACTTTATGTAGGATGCGATGACGAAAACGACGAGCACTACGATGAACTCTCGTCGATGAAGCATCAGCTCATGGAATTACGTACTGTCGAGGGCACTCCGTTTAATCTCGTCGAGCTGCCCATGCCTGATGCCATATATGACGAGGAGGGTATGCGTTTACCCGCCACTTATGCCAATTTCCTGATACTCAACCGGTCGATACTTATGCCCTCATACGCACAACCGCGTAAGGACGAGCTTGCGGCCAAGATACTCAAAATAGCATTTCCCGACCATGAAATCAAGATGATTGACTGTAGGGTTTTGATAAAACAACATGGGTCGCTGCATTGCGTGACTATGCAGGTGCCTCGTGAAATATTACCGATATAAAAGATGTTGAAAGTAGGTATAATACAGCAGTCCAATACTGCATCGATAGAAGATAACCGCCGTCGTCTTGCCGATAAGATGAGAAGCCTTGCCGCCTCCGGCGCTGAACTGATTGTCAATCAGGAGCTACATGACTCTCTATACTTTTGTCAGACCGAGTCTGTCGACCTGTGTGGCCTCGCTGTGGCGTTCCCGTCTGATACCACCCGCTTTTATTCGGAACTTGCCCGTGAACTCGGTGTGGTCATTGTCACATCGCTGTATGAGCGTCGTGCTCCCGGTTTGTATCATAACACGGCCGTTGTGTTTGAGAAAGACGGTTCTGTGGCCGGTAAATATCGTAAGATGCACATACCAGACGACCCCGCCTATTATGAGAAATTTTATTTCACTCCCGGCGACCTCGGGTTTGAGCCTATTGACACATCGGTCGGGCGTCTTGGAGTGCTTGTGTGCTGGGACCAATGGTATCCCGAAGCAGCGCGCCTTATGGCCTTGCGTGGTGCGCAGATACTCATTTATCCTACGGCCATAGGATGGGAGAGTACCGACACCGATGACGAAAAAGCCCGTCAACTCGACGCTTGGGTCACCGTGCAGCGCGGCCATGCCATAGCAAACGGACTGCCGCTTGTGGCTGTCAACAGAGTAGGGCATGAACCCGACCCTTCGGGTGTGACTAACGGTATATCTTTTTGGGGCAACTCCTTTGTCGCCGGACCACAGGGTGAGTTTCTGTTCCGAGCGTCATCTGACACCGAGACCGAAGCACTGATCGACGTTGACTTACAGCGCTCCGAAAACGTAAGACGCTGGTGGCCCTTCCTCCGCGACCGTCGCATCGACGCCTACTCCGGTCTCACCTCCCGCTACCTCGACTGACCCGCTCCTGAGCCGTAGATATGTCTCGCGTCCCCGACGCGAGGCCATTGACTGCGACATATCACCCCACGAGCCGCCGTCTGCGGCCACTCCGTGCCCTGCGCCGGCTCATCGTGGGGCTACACACATCATGCGTCTCCGACGCATTTAACCCCGGTCCCGCAAACACAGTTGCCTATTAACGACCGTTTTTCTATAACTTGCAACACCTCAACAACCGGCTTCGAGTCCGGCAGGACTCGTGCTCAACGTAAGCCGGGCACGCAGTGCCCGGTTAAGGGATCCACACAACAATATCGAGTCCCGCCGGGACTCGTGCTTATTCTACCAAACTAAGAGACCTTGCAGGCTCTTGGTGGCCAATAGCTTGTGTCGCAGTCCCATCGCTCACGCCGACATAAACGTGGCTTATATAAAGCGAGGGCACGCGATTGTGTCGCATGCCCTCGGATGTTATAGGGGGTGGGGAGGGGATTATGCCTCGCCGTTGAGTATTTCGAGCATCTTGATAGCCGATACGGGGATACGGGTACCGGGGCCGAAGATGGCTGCCACGCCTGCCTTGTAAAGGAAGTCGTAGTCCTGTGCGGGTATTACACCGCCGGCAGTTACGATGATGTCCTCACGACCGAGCTTCTTGAGCTCTTCGATAACTTGCGGCACGAGAGTCTTGTGACCTGCTGCGAGCGATGACACTCCGAGGATGTGCACGTCGTTCTCCACTGCCTGACGGGCTGCTTCGGCCGGTGTCTGGAACAGCGGGCCCATGTCTACGTCGAAGCCGCAGTCGGCATAACCGGTGGCTACTACTTTGGCACCGCGGTCGTGGCCGTCCTGACCCATCTTCGCGATCATGATACGGGGCTGACGACCCTCTTTCTTTGCAAACTCCTCACACATCTGCTGGGCGCGGATGAAGTCGGGGTCTTGTTTGGTTTCGTTGCTGTACACGCCTGATATAGTTCTGATTACTGCTTTATAACGTCCTACTACCTCTTCGCAAGCGTCCGATATTTCGCCGAGTGTGGCGCGCAGACCGGCTGCTTTGACAGCGAGGTCGAGAAGGTTGCCCTTCTTGGTGCGTACACATTCGGTGATGTCGGCAAGCGCTTTCTTGACAGCTTCCTCGTCGCGGTGAGCCTTGACGTCGTTAAGACGCTCGATCTGCTCTTTGCGCACTTCGGTGTTGTCAATCTCAAGAATGTCGATCGGATCCTCATGGTCGAGACGGTATTTGTTGATACCCACGATAGTCTGGCGTCCGGAGTCGATGCGGGCCTGAGTGCGGGCCGACGCTTCCTCGATGCGGAGCTTGGGCAGACCGGTCTCGATAGCCTTGGCCATACCGCCGAGTTTTTCGATTTCCTGAATGTGTTCCCATGCGCGGTGGGCTATCTCGTTGGTCAACGACTCGATGTAGTATGAACCGCCCCACGGGTCAACCTGCTTGGTGACGTAGGTCTCTTCCTGAATATAGATTTGGGTGTTGCGGGCTATACGTGCCGAGAAGTCGGTGGGCAGTGCTATAGCCTCGTCGAGGGCGTTGGTGTGGAGCGACTGGGTGTGGCCTAGAGCGGCGCCCATAGCTTCGATACATGTACGGCCCACGTTGTTGAACGGATCCTGCTCGGTGAGCGACCAGCCCGAAGTCTGGCTGTGAGTACGCAGTGCGAGCGATTTCGGATTCTTCGGGTTGAACTGGCTTACAATCTTGGCCCAAAGCATACGTGCGGCACGCATCTTGGCTATCTCCATGAAGAAGTTCATGCCGATTGCCCAGAAGAACGACAAGCGCGGAGCAAACGAGTCGATGTCCATGCCTGCGTTTACACCTGCGCGGAGATACTCAAGACCGTCGGCAAGTGTGTAGGCCAGCTCGATGTCGCAAGTGGCGCCGGCTTCCTGCATGTGGTAACCGGATATCGATATCGAGTTGAACTTGGGCATATTCTGCGATGTGTACTCGAATATGTCGGCGATTATGCGCATCGAGAATTCCGGCGGATATATATAGGTGTTGCGCACCATGAACTCCTTGAGGATGTCGTTCTGTATCGTACCGGCCATCTCTTCGAGCTTTGCGCCCTGTTCGAGACCTGCGTTGATATAGAAGGCGAGTACGGGAAGTACGGCGCCGTTCATGGTCATGGACACCGACATCTTGTTCAAGGGTATACCGTCGAAGAGCACCTTCATGTCCTCAAGCGAGCATATCGACACACCGGCTTTACCTACGTCGCCTACTACACGTTCATGATCAGCATCATAGCCGCGGTGAGTGGCGAGGTCAAAGGCTACTGACAGGCCCTTCTGTCCCGATGCGAGGTTGCGGCGGTAAAATGCGTTTGACTCGGCGGCGGTGGAGAAACCGGCATACTGACGGATGGTCCACGGACGCAGCGGGTACATGGCGCTGTACGGGCCACGCAGGAAGGGAGGGATACCCGACATGAAGTTGAGGTGTTCCATGCCTTCGAGGTCCTCTTTGGTGTATATGGGTTTTACGGGAATCAACTCGGGTGTGAGCCAATCTTCACCGTGGGCTACGGCACAGTGCTGTGCGCCGAAAGCGTCTTTTGTTATATCGATAGTTTTAAAATCGGGTCGCATTGCAATAATTATTTAAGAAGTTTGGCATTGAATTCTTTAAGAGTGTCAAGCACGTTGCAACGCACGTGGATGAAGTCGTTGATGCCGGCGGCCTTGAGGTCGTCCATGCAGGCGGGTGCTCCGGCTACGACAAAGAGTGCGCGTCCGTCAAGATACTTGAATGCTTCGGGAGCGAGAGCGGCATACTCGTCGTCGCTCGAGCAGAGTACGATGACGTCGGCACCCTTCTCGAGAGCGGCGTCCACTCCGGCCTCAACGGTGTCAAAGCCGAGGTTGTCGATGATTTCATAGCCTGCGCAGCCGAAGAAGTTGGTCGAGAACTGTGCACGTGCAAGACGCATGGCAAGGTTACCGATTGTGAGCATAAATACCTTGGGACGGTTGGAGGCGGCTTCGGTAGCGAGACGCAGGGCCTCGAAATCGCTTGCCGCACGCTTCATCGACAGGCCTTCGCCATCGGCGGCGTCCTCGTGATGACAGCCGCAGCTGCATCCGGCGGTCTCTATCTTCTGAGCGGCGGTCTCGTTGATGTTGGGGTATTGGTTGGTTCCGAGAAGTATCTCTTTACGACGGGCCACGTCTAAGTGACGCTTCTCTGCGGTGGCATTGACAGCCTTCTGTATCGAGCAGTCGTCGATGCAGGCGAGGAAGCCGCCCTTTTCCTCAATGTCAAGGAAGAGCTTCCATGCTTCTTTGGCAAGCGACACGGTGAGAGTCTCTACATAGTATGAACCGCCGGCGGGGTCTACAACCTTGTCGAGATGGCTCTCCTCTTTGAGCAGGAACTGCTGGTTGCGTGCTATGCGCTCCGAGAATGCATCGGGCTTTTTGTAGGGTACGTCAAACGGTGTGGTGGTTATCGAGTCAACACCTGCGAGAGCGGCCGACATTGTTTCGGTCTGTGAACGAAGCAGGTTGACGTGTGCGTCATAGATTGTCTGGTTGAAGCGTGAAGTCACGGCGTGTACGGTCATCTTGGCCGACTCTTTGGCTTCGGGCTTGTACTGCTCTACGATCTGGGCCCATACCATGCGTGCGGCACGGAATTTGGCTATTTCCATGAAGTAGTTTGACGAGATGCCCATGTTGAACTTGATGCGGCGTGCCACTTCGTCGGCTTTCACTCCGGCTTCGGTGAGCATGGTCATCCATTCGGCACCCCAAGCCATTGCGTAGCCGAGCTCTTGGAATATGTAAGCACCGGCGTTGCAGAACATGAACGAGTCTACAGCGAGTACGCGCAGGGCGGGTACGCCTTTGACGGCCTCAAGGAGCTCCAAAGCTATGGCTTTGATGTCGCCGGGGAATTTTGTGCCGTGTTTAAGAGCGCGGCGCATGGGGTTGAAGTCGATAGAACCGCGGAATGTATCGGCGGCGCCTTTCTCGTTCAGATAGGCTGCAAGAGCCTTGGCCAGTTCTACGGCATGGCGCGGGCAGCATTTGAAGTTGACTTCGATGGCTTTCAGGTCAATGCCGTCAAGCAGGGTCTTCAGGTCATCGACACTATTGATCTCGACATGGAAGCCGAGCGAGTTGATGCCTTTGGTTATGATGTCTTTGGCTACGGCATTAGCCTCTGCGGGAGTCTCGGCGAGTACCTCCTGACGTATGAGCCAGTCGTTGTCGGTGCGGGTTCCGCGTACATAAGGATATTCTCCGGGAAGAGAATCGATTGTCTTGAGGTCGGCAATGTTTTCGGCGCGGTATACCGGCTCTACATTGAAACCCTCATTTGTTCGCCATACTAATTTCTTGTTGAAGTCGGCACCTTTAAGGTCAGCTTCGACTTTGGCTCTCCACTCGTCGTAAGAGCACTCCGGGAACATGTCGAACAACTTTTCTTTTTTTTCTGCCATGGTCTTGGTATTAATTTGTAGTTTAGAAAAATGTCACATTTATAACTGTGGTATGATACATATTTAAGGTATCACTTGGCAAAGATACAAAAAGCCTTGCGATTTAAGCAAATTTTTGTCAATGATATTCGACGCAATAAGGAATTTTTTCCTTAATTATTTACGGGGGTTGATCGTGCGCTCGCCAAGATATTTTGCAAACTCTCCTCTGAGGCGCTGTAGCTCTACATGGGTCTCCATAAGCCTCATGATTGTGGTGTTGTCGGTGTTGCCCGATTCGTAAACCGCTTTTATTTCGTCGTGCAGTTTTCTTATACGGCACTCGAGTATGGCATCTTTGTATTCATATATGGTACGCGGCACAAGTTCGTCAAGCCGGTCTTCATCGGTCTCTATCTTGGCGTACTTGGTGTGCACTTTGCTCAGTACATGCTTGTCACTTACGAGTTCGAGCGTAAGATTGCGTATAGTGTCGTCGGAATGCGAGGTCAGCGTCTTCTCCAGATATAGAGCGGCATACTTGCGTGTGTCGCGGAAGTACAGTTCGTCGGCTTCTTCGATTAGTTGTTTTTCGCGGCGCTCTATGCTCGCCATGTCGGTCTCCTCGTTGCGTATACGGCTCTCGCCCTCCGATATGAAGCGGCTGCGCTCTTCAAGCAGGCGGCTGTTATTGCGGGAGTTGTCCTCTGACCATGATTTTGAAGCCGTTGCCCGGGCTTCGTCAAAGGTGTCGGCCACATCGCGGTTTATAAATGTAAGCTCGTCGGTAGCCAGTTCCGATGTTATGTATTCAAGTACTGTCACCGGCGTGGCGTTGCCTGCTTCGTCGTATGACTTGCACAGCTCGAGCATGCCGTAACGCAGAGCGTACTGCAACACTTTTTTCTCGTATGGTCTGAGAAATTTCATGTCGGCCGGACGCGACTCTGTATATGTGTTTGTGTTGTCCGCAGGTGTCGTCTCAGCGGTGGCCGGTGCTTTTTCCGCAGCCTCGATGTCGGCTATGGATTCGCGTGCGGTCTGCTGTCGGCGTTTAAGGTCGGCATTCTCGGCCAGCGCGCTCATCTGCTTTGATACCTCAAGCGATATTACTCGTTCGTTTATGTCGAGCCGTCGGCTGCATTCCTGTATATATATGTTGCGGGTCACGGCCTCTGGTATCACCGATATCGACCTCACTATGTCGTTTATGACTTTGGCGCGTGCTATGGGGTCGTTTGCCACACCCTGAAGCAGTATATCGGTCTTGAACTGGATGAAGTCGGTCTCATGGGTCTTTATATACTCTTCCAGTTCGCTCGACGAGTGCTTGCGCGAAAATGAATCGGGGTCGTCGCCGTCAGGCAGAAGAAGCACCTTTATATTAAGTCCCTCCGACAGCAGCATGTCGATACCTCGCAACGACGCCTTTATGCCGGCCGCGTCGCCGTCATATATCACCGTCACGTTGCTGGTGAAGCGGTGTATGAGTCTGATCTGTCCCTCTGTCAGTGAGGTGCCCGATGAGGCCACGACATTTTCGATGCCTGACTGAAACATCGATATGACATCCATGTAGCCTTCAACAAGTATGCACTTGTCGTTTTTGACTATCGACGGCTTGGCTTGGTATAGGCCGTATAATTGGTTGCTCTTGTGGTAGATGAGCGACTCTGGCGAGTTGACATACTTGGCCGGTATATCCTTTTTTAGAGCGCGGCCGCCGAACGCGACCACCTTTCCCGACACGGAGAGCACCGGAAAAGTCACGCGCCCCTTGAAGCGGTCATATATGCGCCCGTTTTCCGTGCGTATACACAGTCCGGTGTCGATGAGGTATTTCTCGCTATAGCCTTTGCTTACAGCTTCGTTGTACAGAGTGGTGCTGTGTTCGCTTGCGTAGCCGAGACGAAACTTCTTTATCACCGCGTCATTAAGCCCTCGTTCGTAAAAATACGAAAGGCCGATGTCACGACCGTCGGTTGTCTCATACAGGTTATGCTCGAAGTGCTTGAGCGCAAATTCGTTTACGGCAAGCATGCTCGCGCGTTCCGACTCGCGTTCGCGCTCCTCGTCGGTTACCTCCTCTTCATGTATTTCTATATTGTATTTCTGTGCCAGATATCGCAGCGCCTCGTTGTACGACATCTGCTCCAGCTCCATTATGAAGTTTACGGGACTGCCGCCTTTTCCGCAACTGAAACACTTGCATATGTTTTTGGCTTTCGACACCGAGAATGACGGGGTCCTTTCGTTATGAAACGGACACAACCCCATGTAGTTTGAGCCGCGTCGCTTAAGATTTACGAAATCACCTACCACCTCCACGATGTCGGCGGTATCAAGTATACGTTGTACGGTCTCTCGGTCTATCTTTTTCACATCAACAAAATTAGCAAAAAAAAATAAGACAGCCTCACGGCTCCCTTATTTTTCGCTTGTTGCTTGTTGAATATCTATTCTGTCTTTTATTGGAAAGTTACGTATGAAAAAGTATTCTGTTATTACCTTTTAGTTTTGTGTCTGACATGAATTAATTCTTAGATTAGCTAAGAAGATTGGGGCGGTTGTTTATCAACCGCATGACAAAGGTAACAATTAATTTTCAAATATAACACAATAGAATAGTATGTTTAATAACATGTTATGGCGGGTTTGTATTTTTTTGCTTCAAAAATTTAAAATATTTTATTACTGAAACGCTTAAAATTCTAATAAGTTATAATAAGTGCGTTTTAACTTTGAAGTCAATAAGGATTAATAAGTGTTAAATGTGTGGATAGCTGTGGCGATATGTAATAAAACGGGCGTCCATGCTCGCATGAACGCCCGCAAATGATTGCATAATGTCAATTATTGAAGAATATAAGATGTAAGCGGTTGAAGTGTGCCTGTTATTTTGCCGTCTTTCACTTCAAAAGTGGTGTTATGTACGGCGTCGGTATATGTTCCGGCTTTCAACGTGGTAGCCAGTTCGATGGTCTGGGCTTCGTCGCTTATGTTGATGAGAGCCGCGCCTTTATCTCCGCGTGCCACTTCTATGGCCTTGCCGTTTTCGCTTACAGTTACGGTCTCGGGCTGTCCGTGCATGGCGTGGCGGAATTTGTTGACAGCCGTCACTTCGGGATTCATGAACTCATCGTTGCCGCGTGCACCTATGCGGTTGTTGCCCCAGTAGTTCTCGCGGGTGCTGCCGGCGGGACGGCTGAAGAAAAGGGGAGTGCCGTACTGACGTGCGGCGAGAAATACGTAGCCTTCACGTATGCGGGCATCCTCGATGTCGGCCGACTCGTGCTCGTTGGCATATGTGTCGTGCGACTCTACCCAAGTGACGAGTTTGCTCGGTGAGGCCTCATGGTGCCAGTCGGCGAGACTGTCGGCATAGTAGTTGCCGGCGCGCAGGGCGTTGCGCAGAGCGTGACCGTAGCTGCTGGCTGTAAGGTCCATGTATTCGGAGTACTCCTTTTCTTTTACGTTGCGGTCCTGAAGGACTTCGCCGTATATGAACAGGCTGTCGGCGGGCATGGCGAGTTTAAGCCCCTTGACGGCTTCGCGTCCGGTGGCTACATCCCAGAAGTTGTTGCGCTCGGCAAGTGAGTCGAGCGGGTCTGACGGCAGCCCTATGTGTTTTGCCGTGTCGTAACGGAAACCGCGTGCACCGCATGCCAGCAGGTCGTTGACATACTGCATATAGTAGTGCTGGAAGTCGGGATTTTCGGTATTTACGTCAGGCAGACCGCCCATCTTTCCGGTGGTGCACTGGTAGCGGTCGTTGTAGTCCAAGATGTCGTTCAGGCCGTTGGCGTGAAACAGGTTGTCGTGTCCGCCCACGGCGCTGTCAAGAGCTGCGGTTACTGCGGAGTGGTCGACTGCGGTATGATTGGGAAGTACGTCGACTATCACCTTGACGCCATATTTCGTAGCGCTGTCGCACATGGCCTTGAACTGGTCGCGTGTGCCGAGCAGATGGTTGCCTATCTTCCAGTCGATGGGCTGGTAGTAGTAGTACCACTTGCCCTTGACCGAGTCTCCGGGCTGACTGTATAAAGCCATACCGCCCTCTTCGCCGAAAAAGCATGTGTTGGCGGGCGACGTCTGAACATAGTTGAAGCCGGCGTCGGCTATGTTTTTCATATTGGCGGCTATCGTGTCAAATGACCACGACCATGCATGAAGTATGACATCGTCATTTGTCGGTTCTGAAGCCTCTTGGCGTTTGTTTTCGCAACCGGTTACGCACATGGCGGCAAGTGCCGCGGCACCGATCGAAAGAATGATTTTATTCATGTCTGTTTGGGTATTAAATAATTATTTTACGCTCCGTAAAGGTACGAAATATACTTTGTTAATACAAAAAAATGATAAAAAATGTACCTGATGTTAAGTTATGGGGCATTGTTATGTAATATCGTCGTGGAAGACATTGTTAATCACCTTTGTTTGCGGCGGATTTTTGTACGGGTGTTTACAATAAGTATTATCGGGAGTATTACAACATCCCCGGCCGTTTGTCGTGTGAGCCTGCAAAAAACACCGATAAAACTTGGCTGACGACGAAAAAACCGTTAAATTTGAGAAATAAATCAATCAATTACTAATATTAATTTTAGATACCTGATATCATGAGTAAGGCAGTAAAAATGACCGGCTATCGATGGGTGATATGTATGATGTTGTTTGTCGCGTTGGTCATAAACTATCTTGATCGTCAAGTGCTTTCGTTGACGTGGGTCAACTTTATCGCTCCTGAATTTAACTGGGGTCCTGATGACTATGGTCTTATCACCGGTTGCTTCTCGCTGGTTTATGCGGTGGGAATGCTGTTTGCCGGCAAATTTGTCGATTATATCGGTACCCGCAAGGGCTACCTGTGGGCCATAGGCGTATGGTCGTTCGGAGCCTGTATGCACGCCTTTTGCGGCATACTGACCAACGGCATCGTGTCCGGACAGTGGGTGTGGTCGTTCAACGGTGCCCGCGAGCATCTTATACAACTGCAGTCTATTGCCGACGTGTCGATGGCTATAACCACCGTGAGTGTCTGGCTGTTTATCGCCGCGCGTTGCATCCTGTCGGTGGGCGAGAGCGGCAACTTCCCGTGCTCTATAAAGGCGGTAGCCGAGTATTTCCCGAAAAAAGACCGTGGTTTTGCCACCGGTATTTTCAATGCCGGCGCGCAGATCGGTGCCTTGATAGCTCCCTTTACCATACCTACCATAGCTCATTATTACGGATGGGAGATGGCTTTCCTGCTTATAGGCGGTCTCGGTTTTCTGTGGATGGGCGTATGGGTGTTTGTTTACAAGGACCCGCGTGAGAATCCGCGCGTAAACGCAGCTGAACTTGCTTACATCGAGCAGGATAAGTCAACCACCGATGCCGATAAGTCCGCTGATGTGGCCGAAGAGCCCAAGTCAAAAGTGGGTGTGCTTCAGGCCTTCGGTTTCCGACAGACATGGGCCGTGATTTTCGGCCGTTTTCTGCCCGACTCGGTGTGGTGGTTTCTCCTTTTCTGGGCACCGGCGTTTATAAGCAATGTCTATGGTTATTCGACCGACTCCACGCAGGGCATGTTGGCTATATTTGTCATTTACCTCATATCCATGCTTTCGCTTTGGGGAAGTTATCTGCCTACATACTTTATTAATCGCACGCGCGTGAATCCTTATAAAGGGCGCATGAGGGCCATGGGCATCTTCGCCATGTTTCCGCTGCTCGGCATGTTTGTCATGCCGCTCGGACAGGTGTCGATGTGGTTTCCGGTGGTCATAATCGGTATCATGGCGGCCGCCCACCAGAGCTGGAGCGCCAATGTATACAATGTCGTGAGCGACATGTTTCCCAAGTCGGTGGTGGCCACGGTCACCGGTGCCGCCGGTCTTGCGAGCGGTCTCGGCAGCTTTACATCAAACTACGGAGCCGGGCAGCTGTTCCGCTACGCTTCCGATACCGGCTTGACCTTCCTCGGATTTGAGGGCGAGAATGCCGGTTACATGATCGTATTCCTTATCGCCTCGGTAGCTTATCTTCTGAGCTGGACGGTGATGAAGTTGCTTGTGCCGAAGTATAAACTTGTCGAACTTAAAAACAAATAAATACTCTGCAAATTTATTATGAAACCGTTTCTGAATGAGGATTTCCTGTTGGATTCCCCTGCGGCATGCACTCTTTATCATGAGCATGCGGCCAAAATGCCCATAATCGATTATCATTGCCATCTGTCGCCGCAGATGATAGCCGAAGACTACCGGTTTTCGTCCATAACCGAGTTGTGGCTTGGTGGCGATCATTATAAATGGCGTGCCATGCGTGCCAACGGAGTCCCCGAACGTTATATTACCGGCGACGCCGATGACTGGTCGAAGTTTCTTAAGTGGGCCGAGACGGTGCCTTACACGTTGCGTAATCCGCTTTACCATTGGACCCACATGGAGCTGAAGTCGGCGTTTGGCATTACCGAGACCCTCAATCCTTCGTCGGCCCGGCGTATTTATGATGCCTGCAATGAACGGCTTGCCGATCCCTCCATGAGCGCCCGCGGCCTCATGCTGCACTACAATGTCGAGGTGGTGTGCACTACCGATGACCCGGTGGATAATCTCGGCTGGCACAAAGCCATAGCCGCCGACGGTTTTGCCGTAAAGGTAAAGCCGGCTTGGCGACCCGACAAAGCTATGGCGGTAGCCGACCCCGTAGCTTACCGCAATTATGTAGAGCGTCTCGGCGAGGTAGCCGGGGTGTCGGTGGATGATTATGACGGTCTGTTGAAAGCCCTTGCTCTGCGTCATGACTACTTCGCTTCGTGTGGATGCACCGTCGCCGACCATGGGCTGAATACAATGATCTGGGCGCCGTGCAGCCGCGACGAGGCCGCGGCCCTGTATGCGAAGGTCATTGCAGGAGAACGGCTTGCCGATGGTGATGTCAAGAAACTTCAGACGGCCATATTGCTTGAACTTGCGCGCATGAATCATGCCAAAGGGTGGGTGCAGCAGTTCCATTTCGGGGCATTGCGCAATGTCAACTCACGCATGTTCCGCACGCTCGGTCCCGATACCGGTTTCGACACTATCGGCGACTGGCGTTCGGCCGAGGCCATGGCCGCTTTCCTCAATGCGCTTGATGTCGAGGACCGTCTTGCCAAGACCATTCTGTATAATCTGAACCCGTCTGACAATACTATGGTGGCCGCCATGATTGCCAATTTTCAGGACGGCACCGTGCCCGGTAAGATTCAGATGGGCTCCGGATGGTGGTTCAACGACCAGCTCTACGGCATGCGCAATCAGATGAACGCACTGTCCATGCAGGGCCTGTTGAGCCGCTTCGTGGGCATGCTCACCGATTCTCGCTCATTTCTGTCTTATCCGCGCCATGAGTACTTCCGTCGTGTGCTGTGCGGACTCATCGGCGACGATCTGGACCGCGGCCTTATACCGGCGTCCGAGATGCCCCGCGTAGCGGCTATGGTGGAGGACATTTGCTATAATAACGCTAAAAATTATTTTGACCTGTAAATATATTTTGATATGGAAAAAACTTGGAGATGGTTTGGACCGAATGACAAGATAACGCTCGACATGCTTCGCCAGATTGGTGTCGAGGGCATAGTGACTTCGCTGCACCACATACCCAACGGTGAGGTGTGGAGCTACGACGAAGTCATGAAGATGAAGAATTTTATCGAGGAGCACGGACTGCGCTGGTCGGTGGTGGAGAGCCTGCCCGTAAGCGAGGCCATCAAATATGGCGGTGAGGACCGCGACCGGCTAATTGAAAACTACAAGGAGAGTTTGGCCAATCTCGGCAAGGCGGGAGTGAAGACTATATGCTACAACTTCATGCCTGTGCTCGACTGGGCCCGTACCGACCTCGAGTATCCCAACGGCGACGGCACCTCCAACCTTTATTTCAACAAGGCTGAGTTTGCTTACTTCGACTGCGACATACTGCGTCGCGAGGGTGCCGAAAAAGATTATGACGAAGAGACTCTGGCGCGTCTTGCCGAACTGCGCGGACGCATGACTCCCGAAGGCGAGCGCCGTCTTGTGGAAAACATCATAGTCAAGACTCAGGGTTTTGTCAACGGCAATATTTCCGAGGACGACCTTGCTCCCGTGGAGACTTTCCGTGAATTGCTCAAATTGTACGACGGCATAGACCGCGACCGGCTGCGCGAAAACATGAAGTACTTCCTTGAGGCCATTATGCCGGTATGCCGTGAGTATGACGTCAACATGTGCGTGCACCCCGACGATCCTCCGTTGCAGATTCTCGGGTTGCCCCGTATCGTCACCTGCGATGAGGATATTAAGTGGTTCCTCGATGCCGTGCCCGATCCTCACAACGGCCTGACGTTCTGTGCAGGCTCGTTGAGTGCCGGTGCCCACAACGATGTGCCTGCTTTGGCGCGTAAGTATGCCGACCGCACTTGGTTTGTGCACTTGCGCAGTACCTCGGTGCTGCCCAACGGTGATTTCCGCGAGGCCTCGCATCTTGGCGGGCGTGCCGATATCGTGGAGCTCGTGAGAATATTCGAGAAGACCAATTCCGGTCTGCCCATGCGTGTCGACCATGCTCCCTTGATGCTTGGCGACGAAAAGATGGGATACAATGCCGGATACTCGTTCCACGGGCGTATGCTCGCTCTCGGGCAGGTTGAGGGGGTTATGGCTACGGTTGACCGTGATATCGCCGACGGTGTTATTTAACAATCAAAAATAAGATATAACGATGAACGAACTTTTTTCAGTAAAGGACCGGGTAGTTGTGATAACCGGCGGCACCGGAGTGCTCGGTGCATGTATAGGCCGTTATCTTGCCTCACAAGGGGCCAAAGTTGTGCTTATGGGTCGCCGTAAGGAAGAGGGCGACAAGATAGTTGCCGATATTAAGGCCGAGGGAGGCGAGGCCATGTTTCTTGTCACCGATGTGCTTGATGAGGCTGTTGTCGAGGGCAATTGCCGTGAGATACTGGCTCGCTACGGCAAGGTTGACGCTCTGCTCAATGCCGCCGGCGGCAACATGCCGGGCGCCACTATAAAACCCGACGGTACATTCTTTGACGTCAAGGTCGCCGAGTTTGAGCTGGTGCTTAATGTCAATCTTACCGGTACCGTAATACCCAGTCAGGTATTTCTGAAGCCTATGGTTGAGGCGGGCAGGGGTTCTATTGTCAACTTTTCTTCCATGGCGGCTTTCCGCCCGATGACGAGAGTGCTCGGATATGCGGCGGCTAAGGCAGGTATAAGCAACTTCACTCAATTCCTTGCCAATGAGGTGGCGACAAAGTTTACCCCTGACATACGTGTCAATGCCATAGCTCCCGGATTTTTCCTGACCAATCAGAATAGGGCGCTACTTACCAATCCCGACGGTTCGCTTACCGAGCGCGGTGCCGATGTCATCAGACAGACTCCGTTCAAGCGTTTCGGACGTCCTGAAGAGCTGTGCGGTACTATTCAGTATCTGATCAGTGACGCCGCTTCGTTCGTTACAGGTACTGTTGCCGTGGTTGACGGTGGTTTTAACGCGTTTGCGATGTAAAATGAAAAAAAGTTTGGATGCCGTCCTACTTTTTGCCTGCAAAAGTGTTATATTTACATCGATTGATTAATATTAACCGTTAAACTAAACAGAGAATGAAACCTTTACACATTATTTTAGCCGTTTTGGGCGGTGCCGTGGCAGGTGCTGCCTTGGGGCTGCTTCTCGCTCCCGAGAAGGGTGAGGATACTCGTGACCGCATCATGGATTTCCTCAAAGACAAGGGCATACATCTTAAAAAAGACAAGATGGAGAAGCTCGTTGATGAGATAGCTAACGAACTCGGCAAGTAATAACCAAAAAAACAATTTGATTATGAATAATAGTCTTGGACTTATATCGGCGTTTGTAGGCGGCGCGCTCGTGGGCGCCGGTGCCGCATTGTTGTTCGCTCCCGAAAAAGGGGCCGATTTACGTGAACGCATATGTGACATACTTCGTAAGAAAGGTATAATATGCTCGGAGACCGATGTTGATGCTTTGGTTGAGCAATTGACTCAGGATCTGGAGGATTAAACGGCCGCCGGCTGATTGTTTATTCAGGATTATATGGCAACTGCGTCAACCGGTACGTTTTGTGTCGGTTGACGTAAATTGTTCAACGTGCTATAACTGTTTGTCTTTATGAGTGAAAGAAATGAAGATCTTAAGGCGTCATGGGCCAATGTGAGGGAGTGGGGTAAACTGTATTTCGAGAATCTGAAGTTATTGTCTATTGAAAAAGCTACGGTACTCTTTTCTCAAGGTATAATGGGCGTGTTGCTCGTTATTTTGTGTGCATGCGCGTTTTTCTTTATCTCGATAGCATTGGTGCTTATTCTTGCACAGGTGCTTCCCGTGATGTGGTGTTTCATGATTATGGGTGGAGTGTATTTATTGCTTGGATTGGCGGTCTATATATTCCGTCAGCCGCTTCTTACCGATCCTATAGCGCGTTTCCTGTCCCGGTTGTTTTTGGATAATCCGAGTGTTCCCTCTCAATCTTCTAACGACGAATAATTATGAGCACGCAAAAATTATTACCTGCCAAAGAGACTCCCGGATTGAAAAACTGGTCGGGGTACACGCTTGACGAGCTGCGCTATAGGCGCGCTATCAACCATGTGAAAATGGAGATGGAGAAAGAGCGTGTCATGCTATCCGCCAATCGCATCATCAGTGGTAAGCCTTCGTCTGAAGCATCCTCTTCGGGACTGTTCCGCAAAGTATTTACCGGATTTTCCATACTCGACTATGCTCTGCTCGCTTTTCAGGCCGGCAAGCAGTTCCGTAAGATATACCGTTTTTTCAAGCGCTGAACCGGCCGCTGAGCACGGATGCTCCTATTGTAGGTAGGGACGCCCGTATCACGGCGTCCGCATACCCGGATGGCCATTCTGACGGATCAGATGCAGAACCCGGTTGAACTGTTAATATCCTGCTGGAAAGTAGGGGCGCCAGTACTACGGCGCCCGTGTACCCGGATGGCCATATAGATTGCAACCGGCCGCCGTACTACTGGCGGCCCTACAAACATAGTTGTTTTTTAACAACCGTTTTTTACATTGATCCATTCTGACCAAAACCGTCCGCCGGTATTACGGCGCGACACTTTACAACGATTAAACTATTGCAATGGATAAAACAGCTACGGTTTCGGTGGCCCGGCTTGCTACCGGCTATCATGGTCGAAAGGGCGACATTGTTGTGACGCAGCCTTTTGATGCGGCGTTATACAGCGGTGAACTGACATGTCTTCTCGGACCAAACGGGGCCGGTAAATCTACGCTGTTGAAGACCTTGTCGGCATTTCAGCCACCCGTGTCGGGCAATATTTATATCAACAATCGTGCCTTGTCGGCTTATGACGATGCGGAGCTTGCCCGTACCATAGGAGTTGTGCTTACCGAGAAAGTCAATGTCAGCAACATGACCGTCAGGCAGTTGGTTGCTCTCGGCCGCAGTCCGTATACCGGCTTCTGGGGCGCTTTGTCGCGTGATGATGCCGCCGTTGTTGCGGAAGCTATGGCTACGGTGCATATCGACACCCTTTGCGACCGCATGGTAAGTACTCTTAGCGACGGTGAACGACAGAAGGTCATGATTGCCAAGGCGCTGGCGCAGGAGACTCCTGTCATATTTCTCGACGAGCCTACAGCGTTTCTCGATTATCCGAGCAAGGTGGAGATAATGCGGTTGCTTCATGGCCTTGCCCGTCAGCGCGGTATAACCGTATTCCTTTCCACACACGATATTGAGCTTGCTCTGCAGATGGCCGACAGGTTGTGGCTGATGGATAAGATGCACGGTGTCGTTACCGGCACTCCCGAGGACCTCTCGCTTGACGGGAGCATTGCGCGTTATTTTGACAGTACGGGTGTGGCGTTTGATATCAACACCGGCTCTTTCGCCATAGATTGGAAGCCCGGTTTGTCTGTTCGTCTTGTAGGTGAAGGGCCGCGTGCCGTCATGGTGCGTAAGGCTCTGCTTCGCAACGGCTATCGATGTTCCGCCGATCTACTGTGTGATACTGTGGTGGAAGTCCTGTCCGACAGTTATCTTGTCAACGGACGTCAGTGTACCGATATCGCCGGACTCCTTGTTGAGTTATCCACCGCTATTCCTTTGGCAGAATGACGTTGAAATCGGCTGACATATCCGATATACCCGTTATCTTGTCGATTACCGATGCCGGACGTCGCGCTCAGCGCGAAATGGGCTTTTTGCAGTGGCATGACGGCTACCCCGATAAAGACACTATTGAGAGTGACATACTCCTTCATGCCGGCCGGTTGTTGCTTGACGGCGATACGCCTGTGGCCTACGCGTCACTGATTACCTCCGATCCGGGCTACGATACTTTGGGCGATATATGGCATTGCAAAGGACGCTATGGCGTCATACACCGCATGGCCGTTTCCGATGCTTATCGCGGTAAAGGCGCCGCCGGTCTGTTTTTTGACCTTCTTGAGGCAGAAGCCGCCGACAACGGCATCGAGGCCATACGGGTCGACACCGGCATTGAAAACAAAGTCATGCAGCACATCCTGTCGCGCCGACATTACCGCTCTCACGGCCTGCACACTTTCCCGTGGGGCCCCCGCCTCGTCTACGAAAAACTACTCTTATTATAGTCCTATGAATTATATCTTTTGATTAGTGTGTTGATTGTTTTTAGAAAACTGTCAGCCAAATTTCCAAACGAATGTGCGCCAAATTTCCAAATTCGTGGTCCATATGGTCGGGCGGGTATGTGTCGCGTCTCCGACGCGAAGACTGTGAGACAAGGACGTAGCACCCCACGAACCGCGGCTATGCCGCTTATCGTGGGGTTACACTCATGCCGCATCGCCGATGCGCAGAGCAGGCCATCCGGGGGACGAGCAGAGCGGTCAAAGGGGGGACAGCCGAGACAATATCCGGGCGGCGGTGTCGGAGACACCGGATGCGGAAAGCCCCACGATAAGCGGAACAGCGGAACGAAGTGACGCTATTACGCGGTTCGTGGGGTACAGGGTGGCAATGAATCCCGGGCGTGTCGAAGACACGCGACTTATTACTTGTGGCCATGCGTGGATGTGTTGCGTCCACGCATGGTCTGTTGCTACTCTTCAAGTGTTAAATTTTGGGGTTATGCCCGATTGTGCATAAATCGGGGTGGGGCATATATTATATTTGCGGCGAATAACACAACCGTAAACCCCACGGATCTGTAGGTATAGACATGTGGTGTCATGTATACATAGAATTATGACCATTTTAACATAACTCCTTTTTATTGGTCTATTAAAATTTATACATTTGTGGTTGGTGTATTCAAGTCAACATATAATCGTTCCATTCTCCTCCACTGTTTATTACTATCTTTTTTAATTCTTCCTCAAAAGAGATACATCCGTGATGTTCGCGCTGATTATCGATATACTGTTTTATTGCGGGTAAATCTTTAGGAGCACATGTGCAGGCAAAATACTCCCTACCCCAACCTGCAAACTTTGGAAATCTACCGTCAGATTTAAGCCACAGACTTGAGGACTGCTTTATGTTTTGTATCAGAGTCGAAAGGTTTTGTGTAGGATGAAGGTCTATCAGTAGATGTATATGATTGGTGGTACCGTTTATTGCCAATAAAGACGAGTGGCTGTTTTTTATTATACCACCCATATATCCGTATAAGTGCTCGATATAAGCCAGCTGAAGGTTACAACTACGGTTGTAGGTGTTGATGACAACATGATAATAGGCTCTTACATAACTCATAGGATCGTTTTTGTCGTAAAGATACGCTTAAACGGGTGTTTTTGCAAATTTTTATTTCATTTGTGACGGGGACGTAGTACCCCACGATAAGCGGCATAGCCGCTTATCGTGGGGTTACGCACATGGCGCATCTCCGATGCGCAGAGCAGGCCATCTGGGGGACGGACAGAGCGGTCTATGCGGGGTGTAGTCGGGACGGCAGACTGTGGAAGGTGTCGGAAATGCGCAGAGCAGGCCATGTGAGGTGCAGACGACAGGCAATCGTGCAAGTATGCTGCCGGGCAACAGGAGCAAACAGTAAAGTACCCGAGATACCGGAGGGCCGAGCATACGGCGTGGGCGGCGGTGTCGGAGACACCGGATGTGTAGAGCCCCACGATGAGCGGCAACGCGGAACGAAGTGACGCAATGACGCGATTCGTGGGGTACAGAGGGTAATGTATCCCGGGCGTGTCGGCGACACGCGACTTATTGCTTGTGGCCATATGGGTGTGTATCGCGTCTCCGCATGGCCTGTTACTTCCCCCTTTTTAAATGTTAAAATTTGGTGTTATGCCCGATTGTGCATAAATCGGGGCGGTGCGTGTATTATATTTGCAGCGAAGAACACAACCATAAACCCC
>VSOZ01000025.1 GCA_009775095.1 Muribaculum sp.
CTCAACAAGCGCGAAGCGGTGGTTAACATCGGCTACAAAAGCGACGGTATAATCCCCGTCAACGAATTCCGCTACAACCCCGACATCAAGGTAGGCGACGTAGTGGAAGTATTCATCGAAAATCAGGAAGACAAGAAAGGACAGCTCATCCTGTCGCACCGCAAGGCCCGCATGTCACGCTCATGGGAGCGCGTAAATCAGGCTCTTGAAAACGATGAAATCATCAAGGGTTACATCAAGTGCCGCACTAAGGGCGGTATGATCGTTGACGTGTTCGGTATCGAGGCATTCCTCCCCGGTTCACAGATCGATGTAAAACCCATCCGCGACTACGATATCTTCGTAGGCAAGACTATGGAGTTCAAGGTCGTAAAGATCAATCAGGAATTCAAGAACGTCGTTGTTTCGCACAAGGCTCTTATCGAAGCCGAGCTTGAGCAGCAGAAGAAGGAGATCATCTCCAAGCTCGAGCGCGGTCAGGTACTCAAGGGTGTTGTCAAGAACATCACTACCTATGGCGTATTTATCGACCTCGGCGGTGTTGACGGTCTTATCCATATCACCGACCTCTCTTGGGGCCGCGTAAGCCATCCCGAAGAAGTGGTTAAACTTGATCAGGAACTCGACGTCGTTATCATCGACTTCGATGACGAGCGCAAGCGCATCGCCCTCGGTCTCAAGCAGCTCCAGCCCCATCCGTGGGATGCTCTTGACGCCGACCTCAAAGTGGGCGACAAAGTCAAAGGCAAAGTTGTCGTTATGGCTGACTACGGTGCGTTTGTTGAAATCGCTCCGGGCGTAGAGGGTCTTATACACGTATCGGAAATGTCTTGGTCGCAGCACCTCCGCTCGGCTCAGGACTTCATGAAGGTAGGCGACGAGGTAGAAGCAGTAATACTTACCCTCGACCGCGACGAGCGTAAGATGTCGCTCGGCATCAAGCAGCTCAAGAATGATCCGTGGGAAAACATCGAGACCAAATATCCCATCGGCAGCAAGCACACCGCCAAAGTGCGCAACTTCACCAACTTCGGTGTATTTGTTGAAATCGAAGAGGGCGTAGACGGACTTATCCACATCAGCGACCTCTCTTGGACCAAGAAGATCAAACATCCGTCGGAATTCACCCATGTAGGTGCCGACATAGATGTTCAGGTTCTCGAAATAGACAAGGACAACCGTCGTCTCAGCCTCGGTCACAAGCAGCTCGAAGACAATCCTTGGGATGAGCTCGAATCGGTATTTACCGTAGGCAGCATCCACAAAGGCAAAATCATCGAGATGCAGGACAAGGGCGGCGTAGTGGCTCTCCCCTACGGTGTTGAGGGCTTCGCAACTCCCAAGCACCTTGTAAAAGAGGACGGTACTCAGGCTCAGGTCAACGAAGAGCTCGACTTCAAGGTAATCGAGTTTAACAAGGACAACAAGCGCATATTCCTTTCTCACAGCCGCATCTTCGAGGATGAAGCAAAGGCTGAAAAGAACGAAGCCCGCAAGGCTCGTCGTCAAAGCAAGAAGGAAGAGCAGCCCGTGCTCAACGCACCCATCGAGCGTACAACTCTCGGTGACCTTGAGGAACTCGCAGCTCTGAAAGAAAAACTTTCAGGCAAGAACTAATCTTCTGAAGCGAAAATCAACCAAATAGCAAAGGCTGTGTCAACAAAATTGGCACAGCCTTTATAATTTTAACAATATATACAACTATTATAATGTCGACATTTACACAAATACTCGAGGAGTATCATGCATTGGGCCTTGTCATAGGCATAAGTACATTTCTTATAATCGGACTCTTTCACCCCGTGGTAGTCAAGTGTGAGTATCACTTCGGAGTACGCTGCTGGTGGTGGTTTCTCGTACTCGGCACAGTATGCCTCATACTGTCGGTAGTGCTTGGCGATGTGCTCTGGTCATCAATATTGGGAGTAGCCGCCTTCTCGTCATACTGGACTATAAAAGAGATATTCGAACAACAGGAAAGAGTGCGCAAAGGATGGTTTCCACGCAATCCCCGACGCACCTACCCGTGGGACAAACCCGAATAAATATCGAATTTACCAGCCTCCGGAAGCACCGCCGCCTCCGGTCATGCCGCCTCCGAATGAGCCCCCGCCAAATCCGCCGCCGAATCCGTTGCCGCCACCGCCTCCGAATCGGCCGGGCACAACAATAACAGGGGGCAGCTTGGCGATATTGTAAGGCACATGGGTCTGATAACCGCAATTGCGACACATATAGTCCTTAACGCCCTGCCCTTCGCGGGTTGTAGTTGGGTTAGCTACTATGCGGTCGCTCCTCAGCGAGCTGGCGCGCGCTCCGCAATGTGGACATACCTTGTAAGTCGACGCCGTATTGATAAAAGGAAGTATGTCGGTCTCTCCGCACGTGTCGCACAGCCACACATCATAATCCACCGAATCAATCTTCTCCTCGACATCCTGTTGCGGGGTCAGATAGGCATTATCAGCTTTCTCGTCTAGACGACGCATCTTATGATGGCAGTTGGGACACAACCGACGGCGTAACCGCATGTACAGCATCGTAAGCCATATGACCAACACCATGACAAACGGCACACCAAGTCCTATGAAACCGACAATCACCGACGGTATGAGAAGTTTCTTCAACGACTGGTAGCGGTCGTATCTGTCAAGGCGACGGGTCTTGAACATGTTGACAATGTAAATAAGCGCCATAAACGCCACCAACATACAGCCTATGTACAGCCATGCCTTGAAGAGTTGGTCGCCGTCCGAAGTATCACGCCTTCTGTCATTTTCATACTTTGACATCAGCTCTTCAGTAGCGCCGGGGGTTGTGGCAAGACGCGCTATCTCCTCAACCGAAGCTATAGTGCCTCCGTCATAATCCATAGTCTTAAACCGCGGACCGGCAATGTTTCTTATGATTCTTCCGGCAAGAATATCGGGCACCACACCCTCCATGCCATAACCGGTACGTATGGCGGCCCGGCGGTCATCGCGCGCTATCACATACAGTAGTCCGTTGTCTTTATCTTTCTTGCCGACACCCCAGTCGGTAAACAACTGTGTGGCGAAGTCATCAATATCGCCGTCAACGCTACCCACGACAACCACAACCACTTCGGCCGAAGTCTTTCGCCATACATCGGCAAGCATCGAGTCAAGCCGGGTCACGGCCTGCTGCGAGAGTATACCGTCAGGGTTAGACACATATTTTGTGCGGTCGGCGACATGTACATTGGGCACATCGGAAGGCCTGTATAACGATGCCGACAGCTGCAACGTCACCGACAACAATAAGAGCATCAATAGTTTTATACGTTTCATCATTCAGTATTTTTTTATTAAACCGCCGGCAGACTCATGCCATACAATTTACGATACAGGTCAAGGGCATATACGTCGGTCATGCCCGAAACATGATCGAGAACCGCCTGCACCTTCCCGTAAAGGTCAGGAGCCGCAATATCGTACTGTTTCGGTACTTTACTTAACAACAAAGCCGAATAGTTAAGTTCAGGATAACGCACGGCATGAATAAGTTTTTCCATAAGGAACGATATTATGCGGTTACCGGCGAGTTCGACATCGACCACATCACTTGCGCAATATATCTTCTCCCACGCCTTGGCCGAGCAACACGCATAGCCCGCACGCTCCGTCTCGTCGATATGATCGAGAAGCGTGCCGGTAAAATCGCCTGACAGTATAGCCTGTTCGTTGTCGACAAAGGCCTTGGCACATTGTTTTACCAAAGTACCTATGACACAGCTGCGCAGGTAGGCAATCTTTTCATTCGGGTCCTCGACATGGCTCATGGCGCGGTGCATATGGTCGCGCCTCGACACGTCGAAAAACGACAGAAAAAGGCCTATGACCTCATCGGTCAGAAGCACACGCAGTTTATGGGCATCCTCAATATCCATGACCTGATAGCATATGTCATCGGCAGCCTCGACAATATACACAAGCGGATGCCGCGCGTAACACACCTCGCCGCCGGCTCCGTAGCGCGGCAGCAATCCGAGTTCATCGGCTATACGCTTGAACGTATCGGTCTCTGAGCTAAAGAAGCCGAATTTGTTTTTTGCGCCCGCAAGACGCGACTCGTAAGGATACTTCACTATGGATGCCAACATGGAGTATGTCATAGCAAATCCACCCTGACGACGCCCTTTGAACTGATGTGTAAGCAGACGAAACGAGTTAGCATTTCCCTCGAAATGCGTAAGGTCGGCCCACTGCGCTTCAGTCATATCCTTCTGCAACACGGCCCCTGCCCCCTCGCTGAAAAAAGTCGATATGGCCTTTTCGCCCGAATGGCCGAAAGGCGGATTGCCCAGATCATGGGCAAGACATGCGGCTCCGACTATCTCGTCGAGCGCATCAAGCTTCCGTCGCCACGGCTCGTCGGCATACTTTGCCGAAAGAGCCGAACTTATCTCGTTGGCAAGCGACCGCCCTACCGACGCCACTTCCATCGAGTGGGTCAGTCGGTTGTGTACAAACACACTGCCCGGCAACGGGAACACCTGCGTCTTGTTTTGCAGACGGCGAAACGGCGACGAAAACACCAGCCTGTCGAAATCGCGCTGGAAGTCGCTGCGAGAACCACGCCGGGCGTCATGAAAATCCTCAAGTCCAAACCGCTTGTCATTGATAAGACGGTCCCACGACATCAGTTCATTCATCTCTTTCATATACAATTATTACCCGAAGTTACCATTTTTTCTCCACATAACGAAATTTACAATAATATCAATACCAACGACGGCGACATAGTTTTATCATTAAACGTTTTTTAGTAAATTTGCACCGCAAAAAGTCAGTGTATTCGTGATGAACAATCTGTATTTTAAACTATTCTGGACATTCCTGAAAATCGGAGCTTTCACTTTCGGCGGAGGATGGGCCATGATATCCATTATCGAACGAGAGATTGTAGACAAACACCGGTGGATCAACAAGGAAGAGTTTCTCGACCTGCTGGCGGTGTCGCAATCATTGCCGGGCATTCTCGCCGTCAACATATCGGTGTCGATAGGCGACCGGCTCCGGGGTCTGAAAGGAAGCATAGTAGCCGCAGGCGGCACTATTCTTCCGTCGTTTCTGATCATACTGGCCATAGCCGTATTTCTCACTCCCGACATCATAAAAAACAATCCTGTCGTATCAAAAATATTCATGGGCATACGTCCGTGCGTTGTAGCATTGATAATAGCACCGGTACTGTCATCGGCCCGTGCGGCAAAAATCACATGGAAGACCGTATGGATACCCGTGATCGTGGCACTGCTCATATACATCGGGTGCAATCCTATAGTATTCATAATACTCGGCGGCCTCGGCGGATATCTGTGGCTGAGCCACCAACAGAAGCTCACACGCGACGAAATCAGTAAACGAAACAATAACGACGATCGGCAATGACAGTATATCTTAAACTCATATGGGCCTATCTTAAAATAGGTCTTTTCGGCTTCGGCGGCGGCTATGCAATGCTGGCTCTGATAGAACGCGAAGTCGTGGCTCCGGGATGGATAACCGAGCAGATGTTTACCGACATAGTGGCCATATCGCAGATGACACCGGGACCTATCGGCATAAACAGCGCCACTTACATAGGATATGTGGTGACGGGCAGTGTATTCGGCTCAATCGTAACCACGCTGACCGTAACACTCCCCTCCTTTCTGCTGGTCCTCTATGCCAGCCACTACATAAGGCGTCATCGCGAATCTACCGTGATAAAAGGCATATTCACCGGTTTGCGACCGGTAGTCATAGGTCTTATAGCATCGGCCGCTCTTCTGTTGATGAACAAGCAGAATTTTCCCGACTACACGATAAGCATAGCCATATGCGCGGCTTCATTCAGTCTTGTTTACTTTACCAAGATACACCCTATATTTATAATCTGTCTCGCCGGCTTGGTCGGCCTCATTGTATACTGACATAATTATGGACTATAACGCTACACTTGATTTTCTATACACACAGCTCCCCATGTTTCAGCGAGTGGGAGCACCGGCCTACAAACCGGGGCTGGAGACATCGGAAGACTTGGCAGCCGCCTTCGGCAATCCGCAAAACAGCTACACTACCATACATGTAGGCGGCACAAACGGTAAAGGCTCAACGGCCCATACCCTTGCCGCCATACTGCAAGAATCAGGCTACAAGACCGGGCTATACACATCGCCTCACCTCGTGGACTTCCGCGAACGCATACGTGTCAACGGTAAAATGATACCCACAGATGACGTTGTGGATTTTGTCAGACGCTTCAAGTCTAAAAACCTGATTGTAGCGCCGTCGTTTTTCGAGCTGACTATGGTTATGGCCTTTGAATTCTTCGCCAAAGAGCAAGTCGATATAGCAGTTATCGAAGTAGGACTTGGCGGACGTCTTGACAGCACCAACATCATCACCCCCGTGCTGAGTGTGATAACCAACATATCGCGCGACCACATGCAGTTTTTGGGCAACACTCTGCCGGAGATAGCGTCGGAAAAAGCCGGTATAATAAAACACGGAGTTCCTGTCGTAATAGGAGAATCATCAGGAGCGGTAAGAGAGGTATTTGCGAAAAAAGCGGCTGAAACGGAAGCGCCGATAGTGTACGCCGACGACACCCCGGCTTTCTCTTCGGCAACGCCCACTTCCGAGGGTATGCTGTACAGCGGCACATTGTACGGCGACATCACGGGACAACTTACCGGAGAGTGTCAGCTGAAGAACACCGCTACCATACTTGCCGCAGTGGCGGAGCTTCGGAAAGCAGGCTTGCACATAACTCCCGACGCGATAAAAAGAGGCTTTGCCCGGGTATGCGAGACTACAGGCCTTGCCGGCAGATGGATGAAACTGTCAGATGCACCGTTTACCGTATGCGACACGGGGCACAACGAGGGCGGATGGAGCTATCTCGCCGACCAGCTCGCCAAAGCACCCGGAGAAAAGCATATGGTTATAGGCTTCGTCAACGACAAAGATGTGAGCCACATACTTGAAATGATGCCGCATGACGCCCGCTATTACTTCACGCAGGCGTCGGTGAGCAGAGCGCTTCCGGCGGCAGACCTCGCGCGTCTTGCCGAAGGGGCCGGGTTGCGCGGTAAAACATATGATACGGTTAAAGCCGCCTACAACGCTGCCCGCGAAAATGCCGCACCCGATGACACGGTATTCATAGGCGGCAGCACGTTTGTCGTAGCCGATCTGCTCACATATATACAATAACTTACACGGACATATAATAAAACAGACGCCTCGAACGAAGCGCCTGTTTTATTATTATAACGAGACTTCTATATGTCAGCGGACTGCGATGACCTCGATCTCGACAAGGACTTTCTTGGGCAATTCACGGACAGCCACAGCCGAACGTGCGGGATAAGGAGCCTTGAAAGCCTCGGCATATACTTCGTTCATTGCGGCAAAATCATTCATATCGGCAAGAAATACGGTAGTCTTTACCACATTGTCAAGAGTAAGACCGGCTGCGTCAAGAATAGCCTTGACATTGGCGAGCGACTGTGCAGTCTGTGCCTTTATACCTTCGGGAATGGTACCGTCGGCCGGATTGATAGGTATCTGGCCTGATGCATACAACATCGAACCGGTATCGATAGCTTGGCTGTAGGGTCCTATTGCGCCCGGAGCCGCGGTAGTTGAAACTGGATTTTTCATCGTTTTAATCTTTTTAATTGGTTTATACTATTTTATTTTTGTTGGAGTTCCTTCGATATTTACCGGCAGATCTTTAAGCAGAATCTCCGATTCCTTATCAATAATATCTTTTACCGCATCGGCCACTACTTCTATGACCGGAGCAAACTCGGCTTTAAAGTTAGGAATAAATTCCGTAGTTCCAAGCTTGTTAAGACGGTCAAGTACCAGACCCACCGAAATTTTATTTATATCCATTGCAGGCTGATAGGCATGCTGCTCCTTCTCGGTCTCAGAGTAAACTATCGATATAAGACCGGCATCAGACATCTCCGATATAAGATCGGTAACAAGCCTTGACGGCATATGATACAATGCGGCAAAGTCCTGTAGGGTAAGCGGCGGCTTCTGCTGCTCAAAACGTTTCACAATGATCGTCATGATCACGATGGCTACCTTGCGTTTGTAATCGAGCGATATATTGTTTATGTTGCCGTTGAAACTGAACTGGAAAATATTCTGCGAAGAGTAGCACAACACAGCTCCGGCAAGAGTTATAGTCCATACAAGCTGGAGCCAAATGAGAAGTAAGGGCAGAAATGCAAAGCTACCGTATATGGCATTGTACTTTGACACGTACAGCTGTCCCGACACAAACAGATATTGAAGTATCTGAAATGCCGTACCGGCAAATATGCCACAGTAAAGCGCATTTCTGAACTTGACTTTCGTATTCGGGAAAAGCATATACATACCGGTAAACGACAACCATGTAAGCACAAACGGCACACAATCAAGCACCACCTTCACAGCAGGAGAAAACAGGCTGAAATGCGGATTGTCAACTATAGCCGTAGACATCAGCAGCGATATACCGCTTGAGCATACCATCAATATGGGAAGCATGAACAGTATAGCCGTATAATCTATGACCTTGCGTGTCATTGTACGGTCGCTCTTGACTCCCCACACGGTATTGAATGCCGACTCGATGTTGCTCATCAACGATATCATGGTCCAAAGCAAAAACACAAGACCGACTCCGACAAATACACCCTGCGACGCCTGCGCCAGATAATGATCGACAAAACCGAGAGCGGCACGCAGGGCATTTTCCTGCGAGGGAAAGAACGTGAACAGCTGCGATTGCAACAGATTCTGAAACCCGAAGCCGCGCCCTATGGCAAAAAGGAGCGCCAATGCTGGCACGATGGCCAGTAAAGTGTTGTATGTAAGCGCCGAGGCTCGATTCTGCAAGTCACTGTTTAGAAAAGACTTTACCGAAAGATTTATAGTCTTTATAGTGTTTACCTTCCATGTACGGCGCGTATCGTTCCACACACCTTCACTACAGTACAGCCACAACGCACGCAGCCGCTCGACCCGTGACGAAATGTACCGGGCTAACCTTGAAGTGGTCGGTGAATTTTCCTTTTTCATCTGTTGTGGATTAATCCGTTTTGCAAAATAACAAATTTTATATGTGAAAAGCCCAAATTAAGCTCAAAAAACTCAACCGCGCCGCAAAAAGCCATGTTTGCATACGGAAGAAAACATTGCATCGGTTACATTTCATTTTTTATACTTATATTTGCATCTCCAATTTGTATTTATGGACTTTATCACATCTGAAAACATACTTCTCGTAGGCTCGACAGTACTTATAGCCGGAGTGCTTATAGGTAAGACAAGTTACCGTATGGGCCTACCGTTGCTGTTGATATTTCTTATCGTTGGCATGCTCTTCGGTTCCGACGGTCTGGGAATACAGTTCAACGACATGCACACCGCCCAGTTCATAGGCATGATAGCGCTCTGCATCATACTCTTTGCCGGCGGTATGGACACAAAACTGTCAGCAATAAAGCCTGTCATCGTACCGGGACTTATACTTTCAACCGCAGGTGTCATGCTTACAGCTCTTCTTACAGGACTTTTCGTGTGGTGGCTCTCCGGCATGTCATGGACCAATATCCACTTCGCATTCCTACCGTCGCTTTTGCTTGCCGCCACTATGTCATCGACCGACTCGGCCTCGGTGTTCGGCATACTCGGCACCCAGAAGGTAAACCTGAAGCAGAACCTGCGCCCGATGCTGGAACTCGAGAGCGGGTCCAACGACCCCATGGCCTATATGCTTACTATAATACTTATCGAGACCATCGTCATGGGCAGCCATCTTTCAGCCGGACGATTGCTGCTCGACCTTGCGCTTCAATTCGGCATAGGCTCCGCGATGGGCCTTTTGATGGGACGCGCCACCATCAAGTTGATAAAGATGTACAAAAACATAGGACGCGGCGCTTCCACAAAAGAGGATGCCGACCAAGCATCGTCCATGATATCAATACTCATGCTCGCATCGGTATTTCTCACATTTGCCCTTACCACCGCATTTAAAGGCAACGGCTATCTTGCCGTATACATCTGCGGCATAATACTCGGCAACGCCCGCGGCATAAGCAACCGCGGCATAAGCAAATTCATGAGCGGCATGACATGGCTCGCACAGATCGTGGTCTTCCTTATGCTCGGTCTTCTTGTCAATCCACATGAAATGCTCGAAGTGGCACCCGTATCGCTCCTGATAGGCGCATTCATGATCGTCGTCGGGCGGCCTGTAAGCGTATTTGCGTGTCTCGCTCCCCTACGGGGCATATCGCTGAAAGCCAAGAGTTTCGTGTCATGGGTAGGCCTGCGAGGAGCCGTACCGATAATCTTCGCCACATATCCGGTCATAGCTGACATAGACGGAGCGTCGCAAATATTCAATATCGTATTTTTCGTCACTTTACTTTCATTGCTCATACAAGGCACGACCGTCATAGCCAGCGCAAAACGCCTCGGCCTCATCTCGCCGACAACCGATTCCGCCGATTTCGGAGTGGAATTGCCTGAAGAGTTGCCCACATCGCTCACCACACTGACACTGACCGACAGAGATCTCGCGAGGGGCAACACACTCCGCGACATGAATCTGCCCGGTGGCTCGCTTGTGATGATGGTGAGACGCGGCGAGAAATACATGGTACCCAACGGCGCCCTCATACTGAAAGCGGGCGATTCGCTGCTAATCATCAAGGAGGAAGACTCCGCCCGGTCATAGCCCCGGCATATTTCATTCTACTCAAAAATACCCCGTATCACATAAAATACTTAACTTTGTAACTAAACATATATCTGCAAATTCATCAGATAGTTACATTAGATTAAATATATGGACACCAAGACCCTTGAATTTGTAACATATTGCATCAGCAAACTTGCGCATGTGTTGAAGATGAGTCAGCGAGAGGTTTACCGACGGCTAAAGCGGTCGGGCATACTATACGACTATATTGTGCCGTCGTATGACGTACTACACACCTTTAGTTCCCGTTATCTTACGGAAGATCTCATCGACTATATGAGAGAGAAAGGAGTATTACCACAATGAAACTTTATCATTCATCCGATGTATTGGTGAAAACGCCTGACACTATACATTCTCGCGATTATCTTGATTTCGGTAGAGGCTTTTATCTGACTTCAATCCACGAACAGGCAGTCAAATATGCGCAACGATTTCTACGTCGACAAAGAGAAGCATGGCTAAACACTTATGAGTTTGAATTTGAGCCATTGGAATGGAAAATTTTGAAATTTGACAGCTATGACAAGGATTGGCTCAATTTCATAGCTAATTGCCGGGCCGGTAAAGATAGCACGAATTTTGACCTCGTAATCGGTGGCATTGCCAACGACAGGGTTATACAAACACTTGACAGATATTTTGCCGGGGAACTGTCGGAGAACGAGACTTTGGGTTTACTAAAGTATGAGAAACCTAATATTCAATATTGTATTCGTTCGCAAAAGATGCTTGACGAATGCTTGAAACATATAGAAAGCAGACAATTATGACAGAAGAAAGTATATTGGCTTTTCAGGCAAGCAAAAGTGCCAATATCATAAAGAGTTTATGTGATCTATACAAAATATCACTTCAGGAAGCCACTGATGCATATTATCAGTCCGACACATCTGAATTGATAGAAGAAGGCATTGCCGATTTACAGTGTCGCAGCGATAAATATCTCGCAACACTGATTTGGGAAGAGCATCAAGAGTCTCTGAAACAATCAAAATAACAAATTTATATCCTTACACAACATTTTTTATCAAGATATAAATATCATAGTCAAAGCATTAGAACTTTACAAAGAGTCATTAACCAATTTTAGAAAGAGTGTTTTTAGGCGTCAAGTGCATTTACTCAGATAAATTTGGTTTTGCATTCGACTTATTCGTATCTTTGACTGATGTCTTAGATACTCTCGCTCAACAAAACTCAAACAAGTTTGGTTTTGCACTCGACTTATTCGTATCTTTGGCTATGCCTTAGATACTTTCGCTCGGCAAAACTCAAATAAATTTGGTTTTGCACTCGACTTATTCGTATCTTTGCACTGCTATGATAGACGAGAAATCGCGGACAACGGCCAAAGCGGCGCTTACCGAGTATCTTCGTGTTAAAAAACTGCGCAAGACACCGGAGCGATACGCTATACTTGACAAAGTGTGCGAGATGAACCGCCACTTTGACATCGACACGTTGTACGATATTATCGAGGAAGACGGGTTTCATGTAAGCCGTGCCACACTGTACAATACCATGGAGCTGTTTACCGACTGCGGCATTGTGCGCAGACACCAGTTCGGCAACCAGCCCATGCAGTATGAACGCGTAGCCGGATTGTCCAATCACCTGCATCTCATCTGTCAGCAATGCGGCAAAATAAAGGAGGCCAAGGACCCGGAGCTTGTGAAGTTTATGAACTCGCGCAAGTATTCGGCATTTCACAACGCTTGGTTCTGTCTTTATGTCTACGGTACATGCGCGGCATGTGCCCGCCGCAACAAACGTATGCGTAAAAGTAAAAATTAAATAATCTTAGACATGAAAGTTGACGTTTTGCTCGGGCTCCAATGGGGCGATGAAGGGAAAGGAAAAGTAGTTGACGTACTTACACCCCGTTATGACGTGGTGGCTCGTTTTCAGGGAGGTCCCAATGCGGGTCACACCCTTGAGTTTGAAGGTAAGAAATACGTGCTCCGTTCAATACCGTCGGGAATATTCCAGCACGGACAGACCAACATCATCGGAAACGGCGTGGTACTCGATCCAGTTCTATTCCGCGAAGAGGCTGAAGCGCTTGAAAAGAGCGGCATAAAGCTGAAAGAAGTACTCAAACTATCAAAGAAAGCACATCTAATAATGCCGACCCACCGCCTTCTTGACGCCGCCAACGAAAAAGCCAAAGGCGGAGCGAAGATAGGCACTACCGGCAAAGGCATCGGCCCTACCTATACCGACAAAGTTAGCCGTAACGGGCTACGCCTCGGTGATGTATGCCATAACTTTGACAAGAAATACAAAGCCGCACGCGACCGTCATGTAGCAATGCTCAACGCCATGGGAGAGAACCCCGACTTCAGTGAACTCGAAGCGAAATGGCTCGACGCTATCGAATATCTCAAAAGCTATGACATAATCGACAGCGAGCACTTCATAAACAGAACCCTGAAAGAGGGCAAGAGCGTGCTCTGCGAAGGTGCACAGGGTACTTTGCTTGACGTTGACTTCGGAAGCTATCCGTTTGTAACGTCAAGCAACACCGTATGTGCAGGTGCATGTACGGGTCTGGGCGTAGCACCCAACAGAATAGGTGAAGTATACGGCATCTTCAAAGCCTATTGCACTCGCGTAGGTTCAGGTCCCTTTCCCACCGAACTTTTCGACGAGACAGGCAAGCGCATACGCGACCTCGGCCACGAATACGGCGCCGTTACCGGCCGCGAACGCCGCTGCGGATGGATCGACCTCGTGGCCTTGAAATACGCCATCATGCTCAATGGCGTCACCCAGCTCATCATGATGAAGAGCGATGTGCTCGATGACTTCGACGAAATAAAGGCATGCGTGGCCTACGAGATAAACGGCGAACGCGTGGAAGACTTCCCCTTCTCCATCGAAGAGGACACCATCACCCCCGTATATGTGACCATGCCCGGCTGGAAGACCGACATGACCGCATTTAAGAGCGAGGACGAATTTCCACAGCAGTTCAAGGATTATATAGCATTTCTTGAAAAAGAGCTTGAGACACCCATCACCATCGTGTCCATAGGCCCGGACCGTGAGCAGACAATAATACGCAACCGCTAAACAATCGACATATGGCAAAAGTAAGACCGTTCAGAGGAGTACGTCCTCCCCGTGAACTTGTGACTGAAGTCGCATCACGCCCCTATGACGTGCTGAATTCCGAAGAAGCCCGTGCCGAGGCCGAGGGCAATGAAAAATCGCTTTATCATATAATAAAGCCCGAAATAGATTTCGAGCCCGGCACCGATGAACATGATCCGAAGGTTTACGGCAAGGCTGTCGACAACTTCAACGCGTTTCAACAGAATGGCTGGCTCGTTCAGGACGAAAAACCACGATACTACATATACGCTCAGACGATGGACGGACGCACCCAGTACGGCTTCGTCGTAGCCGCCAATGTCGATGACTACATGGAAGGGCGCATCAAGAAGCACGAACTTACTCGTCGTGACAAGGAAGAAGACCGTATGAAGCATGTGCGCGTCAACAACGCCAACATAGAGCCTGTATTCTTTGCTTTTCCCGACAACGACGAACTCGAGAAAATCATACGCGACGTAACTTCCGGCGAAGCCGAGTATGACTTTACGGCTCCCGACGGCTTCGGCCATCATTTCTGGGTTATAGATGACGATACGTTGATAAACCGCATAACCGAGCTGTTTGACGCCATACCCTCATTATATATAGCCGACGGCCATCACCGTACCGCAGCCGCGGCCCTTGTAGGCAATGAAAAAGCCCGTCAGAATCCGACACATACAGGCAATGAAGAGTATAACTACTTCCTCGCCGTAGCTTTTCCGGCATCGCACTTGAAGATTATAGACTACAACCGGGTAGTCAGGGATCTTAACGGCATGACAGCCGCTGAATTTGTCAAAGCGCTTGACAAGGACTTTATAGTAGAGGAAAAGGGTGAAACCGAATATCGCCCCAAAAGACTTCATAACTTCTCGCTTTATGTCGACGGCAAGTGGTATAGCCTCACCGCGCGCGAAGGCCGATACGACGACAACGACCCGATAGGACAGCTTGACGTGACAATATCAAGCGACCTGATACTGCGTGATCTTCTCGGCATACATGATCTGCGAAGCGACAAACGCATAGACTTCGTGGGCGGCATCAGGGGGCTCGGAGAACTTAAACGCCGAGTGGACTCCGGCGAGATGGAAATGGCGCTTGCACTCTACCCTGTGTCAATGGACCAGCTTATGAACATTGCCGATACAGGCAACATCATGCCTCCCAAGACGACATGGTTTGAGCCCAAGTTAAGATCGGGTCTTGTCATACACAAGCTTGACGACTGACTGTATGCCTGACAGCAGCATGGCTCATAACGGCACTGTCGCAAGCATCACGCCACATGGATTGAAGATAGCTCTACACGAAGACAGCGCGCAATGCGGCTCATGTTCGATAAAATCGTTTTGTAAACCGCACAGTACAGATGAGCGAAATGTCATCGACGTTAGTGTAGAAGCGACAAAAGCGTTTAAAGTCGGAGACGCAGTGACAGTATATTGTACGGAACGCCAACAGACGGCAGCCATGCTTCTGCTATTGGCAGTGCCCTGCCTGTTGCTCGTAGCGGCGGTACTGGCAGTACTTGCGTCAGGCATGGACGAAGGTGGATCAGCATGTTGCGGACTCGCGGCCACAGCTGTGTATTATGTCGTACTATATGCTTTTCGCCATAAGCTAAGAAACAGATTCAACAGAATGAAGATATGTCATCGGTAATCATCGCCATCATAGTACTGGGAGCCACCGGCATAGCTGGAGCGGTAATACTGTATGCGGTAGCTAAAAAGTTTCATGTAAAAGAAGATCCGCGCATAGCCCTTATCGAGGAGCTGCTGCCGGGAGCCAACTGCGGCGGCTGCGGACGCTCGGGATGCCATGATTTCGCATGTGCATGCGCGTCAGCCTCGTCGCTTGACAACCTTGCATGTCCCGGAGCGGGAGCGGAAGTCATGAAAAAAATCGGCGACATAGTAGGACTTACTCCGGCGGCAACTACGCCAAAAGTAGCCGTACTCCACTGCAACGGTTCATGCACAAACCGTCCGGTAACCTCAACCTATGACGGCGCCAAATCATGTGCCATACTTGGAGCCATCTATATAGGCTCAAGCGACTGCGCCTACGGGTGTCTCGGTCAAGGCGACTGCGTGGCATCATGCCGATGGAATGCCATACACATGGATCCGGTTACAGGTCTGCCCGTCATCGACACCGAATTGTGCACCGGTTGCGGAGCTTGTACCGCCGCATGTCCGCGCCATATAATAGAGCTGCGCGACAAAGGACCCAAAGGGAGGCGCGTATGGGTGGCGTGTGCCAACAAAGAGCGCGGCGCACTTGCCCTTAAAGAGTGTAAGGCCGCCTGCATAGGATGCTCAAAATGCCGCAAGATATGCCCTCATGATGCCATAACGGTAGAAAACAATCTGTCATATATAGACTATACGAAGTGTAAATTGTGTCGAAAGTGCGAAGCCGTATGTCCCACAGGTTCGATAATAGACAGCGGTTTTCCGCTAACTGTAAAAGAGATGGAGGCACTTGCAGCGACACGACAGCAACAGACACAAAAATAAGCCGGCATGTCACATACATTTCATAAAGGGGGTGTACATCCTCCTGAAAATAAAATTACAGCATCAAGCCATATAACCGAAGTAGAGTTGCCCCGAGAGGTTATCGTGACGTTTTCGCAACATATAGGAGCCATGGCCGTATGCTGCCGCACCAAAGGCGAGCATGTGAAACGGGGCGATCTTATAGCAAAAGCATCGGGCTTTGTATCGGCCAACGTACATACACCGATATCGGGTACAGTGACACGTATCGACAAATGGAAGACGGCGTTTGGCTATACCGCCGACACCGTGACCATAGTAGCCGCCGATGATGACCATGCAAGTGATACCGCCTACATAGCCGACGGAGAAGCGACAAGGACTCAGGAAGAGGTTGCGGCACTGTCGGACAAAGAGATAGTGGGAATAATAGACGACGCCGGCATAGTAGGTCTCGGCGGAGCGGCATTTCCAACAAAAGTAAAGCTGTCGCCTCCACCCGGAGTGAAAGTTGACATGCTTCTGATAAACGGAGTTGAGTGCGAGCCGTATCTCACCAATGACCACGCACTAATGCTGGCCGCTCCCGAAAAGATATTGGCCGGCATAAAACTGCTTATGAGAGCGGCCGGAACTGACCGGGCCGTGATAGGCATAGAGCGTAACAAGGACAACGCCATAAGACTCCTTGAAAGTCTTACGGCCGACGAGCCGTCCATATCGGTTGAGGCGCTTGACGTAAAGTATCCGCAAGGAGGCGAAAAACAGCTCATCGAGGCTGTGACCGGACGTGAGGTGCCGTCGGGCGCCCTGCCTATATCTACCGGAGTCATCGTACAGAACGTAGCGACAGCCTACGCCGTATACGAGGCCGTGTATCTCGGCAAGCCGCTCATAGAACGCATAATAACCGTAACAGGCCCGTCGGTTAAGCGTCCGGGCAATTATCGCGTACCGATAGGCATGAATATGGCGGCCCTCGTAAATATAGCCGGGGGAGTTCCCGCCGACACGGGAAAGATAATACTCGGCGGCCCCATGATGGGCCGGGCTGTAGTGTCGCTTGACGCTCCGACCATAAAGGGTATATCGGGCATACTTATGTTGCCTGACAGCGAAGCACACCGCGACGCTGTACAACCCTGTATACGTTGTGCGGCCTGTGTCGACGCATGTCCGATGGGCCTTGAACCCTATCTGCTCGCGACATTATCGCGCAGGCAGATGTGGGACGAAGCGGAAAGCGGCAAAATAATGAACTGCATCGAGTGTGGATGCTGCAGTTATTCATGTCCGTCAGCACGTCCCATACTCGACTATATAAGATTAGGTAAAACCACCGTCGGCGGCATCATACGCACCCGACAGCCAAAACAATAGAATATGGCCCAACTGCTTACCGTATCGGCATCGCCGCATCTTCATACAAAGCGCACCGTCGCAGGCTGCATGCGCCATGTGACGATAGCCTTGTTGCCTGCCGCCGCGTGCGCGCTGTATTTCTTCGGAATCGGCGCTTTAATAGTTATAGCTACATCAATAGCGGCGTGTGCCGCCACAGAATACTGCATAAACCGGTGGATGCTGCGACGGCCGTCAACACTCGCCGATGGCAGCGCGATTCTTACAGGACTTCTGCTTGCATTCAATCTGCCCTCCAATCTGCCGGTATGGGCCGTAATAATCGGTTCGGTCGTAGCTATCGGCATCGGGAAAATGGCATTCGGAGGCCTCGGATGCAACATATGGAATCCGGCGCTCGTGGGCCGTGTATTTCTACTTATATCATTTCCCGTGCAGATGACATCATGGCCGCTGCCGCTCGTAAACCGCGGCGAATACTTCGACGCTGCCACGGGGGCCACCACACTTGGCATACTGAAACTCGGCGAGGCCGACCCCGCGTCAATCGACACCGTGGCCAACGCTGTCGGCTCCGTAGGCGGTTCACTTGGCGAGGTAAGCGCTATAGCACTACTCATAGGTTTCATCTATCTTCTGTGTATGAAAGTTATAACTTGGCACATACCGGTAGCAATATTCGGCACCGTAGCCCTGTTTACCCTCTGCATCGGAGGAGACCCTATAGTGGAGTTATTATCGGGCGGACTTATGCTCGGAGCATGCTTTATGGCTACCGACTATGTCACCTCACCCATGTCGAAAAAAGGCATGCTTGTATTCGGCATCATGATAGGCCTGATCACGGTAATCATACGACGGTGGGGAGCATATCCCGAAGGAGTATCTTTTGCCATACTGCTTATGAACGGTTTTGTGCCGCTAATAGACCGATATATAAAACCGCGCAAATTCGGAGAAAGGGGGGCAAAGTCATGAAGAAGTTACCGTCAACGCTGACATACATGACCTTATCGCTCGGTGTGATTACAATCGTGGCAGGAGCACTGCTTGCTTGGGTACATGAAATAACCGCCGCACCTATTGAGGAAGCGGCACAACGCAAACAAGTCGAAGCCATACGTGCGGTATTGCCTGAATTTGACAACGATCCTACCGCTCAACAGGTCACATGGACTCCTCCGTCAGGCTCGGAGCCGTTTACCATATTTCCGGCATACAAAGGCGACGTTTTTGCCGGAGCGGCCGTAGAGGGATATTCGCTTAACGGGTTCTCGGGTGAGGTGCGCATCATGTACGGCTTCGATGCCGAAGGCGACATTACCGGCTACGAAGTGCTGTCACACGCCGAGACACCGGGACTCGGTGCAAAAATGGACGAATGGTTTCGCATGGATATCGGCCACAGGTCGGTAATAGGCAAGAATCCCGCCGAGACATCAATGTATGTCACCAAGGACCCCGGTGGAGAAATAGATGCCATAACAGCCGCCACAATATCGTCGCGGGCATTTCTGGCCACTCTGCGCGAATGTTACGACGCTTTTAAGTATTACAAAACTGAAAAAACGGTATCGCATGAATAAACTGCGCATCATATATAACGGTCTCATAACCGAAAACCCGACATTTGTACTGCTGCTCGGCATGTGCCCCACCCTCGGCACGACAGGCTCCGCCATAACGGGCCTTTCCATGGGACTGGCCACGTCGGGAGTGCTCGTGTGCTCAAACGCCGCCATATCCGGAATAAAAAACATGGTGCCCGACAAGGTACGCATACCCGCATATATAGTGGTGATAGCCACGTTTGTCACACTGCTTCAGATGTTCATGCAGGCCTATCTGCCCTCTCTCAACGAAAGTCTCGGCATATTTATACCGCTCATCGTGGTAAACTGTATACTTCTCGGACGCGCCGAAGCCTATGCATCGCGCCGGTCGGTCATCGACTCGGTCTTTGACGGAATAGGTATAGGGTGCGGCTTCACTGTAGCGCTGACAATGCTCGGCAGCATACGTGAGCTGCTCGGCACCGGTACAGTGTTTGGCGCCCGCATATTTCCCGAGACCTACGGGTCGCTCCTGTTCGTACTTGCACCGGGAGCCTTCATCGCTCTGGGTTTTCTCATTGCTATTATAAACCATGTACGTAACCGCAAGCAGTCATGATCACATACATATCCATAATAATAACGGCAATATTTGTCAACAATATTGTTTTTGCACAGTTTCTCGGCATATGTCCGTTTCTCGGAGTGTCAAAAAAGCTAAGTTCCGCGGCAGGCATGGGAGCCGCGGTGACTTTTGTCATGGCACTCGCCACCTGTGTGACATGGCTGCTTCAGAAGTATGTGCTTGACGTATTCGGACTCGGATACATGCAGACCATATTGTTTATACTCGTCATAGCCGCACTTGTGCAGATGCTTGAGATAATTCTCAAGAAGATAGCACCTGCACTGTACAGCGCGCTCGGAGTGTTTCTGCCGCTTATAACGACCAACTGCGCAGTGCTCGGAGTGGCTATACTCGTCATACAGAAAGGCTTCTCGCTCGGAGAGTCGCTGGTCTATTCGGTAGCTACCGCACTGGGGTTCACTCTCGCATTGGTCCTTTTTGCCGGCATACGTGAGCGACTTGCGCTTACCGAAGTACCTGCGGCAATGCGCGGCGTACCCATCGCCCTTATCTGCGCGGGGCTTCTCGCAATGGCATTCATGGGCTTTGCCGGCATATCGATAGGCTGATACCGACATGAATCAAAATATTTGTTAAAAAAAAATCAAAATAAAACAAATTCAATAAACAAGGCAATTCTATTGACTATCTTTGTCGGATATAAACCCTTCATTATTGCCTTGACATGAATATAAGACACGCACATTTCAAGTACTTGTTGCTTTGCATATTATCAACAGTTATTGCAGCATGTAACGACGATGTTTTTATCGATGACAAAAAGCCATCGACCGAAGAGCTTACGCTTGAAGGAGCCGGAGCCTCGGCATCGCTGACATATCAGACCGACAATCTTAACTGTCTTAATATCAACACTCCATATGATTATACACATCAGGTCTACTATAATGCCGAAGGTGAAATAATATTAGAGAATAACGGCTACTCCACTCCCATAATTGACAGAACAGCCTCTTACGTTCAGCCTAAATACGTCGAGATCACCACAGAGGAGGAACTGTCATTTAAAGTAGAGCTTAACGGCAATACAATAACACTTACCGAGCTGGACAATCCGTACGATATCAATCTTGCAGGATACATTGAGCTTGAATATGACTATAAAAGAGATGAGGTCACATTCAACATCAATTCGGGTCAGCCGTCATTATACCGCATAATCGGCGTCACTTATGACTCCGACAGAGGCATCGACTTTGAAACCCATAGCATAACGTCGCCTGTACTGACTTATACAAACAGTACACCCAACACTTCATATATGAAAGTGACCCCGGGCCGAAACAGACCCATGCAAGTTGTATTCAAACTAAACAAAGACCGGATAAAGTTTACCGATGAAATGCCTGAAGTGGAGATACCCACCTATCCGCTCATAGACGAGGTGGACGGAATGTATGTGCCGGGGTTTCACGGAGTAAAGGTCATGTTTTCCACAACGACAATAAAAATGGACCCGCTCGATCCCAAATTTAACGAGACATACAGCTCGGAGGTGGCTCCGTATTCCACAAAACAGGCTATAATGAGAACTGATTCAGGCATAGCCCGGGCCTACGGCAATATACATGCAGTCAACACCTCGTCAGGAAGATATGTAGACCTCAAATTTACAGTTGGCGTAATGCAGCCTTTCATGTTTGATCTTAAATGGAAAGATATGCCTTATGGAGCAGAATAAAAGATCCCGGATATCGGCACCGACATGCCGACAAATTGCAGCGGTTATTCTGATTGCGCTGTCGGTAATCTCGTCACACGCCGCGCAGGATGACACATGCGCGGTATCGCCCAAATTGATACACCGTATAGGATTAGACGTGCGCCCGTCATATGTGGCATCGTCACGAAACGCAGTAACATACAGCTACACCGGTGAAGAGCGTCCCGACGAAATGCACTCCGCGCTGTCGGGCCATCTGAAATGGGCGTTCAGCTTCTCTGACGCTACCAAACTCGGCCGTATGTATCCGGAAGCATATCAAGGAATAGGCATCGGATACACCTCATTTTTCAACAGCGAGCGCATAGGTAATCCGATAGGACTTTACATATTTCAGGGAGCGCCGATAGTGCACTTGTCAGACAGACTGTCGCTAAACTATGAGTGGAATTTCGGAGCCACATTCGGCTGGAAGAAATATGACCCGGATCTGCCGCCTGTAAACCTTGTTGTTGGCTCGAAAGTAAACGCCTACATCAATCTCGGTTTTATGTTTAACTACCGGCTGTCGCAGCGGCTTAATCTGACGGCCGGCATAGACATGTCGCACTACTCCAACGGCAACACATCGTGGCCCAACCCCGGAGTAAACTCAATCGGCGGAAGGGTCGGACTTACTTACACGCTCAACACCGTGCCTGAGCGCAAAAGCTATACAATACCCGATACCGCACTCATGAAGCCACATATAAGTTATGACCTGGTAATATATGGCGCGGCCCGCAAACGTGCGGTGTAGACATATGAGACAGAGATGGTGCCGGGACACTTCGCGGTAGCCGGCATAAACTTCGCGCCCATGTATAACTTCAACCGTTACTTCCGTGCCGGTCTGTCGGCTGACATACAATATGACGAGGGTTCCAACCTATCCAAATACTGGATTGAAGGAACCCATGATGAAGATATAAAATTTCGCCGGCCACCGTTGAAGGACTGCATCAGTGCCGGAGTGTCGATACGCGGTGAACTTGTAATGCCCATATTTTCAATCAATATGGGCATAGGGCGCAACTTCATAGCATGTAGAGAAAACCGTAACTTCTATCAGATACTTGCGCTTAAGGTGCATATCATGCCACAGGCATTTCTGCATATAGGCTATCAGCTAAACAGCTTCAAGAATCCCAACAACCTTATGATCGGTTTCGGCTACCGCTTCCACGACAAGCGATGAGCGACTTGCTTAAAGTTCCGACGGAGCCTTTGCTAGCTCGATGTACTGGCCGGGGACAGAAGTGTTTAACCGAGCCACGGTATCATTCTCAAAGTCCACGACAACAACATTTGGAAGGACCTGCGTCAACATGTCCTCAACTGCCATATTGTCGGGACAAAACATTGTTGTCTTGATTGAGTTGCCCCATTTGATCGAGTCGCCGGCAAGAGTATAATCGCCCTGAATGGAATTGCATCCGGTTTCTACTCTGTAACCGGCGGTTTTAAATTCAAAGTATGCGTCAATAGAGTCGGGTCTTACCGAAACGGAGTCGTTAACTACAACATTCTCTATATTCCATTTGCCGAGCAGCGAATAAACGGTTTCGGCCTCAGCAATTGTATCGTTTGCAGCATCAGTATTTTGTGAATTGTTTTTGCTTCCGCACGACGAAAGCATGAGCGCTGCAACTGCAGCAACCGTAAGAATCTGTTTCATTTTAATTGTGTTTTATCCAAGTTAAACATTCGTCTTAAGATAACAGGGGACAAAGCTAATAACAATTATTGAAATCGGCACCACGTCGCGACAGATTTTTATTGCGTCTCAACAAACATGAGCAAAAACAGCGCGACTATAAACAGGCCGTAACCCGCATAACGTAAAGCGGTTATAGCCTGCATATGACGGCTTACATAAGCCTCACGCTTACGGCTCTTGTAGGACTCTACAGCACGCCATATACGACCTGCATTTATACAAATCATACCTAAAAATGACAATCCTATTATAAGCCAAACCTCCATAGTAATTGTATAACAATTCAAAAAGGAAATGGGTCAACACATCGGTAGTATCATAAAGATAAATGAAGTATAGGGTATGGCCTACCCGCTTCATCACGTTCATCCCGACTCACAATTCCGAAGCCTTTTGCCAAATAAAACTTCAACGCAGATTGATTCTGCTCGTTAACGTCTACAAATTTCGCTCCGCGCTGCTTTGCAAAGTCAATAAGCTTGGACCCAAAGCCGTTTCTAAGCCGCTTAGGATCAATGAACAGCATCTCTATCTTATCATCACAAATTCCGATAAAACCGGCTAAAGCCTCACCGTCATGTATCGCATATAAGTCGACAGAAGGGAAATAATCGGGTATCATAGCGGCTTTTATTTCTTCAATCACACTTTCAGTCAGGAAGTCATGAGTTGCCCGGACAGCACCCTCCCATATCCTCAAGAGCGCACCGTAGTCATCTGAATTACATTTTATAATCTTATCCATATACAAATATACGAAGAATATTCAATACACCTTATAATTTGCTTACTTTTTATTACTTTTGTGCTATAGGATACAGCCAGCGCATTGTAACCGATACCCACCTCCTCGTTGTAATTTGCTTACTTTTTATTACTTTTGTGCTATAGGATACAGCACGTTCGGATTAGTTGAGTCCGCGACGTGTTGTAATTTGCTTACTTTTTATTACTTTTGTGCTATAGGATACAGCTTCCCGAAGAGACAGCCAAGTATGGCCGTGTTGTAATTTGCTTACTTTTTATTACTTTTGTGCTATAGGATACAGCTTGGTTTAAGCAAACGTGTGACGGGCTTTAGTTGTAATTTGCTTACTTTTTATTACTTTTGTGCTATAGGATACAGCTCGGACAGAGTAGGAACAGAACTGAACTCAGTTGTAATTTGCTTACTTTTTATTACTTTTGTGCTATAGGATACAGCACGAGGGACAACGACATAAGCCTGAGGAAGGTTGTAATTTGCTTACTTTTTATTACTTTTGTGCTATAGGATACAGCAAAGCAGACAAGCAATACACTTGCCACAACGTTGTAATTTGCTTACTTTTTATTACTTTTGTGCTATAGGATACAGCACGAGGGACAACGACATAAGCCTGAGGCAGGTTGTAATTTGCTTACTTTTTATTACTTTTGTGCTATAGGATACAGCGTCCGGCTTCTGAGTAATAAACGCTTCGGAGTTGTAATTTGCTTACTTTTTATTACTTTTGTGCTATAGGATACAGCGCCGCCGATGTAATCCTGCCAATCAGACCAGTTGTAATTTGCTTACTTTTTATTACTTTTGTGCTATAGGATACAGCGTTAAAAAAGTTTCGCTTCGGAGGCCGTAAGTTGTAATTTGCTTACTTTTTATTACTTTTGTGCTATAGGATACAGCCTGCAGGTTGAGCAGCTGAAGACCTTGTTCGTTGTAATTTGCTTACTTTTTATTACTTTTGTGCTATAGGATACAGCTAGTGTTGATAAAACCTTGACCAGTGTTGCGTTGTAATTTGCTTACTTTTTATTACTTTTGTGCTATAGGATACAGCCATTAATTAACGACAACATAATCTCGACCGGTTGTAATTTGCTTACTTTTTATTACTTTTGTGCTATAGGATACAGCTTGCGCTTTACATCATTCGCAGGACCTTGAGTTGTAATTTGCTTACTTTTTATTACTTTTGTGCTATAGGATACAGCAGCAGCACGCATACGTTTAATTTGCTCGACGTTGTAATTTGCTTACTTTTTATTACTTTTGTGCTATAGGATACAGCAAAACTTTTGGACATCATCGATATTAACACGTTGTAATTTGCTTACTTTTTATTACTTTTGTGCTATAGGATACAGCTTGCGCTTTACATCATTCGAGGGACCCTGAGTTGTAATTTGCTTACTTTTTATTACTTTTGTGCTATAGGATACAGCACAATCGGCACAACTAACTAAGAGACAAGCTGTAACCAATCTATTTAGAAATAAAAAACGAGCTCTGTTTTGGATGCTCGTTTTTTATTCTTATATACTTTTGTGGGTAGATGTGAAAACAGATGTAACCCTTTTTACAACGGTCACTTTTTGTTATCAGAACAGCTCCAATTGCTGTGTCGGAGTGTCGGCATCATACGGAGCGGCACTTTGAAAGAGTTCAATATTACCAAATTGTTTATCAGTTATACAAAGTATTCCGACCTTTCCATGCGGAGGCAGAAAACTCTTGACTCTGCGTATATGAACATCGGCATTTTCTTTCGACGGACAATGTCGTAGATATATTGAAAACTGAAACATAGTAAATCCATCGCACACCAACAATTTCCGGAATTTGGCATATTCCTTGCGTTGACGTTTTGTCTCGGTAGGTAAATCAAAAAATACCAGTACCCACATAATGCGATATTCACTAAGCCGGTCCACAATTAACGTTCGGGATAAGATATTTTTCGGCACTCACCGCTAAAACACTTATACAATGAAGCTGTCGTTTCCGATACGGCGATCATCAACGGTCGACGACGTCCTCCAATGACGACATCCAATGTCGGCACTGACAGCAACCGGGCCTTGGCTTCTTTGTCGAGAAAGTCATTATAGCCTGATTTAAGCATGTCAAGTACAAGTTCATCTACATACGGCCGATACGGCTCCATAATGTCATCGGCAAGACAATAAGCGTTGTACCGATTGTGATGATGAATACCCAACGTAGGCAACATGCCGCTTGAAACAAGCCCTCGGGCAACAACGGCACGCAGTATGGCATATCCGTAATTCAGCAAAGCATTAGGTGGCGGACCTTCACGCCCGCGAGTAAAGTCGGGATACTCCGGAAATATGCTACGCCAATAATATGCCGCCGCCCGACCTTCCAGATTGTCGACATCACCGCTCTTTACCGAACGTGACCATACAACCATATTGCCGCACTCCACTCCGACATGCTTTAATATGGCGGCTTGATTGGCTATTTTCTGCGAAACAGTCTGTTGCCACAACTGCTTTTTCAGCGGCAGACTTGCATCAAGCTGGTCTCTAAAACGCTCATTTTGGGTCGAGTTTCCATACAACGGAAGCATCAGCCCGACGGGCATATGACTTTTGTCACATGTTATGACAGCGCAATTATTTTCCAACAGAGCTTCCATCAGCCCCGAAGTTATCGTCACCATAGGGCTGTCTATGACAACAACTCCTATGTCCTCAATCGGCCGCGTCGTTTTTACCGGTTTATTGTTATCATCAAGTTTAGAGATAACAATCTGTCGGTTCTCCAATGACAGATAAGCCCTGTTGCCGAAATATAACGTACGCTTAATCATAATACTATATCGGTATAATTTCGCCCAAGTAAGTTACTCGAACCTTTATCGGATTCAAAGCTTGCAATGCGCCCATGCTACTAACTACGTACAACAGTCTACTTTCTTTATCTTTAGCCTCATTTGCTTTATCAACAGTGGTCTGTGTATGAAGACGTAAATAATACTCTGATGCACGAAGTTTCTGTACACGATATAAATGAGACGTAAGCAATGCTTTGTTATCTTCCTTTATTGCTTCCATAAATTCGCCATCAGAAAGGCCGAGTATAAACATCTCATTTAGCTGCATAGTCATAAACAGCTTCCAACCGGGCTGAGGCAAAGTCGCAAGAACGTCATCAGGCAGCTCTTCACCGCGTCCGGCTATGTTGTCCCATACCTCGTAAGGCTTTTCAACGACTACAGGCAAGTTGTAACGACAGCGCAGAACTGCATCCCAAAACGGAAGCACAATCTCATGCATCTTATTATCATATGACTTATACAACGCCACATGGTGGTTATTTTGCTTCGCGGCATAACCGATAGGGCGTCCTGACGGGTCTTTTCTTATCGGCGCTATAGAGTCCGGACTCCAGCTGTCAAACAATCTCACCGTATGCACCGGATATCGGTTGTTTTTATCGACATAAACAGGCCGTTCGGCGAGACTCTTCTGAAATGCTGAATCATTGTTGCCGCACTCCGCCATGCGTGCGCGTACAGCTCGCTTCACACCTTCATCGACAATCGCATCAACATCCTTGCTCTTTAAGGCCTTTATGTCTGTTTTTATTACGAAACGATCGACATAGCAATCGGCGGCTGTCACCTCCCGGCCATTGACAACAATAGGATGCTTCTTCAGGTAATTGAGCGTTTTTTTCTGATCATTGCCGTTGAGTTTAAGGAGCTCCATGATTTCGTCGCGTATCGCAGCATCAGCAATTTCATCAGGCGAAGCGAGCAGTTGTTTCAAAGGACGATTCCGTTCAAGCACCTTGATTTTACCATATACACTCTCTTTTGTCAATGCACCGCGAGGTACAAGAACGCCGGTCTGCATGACTACGCGCTTGCCGTTCTTATAAACCAACCGCTTGCCCGGAGTGACAACTTTCTTGCCAGCCTTAAGCGAGATAGCTATACGCTTCACCGCTTCCACCACCTCCCCGACCTTGAAATGCGGCTGCCGCGCACTCCAGTCCTCAAGTAGCGAATGCTTACGCTGATACTCCGGCGACTGTGCTTTAAGCTCCTCATACATCTTGTCACGCTCGGTGTTAAGACGATTCAAGCGATTTATATAGGCCGGTTTCATCAAAGCCACAGTCAACGCATCGATGGCGTGATGACGATGGTCAAGACGTTTTGACCAGTCGTTTATACGCTCCTCAACATGCCGCTGACCGTTATGGATATATTCCACCGGCTGTGTACGGTCGCTCCTCTTATATATCTCAACATTAAGGTCATGCAAAATCTCGTCATATCCCCATACATGTCTGAAAAAGTCAGTAACCGATCCTGTTGTCACAGTCACGTCGCGTACTACCGACAGCAGCAGCTCCTTTGCCTTTTTGGATATGTACTAGGTCTCACGAAGATCACGGTTCAGGAAATCGGTAGGTATATCTGACTGCGACATGAGCAGACGGTCATGTTTCGTCTTTGAGATGTCATGCTTATTATACAACTCCTCGACTTTCTCCACATAGCTTTCGAGCTTATCGGGCAGCATCTTCTTCACATAATCATAAGCAGTCATGTTGCCCTTGTCCTGATTGCATTTACGGCATGCACACACTACGTTTGAGAAGCTGTTGTCAAAAAACAACGACTTCGGCAGTATATGCTCGATCTCAGCCCCGTTTCCCTCTCCAAACTCCTTAAAATTGACAGGTTGACCGCAATACATACACAATTTTCCAGACTCCTTCCACCACATACGGTATTTCTTAATTCGGCTCTTTGATGGCGCAATATTATGCTCCAATATCAGTTCCGCATACTGTTTGTTCTCGCGCTCGCGCTTGGAGTTTTTGATCCACATGTCGTTTCGCTCATCCTTGCTTCGCTTAAGCTCACGAGCAAGCTCCACCCTCACTTCGTCGACCGTGCCATATTTATCAAATACGGCATTGACCAGATTTATCATCTGATTCAATATCTTTTCGACTACAGGCTGACGCAGCTCGTTTTTCTTCAGCGCTTCAAGTCGGCTTTTAAGCTCGCGCTTCAGATTTTCCTCTGAAGTCAGACTATTGGAATGATTTACATTAATATATTTACAAGCCTCGCTGTACATAAGACCGCGTTCAAGATAAGGAAGCAACCTGCGCATGAAACGCGCCGACTTATTGGCAAAACCGTCTTTGGTGAAGTCAATGGCATACAGTCGCTCCACCACCTCATCGTCATCAATGCCGAATCTCTTCGAAAGTGCGGCGCGAAGCTCCTCTTTATCGTTAATTGAATAGACCGTGTGCCACAACTTATACATTGGCTGCTCCATAAGGTCATTGCTCGTCTCGACAATTATTTCGCCGGTCTCCTCATCAACCTTGCCGGTATCAACATCATGTACCTCAAACCGCAAAAGGTCTTCGGCTCCACGGTAATTTCCGAGCGCTTTCTTCAACCGGCAGTAAGTAGTGTTGCCTTTAAGGCCTTTGCCTACCGACTCTCCCGCTGAAAAACCATGCTTCTTACTCAATCCGAGTATCTTTAACAGATCGGTCAAGGTCAACTTTTCATGGGTATTCATAAACGCCACAATATCACGTTTTTCGTCAATCGACAGCTCATATCGGCCCTCCGCCGCCGTATCAAACAGCGATCCGGTCGATGTATTGCGCCGACTTTTCAGGACGATATTGTTTACCGACTCCCAGATAGAACACAGTTGCGCCAACGGAGATGTACGCGGAGTCACTTTCGGTCCGTCATACACGACAGCGCCTTGTGCATTGACATATTTACGCTTCTCGAAATCGCATATCGACACCAGATGCTTGCACGACTTGAGTGGTCGCTGATAAAAGATGATATTACGCAGACGCTCTATCACTTCATCGGTCAATATGTCGGGATAAAACGGCTGCTGCGCCGTCATTACCGCATCAAACTCCGCTTCGTATGCCGCACGCGGAAATACCTCGCCTTTGGCCCGGTAAGTACACTGCACTTTACCGTTTTCGCCGGTTACAGCCGATTCTTTAAGGCGAGCGTATATAGCCTGACCGACAGTCAATCCGGCATCCTGTATCTCTTTATAGCGTTTATTCACCGACGCCACATATTCAGTCTGTTTCTTATCGCCCAAATCCGACTTGGCATGTTTATATCCGCGCTTCTGATTAATGTGCATCAACACACGGCCAATTTCCGGCAAAGCCATACGACACCCCGTAGTTGCGGAATCAGCCCGCAGTTTCCACAGCGTCAAGGGCGGCAGTGCCACTAATTCGGCACCATAGGCCATACCCAATTCGGTAATAGCCTCGTTTAAATCGGCGCGCCGCAACTGATAACGGTCATAACCTTTACGGGCAGTGCGGCACTCGGTACGTCCTTGATTCACACTTTTGCCGTTGCCCTTGACAAAGCCGTCAGACTGGTCTGTAGTCAATGGTACGCACCGTACACCCATATCTATAATACGTAAAGGCTTACCGGCTTCATCGACTTCAATAAGAGACCAACCGATCGATCCGACCCCGAGATCCAATCCCAAAATAACTCTTGTAGTATTTTTTATTGCTTTTTCCATATGAAAAAATTTGCAAGTTTTTATTTTAACCCTTATATTTGCACCATAAAAGTAAGCAAATCACAATAAGGATTATTCCGTTGTGAAAACATTTAGAACGGGGGCCTAAAGCCCTCTTTCTTTTTTAATGGCTTTTGCGTTTTTATGGTCTGCGCGGAGAAGTACCTCCTGCATTTGCAAATATATGCAAGCATTATTATTTATGCAAATTCAAACTGTATTAATTTATATGTGTAAAATATTTCGCTAAAATTTGCACGGTCTTTGGTTTTTTAGTTGAATTGTATGTATATTTGCATTAAGAACATCTATCGTTTATGCCGTAATGTCTCCGTTGTTTTCCATAATAACCGTAACGTACAATGCCGAGTCGACATTGCCCCCGACGCTTGCAAGCGTGCGGGAGCAGACGTTTGACCTGTATGAATACATCGTTATGGACGGTGTGTCAAAAGACAAGACACTCAAACTTGCCATAGACGCCGGCATACCGCAAGCCAAGATATTCTCAAGCAAGGACTCCGGCATATACGACGCCATGAATAAGGCGATAGACATTGCCACCGGCGAATATCTGATATTCCTTAACGCCGGCGACACGTTTCACAGCGCCGACACTCTCGATAAAATAGCAAAAGCGGTGATGGACAATGACTTTCCCGGCATTGTATACGGACAGACCGACCTTGTGGACAATGAACGGCGCTTTATAGCTCCGCGCCACCTCACCGCACCCGAGCGGCTTACGCTCAACAGTTTTGCCGAAGGCATGGTCGTGTGTCATCAGGCGTTTATCGTCAACCGCAAGCTCGCACAGCATTATGACCTGAAATACCGCTACTCGGCCGACTACGAGTGGTGTATCAGATGTCTGCAGCGCTCGCGCCGCAACGTATACATACCCGACACCATCATCGACTACCTTAACGAGGGCACCACCACAGCCAACCGCCGTGCATCGCTTATGGAACGCATGCGCATCATGGGCTACTACTACGGCTGGATGCCTACGATAGCTCGCCATGTCGCTTTTATACCCCGCTTCATCAGACAGCGTCGCCGTGAGCGCTCCGCATTGGACCGGCTCGACCGGCAACCCTCCCGAAAATGACATTTATACAAATTAAACAATACCTTACATTATGAAATTTTACGTAGCAGAAAACGAAAAGCCCGTAGGCCCCTTTGAGATAAGCCAGCTCGTGGCCCGCGGACTTAAAGGATCGGATCTCGTATGGGCCGAAGGTTACGAAACATGGGTTCGCGCCGACAGCGTCTTTGAGATAAAAGAAGCTCTTGCAGCCCCGGCTACCGCCCAAGCCGACGCATACCGCGAAGCGGCCATCCCCCAGTTGCCTAACGAAAATACGACACCGGGATGTCCTCCTCCCCCTCCCTACCAGCAGCCTTATCAGCAGCAACCCTATCAGCAACCGCTTCAACAACCGCAACAGAGCTATATGGCTCCTCCCAAAAGCTGGCTCGTCGAGTCGATCCTCGTCACCTTATTGTGCTGCCTGCCCTTCGGTATAGTCGGCATCATAAACGCCGCCAATGTCAACAGCCAGTGGAGTGCCGGACGCTATGAGGAAGCCGAAAAATCGTCGGCAAACGCCAAACGCTGGACCATAATCGGAGCCATATCAGGCTTCGTTGTAGGCATACTTTATATAGGCTTAATGGTATTTGCCGCCGTATCGGGCAACTTGGAATGATCATAAACACTACTTTTCATGTGGCGCCCGAAGTTGAATGCGACTTCAAGGAGTGGATATTGAGCACGTATATACCCTACGCCACTATGGACTGCGGACTATCCGCCCCTCTTTTCATGCGCATACTTGCCGACATGGAGGGAGGGACGGGCTATGCCGTACAGTTTAAAAGCGCTTCAGTGCAGGCCACCGAGCAGTGGCTTGAATGTCAGCAACCCGTCAAGTTGACCAAGATGGCCTCTATGTGGGCTGACAAAGTCATGTATTTCACTACCGTCATGGAGGAGGTGGCTCTGTGAGCGCCTTCCGCAATGAATCGCTGCGTGACTGGGAACGAATAATCATCGGCATCGATCCCGGCACCAATGTCATGGGCTACGGTGTGCTCGGAGTGAAGCGCGGCAAGCCGTCCATGATAGCCATGGGTGTCATAAAACTGAACAAATTTGAGTCGCATTACCTGCGGCTCGGCCATATCTTCAAGCGCGTCACCGGCATATTGGAGCAATACCTTCCCGACGAGATGGCTATCGAAGCACCTTTCTTCGGCAAGAACGTGCAGTCCATGCTCAAACTCGGACGCGCGCAGGGTGTAGCCATGGCGGCTGCCATAAGCCGCGACATATCGATAACCGAATACGAACCGCGTAAAATAAAGATGGCGATAACAGGCAACGGAGCCGCCGCCAAGGAGCAGGTGCAGGAAATGCTGCGCCGCATACTCAACATACCTCGAGAGAATCTGTTGCCGGAACTTGACGCCACCGACGCCCTCGGAGCCGCCCTATGTCACTTCTACGAGTCGGCCAAGCCCGACATAGCCAAAGGTCCACGTTCGTGGAAAGAATTTATAGCAAAAAATCCTGACCGCGTTAAGTAACCTTTACCAATTCATAGTTCATAATGCATAGTGCTTAGTGCATAATGCTTAGTTCACAATTCATAATTCATAGTGCATAGTTCAAGTGCATTGAGAATTATGAATTATGAATTGTGCACTATGAATTACCTAATCCTTATTAGAAAACACACTGTTTACGCTTGTATTTTACTCAATTTATGCGATTGTCTTCGCTGCCGTTAATTCCTAATTTTGCATATCAATTGTTTGGTGCAACAAAACGGCAAATAATTATGGATTTCAAGTATATGGTATATGTATTAAGTTAATTATGCCCTTTCGCGTTAAAAAACGCTAAAATAGGGGGGGATAGTTAATAAGTATTAAAACATTTATTATATCTTTACGGCATAAAACTTAATATTTTGTCAGCAAATGTTGCCAAACCACAACAATTTGTTAAAATTTATCAACCATTCACATTTCATTAACGTATGAAAAAGCTGTTTTCATTACTAATTGCAATCGCTTTTTCCGTGTTGACAGTGACAGCGCAACACCAGCACGCCCACCACAACACGGTGAAGCTGTCGGGAACGATCTTCGAAAGAGAGAATTCCGACTCCGTACCATTAGAGTATGCGGTCATAGCACTGCCCGACTACGGCATGTCCACCGCGTCACGCATAGGAGGATACTATGAGTTCAGCGGTGTTCCCAAAGGCAAGACCCGACTCACAATCACCTATGTAGGTAAACTTCCCGTAGAACAGACTGTCAACCTGACGGCCAACACCGTCCTCGACTTCACCCTTGAGAACGAGAACTTCCGCATCAAGGAGGTGACCGTAACGGCACAAGCATCGCAGGCCGGCCAATCGACCTCGTCAATCATCGGACGCACAGCCATGGACCACATGCAGGCCACCAGCCTCAACGACGTAATGTCATTGCTTCCCGGCGGACTTACTACCGAGCCCAACCTTAGCGCGGCAAAAACCGCCAACATACGAGGGTCAGGCAATATGAACTCACTCGGTACCGCTATAATAAGGGATGGAGCCCCGGTATCTAACAATGCCAACCTACAGACTCTAAACCCAACCATACAAGGTACAAACGCCGCTAATTCCACTTCGCTTGTCGGTGGTGGCTCCAATCCTATGAGTGGCAGCGACCTGCGCTCAATATCTACTGACAACATAGAATCAATCGAAGTTATACGAGGCATACCTTCAGTAGAGCACGGCGACCTGACCTCCGGCGCGATTATAATCAACACCAAAGCCGGCCGCGAGCCGCTACGCATCACAGCTAAAGCCAATCCCAAAGTATACATGGGCTCGATCGGTACAGGTTTTCTACTTGGCGAAAATCGAGGAGCTCTTAACGTAAATGCCGATTACACCCACAACACCAATGACCCGATAGAGTCATACAGAACATATCAACGTCTGTCAGCCAGAGTAATGTATTCAAAGGAGCTTTGGAAACATTTGCGTAGCAATACTTCATTCAACTTCCATTACGGCAACGATTCACGCTCACTCAACCCTGATGACGAAGACTACAAGCGAGCCTCACGCAGCGAAGAGTATGGATTTACACTAAACACCAACGGAACTTGGGACATCAATAAAGGCTGGTTAAAGTCACTGCGCTATGTGGTATCGGGGACATATACCTCAAAACAGTCATTTTACCAGTCAATGATGACTTCAAACAACACTCCTTATTCAATGACAACAACCGACGGCACAATCTTGTCCAATTTTGCCGGACAAGACATATTTGATGCCGACGGCAACAAAATCACAGACTTCGGAGACATCGACAGAGACAAATATACCTACAAGTTGCCGGCCAACTACTTCGCACGCTACGACATCGACTCGCGTGAAGTAAACGTATTTGCCAAACTAGTGGGAACACTGTTCAAACAGACCGGAATGATCAACAACCGCATACTCTTCGGAGCCGACTTCCGCACCGACGGCAATGTAGGTCATGGCAAAACATTTGACCCCACCGCACCGCCACAGCGTGAGGTTACATCGGCCAACGGTTCTTTCCGTCCGCGCGATTACAGCGACATACCTTTTATAAATCAAGTCGGTGTATTTGCCGAAGAAAACTTCTCATGGCAGCTCGGGCTTCGTGAATTGCGACTTCAAGCCGGGGTTCGCTACGACCATGCATCGAAAGTAGGCGGCATAGTATCGCCCCGTTTCAACGGATCGTTTGAACTTATCCCAAATAAGTTGTGGATACGCGGAGGCTATGGTGTGACAGCCAAAATGCCGACGCTGCTTTACCTACACCCCGAACAGGCATATTTCGAATACAAAAATCTCGATGAGATAGGCAGTTCAAAAATACCTGAAGATGAACAGCTGTTCATAACCACAACCAAAGTATACGACGCGTCAAACCGTAATTTGAAAATAGCTACCAACCGTAAGGCGGAAGCCGGTATCGATATGAAACTCGGTCAGATGACATTCTCTGTAACCGCATTCCGTGAACGGCTCAAAAACGGATATTCACTCAACAAGACATTTGATACGTTCATGCCGTTTATGTGGAATGAATACAAACGCAACAGCGACGGAAAGCTCGAACTTGCATCAAGCAATTCGGTATTATCGTCATGGTATACTCCCGATAACTGCATGAGCTATATATCCAAAGGTATCGAATTTGACTTCAATTTCGGACGTATCGAAAAAATCAATACAAGTATCTCTTTGAACGGCTCATATATACGCAACAAAAGTAACAACGGTGCTTACACTTTCTATGAACCGAACAACGACAAAACGGCAGCCAAACGCACCGACGTCGCCATATATGCACCCGGAACCCTTGACTCATACAGCGAGAGGTTCTCAACAGCATTGCGCGTCACTCACAACCTTCCGAGTATCGGTTTTGTAGTAACCCTGACCGCACAGACGGTATGGAAAGATGCCGACTGGGGAAAATACGGCAACGACTCAATTCCTATCGGATATATCTCACTGAAGGATGCCAAACCGACATTTTTTGAAGAAGGGCGCTTCAACACCATTCAGGATGTTAAAGATGCAGAGCTTAACCATCTCTTAAAAAATACACTCCACCCTATGGAGATTAAAGAGAGCTACAGCCCCTACTTCTGCTTCAACATCAACGTTACCAAAGAGATCGGCGACATGATGCGCGTGTCGTTCTTCGCCAACAACATGTTCCGCAGCTATCCGCGACGTGAATCGAAGCGAAATCCCGGCTCATTCGTCCTGCTCAACAACCGATTCTACTTCGGCATCGAACTTGCATTGACTCTTTAACACTATTGAATCATGAAGATTATAAAATATATAACATCAGCATTTCTGACATTGACGCTTGCAGCCTGCGGGCAGTTCAACGAAGCGTCTGACTCGCCGACAGTAGCCGGACTTACCATAGACATCGATCTTAATTCACTTATCGAGACCGGCGGTAGAGCTGACGGCATAACATTCGGCGACATGACCGTCAAGATGGATAACTATATTGAAGGACTGCATTACGAACAAAACTTCACCGGAGCCACGACGAAAGTCGAGAATATAGTACCCGGCATCTACACCATACTTGTCTCGGGGCACGGATATGACGCCGACGGTCAGGAGTTTATCGTAGCAGGCAATATCGTGAACAAATCGCTTATCGACAGTGCACCGATAACTATTGATATAAAAGGCTCGGTAAAAGGCAATCTCGTATTCTCGGAGATATATTACTGCGGCTCGAAGCCGGTAAACGCGTTCTCCTACTTCCGCGACCAGTTTTATGAGATAGCCAACAACACTACCGAGGTTCAGTATCTTGACGGACTCCATTTTGCCAATCTTGAGACAATCGACTTTGACAAGGTACGTCCGGTATGGCCAAGCGAAGACGGCGACAAGTACATATACGTAGAGCGCGTCTGGAAAGTACCCGGCAACGGCACCGACTATCCGCTGCAGCCCGGCGAATCGTGTGTCATAGCACAGTTTGCCGCCAACCACAAACTGGAGATATATAACCCGACATCGCCCGTCGACTGCTCAAGCGCGGAGTTTGAGTTCAACATGAACAACGTCAACTATCCCGACCAACCGGCGGAAGACATGCTTCACGTATTCTATGACGGCAACTCCACCATGTCGGGCATGCAATACCTGACATCGGTATTCGGTACCGGTTACGTTATATTCCGTATTCCAGAAGGCGATACTTGGGATCCCGTCAACGACAAGTCGCTTCAGGCCACAAATGCAGCCAATTCTTGGGCCGGCATATCGGCCAAAGTCCCCGTGACATATGTGGTAGACGCCGTAGAGTGCATACGCAACGCATCGTACGTCGACGCCAAAAACATACCTGCCGTACTCGACGCCGGATTCGCATCAATAGGAGGCGCTTACCTAAGCCAGTCCATTACCCGTAAGCTCGACGGTGACGGACACGGAGCCAACGGCGCCATACTCTATCAGGACAGCAACAACACTACCGACGATTTTGAAGTAGGTGTCACTCCGGTGCTTCACCGCCACTCCAAAATGCCGGCATGGAATCACACTCTCAAATAAACAACTTGGTTTAAATCACTGAATAAAATGAGTAACTTCATATATAAAGCGGGCGCGCTCGCTATACTTATAGGCGCGACTTCGGCACATGTATCGGCACAAGGCTACACTTCGGCCTCGCTTGAGTTGCTGAAAGAACAGAAACTGTGGTTTCACTCGTCAAACGCAGCCGGAGCGGCTCTCGATAACCTGCAGAACTATTCGCTCGTCAACATAGGCTACGGCATGACAAAGGGAGATTTCCACCGTCCGCAGCAGGGAGCCGACGAGAAGAGCATTATGGTAGGTTGCGAAGGCTTCCTCAACCTCAACAGCGCCTACGCATGGGGCGAATTCAACTTCGAGCAGCGCAACATCAACGACGCGTCGTTTAACGCATCGATCACCGACCCTTACCGCGGCATGCCCTACTTCATGGCCGATACTCACCTGAGCAACTGGCGCAACCAGTACTATGACATGAAATTCCGCGTAGGCACCCCATTCTACTGGGACCGCCTCGCCATAGGTGTAGAGGGTGTATACAAGGCCTCGCTTGCCGCCAAGCAGCTCGACCCGCGCGTCGACACCCGCTACTTCCAGCTCGACATCAATCCCGGTGTAGTCTACAAGATTGACGACCGCAACAGTATCGGCGCCGACTTCCAGTTCTGCGCGCTCAAGGAGGACTCACGCATGTCAAACGTCAACGTTACCGTGGCACAGACCTACTATATACTGTACGGTCTCGGAGTGGCTACCGAGCAGATAGGCGACGGTGAACGCCTCGACTATCACGGCACGAAACTCGGCGGAGGTCTTCAGTACAACTATCGTGCAAAGGGCTTCAACCTGCTCGCGAGCGTGGACTACTCGCGCCGTGTCGAGAACTTTGACCGCAATCCCACCGTGCCCAAGAAAGACGCTTCGGTCAACGACCATATATGGGAAGCTGCACTGACAGCACACCTGACCGGCAAAAACTGGAGCAATTTTCTGACTCTGAAAGGGAAATTCCGCGACATGGACGGCATACAATATGTG
>VSOZ01000026.1 GCA_009775095.1 Muribaculum sp.
TTCTTTTCCATTGCAGATTTTATTTTCTGCAAAGATACAATTTTTATGGCGCTAACACAGGTTTATTACCATGCACCATAAGTTGTTCGTGCATTGCGGTCGCGGCATGGCGTCCGTCGCCCATGGCAAGGATTACCGTAGCTCCTCCCCTGACGATATCGCCACCGGCATATATATCATTGACCGACGACTTCAATGTAGTATCATCGACTACGATAGTGCCGCGGCGCGACACCTCAAGCGCCTTTATCGAATTAGGTATAAGCGGATTAGGCGACACCCCCACACTGACTATGACCAAGTCGACGGGAATTTCGACAATGTCACCCTCGACAGGAACAGGCGAACGACGCCCCGAAGCGTCAGGCTCGCCAAGTTGCATACGCTGTACTCTCATGGCCTTCACACGGCCCTTCTCGTCAGCGAGATATTCCACCGGGTTGTGCAGTGTCATAAACTCGACACCCTCTTCTTTGGCATGCTTGACCTCCTCGACACGCGCAGGCATCTCGGCCTCGCTGCGGCGGTATACTATCATGGCACGTTCCGCACCCATACGCCTTGCGGTACGTACAGAGTCCATAGCCGTGTTGCCGCCGCCTATAACGGCGATATTGCGGCCTTTCAGCACGGGCGTATCGTATCCGCCGCGTCCGGCTCCCATAAGATTTATACGGGTAAGGTATTCATTGCTTGACATGACACCGACAAAGTTCTCGCCCGGGATGCCCATGAAACGTGGCAGCCCGGCACCGGAGGCGACAAACACACCCCGGAAACCCATCTCGTGCAGGTCATCGTAGCTAAGAGTCTTACCCACCACACAGTCCTTTACAAACTTGACCCCGAGTGCGGCAAGAGCGTTTATCTCGACGTCCACGACATCGTTAGGTAGACGAAATTCCGGTATACCGTACTTAAGCACCCCCCCTATCTCATGGAGCGCCTCAAACACAGTCACCTCATAGCCCCGCTTTATCATGTCGCCGGCAAAGGAGAGTCCGGCAGGACCGGAACCTACGACAGCCACCATGATACCGTTGGTTTTTACCGGCTCGACAGCCGCCGGAGCAGTGCCGCTGATACGCTCGTAGTCGGCGGCAAAGCGTTCAAGATAGCCGATAGCCACAGGCTCTTTTTTCATCTTATGGTATATGCACCGCGACTCGCATTGTTTTTCCTGCGGACACACACGGCCGCATACGGCCGGCAAAGCGCTCGTCTCCTTAAGCACAACAGCAGCTTTATGAAATTCGCCACGCTCTATGTTCTTTATGAAACCGGGTATATTGATGTTTACCGGGCATCCGGTGACACACTGAGGGTCGGGACAGTCCATACAGCGGCGGGCTTCAAGCACGGCGGCCTCGGCCGACAATCCCTGATTAACCTCCTCGTTGCATGTCACTCTGTAATCGGCCGGAAGTTCCGGCATCTTCACACGAGGTATCGACGTGCGTTCCTTTACCGGAGTAGCCTTACGCAACTCCTCGCGCCATTGTGCATCGCGCGGCGATGATGTATTCTGATTTATTGACATTGCTTATCGATATTATAATTTCAATTATATGAGCGCAGACGCATCAACATCTCGTCAAAATCCACTTTATGCGCGTCAAATTCCGGACCGTCGATGCACACAAAACGCATCTTTCCGTCGACCGTTATTCGGCAGGCGCCGCACATGCCCGTGCCGTCGACCATGATGGTATTGAGCGAGCACATGGTCGGCACTCCGTATTTCGCGGTAAGTTGGGCGACAAACTTCATCATTATCGCCGGGCCTATCGTAACCACCTGATCGACCTTCTCCCTTGTTATCACGCTTTCCACTCCTGCTGTGACAAGTCCTTTAGTACCGTAACTTCCGTCATCAGTCATTATGATCACCTCATCGGAATAAGGGCGCACCTGATCTTCGAGTATTATAAGGTCCTTTGTACGCGCGGCAAGCACGGTCACCACCCTGTTGCCGGCCTCTTTCATTGCCTTTATTATCGGTAGAAGCGGGGCCACACCTACACCACCGCCACAACAAACCACAGTGCCTACTTTGGCAATGTGGGTCGCCTGCCCCAGAGGGCCTACGACGTCGGTCAGGTATTCTCCCGGCTCGAGAGCGCATATCTTCTCGGTAGATACGCCTACATTCTGTATGACAAGGGTTATCGTACCACGACCGGTATCGGCATCCGCTATCGTTAGCGGAATACGTTCACCATGCTCACAGGCCCTTACGATAACAAAGTGTCCGGGCTTACGCGACGCCGCTATGGACGGAGCCTCAACCACCAATTTTACGACTTTTTCCGAGAAGTGCTCCTTCTCCAGAATTTTATTCATAATGTTTAAGGTTAATATTATAATTCGTAACTATTGTTTTCGGCAAAGTTAACGAAAATAATCTTTCGCCGCACCCTTCAACGCATCTATTTTATTTTCTCCATAACAACAATATATATTCGCAATACACAAGCGGAAATGTATCATGACGGAAAAAAGGGTGTTGCCTCACGACGACACCCTTTATAATCTACAATCTATTTTTTATATCATTTTCCAAATATTGGAATATTCAAATATATACAATCGTAATCTTATTTACAAGCAAACATGTTGAAGAACATGCTTTAAGCCGGTGTTATCTTAACGGTAAGCGCGCCGGGCGCAAAATCCACGGATACGGAGCTTTCATTACCACATTCTTGTCTTTTACAATATTGTTATACGCCGCCGCTGCCTCCTCGGCCGTCGGATAGCTGCCGGCCACGACATAATACATCGCATCGGAGTTCTCCAGAAGGAACGCGCCCGCATATCCGGCAGCTTTAAGCCGTGTTACCTGCGACTTGGCATTGAACACCTGCTTGAAGCCGTTGATGACAACATTGTATTGCTTCACTTCCGTCGGTTCTATACTCTGAGCCGCGACATTCACATTTACGGTATTCATTGGCAAAGAGTCACCGGCAACAATAAGGCGTGTGTCGATCGCCTCCTTTTTCATTTTATCGTATACATCGCTCCCTACGCCGGAGGCATCTTCCTTTTTTTGCCGCGCTATCTCATAAGCGGCCTTATAATTTTCTTCACTGGTCTTACATCCGGTTATCGTCATCGATGCAACGACCACAAACGCCATAGCGGCTTTAAATATCGGTTTCATCCTGTATTTTATTAGATGGTTTGTTCAATTCTATCACCTCAAGATCTTTTATCGTTCCCGCATCGATGACAAGCCGTACCAAAGTACGCTGTTGCTGCCAACCCTGCACTCCGGCTGCTCCGGGATTGACATGAAGCATATCAAGCTCTTTGTCATACATCACTTTCAGTATATGGCTGTGTCCGTCTACCATAAGTTTTACGCCACTTTCGCGCAGGAGCGGCTTAAGGCCTCTCGCATATCGTCCGGGATATCCGCCTATATGAGTCATCCATACTTTCACACCCTCTACGGTAAACTCCTCGACTTCACGACATACACGACGCACTTGGCCGTGATCGACATTTCCCGCCACGGCACGCACCACAGGAGCCACATCCTGAAGACGCTGAAGTATAGTTATGTCACCGATATCCCCTGCATGCCATATCTCGTCACAACCGGTGAAGTACCGTGCATAACGGTCATCCCAATAACTATGTGTATCTGACAATATACCTATACGCTTCATTGAGGATTTCAATATTGTTTTATCAGTCTTACGCTCTTTATCACTGCACCGTCGTGGGTATGTCCGTGCTTTTCCCGACTGCGACGTAATGAAAAACGGTTTTTACCGGCTTTTAGTTTTACACGCAGCATATTGCTGTTGCCAGTTACGGAATCAACGTTCAAGGGCATGACCAAACCGCCGGCTTCAGCTCCGTCAATGTATATCATACTCAACGCACACCCCTCATTGACCTTTTCTACGGTGTAGCTGACATCCATGAAATAGTCACCCGCCTCCGGCACATCCGCTTCAAAATCATGAGGGATCTTCTTTTTCGACGGCTTCAACTCTATAACAGTCAAAGCTCCGTCGGGAATATACTCGTACGGTCGCGCGCTGAAGCCGCACCAAGTCTCGGTCATGACAGGTACTACATCGACGACCGTGTACCTGTTCTGCGGCACAAACCGCACGTCGCCCGTGTTAACCTGATCAATAAAATCACCGTTTATAGTGATATTGTATGCTATACCCTCGGTAAAATTCCTTATCCGTCCTACATGGTTGTTATCCCACTCTATCACCGGAGTTTCAGGCATTATCGCAGGTGCCTGTTGGATCACGGAGCCATATTCGTCGATCTGATTATCCATAATTATATCGACCTTTACCTCCCCTTTCATATCGGCAGGTAAAAAATGTCGGTCACGCACCTCTCCGTTTATAGCGAATGTCTTTATACGATTACCGCTCCCCGATACTGTAACGGACAGTTCCATGTCACGATACTTTATCCCCGACAGACTTTTTTGTCTGCCAAGCGCATATGGCACAACCGGAGCAAAGCCGATGCCGTCAGCGCCAAACTCCATGCCCATGACAACCCTTAGCACCACAGCGGCTATCGCCGCCGAAGCACTACCGATATTGCGTGAAACTATTACAGAATCCTCGCGGTGGATATCGCCCGCTACCTCCGACATGACATATGCCCTGAACAAAGAAGCCATACCTCGCTCCACCGCAGCCATATTACCGGTCTTGGCAGCCGCGAGTGTCCAACAAGCCTGTATCATAGTCGACGCCTTTTTATCTACTCCAATACTGTCGCCTGACATAAAAGGATACGTCGTCGGCACACCGTAAGTGCACCATGGCGTCTTGGACACAATTGAGCGAGCCATCTCTTTGTTGGCTATCCCGAATATTATGGCAAGAGACTGCCCGAAATTATCGACAGCCTGCGACTGTATCGGATATACTCCGCCATAAAAATAACGACTGTAAAATCCGAGATTAGGTATCCATAGGTTGTTATTTACAGCATCGGCTATCTCCTTGTCAAGACCGACCCACATGGGCATGACATTGCAGTCGGGCAGCCGTGTAATCATTGAGTCACGTACTTTAAAAGCTTCGGCAAACATGACATTTGTGCCGAGACACATCGATTCATATCGATCCTTAGCCCCCATCCATTCGGGATAATCAGATACGCATTGACCTGCAATAAGTTGCTCGCCGTGCATAAGTTTATACACATCGTCCCACATAACGAGCTTATTCTCATTAAGGCAGTTCTCTATCGCATGCACCGCCTCGGGCAGCAATGAAGCGTCGCCCGTGACCTTATACAACTCCCACATGGCCGCAGCCCATAACATACGATCGTCTGACACCGGCCAATCCGCGCCGTGCCTTATATAAATCTCACCATGCTCTCTTTTTATCTTCGACAGCAGAGTCTTAGACGAACGCTCAGGCTCCAACACTGCCGCCGACATATATATCGAATAATCATCAACATTCGCAGTATCGCGGGCCATATCCGTGACAGCCTTATTGTACAGGAAGTCAACAAGACGATGCTCCGACTCATACCGCGGCATACCGGCAGGCACGGAGTCAATGTCAACCGACAAAGTATCGGGCGCTATGTGAGGTCCTGTAACCGTCATGCGCACCGGACTCTCGGCTTTTACACATACCGAGCCTTGTACTATGCTGTCGGCATAAACCGAAAACTCATCCGAGCCATATAGCCTGTCAGCCGATTGTTCAGGAACGTGACATGACACAGCCATGCCCGACATGACTAACAATCCGGTTAATGCAACGATATTTTTTATCATAAATCATAGCCTGATATCCATAATAACAGCTAAGATATGCAATTTCCCTCAAAAAGCCTCATTACTTAAATAATATTTCACATTTTCCCGATACAAAAACTTCGCGTGGTCTATATAATACAGCCAAAATTTCTGTAAATTTGTCTCGAAATGAACAGATGGCTGCCAATATATCTGATAATCCTCATTACTCTGATGCGCGTTCCGGCAACGTCGGCAAAAGACTTTTCTTTCCGGCACTATGACGTGACAGATGGATTGTCGGAGAATACAGTCATTTGTATCGTACAGGATCACAGAGGTTTCATGTGGTTCGGAACAAACAACGGCCTTAATCGATTCGACGGAACATCTTTTAAATCATATAATTTCCGTTCAGACAACGTCATAAAATCATTATATACTGACAAAGAAGGATTGTGGATAGGCACAGGAAAAGGATTGTATTTTCTTGAGTTCAGTACCGACCGCATTATTTCGCCCAAAATACCGCCCTGTAACAGTCCGGACAAGCACAGCACCGAAGCGATTATAGACATTGTACAATGCGGTGACCGGATTTTTTTACTTGACAGCACGGGAAAGATACTATCAGCCGACGCAGGCAGCATTGAGCATCTGTCAATGCTCTCATCACAACACTGGTACTCCATTGCGCCACTTAATGACCAATATATACTCGGCATCAGTACCGAAGGAATGAGTGTGATCAATCCGGCAGAGGCGACAATAGTCAGCCGTATACCTAAAAATCACACAAACATACCGATGGATCTGTTTTATGCCGACAGTATGGCAGTCGTCACCTACGGCAATGACCGCCGCACCGAATGTTTTGCAGTTACACATGATTACTGTATAAAACCGACTTACAAAGTACTATATCCGGCTGCCGATGTAGCGGGAAGTCATCATAACCGCATGCTGCTTGGTACAAATGGCCAAGGCATTTACTCAACGGCCGACGACAAATGGTTCAACACTGCAAACAGTAATTTAAGCGGCAATGTCGTGACTTCCATATTTACTGACAGGGACGGCAACCTGTGGGTAGGCACATACCGCGATGGCATCAATTTCTATTCACCCGCCTGCCGGTGGTTTGACAGATACACACTTGACAATGGAGCTCTTTCTCACAAACTCGCCACAGCTATCATGAAAGCCGGACCGATTCTATATATAGGTACTGACGGAGGAGGCTTGGACATATATGATGTTGAAAAGCGGCGTCTCACCAATCTTAATACCGGAAACAGCGACATCATCGGTGATGACATACTGTCAATGATAAAAGATGGCGGCGATATCCTGATGATTTCATACACAAAAGGTATATCACGCTTCTCACCCCTAACAGGTAAGTTTGTCAATTATCCTCTAAAGGATGCTCTACTATGGAGCTTGTCAAAAGACCCCGACGGAAAAATATGGGCTTTGGGAAAAGACATATCCGTTTTCGACCAAGCGACAGGAGCCATAAGAGCGCTCGAGCATGATGTCACGGCTTCATGTATCGGATTTTCAAAGCACGAAGCATGGGTAGCAACATCAGGACACGGAGTGTATGTATATCACCGACGCTCATTCAAGCAACTGCGGCATATACTTCAAGGACAGGATGTACGAACTTCTTTTATTGATTCACACGGAAATAAATGGATCGGGATTAAAAACAGAGGTTTGTCTATATTGAGTGACTCGGACAGTATCATGGCATTTGGCCCCGATAACGGTTTTACGGCATCCAATGTAGTATCCATCCAAGAAGACACAAGGGGCTTTCTTTGGATAGCGACCGACAACGGCCTGTTCAGATACAACCCCACGAATCGGCACTTCCTGCGTTTTGGTGAATATGACGGTCTTCCGGCTACATTTTTAAGCAATTCAAGCCATAAAACCGACAGTATACTATACTTCGGGAGCAATCAGGGTGTTGTCAAAGTAAATGCTTCTTATATCAACTTCAACAACATATCGACACCGATCATCATAGACAAAATATCCTTTTCCGGCAGCGACACAACAATTGTCCTGCCTGACAGCAATATGTCGGTAGAGCTGCCGTTCAATCTTAATTCTCCGATATTACATTTCTCACATCCCGCATTTATATCACCTGAAAATATCAGATACGATTACACTCTTGAAGGCTATGACAACAAATGGCACAAAATCGGGCCGAACCATAAAATCAGTCTGCCAAACCTGCCGTACGGGGACTATACATTCCGGATACGGTTACGCGATTCAAACGGCAACTATAATAAAAACACATCCTCTGTAAATATACGCATAGCTCCGCCGTGGTGGCGCAGCCGATGGGGTGTGACTATGTGGGCAATACTTCTTTCGCTTGCCGGATATTTACTTTACCGTACATCCTTACATTTCAAAAACATCAAGCAAAAAGCACGTGAAGAAGAGCGCAAAAACGCATTTGAACATGCGATTGAAATAAAAACGCCTATAACCGATATCATGTCTCCCGATAAAAAATTGATGGAGCGCGTGCTTGATGCCATAGACCGTAACCTCTCCAATGCCGGTTATTCGGTAGATGAACTAAGTATGGAAGCCGGCATAAGCCGTACCAATCTCTTTAAAAAGATACAATCACTGACGGGTATGACACCCGCTGCATTAATTCGTTCGATAAGGCTGAAAAAAGCATCCCGGTTATTGATTGAATCCAAACTCAATATATCGGAAATATCTGATACCGTAGGCTTCGGCAATATCAAATATTTCAACAAATATTTCAAGGAAGAGTATGGAATGACTCCGTCGAAATACAGGGCCGAGCATTGTCAAGATATACCCTAACAAGCTGTATAATAGCATTACTGTACGAATCATACCATTAATCTGTACATTCTATCACGTACCGTAACCGACGCTTTCACTAATTTTGCGGTGAAATATAAATGTCAACCTTAATTGAATAATAATGAAAACTTTCATCACATTTTTCATCATGCTTGCCGGTATAGGAGCTTTAGCTCAAAAGTCACCGTCAGAGAACGAAATGAGCGCTTATCTTATGGTATTTCACAAAGATGACACCCACAGCCTGCATATGGCATTGAGCCGTGACGGTTATACGTTCACCGCCCTTAACGACGGGAAGCCCGTGATAGCGGGCGATACCATAGCCGAGCAGAAGGGCATCCGCGATCCGCACATATTCCGCGGTCCCGACGGAGCATTTTATCTTGCTATGACCGACCTGCACATCTTTGCCCGGCGCGAAGGACTTCGCGACACAGAATGGGAGCGCGACGGAAGTCTTTACGGCTGGGGCAATAACCGCGGACTGGTACTCATGAAGTCATATGACCTGATAAACTGGAAACGAACCAATCTGCATATGGACAAGCTGTCAGACGAATATAAAGAAATAGGATGTGCGTGGGCTCCCGAAACAATATACGACGAGAGCAAATGCAAGCTGATGATATACTATACCATGCGTTTCGGCAATGGACAAAACCGGCTTTACTACTTTTACATAAACAACGATTACGACACAATGGAGACTACGCCGGAGCTATTGTTTGAATATCCGAAAAGAGGTATTGCGGCTATTGACGGTGACATCACTAAGACAGGCGACATGTACCGATTGATATATGTATCACACGACGGTCAGGCCGGATTAAAACAAGCTGTCTCACACAAAATAAACGGCGGTTTCGTCTATCAGCCCGAATGGGTTGACCCTGAGCCTAAAGCATGTGAGGCCCCCAACGTGTGGAAGCGCATCGGCGAAAACAAATGGGTACTCATGTATGACTGCTACGGAATAGCCAAACACAACTTCGGCTTCGTCGAGACATCCGACTTCGTCAACTTCACTCCGCTGGGCCACTTCAACGAAGGCCCGATGAAATCCACCAATTTCACATCGCCCAAACACGGAGCCGTGGTACACCTCACCGCAGAGGAAGCCGACCTTCTTGAAAAACATTGGAATAACAAATAAGCCTACATTATAATGTCACGAAAACAATTATTGGTCATCATAACCTTGATGACAGTGATGCCGTTTGCTTTATCGGCCAAGAAAAAAGCGCCCAAGCCCGATGAAAATCCTATATTCACCAATGTAGAGTATTACGGACAGGACAGTATTTACATCAACAATCCGCTTGGTGAGGATGAATTTTACAACCCCATTCTGCAAGGCTGCTACCCCGACCCCTCAATATATGCAGAAAAGGCGATGACTATTATCTCGTATGCTCATCTTTTGTAATGATGCCCGGCTGCCCGATTTTCCACTCCAAAGACCTCGTCAACTGGCGGCAGATAGGCCATGTGCTTGACCGCCCGTCGCAGTTGCACGTCACCAACAGCGGCACAAGTCAGGGCATGATGGCACCCGGCATTACCTACAATCCCCACAACGACACATTCTATATGATAACAACCGTCGACGGCAATTTCGTAGTAAAAGCAAAAGACCCGGCAGGACCATGGAGTGACCCCATACGCCTCGGCTTCGGCGGTATCGACCCATCATTGTTCTTCGATGACAACGGCAAGGCCTACATCGTGCATAATGACGGACCCCGAAAAGGCATGTGGTCAGGCCATCGTACCATAAAGATTTGGGAGTACGATGTAGCTAACGACAGACTCGTACCGGACTCCGACCATGTGATAGTCAACGGCGGCACGAAGTTTCACAAAAAGCCGTTCTGGATTGAGGCACCACATATATATAAGAAAGACGGCAAATACTACCTGATGTGTGCCGAAGGCGGCACCGGCGATACACACAGTGAAGTCGTATTCATGAGCGACAACCCCACCGGCCCATACATCGAGGCGCCATCCAATCCGGTACTTACACAGCGGTATCTCGACCCGCAACGCAAAGAAAAAGTTGACTGGGCCGGACACTCCGACGTCATAAAGGGTCCTGACGGGAAGTGGTACGGCGTATTCCTCGCCATACGCCCCAATGTCAACGACCGCACCGTCACCGGACGTGAAACCTTCATACTTCCCGTCGACTGGAGCGGAAAGTGGCCCGTGTTTGAGAACGGACTGATACCCATCGAGCCAAAGCTCAAACTTCCCCATGGCGTAAAAAATATGACCGGCACAAACGGCTTCTTGCCCCAAGGCAACTTCGGCTTCAAGGATGACCTGACCGCCGATACTCTCGACTACCGATGGGTAGGACTGCGCACGATGATCGACAGCGTGGCACGACACACCCCCTTCGGCTTGCGACTTCTCACAAACAACCATAACATAACGGAAAACCGCCCGTTGTCAGCGGCGTGGACTCGTCAGATACACAACGACTTCTCCTTCTCGACCGACCTCCTCTACCGCCCGCGCAGCGAGAAAGACCTCGCCGGCATAGCCTGCATACAAAGCAACAAGTTCAACTACGTATTCGGAATTACCCGTAAAGGCAAAACCGACTACATTGTGCTACAACGCACAGCCAAAGGCATCAGTAACATCGTGGCATCGCTGCCTATAGACAACTTCAACGGCAAAATAGCCCTGAAAGTCAGCGCATCCGACGATATGTACCGGTTTGCATACAGCCTTGACAGCGGCAACACCTATATCGACTTGAGCGCTCCGCAATCAGGCGACATTCTGTCAACCGACATAGCCGGCGGCTTCGTAGGCAATATGCTCGGTCTATACTCAACTTCCAACAACACTGCAATACCCCGATAATCATGAATCCGCGTATAACATTATCAACATTTATAACATTGTGCTCTTGGCTATGTGTTTCAGCGGCTTACGCTGACTCAAAAACGCCATGGAACGATCCGGAAGTCAACGAAATAAATCGATTGCCGGCAAAAAACGATTTCGTCAATGCCGGTGAGCAACGCATATCGCTACATGGACTTTGGAATGCAACGGTAGACGGAATGGATACATCGAATCCTATATGCAAGAAGTGGTCGCTTACAAAAGTGATGCCAATTCCCGGTATGTGGGAGCTTAACGGAGTCGGTGAACCTATGTATTGTGGCGTAGGGTACGAATGGAAAAATTGGTGGAAGAGCACTCCGCCTCAGCTTCCCGACTCGGCAAATTATTCGGTAACATATGAGCGGGATTGGAGAATTCCGGTCGGTTGGAAACAAAAGGATATAATACTACACATAGGCAGTGTAACACCTTGTGTCGAAATTTGGGTCAACGGCCTATATGCAGGTTACGGTGAAGATTCAAAACTCGAACAGGAATATGACCTGACTCCATTCATCAAGCCGGGTAAGCTCAATAATCTTAAAATGAAAGTACGCCGTTGGTGTGACGGTTCTTATATGGAAGATCAGGATTTTTTTCGCTACAAAGGTTTCGCTCGCGACACATATCTTGCCGCGCGGCCCAAGAACCGTATTGACGATGTCGTCATAACTGCATCACTTAATGACGACTATACACAAGGGAGTGTTGATGTCAAGGTAAAGACCAAAGGTAAAGTCAGATGGAAAACGATAATAGACGGGCAGAATGGACTTGTGGTAAAACACCCCAAACTATGGAGTGCGGAAGAACCTAATCTCTATAAGGTCATCATAACCTCAGATTGCGGCGACTCGATTGTGCAGGACGTCGGTTTCCGTAATGTATGTATCAAAAACAACCAACTGCTTATCAACGGCAAGCCGGTGCTAATCAAGGGCGTTAACAGGCATGAACTTGATCCTGACATGGGATATATTGTAAGCAAGGAACAGATGGAGCACGACATAAAGCTCATGAAAGACTTTAATATCAACGCATTGCGTATGAGCCATTACCCTAATGACCCGTACATGTATGAGCTTTGCGACCGATATGGCATTTATGTCGTCAGTGAGACCAACATCGAGAGCCACGGCATGGGCTTCAAAGAGAATACTTTGGCAGGGAATCCGGAATTTCGTACCGCACATATGGAGCGAAACAAGCGGCATGTCAATTCACGCCGCAATCATCCGTCGATTATCATATGGAGCATGGGCAACGAATGCGGCTATGGCGACAACTTCGAGCAAGTATACGATTGGCTGAAAAAAGAAGACCCCTCAAGGCCCATACAGTTTGAACAGGCATATGACACCCGTCGTGCCACCGACATATACTGTCCGATGTATCCGTCATATGAAAATATGGATAAATATCTTTCCGACTCCACCAAAACCAAGCCGATGATCATGTGCGAATATGCACATGCCATGGGAAACGCTTTAGGTGACTTCAATGAATATTGGCGCCGTATACGCCGGAACGCCAAAGCACAAGGGGGCTTTATATGGGACATGGTCGATCAGGCGTGCAGAGTGAAGAAAGGCGCTTCGCAACTTCATGACAACTCCAACGAAACTGATTTTTTCGGATACGACGGCGATTGGTCTACCACATATACGGGAGATCTCAACTATTGCGTGAACGGCATTTTCAATCCCGACAGAAAACCAAACCCATCAGCATACGAGGTGAGATATTATTATCAGGATATTCTCACCAAGTATCTCGGAGGCGACTCCATTGAGATCTTCAACGAATTTTTCTTCAGAAGTCTTGATGACGTCACACTTGAGTGGACACTGCTAAAGGACGGATACATGATGGCGGACGGCTCCCACAATATAAAAGGCATTAGCCCCCAATCCAAGAAAGTATTAAAACTGCCACTTCCGACAATTGACAAAAATGAGGATATTCTCCTTAATGTAGAATATGTCCGAAACGATAAACGCATCGCATACGACCAATTGCGTCTGTCATCGTCTGAAAGTGTAAAAAAACAAAACATGTCATCGCCCGCTACGGTAGAGATTGGCTTTGACGATACGACCGGCTTTCTAAACCGATACACGGTAAACGGAGTGGAGCTGATAAAGGAAGGAGCGACATTGATGCCCAACTTCTGGAGAGCACCGACCGACGATGATTATGGAGCAAAGCTACAACTCAAAATGAAATGCTGGAAAAATCCGAAATTTTCACTTGTTTCAAGCCGGCAATCGGGCAATACATTTATGTACACATACAATATCGACGGGGTTGACGGAGTCCTTGAACTAAAATATGACGTACTGACCGGAGGAGAGTTAAAAGTAAGCCAGAAGTTCATAAAGGGAAAAAATGCGAAAATACCCAATATGTTCCGCTTCGGAATGCAAATGAAGCTACCCGAAGAATTTGACAGAATCGAATATTACGGCCGAGGTCCGTGGGAAAATTATTCAAATCGAAACGCATCGTCAATGCTCGGCATTTTCTCACAGACGGTTGACGAACAGTTTCATTCATATGTACGCCCACAGGAGACCGGGACAAAAACCGACGTCAGGTGGTTTAAAATATACAATTCGGCAGGTATCGGCATGGAAGTTTCATCATCACATCCGCTATCAATGAGCGCACTTCATTTCGACATCAGCCAACTTGACGGAGGACCGGATAAGAAGCTGAACACATTGCCGAATCGACACTCCGAACTGATTGAAAAAGGTGCATTCACTAACCTGTGCATTGACAAGGTGCAGCAAGGGCAGGCCATAATTGACTCTTGGGCGGCAAAACCGCTTGAACAATACATGGTACATCCTGAAAGCCAAGAATATTCATTCACATTAAGGCCATATATCCGATAAAAAACAATTACTCCTTCTTTACCGCCCTTCAACAAGAGGGTGCTTGACAACAAAAATTAAGCACCCACTAAAAATCATTGGTAAATGTCGATTTTGCACGGTAGTGATTTTTTGGTTAAATTTGTAGGTTGACAGCGGTCGCGGGCCTGAACACGCAAGGCCCCGACGATGTTCTGACATTATAAATTATGTATCATTATGGCAGAATCCAATTTTATTGACTACGTGAAGATATTGTGCCGCTCGGGAAAGGGCGGCGCCGGCTCCCGACACTTTTACCGGGCCAAGTACATACCCAAAGGAGGTCCTGACGGAGGCGACGGAGGACGCGGCGGCCACATCATACTGCGTGGCAATAAAAACATGTGGACGCTCCTGCCGCTGAAATATCAGCGCCATGTATTTGCCGGCAACGGACAGAGCGGGTCAGGCAACCGCAGTTTCGGCAAGGACGGCGAGGACAAGATAATCGAAGTACCCTGCGGCACTGTAGTATTCGATGCCGAGACCGGCGACTTCCTCTGTGAAGTGACCGAAGACGGAGAAGAGATAAAGCTCCTGCGCGGAGGACGCGGCGGTCTTGGTAACTGGCACTTCAAAAGCGCCACCAATCAGACTCCGCGATATGCCCAACCGGGCGAACCGGCAATAGAAAAGACCGTGATACTCGAGTTGAAACTGCTCGCCGATGTCGGTCTAGTAGGATTTCCCAACGCCGGAAAGTCGACCCTGCTGTCATCAATCTCCGCGGCACGCCCCAAGATAGCCGACTATCCGTTCACCACAATGGAGCCGCAGCTCGGCATAGTCAGCTACCGCGACAACCGGTCGTTTGTCATGGCCGACATACCGGGCATAATCGAGGGTGCAAGCGAAGGCAAAGGGCTTGGACTACGCTTCTTACGCCATATAGAGCGCAACGCCGTGCTGCTGTTCATGATACCGGCCGACGCCAACGACATACGCAAAGAGTATGACATACTGCTCAACGAACTGACACGCTTCAATCCGGAGCTGGCCGACAAACGCCGCGTACTCGCCATCAGCAAGTGCGACATGCTCGATGACGAGCTAATGGCAGAAATAGAGCGCGACCTGCCCGAGGATCTGCCACATGTATTCATTTCTGCAGTATCCGGACTTGGCATACAGAAGCTCAAAGACATGCTTTGGGAAGCAATTACCGACGAAGCCAACCGCATAGAACCCGCCACCATAACCCATCGCCGTCTTGACGGCCACCACCGTGTAAGAGAAGAGGACGAATTCATATTTGAAAACACCCCGCAGGAAGCGGATGAAGAGATGCCGCTCGATGGTGACTGGGACGAAGAGTGGGATGACGAATGGGAAGACTATGACGGCTCTGACGATGCCCGTTGACAATTTCATACAGCCATTAGACATAGCGCCGGGTGTACGCGCCGGCTTCACCACCCGAGGCACGATAACAGCGTCGCCTTACTCCGGCATCAACATCTGTCACTATACAGGCGACAATCCTGTCCATGTAGCCGACAGCTGCAACCGCTTTTCAAGCGCCACCGGCGTATCGCTTGACCGCATAATCGTACCGCGTCAGACCCACTCGTCCAATTGTGCCGTAATCGACCACATACCGGTTAATGCTTCTGACATAGACGGAGTTGACGCCCTCGCCACGACACTAACGGGCGTTATCATAGGTGTGTCTACTGCCGATTGCGTTCCCGTCATATTGGCCGACGCCGACAACAGAGTCATAGCCGCAGCCCATGCAGGATGGCGCGGAGCACTGGCAGGCGTGACCGACAACGCCGTCGACACCATGTGCCGGCTCGGAGCCGACATCAACAAAATAAAGGCCGCTATGGGGCCCTGCATATGCGCCAACTGCTTCGAGGTCGGTCAAGAGGTGGCCGACGCATTTCCCGACCATGTAATCGTACACAGCTTCCTGAAACCGTACATCGACCTGCCGTTGTACATAAAATACCGGCTCGAATCCGTCGGCATAGCCCCGTGCCACATATCACTTCCACCCGCCTGTACCAGATGCTATCCCGACCGCTACTTCTCGGCCCGAACCCTCGGCATAAACTCCGGCCGCATCTTCACCTTCATCTCCCTCAACCCTTGAAATTTTTCCTGCATCGGTGAAACTATCTTGTAGAACCGACGTCTAACTCGGCAAAACAATTCATCACCGATGCCACCCATTGAAATTGAAAATAAAGACAGCGCATTTGACTCGCTCATAGCTCTGCATGGCAGCACCATCTCAAAAGTGTGCTACTTCTATGCCATTGACACGGATGACTTCAACGATCTTCGACAAGAAGTCCTTATAAACTTATGGCGCGGGATTGATCGGTTTCGCGGAGAGGCCCATATGTCGACATGGGTCTATCGCGTATGTCTAAATACCTGTGTGTCCTACTTCCGCCGAAACAAAAAGCGTAAACTGTCGGTCCCGGTAGACGAGTGTCCGCAACTCATAGCCGACGATACCGACAAGTCGGCCATGCTCAAAGAGATGTACAATCTCATCAACCGTCTAGGCAAAACCGACAAAGCACTTATACTTCTCTGGCTCGACAACTACGACTATGAGACAATATCCGAGGTCATGGGCATCCCCCGCAATACCGTAGCTTCACGGCTGCACAGAATAAAAGAACGACTTGTAAAATATTCTAACCAATAACTCCGTATGGACCCTGAAGAAATGAAATCAAAATGGAATGAGATCAACTCACGCCTCGAAAATATCGAAGCGACAAACGCACGTATGCTACAGCACATCAAGTTCGACAAAGTGAAGTCGGCGCAAGAACGGCTTGCCCAGCAGTACAAACGCTTCTGCACTATATTGCCGATGCTCGGCATATGTTGCACTTTCAATGCCTCAAGGTTCATGCCTATAGGTATAATCATAGCTTTTATCGCGTTTTTCTGCATAGCCGCGGTCACCGACTACTACCTGTGGCAGGGTATAAAAAGCATCGACACAGCCACAATGGGAGTGGCCGAAGTAGCCGCCAAAGCACGCCTGTACCGTCGCCGCCACCATCAGGCACAGATACTTCTCGCAGCTATCATCATTCCGCTGGTGACGGCTCTGTTCATTTACGCCAACGACTACTCACGCATGGGCATCATTGCGGGCGGCACTATCGGAGTCGCCATAGGACTCGCCGTATACTTCAACATGATGCGCAGCTACAAAACCATGATAGCGGCCGAAGCCGACGACCTATAGCTAAGCGTCTTTCCAGTCGCCGCACGATTTTATCAGCTCCACAAGGTGCGGTATAGCCTCCTCCTGCGGTATATTTTTCTCCACACAGGTCTTGCCTTTGTACAGGCTCACATGACCCGATGCCGCTCCTACATACCCGTAGTCGGCATCGGCCATTTCACCCGGTCCGTTCACTATACACCCCATAACGCCTATTTTCAGGCCTTTAAGATGCGCCGTAGCTTCCTTGACAGCCTTTAGCGTCGACTGAAGGTCAAAAAGGGTCCTGCCGCAACCGGGACATGCTATATACTCCGTGCGGCTTATGCGCAGACGCGTAGCCTGAAGTATGCCGAGCGACACCCTCATCACCTCTTCGTCATCAAGACGCGAGTTCTTGATCCACACTCCATCATGTAGTCCGTTGAGTATCAGACAACCGAAATCGGCGGCCGCCATAAGCGCCGTGTCGTCAAACGAAGCATTGCCGTAGTCAATCATAGGGATGACCGGATGCGACATGCCGGCCTCCGCTATGGCACGCGCAGCGGCGAGTATCGAACCGGGGCGGTTGACATGGCTTGTCGTTATTACAACCGGCTTGTCGGGCGATTTTTCAAGCGCCGGCAACCAACCGGCTGCCGGCTGCGCGGCGTCGACCTCAATATAGTCACCGAGAGTCTTTTCGAGAGGATTTATGACCACGACAGGATTATCGCCTCCGACTCCGTTCACACACCGTGACCTACGACGTTCAGGCATATAACTATCAGCCTCACTGCCAAAGTCGCCCTCCACTGCAGAAGCGTCGCGGCGGCGTCCTATATAATCTACAAGTGCGGCAGCTACAGGTATCTCGTTTTCAGGCGCTTCACTCAGCGACACCCTTATAGTGTCGCCTATGCCCTCGGCAAGCAGTGTGCCTATGCCTACAGCGCTCTTTATGCGGCCGTCCTCGCCGTCACCGGCTTCAGTCACGCCGAGATGCAACGGAAAGTCCATCTCCTCGCTGTCCATGGCGGCAACAAGACGGCGCACCGTCTCCACCATCACCGTCACATTGCTGGCCTTTATCGATATGACTATGTCAAAAAAATCATGACGCACAGCCACACGCAGAAATTCCATCGCACTCTCCACCATGCCGGCAGGAGTATCGCCGTAGCGGCTCATGATGCGGTCGCTCAACGACCCGTGATTGACACCGATGCGTATGACCGTACCGTTACGACGACATGTGTCGAGAAACGGCACAAAGGCATCCTCGATACGCTTCAGTTCGGCGGCATACTCCTCGTCGGTGTACTCCAGCTTCTTGAATGTACGTCCCGGATCAACAAAATTACCCGGATTTATCCTCACCTTGTCGGTCACTTCGGCGGCGGCAAAAGCAGCCTTAGGATTGAAATGGATGTCGGCCACCAGCGGTATATTGATGCCGGCCTCGCGCAACATGCCTCTGATAACCCCGATATTCTCGGCCTCCCTTACCCCTTGGGCCGTAAGCCTTACGTAATCGGCGCCCGCTTCGGCTATGCGGCGACATTGAGCCACCGACCCTTCGGTGTCCATAGTCGAAGTATTGGTCATGGACTGTACTCTTACGGGATTGTCTCCGCCCAACGGTATTCCGCCGATATTCACCTCGCGCGATCTGCGGCGCACGTAGTCATAGCTACCCATCTATGGTTATATATATAATGTATATGCTACTATCAGTTTGTCTTAAAACGATACTTCACTTCTGCGAGTTCGGCGTTGGCCTTCACGATCTTGCCGGCAAGCGATTTCTTGAACTCCACAAGACGCGCAGCGGTTTTCTCATCGCTCAGCGCCAGCATCTCAACGGCAAGAAGTGCGGCATTATAACCGCCGTTTATGCCGACAGTAGCCACGGGTATGCCCGGAGGCATCTGTACGATTGACAGCAATGCGTCCATACCCTCGAGAGTGGATGCGATAGGTACTCCTATCACAGGAAGGGTCGTGTTGGCCGCTATGACTCCCGGAAGGGCGGCAGCCATGCCGGCGGCGGCTATTATCACCTTTATGCCGCGGGCGGCGGCGCCGGTGGCAAACTCCTCAACCTGCGCGGGTGTACGGTGCGCTGACAAAGCGTTCATCTCAAACGGTATCTCGAACTCATCGAGAAGCTGGGCCGCTTTCCCCATTACGGGCATATCTGATGTGCTGCCCATGATTATGCTAACGATCGGTTTCATATAACGTATATTGTTTTGTCATTAATGTCATGTAAGTATAAATACCCAGAAAAAGCCGTTGACCACACCGGCCACCACCTGCATCAGGGTATGGCAATTAAGAAGTATGCGCGAGGTACAGAGTATGCCGGTCAATATGATGGCAAGCGACAGCACAGGCCACATATCCACAACGTTTATGCCGTAGAGTGCTATGCGCGACAACAGCGCGAGAAGCCCGCCCATAGCCGCGGCATGGGCGCTTATCTTCCACCACACGTTAACCACACACGACAATGCGGCGGCCACGGCCCCGCCTATCATGAACATCCACATCCAGTGAGGGGCGTGGATGCCGTGCAGATACCATGACGCCCCGAGATAACAAGCCGTAGTTATGACATAAGGTATATAACGTTCCTTACGGTTGTTAAGTCCGGGATGGCTTATGATCTTGAGCTTATATAATACGTAGATGGCAAGTACGGGCAACATACAGGTTATCAGCCACACCATTACCACGACATTCCATCGCAACGCCACCGGAAGCAATGACAACGTTGTCACCCACAAGGCTATAAACACGGCGTAAGTGGGTATAAGCACCGGGCTTAAAACCCATGAAAATATATGTGCGATTTTATTTATCATGTCATTATAACGATTGATCTTAAACTATGTTTATATCTCGCGGCGCAAACGAGCCACAGGTATGCCCAACTTCTCGCGATACTTGGCTACAGTGCGTCGCGCTATGTCGTAGCCGCGCGATACCATCTCTGCCGTTATCACTTCGTCGCTGAGCGGATGGCGCTTGTCCTCGGCGTCGATCACCGACTTGAGCGTGGCTATGAGTTCGTGTGTCGACGCGTCGCCGTCATCCTTGGGCCGCTCGTTGAAAAAGAATTTCAAAGGATACACCCCGTGGGCCGTAGCCACATATTTACCCGCCGCGGCACGCGATATCACCGACAGGTCATAGCCCGTAAGTTTTGACACGTCTTTTAGTATCATCGGCTTGATCAGACTCTCGTCATCGCCGTTGCGGAAGAAGTCTTTCTGCAGCCGCACTATGGCGCTCATAACACGAAACAGGGTCTCCTGCCTCATGCGCAATATCTTGATAAATTCCGTAGCCTCGTCGCGCTTCTGCCTGATAAACAGAGCCGCCTCGCCCGATGATCGCGAGCCTTGAAGCGATGAAAGCCTTTCATCGTCATCATCGCGGAAAGTCTCCTCAATGCGCAGTTCCGGTATGTTGTTCAGAAGCGTAAGTTCGATGTCATTGCCGTCGACATCTACGGCAAAGTCGGGTATTATATGGCGTGTACGCTCCTCAGCAGGGTCACCGCCTATGTCGCTCGCCGGTTTCGGGTTGAGCGACCTTATCACCTTTATCGCCTCGCGCAGTTTTTCGGGCGATACGCCTACCGCTGAAGCAAGCCGGTCATAGTGTTTGCGCGAGAACAGATCAAAGTAGTGAGTCACAATCTCCATAGCGGTCTTCACACTGTCAGTCTGCACACGACGTTTAAGCTGCAGCAACAGGCATTCGCGAAGGTCCACGGCACCGATGCCGGCCGGTTCGAGAGAGCGCACAATGTCAAGCATAGCCCTGACCTCGGCGGCCGACGTCACCTGCCCCATCTGCTCTTCAATATCGTAGACCATAGAGTTGACATCGCGTGTCAGATAACCGTTGTCATCAAGATTGCCGGCAATGTATCGGGCCACCATACGCTGACGATCGGTAAGATCATGCTCGGCGAGTTGCTCCGAAAGCATCTCCAGAAGCGACATTGATCCGTCTGCCACCACCGGCTCGGTGTATGTGTCATTTACGCTGTGATTGCGCGCTTCAAGCCGGTAAAAGGGTATATCCTCTTCCGATGCATAATCGGCCCGTCTTATATCCTCGGCCGTCTCGTTGAACTCTTCGTTGTTTTCAGCTACATCATCGGCCTCGACCCTCTCAAGAGCCGGATTATCGTCAAGAGCCCGCCGCACTTCATCTTCCACCTCAGGGCCGTTCATCTCAAGCATTTTCACAAACTTTACCTGAAGCGGAGAGAGCCGCTGTTGCAGCCGTTGTTGCAGTGATAGGCTTAATGACTCTTCCATAATCGCGATATATAATCTATACAAAAGTAACAATTCGGCGCCGATTTCGCCTAATATTGTCACTTATTTTTTCAACCGACGCACTGCCGGGACATATTCACGACACCGTGTCGCCGGCATGATAAGTGCCTATATGCCGTCCTTTTTTCTCCTCGAATATCTCCGAAACGGCAAAAAATATACCGCTCTCCTCCACATCGCCGAACTCGTCGTTGACAGCCGTGCCAAACATCCTCATCGATGGTGACAGGCTCATGTAAGCGTTGACAAGCGGCGGTATATTGTATCCATGCTCCCTTATGGCTTTGTTGAGTATCTTGTAGTCCTCTTTGAATGACGTCCCGGTAAACATCCGCTCCATAGCCTTGACATCAGTGTGGGTAGTCAGCGGCGTTATCGGCACGACAAGACGGTCCGGATCGGGGAAGTGCTTGGTCAGGAAGTAAAGTATCATATTGCGGCACTCCGCATTATAACTCGGATACATCGTGACCTTCCCGAAAAGATACTTCACCGAAGGATATACAACGGTAAGGGCGCCGAGGCCGTCCCACAGATTATCAAGGGCGTACAACGCTTTGGGGCCCGCCTTCGACGTCTGATACTCGGGTCTGACCCATGACCGTCCAAGTTCGAGTATATGAGGCAGATATTCATCTATAAACCGCGGCGAGAAGTCAAACATATGACTTGTGGCTATGCGTGGCTTGCCGTCGGAGGTAAATTTTATATTCTCGCCGGTAATAAACCGGTAGCCGCCCATGATCTCGCGCTCATCGGGGTTCCACACGATAAGCTGACGGCAAGGAGGATCCATAAGATCAAACTCGTCTATGTCACACGCTTTGCCTGTGCCCCCGCCATCGTTGCGAAACGCGATCTCGCGCAGACGACCAATCTCCTTCATCACATTTGGCGAATTATGGGCGTCCACTATATATATATGATTGCCTCCCTTGTTTGTGTTTCTAAGAAACTTGTCGGGAGTCAACTCGTTTTCAAGCAACTCAACAGGTATCGGATCAATAATCTGCATGCTCATTTTATTCACAACTTGGTGTTGATGTCTATTTCGTTTTTAAGTTATACACCATGCGCTTCACTCTGCGAGCCTCCTCCGACGCTTGCTTCCCTCCTCGGAATATCGTGTGCGACAGCGGGTTGCCCACTTTCAGCGTAAAGTGTGCATTACGGCTTTTAAATATTTCCCGCGGGAGGTAGATCATCTCGATGTTGAATTTCAATCCCAGACGGGTACGTAACTTTGCAAAATTATAAAAAAACGATGAATTTCTACCATCAAAATACACCGGAATTATATCTCGACCATACTGGACGGCTTTGTTTATAAACATTTTCTGCCATTTAAGGTCGCGCACTCCTTTTTTACCTTTACGCGACACGAGGCCGGCAGGAAAAATTATAATTGGGTCATCACCCGCAAAGTACTCATCGACATCCGTCGTGGCCTCGCGGCTTTGACGACCGTGTTTGTTTACCGGCAAAAAGACCTCCTTTAGCGGCTTTACAGCCATAAGCAGGTCATTGACCACAAACTTGACCTCACCGCCGTATACACGGTGTATCCAGTCGATCATCACTATGCCGTCGAGAGCGCCGAGCGGATGATTGCTTACTATGATGACCCTGCGGTCTTTCGGCAGAAGCTCTCCGCCCTTCACGTCATAGGTGACCCCGAGGTCTTTAAGAACGGCACGACAGAATCCGGCTCCATGCTTGCCCCTTGTACGCTCCAGTATGCCGTTCAGCTCATCCTGCCTTATAGTACGTTCAAGCCATCTGACCAAAACGCCGGGTATGTACCGCGAATACTTCGGCAGACGCTCCTTCAACGTCGCGCCCACCGCCACATGCAGCTCCTCGTCGGTATTATGTTTTGCATTGTGATGAAACATACCGCAAAATTAGTCAAAATACTCGTAAACAACCTAAAACCTCAACCAACAGTCCTATTGTACCAATTAGTCCAATTAGCCTAATATTCTCCTCCCCGTCCTAAATTCCTGCCCAAAAGCAATGTTTTTCACTATTTTTTAGTAAATTTGCACCGTAATTCTACAGTCTATTAATTTTTGTTAAATTTATCATCTTGCAAGATGAAGCTTTCAGGTACAATTGATTTCCAGCCGAAACTCCTTTCGGCCCTGCGTCATTATTCATTAAACCGTTTTAAAGATGACCTCATAGCCGGCATCGTGGTAGGCATCGTCGCTCTGCCATTGGCCATCGCTTTCGGCATCGCTTCCGGAGTAAGCCCCACAATAGGACTTATCACCGCTATAATAGGCGGCTTCCTCGTATCGGCCTTCGGTGGCAATTCAGTCCAGATAGGCGGTCCGACAGGCGCATTCATCGTCATAGTTTACAGCATAATACAGAACTTCGGTCTTCAAGGGCTTGCCATCGCCACACTCATGGCCGGACTCATATTAATACTGCTCGGACTCTTTCATCTGGGCACGGTTATAAAATTCATACCCTACCCCATCGTCGTGGGTTTCACGAGCGGTATCGCACTCACCATCTTCTCGACCCAGATCAACGACTTCTTGGGACTCGGTCTTAAGGATGTACCGAGCGAGTTCATATCCAAATGGGGAGTGTTCATTTCCAACTTTGACAAAATAAACTGGCCTACACTCGCTGTAGGAGCCGTATCGCTTCTCATTATTATATTGACCCCCAAGATTTCAAAAAAGCTCCCCGGGTCACTTATAGCAATAATAATAGTGACTGCCGCCGTATACTTGCTTAAAGGAGCATTTCCGGAATTTGCCGTCGAGACCATCGGCGACCGCTTCGGCTCTCTGCCCACCGACATACCGCAGCCCCGCGGCTTCGAGCTGTCGATGAACACTATCAACCAGTTGCTACCATCGGCATTCACCATTGCTGTACTCTGTGCCATAGAGTCACTGCTGTCAGCAACCGTGGCTGACGGTGTTACCGGCTCACGTACCAACAGCAATACCGAGCTTATAGGCCAAGGCATCGCCAATATCGTCGTGCCTTTCTTCGGCGGCATCCCCGTAACGGGAGCCATAGCACGTACTATGACCAACATAACCAACGGAGGCCGCACACCCGTGGCCGGCATAATCCATACAGTGGTCTTGCTGCTTATATTCCTCTTCCTTATGCCGCTTATCAACCTTGTGCCGATGAGCTGCCTCGCCGCAGTTCTGATAATTGTAGCCTACAACATGAGCGGATGGCGCACTGTTGTAGGCATCTTCAAAGCACCGAAAAGCGACATATCGGTACTGATGGTGACATTCCTTCTTACCGTCATATTCGACCTTACGATTGCCATTGAGATAGGACTTCTGCTCGCTATAATCCTATTCCTGCGTCGTGTGACAGAAAACACACAGATAAAAGTGTATTCCGAACAACTTGATGTGGCTGAAGGCACCGACGCCACCCACCATGAAGTGCTTGATGTGGAGAAAGGGGTAAGCGTATATGAAATAGACGGTCCGTTCTTCTTCGGCGTTGCTACCAAGTTTGACGAAATGATGCGTTCCACCCTCGGCGACAAGCCTGTAGTACGTATACTCCGTATGCGAAAAGTGCCGTTTATAGACGCCACTGCAGTACATAATCTCGAGATACTCATAAAATCGTCGCAAAACGAAGGCATACATATTGTGCTGTCCGGTGTGAACCCGCAAGTACGTCAGGTACTCTTGAAATCAGGCATTGACAGTCTTGTCGGAGAAGACCATATATGCGACCACATAACAAAAGCCGTAAAAATGGCCAATAAAATCGCCGGTAACTACAACGCGCTGCACCACCATTCAGCCCGTTAACCCCATGGTCTTATTTGACCAATGACAGCCCCTTAAGTGTTAAAAACCAGACACTTCAAATACAAAATTTTGTATTTTTTATAGAAAAAGCATTTTCTCATAAAAAATATTGTAAATTTTTGTTGTTGTGTTCCAATTTTATATTAACTTTGCATCGTTTTTGAAGCTAAAAATTGTTTTATTATTAATTTACAAAGAAATGAAAAAGTTAGTTTTATTACTTGCTGTTGTATTCAGCGTATCAATGTTCTCTTGCAAGTCTTCTGACGCTGCTGCTGAAGCTAATGACTCTGTAGCTGTTGTAGAAGAGGCTGTTGAAGTTGTTGAAGTTGTTGCTGATTCTGCTGCTGCCGCTGCTGACTCTGTAGCTGCTCCCGCTGACTCTGCAGTTGTTGCTGAATAATTTAATTCAACTACAGCATGAAATAAGCTGACCACATAGTGATCAGCTTTTTTTATGCACCTATCTGACCAATTAGCCCAATTAGACTTAATCCCTCTCTCTAATAACATCATCAGCCCCTATACACACTTTGCCGCACTTTGCCAACCTGCGCACACACTCTATCACATCCTCACGACGCCCCGACGATTCCCTGACAAGATACTCCAACGTGCGCGGGCCCTGCGACAACATATACATGACCGACGCCTCAAGCGCCTCCCGGCTTAGACTATTAAGTTTCACATGCTTACGTTCTCGGCACACATCGCACTTTCCGCAAGGTGCCACGGGACTCTCTCCGAAATACTTCAACATACGGTTCACACGGCACTCATCGACCGCAAATGCAAATTTCTTCATGGCCTCGATGCGCTTTTCAAGCCGGCGACGCTGATCTTCGTACACCGCTGTCGGCATGACAACATACTTGGGCAGCTCGCGCGAGGTAGTATAATATAAATACGGTGTGGTACTGCGCGGTATGTACTGAAGTATCTTCATCCGCGAAAGAGCAAGAAAAGTCTCGTAGACCTTTTGTTCGTTGACATCGGCGCGTCGTGCTATCAACGACTCGTTGATGTACACGAAGTCGGCAAACAGCCCCGCATAGCTGCGCAGCAATATGTTGAACACACGGTCACTCTCATCGTCAAGCCTTACATCATATAATTCATCCTTATAAGCCGTTATCATGACGCGCGACTGCATCGTCACCTCTTCGACAAATTCAAAGTAACCGGCTTGTGTAAGCAAATGCATGGCACTCCGCGCAGGCAGCGGCGGCAAGTCATAGGTCTTGACAAACAGGTCGAAATTAAATTCAAATACTTTATCATAGCCCGATCCCACGGCCACATTTACAAAATTGCCGGCCATCTCGTAGACTTTGCGTATAAACTCTTTGTCAGGGAAGGCGTCAGTAACCATTCGCGTCAGTCGCGCCTTGTCGGTCTTTGCCGTGAGCAGCACCGCAAAAGCGGGTTTGCCGTCGCGGCCGGCTCGCCCCGCCTCCTGATAGTACTCTTCGAGCGACCCCGGCAGGTCATAGTGCACCACAACTCTGACATCAGGCTTGTCAATACCCATGCCGAAAGCGTTGGTAGCTACCATGACACGCAGCTCGTCGGCCTTCCAACGGGCCTGCTTCTCGTTCTTGTCCTCGGGAGCAAGACCGGCATGATAATAGTCGGCGCTTATTCCAGATGACAGGAGCAGATCGGCAATCTCGCGCGTACGACGACGCGAACGCACGTACACGACCGCGCTGCCGGCGGTATTTCCCAACACCCGCAGCAGCTGCCGCTCCTTGTCAAAGTCATTCCGTACAATATATGACAGATTGTCGCGCGCGAAACTCTTTGCGTACACATTACGCTCCTTGAAGAGCAGCTTGTCCATTATGTCATCGACCACTTCGGGAGTGGCCGAGGCTGTCAAGGCAAGCACAGGCACTTTCGGAAAATGCCCGCGCAGCTCACCGATTTTCAGATACGACGGTCGGAAGTCATAGCCCCACTGCGATATACAGTGCGCCTCATCGACTACGATAAGGCTGACATCCATCTGCCTGAGCTGAGCCGTGAAGGGTTCGGAACGCAATTTTTCAGGCGACACATAAAGTATCTTTATCTTACCGAGCCGGCAACGGTCCATGCCGAGCCTCTGCTCGGCGCGACTCAGACCCGCATGAAAGTAAGTGGCTTTTATACCTCGCTCACGCAGATTGTCAACCTGATCTTTCATCAACGAGATAAGCGGAGTCACAACAACGGTAAGCCCCGGGAGCAACATAGACGGCACCTGAAACGTAAGCGACTTGCCGCCACCGGTAGGCAACAGTCCGAGCGTGTCGCGTCCGGCAAGCACCGACACGATTATATCTTCCTGAAGCGGTCTGAAATCATCATAGCCCCAGTACTTCCGCAATATGTCACGAGGCTCCGCCACTCCCCTAACACTTAATACCTAACACTTAATACTTAATACTTAATACTTAATACCTAACACTTAATACCTAACACTTAACACCTAGTCCTTAACTCTTATTTCCTTGACTTGCAGCTGTATGTGTCCGGCAGAACTCTGGTGCTTGTTCTCCTCGATTGTATAGCAGATGTCAAACGGTTTACGGGCATGTATATGCTCGAAAAACTCGCCCATATTAAATGCGATGCCGTTGAACACCTTCCCCGAAGTATTGTCGACAAGCTCCAGTTTTATATGTTCCAGATGTTTGCCTACGAGTTTGCTTGTGCCGAAATCCATTACACCGCGGCTGCAGAACACAGGCTTCTGATTGCCCGGGCCAAAGGGATTGAAACGGCGCAGAAGCGCCAGAAACTCGGGTGTAATCTCGGAAAACGTCAAAAACGCATCTATGTCAAGTTGCGGTGTCAGTTGCGACGGCAATATATTTTCGGCCACATACTCTTCGAAGCGACGGGTAAATTCCGGTATATTCTCCTCCTTGAGCGACAGTCCCACGGCATATGTGTGCCCCCCGAAGTTCTCAAGCAGGTCGCGCGAGGCGTCGATAGCGCTGTACACGTCAAAGCCCTGCACCGAGCGCGACGAGCCGGTGGCAAGCCCGTTTGACAGCGTGAGCACCACGGCCGGCTTGTAGTACAACTCGGTAAGTCGCGACGCCACAATGCCTATAATGCCCTTGTGCCAGTCCTTATTGTATATGACTATCGACTTTTTGTCATTCAGCCGTTCGTTATGGCGCTCCAATATGGCGTTTGCCTCCTCGGTTATGCGCTTGTCGAGCTCTTTGCGGTCCTTGTTGTACTGGTCTATGTTTTTGGCACGCTGATATGCATCGGAAAAGTCGCGCGACACAAGCAGCTCCACGGCCTCGCGCCCGCTCTGCATGCGGCCCGACGCGTTTATACGCGGACCTATCTTGAATATGACGTCGCTGATCGTTATTTCGCGGTTGCCGAGCTGACATATCTTTATAATAGCCCGCAGACCCACATTCGGATTTGTATTCAGCCTCTTCAGACCCCAGTAGGCCATGATGCGGTTTTCACCCACCATAGGCACAATATCGGCGGCTATACTTACAGCCACAAGATCGAGCATGTTGTCCAGTTCATTGCCCGTGATGCCGTTACTCTTGGCAAAAGCCTGCATGAACTTGAAGCCGACTCCGCAGCCCGACAGATGGGGACACGGGTAGGTGCTCCCCTCCAGCTTCGGATTAAGAATGGCCGCGGCCGGCGGCAACTCGTCGTCAGGCACGTGATGATCGCAGATGATAAAGTCAATACCGAGCGAGGCGGCATACTTTATCTCCTCGATAGCCTTTATGCCGCAGTCGAGAATGATTATCAGCTTCACACCCGAGGCGTGAGCCTCGTCTATCGCCCGTAGCGATATACCGTACCCTTCGTCATAACGGGTAGGTATGTAATACTCTATGTTGGAGTAGAAATTCTGCAGGTACTTGTACACAAGCGCCACCGATGTGGTGCCATCCACATCATAGTCGCCAAATACGAGAATCTTCTCCTTTGACCCCAAGGCTTTGTTAAGCCTGTTCACAGCTTTATCCATGTCGGGCATCAGAAACGGATCGTGCATGTCCTTCAGCGACGGATGGAAGAATCGTTCCGCTTCGTCGACCGAGGATATGCCGCGCTGCACCAGCAACTCGCTAATCGGTGGGCAATTAGCGTATTTCGACGCCAGCTCCGTCTCTAATTTTTGCTCTTCTGTTGTAAGGGGTAAGTAATTCCATTTACTTATCATTTATGTTGTTTTTTATTTTTGCATAGCAAAACACCCGCAACCGCGGTCACGAGTCTGAAGAGAGAAGGAGTCTGCGACTTGACGTCAGGGCCGTTCATCGTGCGTCGGGAGAGAGCCACGAAAGCCACACTATCGCCAATATGCAAAAATAACAAATTTAAACCGATAAACCGCCATCACCCCGCTACATTTATATTATATTAACCCTCACCCAACAAAACATACGGATTACCACCCAATCGTAGGGACGCGATACTCGCATCCGCGCCCCCCACAAAAGATCCGGCTATTTTGCCGTAGGGCCCATATGCACATCCAGCTGCGGGAACGGGAAATTCAGTCCGTGGGCAGGAAGTTCGCGATAGAAGCGCTCGTTCATGGTGTAGAAAACATCCCAATAGTTTTCGGCCCGGGTCCATGCCCTTACCGTAAGATCTATGCTGCTGGAGTTCAGATTGCCGAGTCTGACAAACGGCTCGCGATTGACCTTGGGCATCTTGGCGAGTATCTCGGCATGATGTGCCTCGATCTTCTGCCCGAGTGTCACGGCCCGCTTGCGGTTCATAAACATACGGCGCCACCACGGTATCTTGCGCATGGTTTCAGGCGACACATCAGCCACAACCGGTTCATCCTTTGCTGCGGTTGCAGCCTTCACTTTCTTACGGTCATCCTCGATGTATTTCACAACCACACGCTTGTCGCTCAGCAATATATCCTTTATGGCTCCGATAGCCACATCCACATCATCGCCGTAAGCTATCGACACCGTCCAGTCGACACGCCGGTAGTCCTCTTTCGAATAATTATTGATCGAGCTTGTCGACAGCGGACCGTTAGGTATGATGATCTGCTTGTTGTCGGGAGTGTTTATTATCGTGCTGAATATCTGTATTTCCTTCACGGAACCGGCATAGCCCTGCGCCTCGATGTAGTCGCCGATTTTGTAGGGTTTGAGAAGAAGTATGAGTACTCCGCCGGCAAAATTCTGAAGGGTACCGCTCAATGCCAGACCTATAGCCACACCGGCCGAGGCAAAGATAGCGAGGAACGAACTCGTATTTATACCCAATATGCCTATAACCGTTATTATCAGTATAAAATACAGAAGTATTCTTATAAGACTTAATATAAATGTCGCCAACGAGCGGTCAAGGTTACGACGCAGAAATATAGCATCGACAACTTTGTAGATCTTGGTGATGATAAACTTGCCTACATAAAACACCAATATAGCTATGGCAAGGTGGATGGCAAACTCCACCAGCCCGTTCACCATACGCGACAGAAGATCGTCTATCGACATTGACTCAAGAGCTTTCAGACCGCCGGTCTTGGCAGCCGAAATAGAATCCGGTGTAACGGTGTTATCCGGAGCGGCAAACTGCGAGGCGGCCCCGTTTACAAGTTGATCAAACTGAGTATTAAACATAATACGATTATAGATTGACGTTTAGGCGTTTAATCCTCGAAAGCGGGCGACACCACTTCATTCCACCACCTCAAATCATAATAACCTTTAGTTGAAGCGACATAGTCATCCGTTCCGGTGATTATATAACTTGAAACACCGTTGCAGTTGATTAAGTTTATTTCGCCGTTCCACATCGAGGGAGTATTGTCGGTGTACAACACAAAATCCGACATGGCCCGGTCAAATGCGCCGAGCAGCGCCGCGTCGTCGGTCAGCGACTTGACATAATGCGTGAAGTCGTAGAAGCGGTTGGCATAGGTGCGACCGTAACCGTACTGCTGCTGTACGTAGTCTTCAGCCGGCACTGTATTTACATCCAGCACGTTCTTGTATGCGGCTGCCACGGCATCGATTTTCGACATGTCGTAGAGCGATATGGCTATGTTGCGATTATTTTCCGACAGGTCATAGTAGTCAAATGTATTCTGAGCCGCCTGCTTCAAATCAGGCGTCTTGGCAAAAAAACACGGCACATTTTTGTCGTAGGGCATTCCCGCCAATGGAGTCTCCGTAGGCGACGCAATTATATAGCGTGCCGCATTCTTTATCTCATACAGTGACTCTATATTGCCCATGAAGCAGCAGTCAAAGTATATGAACGACAGGTGCTGGTCATTGAGCGCACGCGCAAGGTCGGGTATAGCCATCTCTCTGGCTTTCGCCCCGGTACCCTCCGACTCGTCGACGCCCCATGAGCGGCCTTCGGGACTCTTGCCGTTGTCCATCCATCCGCTTGAATGGCTCCACAGCACAAGGCCGTACTCGTCGGCCGAAGCCACGGTGCGCATGTCGTCAAGCACTCCGCGCATCACGGCCACCGACACGGGATTGCCCGCGTCCTCATAGCGACGCAGAGTCACGATGTCCTCTGCGGTCACTTCTTTCAGCTCCGGCACCATACCGCTGCCTGCATGATAGACCAGCAGACGGCCTCCGTTATCGAGAGCGCCGCCCTGCACGGCCTCGGTCATCTCACGCAAGTCCTTGCTATCGTAGGTTCTATCACCGAGGTCATTGGCCGCCGCCATATACACAAGTACCGTCCGTGACACTCCCGTCGGCTTCTCGGGGCCGTCATTGCTGCCGCAACTGACAAGCACAAAAGTTATGAGTGATGTGATAATGTATCTTAGTTTCATAATGTACAAAATTACAAAATCTTTTCCGTAGATTATCAAAATAAGCTAATTATAACATTTTAAAACAGATAAATAGAGCCCCGGTCACAAATTAAAATGTAACTTTGCACCCGTTAAATACATTACTACCGATCATGAGTTCACGAAGCATAACATTTATAATCCTGTTGTTGACCCCCATACTTCTTGCGGCACAGAGCTATTTCGACCTTGTAGACAAAGCCGACAAAGCCATTGCCGACGGCGACTGGAGTGGCGCGGAGACCAATCTTGTCGAAGCCATGAGCCTGCGACCCGAGGACCCGTCCAACATACTGCTGCTCTCCAATCTCGGCATAGTACGCTATAACCTCGGCAAGGACAGCCTTGCGCTGGCATCGCTCGACGAAGCCCACCGGCGCGCCCCCAAGTCGGTGACCGTACTGCTCAACCGCGCCGAAATACTTACCGCCATGGGGCGCGATGACGATGCTTACCGCGACTACACCACGGTCATCGGGCTTGACTCAACCCTCACCGAACCACGCTACATGCACGCCATAATGTCGCTCAGGCGCGGCGATTTCGCCACATCGTTGGCCGACTGTCAGGCACTTGAACAGATGTCGCCGTCCGGCGAGGAAACCAACACGGCTTTCGGCTCCTACTATTCGGCCACGGAACAATGGGACAAAGCCCTGCCCTATTACACCTCCCTTCTTGAAAAACAGCCCACAACCCACATCTACGGTGCACGCGCCGTGTGCTACCTTATGCTGCAACGCCTCAATGAGGCTTCGGCCGACATCAATTCGGGGCTCGCACTCGACCCGAACGACGGCGAGCTGTACATGTACCGCGCCTACCTCAACAAAATGCGCTTCGAAATCGATGCAGCCCGCGCCGACCTCCGCAAAGCCATCGAACTCGGCATCGACCGCCGCCGCGCCATGGAGGTCCTCCCCGCCGCCGACTGACCGTATCGTACTATTTTCGGATCTGATTAAAACACGATTAAGGAGCTAATATCTTGCCGGAAAGTAGGGGCGCCAGTACCACGGCGCCCGCATACCCGCATGGCCATATAGGGCCTAAACCGGACGCCGTACTACTGGCGTCTCTACAAACACAGTTGTTCTTTAACAACCGTTCTTTTACATTGACCTATATTTTCTGTCGTTACAAAAAGTCAGATGCCGCTTGATTCACATCAAGCGGCACCCTGCTGTAGTACGAAAATTAGCTGAGTACTATACTAATGTCGTCTATTCATAACATGATGTCTATCGCGAGCCACCATACAGCCATACATTTTCAGTAAACAGGTAGTTACCGGCGGCATTACCCGTACCGAAAGCCTCGGCCACATTCGGGTTAGAGATAACATCGCTGTTTCCGTAAGGCAGACGTAGAGGCCACTGGTTCTGTCCGCCAACCGTATTGTTGGGATTATTCAGGTGAATGAACTCCTCTCCGAGAGCCTTGCAGCGGCGCAGGTCGTTGTAGGTCTGTATAGGCTCGTCGCGTGTCTGCGCAAGATATTTCTGCACCATAATCTCGGCAAGGTCCACAGTGCCGAGTTCGGCGATATAGTCGGCTGCAAGCGAGGGGTCAAGTTCAACATATCCCGGGTCGTTGGCGGCATAATCCTCAAACGAAGCCTCGACACCGGCAGTGAAGTCAGCTGTGGCATCCTGACCGAGACGAGCTTTTGCCTCAGCGAGGATGAAGTAAAACTCGCTCTTGCTGAACAGATGTATCGTAGCGGCTCCGTTATTGAGCCATGCGGGACCACCTACCGTCTTGGTGTATCTGGCAGCGGTAGCGTCACCGGCCGGAGCATAAGCTATACCCGTACCGAACAGGTCTAAAGCATATACATCTACACGCGGGTCATTACGGTCTGTCATAAGGTCGACCACAGTACCGTTAGCACCTGTATAGTAACGGCTCCAGAAATAAGCGGCCCATGAGTTGTCGCAATCCACTCCGTTGAAAAATCCGAGTTCGGCACCGTCAAAACCGGCAGCCACGGCATCGTTGGCGGCAGTAAGCACCTGAGTCAACACAGCCTGATTACGGAAATATGTATTCAGCAGCAAACGTGCCTTTACAGCATGAGCAAGGCCGAGCCATTTTGCCGAAGAACCGCCGTAAAGAAGATCTTGCTCCCCTGCATTATTATCCCCGGCAGCTACAGCCGCACTCAAGTTGGTTATGGCATTACCTATTACGGTAAACAGATCGGCATAAATATCCTCCTGCTTGTCGAGCTTCGGAGTCAGCACATCAAGGCCCTTGACTGATTCTGAATAAGGTATGTCGCCGTGAAGGTCAGTCAGTGCTTCTACATTCAGCACCCAGAGCACTTGTGCCATACCGAGAATGTCCTTCTGTCCGGAATTGATGTTGCCTTCGGCACACTTGTCAATCATCTGACGTATATTCATCAGATTGCCGTATGTAGCGTTCCATTCATTGTTGAATGAGGTACTTGCGGCAGTCTCCGCACGATTGCGCAGTTCGGTTTTCATTGCCTGATTATTGCCTGTACCGAAAGTCTGTTCGGTATATGACGACACCGACCAAGCGTACTGTCCGGCCCAAGTGGAGTAGCCCGTACCGGTCACGGCATCGGTAAGCTGAAACTTGGCATCCACCAAGTCTACCGGAGGATTGTGGTCATCCTTGTTTATGCGGTCCATTATATCCTCGGTGCACGAAGTGGCAAGCACGCCGAGCAAAGCTATATTTAAAAATTTCTTTAACATGTCGTTATTATATTAATTGTATCATCAACCGTTTATTAGAAAGTCACTTTAATACCGCCACCCACTGAAGTGGTGTTGGGTATCGAGAAGCGCTCGAAGTAACCGCCCATGTTGTTGTTACCCTGCGAGGCCTCCGGATCGAAGTTGGGCAGCTTGTCCCAGATAAGCACATTGCGTGCGAATCCGAACACGTCTATGTCCAATTTCCATATCCTCGGCAGTTTATAAGTGAGAGTCACGTCGCGCAACTTGAGAAAGCTCATATCGTATACGCCGGCCTCGGTCACGTCATTATAGGCCATAAAATAGTCTTGTTTATCGACCTCGACTGTATTCTGTAGTCCTGTGGCCTCATCTATGCCGTCTGCGATCATAGTACCTTCATGGAAAGGTATGGACTCCTTGGTGGCACCGAAATAATTAAGGGTCAGGTTGGTACCGTGATACATGCGTCCGCCGCTCTGCCAGCTCCAAGTGGTCGACAGCGACACTCTTTTATAGCGTCCGCCGAGGTTGATGCCCATTACAAAGTCGGGCGAACAGTTGCCGAGATCCTGACTGTCGGCAGTACCTTGAGGCAGACCGTCGCTAAGCAGGAGTTTACCTGTAGCGGCATCGCGTTTGAACGCGGTTCCATAGATGTTGGGGTATGTATTGCCGGCCTGTGCACGTATCTGCGGTTCAACAAAACCGCCGAGCATGATCGACTCGACTCCGGTGGCGAGTTCCACCACTTTGTTGTCAACGGTAGTAAAGTTAATGCCGAGATTCAGATCATAGTCGCGATGTTGGAGTACAGCTACATTAACTCCCAACTCATGCGACCATGTGCGCATCTTTCCGGCATTGGTAAGCAGGTACTGGTAACCGGTCGAACCTGCAGTCGGTACAGAGAATATCTGGTCAGACACATTCTGATATGATCCCGTATACTCGAAGCGAACACGGTCGTTAAACATACGCAGGTCGACACCGAACTCGACGTTTTCAGTATTCTGCGGCTTCAAATTAGGGTCATATAGCTGATACATGGGCACGTAAGCCGACACACCCTTGATAGGATATGTCACGGGGGTGTAAGCATACATACCTGATCCGTATGACGGAGTGTAGTAGTAGTTGGGAACGTAGGAACCCGCCTGACCTACCTGAGCATATGATGCACGCAGCTTTCCGAAGGTGATTATATCGTTGCCTTTGAGAGCCTCGAGTTCAGAGAACACCCAGCCGAGTGAAACTGACGGATAGAAGAACGAACGATTGTTGCGCGGCATGGTCGACACATAGTCGTTACGTCCGGTCACTGTCAGATAGAGCATGTCTTTCCAGTCGAGCGACAGGCTGCCGAAGAAGCCCACCGTGCGCGACTGATACTTGTACTCACTGCTCTGGAAGCTGGTGGCGTTGCCAATCGTGGGCAAGCCGTAGAAATTGAAGTTCGTACCCGTATAGGACCATGTGCGTGTATTATCCTGATTGATTTCATTACCGAGCATAGCGTCAAGTCCCCAGTCATCGCCCCATTCGGCGGTGAAGTTTACAGTAAAGAGGTTGTTGAACACATTGCGCGACACACCGTAATTATCTATGTTTCCTTTATCATAAGAAGCGTCGCCGTACTCGGCCACATCTGAATAGTCAGACGTATACATATCGATACCGGCCTGCTCGCGGAACCAAAGGTCGTAGTTGTCACCCCAGTCTAATGTAGGACGATACTCTACATAAGCATTACCGAAGAAGCGGTTGGTATGCTGCAGATATTCATTGTTTTCAGCCCACCAGTAGGGGTTATTGAACGATACCGAACGGAAAAGCACCTGCTCTGAGGGAACACCCGGCACATGAAACGGTATGCCCTTGAGGTCATATTCTGACGGAGCCGAATAAACGACGTTCATTATTCCCGAGTTGGCACCCGGAGCCGAAGTGATTTTGGTGGAGGCATAATTTCCGGAGAAACCGGTCTTCCACTCTTTGTTCACAATCCAGTCCACAAGTCCGCGCGCACCCCAGCGGGTCATGCCCGTCGAGGGAATGATGCCCTTCTGATATGAGTTGCTCAGACCGAAAGAATAGCTTGCGCGGTCTGTACGCTGGGCTATGCTGAAGTTGGTATTTTCGGTAAAACCGGTATTGAAGAAGTCGCCCACGTTGTCATAGACCTCAGGAGTGGTCCATCCGTCAAGGCCCGCCTGTTCACGCTTCGGATTGAAGTACATGCCGGGATGTCCCTGCGAGTTGCCGCCGTAATTGGGGTCGTCAGGCAAAGAAGATATCTTCGGACCCCAAGACATTGAGCTGGATGGATCATACTCTCCAACATAATTTCCCTGAGAATACACATCCTGACGCTTGAACTTCTTCGACACCGTTTCGGCCGACAGATTGGTCGACACAGTCACCGTAGGACGGCTCGAATTGATACGTCCGCGCTTGGTTGTGATGACAACCACTCCGTTGGAGGCGCGTATACCGTAAAGAGCCGAAGCCGCCTGACCTTTAAGTATGTTGATTGACTCGATATCCTCCGGATTTATATCTATAGAACGGTCGGCTATATTGGCTCCGGTTACTGAATTCAGCGTATTGAAGTCGGGAGTAGACTCAATAGGCATACCGTCAACCACATACAAAGGCTGGTTGTTGCCGTCAAACGAACGTGCACCGCGGATGACTATCTGGCTCGAAGCACCCGGAGCTCCCGATGACGGACGGATATCCACACCGGTGAGTTTACCCTGCATGGCACTCGCCAGCGACGTGGTACCGTCGGTATTCAGATCCTCGGCCGACAGGTCCTGTACGGCATAACCCAATCCTTTGCGCTCTTTCTTCATACCGAAAGCCGTAACAACGACTTCGTCAAGACGATTTTCAGCACTGCTGAGAGCTATAGTCATGACGCCGGGAGTGATATCGACCTGACGCGTGATCATACCTACATACGACACATTCAATTTTGTTACAGAAGAGGGCACATCAAGATAAAATTTACCGTCGACGTCGGTAGCAACACCGTGGCCGCCACCTGCGGGAATGACAGTGGCACCGACCAGCGGCTCATTATCGCCGGCATAAACTACCACACCCTCCACCTTTCTGAAGTCTTGCGCAGTAATTGCAGTCACCGTCAAGACAAAGGTCAAAAGTAATGAAAACAGTTTTTTCATACGTAAAAAGTTAATTAATTTAGTAAAATAGTAACATTATGCTATGATTAAGCAGCTTTATGTGACATTATTCAACCAAGCACGCCTCAAAGGTATAGTTTTTATTTTAAATTAATTTCCCTGAGCCACGGCCGTTCTAGATCTAGTCGTGGTGAGTTGTCTGTGGTAGGG
>VSOZ01000027.1 GCA_009775095.1 Muribaculum sp.
GGTGTCAACGACTCAAAATTTTTCATCTTTCGGCTCTGCAATATCTACGCCTAAACACAGGTTTATTACCATGCGCCGATTTTGCATCTAATGGCCCAAAATAGATTGTGAAATAAAAGCGCTGAATATCTACAATTGTGTTGATATTCAGCGCTTTTGCTATGGAGCGGCAAACGAGGCTCGAACTCGCGACCCTCAGCTTGGGAAGCTGATGCTCTACCAACTGAGCTACTGCCGCAATTGTCGGTTGATGAGGCAAAGTTACAATATTATTTTTAATTGTAAAAGAAAAAATAGTCGTGTAAGTTTGTTAAAGGGGCTACTGTTTTCATAATATAAATATATCAGGCCGGAAATCGCAAATGTTTCCGGCCTGATATATGTTGTATGAAGTCAACTGACTTCTCTATGTGTCTTGATTGTTAAAACAGACTGTTGATGTTGAAGCGGCTGAACTCGAGGTCGGTCTTGGCTTGGTTGGCAAGTGACTTGTCGAGCTTGAAGGCTTCGCGGAGGTTATTGTATACCATGTCGCTGTTGTTGGTGCGGGCACCGAGTACTGCAGCTATATAGTAGGTAGTTGCATCGGGATAGTCGATGCCTCCGAGAGTGGCTTTGGCTTTGCTGTAGTCCTTGGTGAGTATTTGGGCAAGGGCTGCATTGTTGCTCTTGCTGTCGCCGAAAGCGCGTATGGCTGAGTTGTAGTCGCCCTGCTTCATATAGTATACACCGAGTGCGTCGGCGAGAGCGGGAACACCTGCTGCGTTACCGAATTTGGCTGTCGCTTCCTTGTAGTTGTTGTTAAGTAGTGCTACAAGACCGAGGTTCATCTGGGCTTCTCCGCTTTCTGGGGCTATCTTGGCTGCCTGCTGGAAGCATGCCTGAGCCGCCTCATAATCTTGGTCGATGAACTGACACATACCGAGGTTGTTAAACGTACGGTAGTCGTTGGGGTATATGCTGGCTGCCGTGTCATAGATCTGGATGCGCTTGTCGTTGTCGTCGGTAAGAGTGGCGGCATAAAGAAGTTCGTCTACAGTGAGGCCTTTGGGGTTGACCTTGTAGATATTCATGATCTCCTCGTCGCTCTTGCCGATGACGTCGATCGATGCGGTGATGCGTGAGTAGCGCAGCTGCGGCAGTATCTCTTCTGCAAGCTGGTCAAATACCGACGAAAGGTTCTTTATTTCGCGTTCGCGCTGTTCGGGGTCTTTATACATGGCAAGTACGCTAAGTATAAGTTCCTTGTCCTGAATGTTGCTTGCCGAAACGAGCTTCTTGAAGCCTTCCCAATCCTGAGGAGTGAAGTCGGCTGTAAGTTCGCCGAAGTTGGAGATATGATCTTTTTTCAGCTTGCCCTCCATGTAGTTGACCGTGTTTTTCTCACGGTTCTCGGCAAGGCGAGTGTTGAGTTTCACACCACCGTCGGGCGATGCATATGAAGTGACATTTATCTCTTTGATTTCGCGGCGGCTGTCATCGTTGGCTTCGGCAAGTTCTTTATGCAGGTTCTGCATCTCGGCCGAGCGCAATTGTCCGTCACGGATATTGGCTTGATTAATGAGGAACTTGATGTCGGCGTCATATTTCTCATTTATTACGCGCTGAAACTTGTCGGGAGCTATTGCCGGGTTTACTGTACCTACATCGGCGAGTGCGGCAGTAGCTACAACACCGTTGGCTACCTTTACGCGTGGAAGAGCATACTGTTTGCTACCCTGTTTTACAGTGAATGCGAGCGACAGCTCACTCGTACGCATGTCGGGGTTGTAGACATACTGTACGGGTATTGTCACGGTACCGCCGTTTTCAAAGTTCACCACAGGATTGTTGCCTCTTACTTTCTCGCCTTGGAAAGTGTAGGGAGCTGAAGCCACTTCCATACCTCCGAATTCAAGATAGGGGGTTACGGTAACTTCGGCATTCTTTACGAAAAACTTGCCGGGAATGTTTCCGGTAACGGTTGCGGGCACTTTGTCGCCCACTACTTCCAGAGGATTGGGGTTGACCGTGAAATAATCGGCCTTGAACTGGTTCATCTTCTTGCCGCAGCCGGTAAGAAGAAGTGCTGTCCCCAGCACCACTGAATAGCATAATTTGCTGTTCATGATAATAATGTTAATATTTTAATGTTGGAATATATCTATTGCACTACAAATATACGACTTTTTAGAAAAAGAAATGCTATATTTGTGAAAATTACATTTACATCAATCATGAATAACATTTTTTTGCGCCGTAGTGCCGTTTTTATGACAGCTTTTGCTTGTGTCGCGTCTGTTTTCGGCGAGACCAAGACCAATGCCGGTACGGCATACCTGCTGTCGCAGAGCAAGGACATGAGTCAGGATTTTTCAGACCTAAGCAATACTTATTTTTTTGTAGACAGCCTTGTCGATTTCGACATCGCCACCGGGGAGGGTGTAGTCGAGTGGAAGCGTCATCAACTGATGCCTCGTCAGGCTTTCAACGCCAATACGTATCTGCATCAGCCATTGAAGTCACTTGACTTCCCCGATACGGCTTATCCGCAAGATCCGCGTTTGAAGTTCAGCGTGCAGCCGGTCAATGCCCATACGTTAAGGGTGAAAGTACTGACCTCGCCGGTGGCTTCAGCCGACTGCGACAGCATTTCGGTCATGCTTGACGGAAAACCGGGCCATGATGCGTCGCAGTGGACCGCCACTCGTGAGGGGCGGGATGTTATTTATAAATCGCCATACGGAGAGTTGCGCATCAATGCTTGTCCGTGGCGACTGATACTTAAGGATTCCGACGGCACCGTGCTCACGCAGACTCGCGTATGGGGCGACAATGACAGTACACAGATAAAAGTGCCTCCATTCGGTTTTATAAAGCGGGGCAGCGATAATTCACGCAGCATCAATCCTGTGTGGTCGCTTGCTCCCGGTGAGAGAATATACGGACTCGGAGAGTCGCCTACACCTCTCAATAAAGCCGGGCAGAAGTTCAACCTCTTTGTGACTGATCCGCAGGGACCGGAAAGTACCGATATGTACAAGCCTGTGCCGTTTTTCTTCAGCAACCGCGGCTACGGTATGTTTATGCACACTTCGGCGCCGCTGACGGTCGATATGGGTCGCAGCTATATAGGCGCCAATAAACTGTTTATGGCCGATGAGGAGATGGACCTGTTTATATTCTTCGGCGAACCGAAAGAGATATTGTCGGAATACACCGCTCTGTCGGGTCGTCCCGACATGCCGCCGCTGTGGTCGTTTGGCACATGGATGAGCCGTATATCCTACTTCACCGAGGATGAGGGCCGCGAGATTGCACGTAAGCTTCGCGAGAACAAAATACCTTCTGATGTGATTCACTTCGATACCGGATGGTTTGACGTAGACTGGCAGTGCGACTACGAATTTTCACCCGAGCGATTTAAGAATCCGCAGAAAATGATAAATGACCTGCGTAAGGACGGCTTCCATATAAGCCTTTGGCAATTGCCTTATTTCGTACCCGGAAACAAGTATTTCGGAGAGTTGGTAGAGAAAGGCCTTGCCGTTAAAAACGGCAAAGGTACGCTCCCTTATGAGGATGCGGTACTTGATTTTACCAATCCGGCTACGGTAGAGTGGTATCAGGACAAACTCGCCGGACTATTGAAAATGGGCGTCGGAGCCATTAAGGTCGATTTCGGTGAGGCCGCGCCTGTCGAGGCCGTGTACAATAACGGACGTACTGGATGGTATGAACACAACATTTATCCTGTAAGATACAATAAGGCGGTAGCCGATATAACAAAAAAGGTAAATGGCGAGAATATAATATGGGCGCGGTCGGCTTGGTCCGGAAGCCAGCGTTATCCGCTTCATTGGGGAGGTGATGCCGCATCAACCAATACCGGCATGCAGGGCACGGTGCGCAGCGGTTTGTCGCTCGGACTGTCGGGCTTCTGTTTCTGGAGCAATGACATAGGCGGGTTTGTCACAAGCACGCCTGAAGAACTTTATCGTCGTTGGCTCCCTATGGGCTTCCTTACTTCCCACAGCCGTGCTCACGGCGCGCCGCCCACTGAACCGTGGCTGTATGACAATAAAGATTTTGTAGACTATTTCCGCAAAAGTGCCGAGCTGAAGTATTCTCTTATGCCGTACATCTATACGGAGGCCAAGGAATGCACTGAAAAAGGGTGGCCTATGTTCCGTGCTCTTTTGCTTGAATTTCCCGACGATCCCGGAGCATGGCTGGTCGAGGATCAATACATGTTTGGCTCACAGATCATGGTGGCGCCGCTGTTTGAACCCGGATTTGAACGCGATGTATATTTGCCCGGCAAGGGTAAGTGGATCGATTACCAGACCGGCAAGACTTATTCTTCGGGATGGAACCGTATAAAGGCCGACGGCGAACTTCAGTGTGTGATACTTGTAAAAGACGGGGCCGTAATTCCCCATGTAGCTCCCGCACAATCTACCGACAAGATTGACTGGAAGTCGATTTCATGGAAACATTACGGAACATCGGGTGTTAATAAAGCAAGGCTTTACAAGCCCGGCATGACGGAAATCGAGGAAGTCACCGTGCCTTAGCTGGTGCTTGCGCCTCTGATTTCGTGATTAAGTTAAAAGTCACTATCTTTGTGGCGTTTTTATAAAAAGATAGCTTATTGGATAAATGAGAAAATGGCGTATTGAGGACAGCGCTGAGCTGTACAATATCAATGGATGGGGGCTTAAGTATTTCTCCATCAATGACAAGGGGCATGTGGCTGTGACTCCGCGCGAGGGCTATGCTTCGGTGGACCTGAAAGATGTACTTGACGAACTTCAGGTGCGCGATGTGGCTGCGCCGGTGCTGTTGCGTTTCCCTGACATTCTCGACAACCGTGTGGAGAAAATTTCGCGTTGCTTCAAACAGGCTGCAAAGGAGTATGACTATGAAGCCAAGAACTTCATTATATATCCTATAAAGGTCAACCAGATGCGCGAGGTTGTGGAGGAGATTGTGTCGCACGGCAAGAAGTTCAACATCGGTCTTGAAGCCGGTTCCAAGCCCGAATTGCATGCTGTACTTGCCACCAATATTGCCGAAAATGCCCTTATAATATGTAATGGCTACAAGGATAACGATTATATCGAACTTGCACTGCTCGCGCAGAAGATGGGGCGTCGTATATATCTTGTTGTCGAGAAGCTGAACGAGCTGACTCTTATCGCGGAGGTGGCCAAGCGTTTAGGCATCGAGCCTAATGTAGGCATACGCATAAAACTGTCGAGTTCAGGTTCGGGTAAGTGGGAAGAGTCGGGAGGAGATCAGTCCAAGTTTGGATTGAACTCGAGCGAACTGCTTGAGGCTCTTGATTTTCTTGCAAAAAACAAGATGACGGGTTGCCTTAAACTCATTCATTTCCATATAGGCAGCCAGATAACAAAGATACGCCGTATTAAAAACGCGCTTAGAGAGGCTACACAGTTCTATGTGCAGTTGACCAAGATGGGTTTTGATGTCGAGTTTATCGACATAGGTGGCGGTCTTGGCGTTGACTACGACGGTACTCGCAGTTCATCAAGCGAGAGTTCTATGAACTATTCGATACAGGAATATGCCAATGACTCGGTGTCGGCGCTCGTGGATGCATGTGTTAAAAACGGCATAAAGCAACCCAACATCATAACCGAGAGCGGTCGTTCGCTTACCGCCCATCATTCGGTGCTGATATTCGACACTCTTGCCGCTACATCGCTTCCTGTATGGAACGAAAAGCATGAAGTGGGACCTGATGATCATGAATTGTCACGTGAGTTGTATGACATATGGGACAAGCTTGACCAGCCGCGTCTTTTTGAAAGCTGGCACGATGCATTGCAGATAAGGGAAGAGGCCCTTGATCTGTTTAATCTCGGTCTGCTTGACCTTCGCACCCGTTCTCAGATAGAAAAACTTTTCTGGTCGATAGCTCGTGAGGTGGGAGAGATAGCTTCCGGTATGAAGCATGCTCCCGAGGAGTTGCGCAAGATTGCCAAAATGCTCCCCGACAAGTATTTCTGCAATTTCTCGCTCTTTCAGTCGCTACCCGACTCTTGGGCCATAGACCAAGTGTTCCCTATAATGCCGATATGCCGTCTTGATGAGAAGCCTACACGTATGGCTACCATTCAGGACATAACATGTGACTCCGACGGCAAGATATCTTACTATATATCGGGCCATGGAACCACCGGTTCTCTACCTGTACATACTATAAAAGACAAGGAGCCTTACTATATAGGTGTATTTCTCGTAGGGGCATATCAGGAGATTCTCGGTGATATGCATAATCTTTTCGGCGATACGAATGCAGTCCATATAAGCGTGTACAAAGACCGTTATGAGATTGACCAGATAATATATGGCGAGACTGTCGATGAAGTACTTGATTACGTGCAGTACAATCCCAAGAAGCTTGTAAGAAATGTGGAGACTTGGGTTACATCTTCGATGAAGGCCGGAAAGATAACCCCTGAAGAGGGACGCGAATTCCTTAGCCGATATCGTTCCGGACTGTACGGTTACACCTATCTCGAAAAAGACTGAAAACCACCGTATATATGTCACAACGTTATTTTATGCGCCTCGCTTACAACGGGGCGCCTTTTCATGGCTGGCAGTCGCAGCCCAATGCTGTGAGTGTGCAGTCGACCATCGAGGAGGGTATGTCGCGTATACTTGGCGGTGATGTACGTATTACCGGAGCCGGACGCACCGACACCGGAGTCAATGCGCGTGTTATGATAGCGCATTTCGATGTAGTAGAACCGTTAGGTGATATTCCTTCGTTTTTACGAAGCTTGAACGCTCTTATCGGACGCGATATAGCCATAGAGGGTGTGTGGCCCGTGCATGGCGATGCTCATGCGCGTTTTGATGCCGTATCGCGGACATATCATTACTATACCCATTCGGGAAAGTCACCGTTCTTATATATGCACAGCTGGCAGGAACCTGCCGGACTCGATTTTGAGGCTATGAACCGCTGCGGTAGGCTTTTGACCGGTATTGATGACTTTACATCATTTGCCAAACTGCATTCCGACAATAAGACCAATCTGTGTCGGGTCACACATGCCGAATGGATGGATATCGGCGATGGCAGGCATGTGTTCGTTATAAGTGCCGATCGTTTTCTTCGCAATATGGTCCGTGCTGTAGTAGGTACACTTATAGAAGTAGGCCGAGGCAAAATGTCGGAGGACGGATTTATAAAAGTGGTTGAGGCTCATGACCGATGTGCCGCAGGTACATCGATGCCGCCCCAACCATTGTTTTTATGGGATATTCTCTATCCTTACGATTATACCTTTCAGTATTCCGCCGCTTCCGACAGCATGGATGCTGCCTCGGGTTTGATGCAGGATTGTATCTGATAGTAGGGTATGCGTACGTTTATACTGCCCAGAGCATAGGGTGCTATGTCATACGGGTTGTAATGAAATACTATATCATATCCCTGAAGATAGAAGTTGTCGGTCACATATATACGGTCGGCAAATATGCCCTTGTCTTGAAGCTCTTTTATGGACGAGACATTGAATTTTGTCATTAGACAGTCTTTTACCGCCTGCAAAACGGTGTCCTGTGTGCCTGCCTTGAATATGTCAGCCGATGTTATGGTTTTTGAATTTTTAAGGTCATAGTTAAGATAGTGCGACTCCGTTATGCCGTGCGCACCTCCGCTGTAAGTGCTTTTCATTATCTGGTATACGATGAAGCGCGGACTGAATGTTATGACCGATGCTATAACGTCGCGCAGAAGCACTCTATTGATTTCCGATGTCGGTACACTGTCCACACGCTTCATTTTGAACAGATCAATACCTTCCGGACGCTCCGTTGAAGCTAAAATGGCTTTATCTATGGATATTGCGGTTGTATCAAAAATAGCGTATACCAAAGAATCCTGTAAACGGCTTATATCATATTTGCCCATTTTTTTAGGCCATTCTACCGCTATTTTTACCGTGCTGTATACCGGTATACTGTCGCCATAACAACTATCGGCGCCTTCGCATAAATAATTTCGCTCGATAGTTTTTACGGTCTGTTTTACTTCAAAGTTATGTATCTCGGAAGACTCACAGTCTTGTGACTGCGGCTTTTTATCGGTGCATGACGAGGCTATGGCCAGTGCAATTAACGCGCATGCATAAGTGTAATGTTTGAATCTCATATGATAAACTGATTATAATTTTATTATTTAATGACGTTCTCTGATGGAAAATTGTTCATCAAAGTTATCTATGTTAATAGAATGAAACCTATGATTGTAACAATAATGTAATATTTGACTTGGTATTATATATAATATTAAATATGTGTAAAATAAAGCAAAAACGGCCAATATTTAGGCTAAATAGGCCTATTTGCTCAAAAAAAGACATATTGTGCATTGAAAAGTTTTAGTATCTCGATTTAAATTATTTACTTTGCACTGCAAAATCGCAAATATCATTACTAATTAATAAATTTAGAACTATGTCAGAAATTGCATCTCGAGTAAAGGCTATTATCGCTGACAAACTCAACGTTGACGAAAACGAAGTAACTGAAAATGCTGAATTCACTAAGGATCTTGGCGCAGACAGCCTCGACACCGTTGAGCTCATCATGGAGTTTGAGAAAGAATTCGGCATCACTATTCCCGATGACAAAGCTGAAGGCATCACTACTGTAAAGGATGCTATCGAATACATTGAAGCAGCTAAGAACTAATTAAACTCAAAAATTTCTCTGTTTTTTAAATGGAATTAAAGAGAGTTGTCGTAACCGGACTCGGCGCAATAACTCCGATAGGCAATGATGTGGATACCACATGGAACAATGCCTTGAACGGGGTTAGTGGTGCCGCGCCCATTACGCATTTTGACGCCTCTAAATTCAAAACACAGTTTGCATGTGAGGTTAAGGGGTTTAATGCCGCCGATCATTTCGACCGCAAGAAGCTACGTCAGCTTGACCTTTATGCGCAATACGCTCTTGTTGCAGCCGAGCAGGCTGTCAAGGATGCCGATCTCGAAAACGAGAACATCAATAAGAATCGCGTAGGTGTTATCATCGCTGCCGGTATCGGTGGTCTTCATACATTTGAGGAAGAGGCCGGATACTATGCGATGCACGAAGACATGGGGCCGAAATATAATCCTTTCTTCATCCCCAAGATGATTGCTGACATCGCATCGGGCCATGTGTCCATGCAGTACGGCTACCACGGACCCAACTATGGTGTCGTGTCAGCTTGCGCATCATCAACCAATGCTCTCATAGACGCATTCAACCTTATCCGTCTCGGTAAGGCTGACGCTATCGTTACCGGCGGTGCTGAAGCTGCTGTATATCCTGCAGGCGTAGGTGGTTTCAACTCAATGCATGCATTATCTACACGCAATGACAGCCCCGAGACCGCTTCGCGTCCTTTCAGCAAGTCGCGCGACGGTTTTGTTATCGGTGAGGGTTCGGCTGTGCTTGTTCTTGAAGAACTTGAGCACGCCAAAGCTCGCGGAGCGAAAATATATGCGGAAGTTGTCGGCGGCGGTATGTCGGCCGATGCTTACCATCTTACTGCCACACACCCCGAAGGCCTCGGAGCAAAGCTTGTGATGCAGAACGCTCTTGAAGATGCTGGGATGAAGCCTGAGGATATTGACTACATCAATGTTCATGGTACTTCTACTCCTGTCGGCGACCTCTCTGAGGTTAAAGCAATAAAGGAGGTATTTGGCGACCATGCTTACAAGGTAAACATCAGCTCTACCAAGTCTATGACCGGCCATCTTCTCGGTGCCACCGGTGCGCTTGAAGCACTATTCTGTGTAAAAGCCGTGCAGAACGATATCGTTCCTCCGACAATCAACCATGATCCCGAGGATCAGGATGAGGAGATTGACTATAATCTTAACTTTACATTTGACAAGGCTCAGAAACGTACTGTAAATACCGCTCTTTCCAATACTTTCGGATTTGGCGGCCATAATGCCACTGTCATTTTAAAGAAGTACGTAGACTAAGAATTCTTCGATAGTAAATATCGTTATTATAAGCGGGAGATGCCGAGCGGCACCTCCCGCTTTTTATTATATATTAGATTGCATTTTTTAAATATGTTTTGAACCAAATGATGCTGTGTATTGTTATTAAAAGCGTGTAAAATAATCATTCCAGTCTATGAGTAAATTTCTATTCGCCTTTGTCATTTTTATATATCTAATACCCGGATGTATAGCCGTTATGGTTCATACCGGTACAATAAAATCAAATGATGGCGCTGTCTCAGTTATGCCGTTTGATGCTGATCTTACAGCCGATCTGATATTTCCTAAGATATCGGTTCCTGATTCTGTATCATATGAATTTATGTTGAATCGCATACCTGTTGACTGAATAATATATACCTTCCTGACATTCCTGACGATTATTCTGCATTCGGTCTATAGTATGACTCCTTGAAAGTCTTTTTAAACACTTGATAGGGGAGATGTGTTATTTCTTATATACTAACCATAACACACAATACTATGGCTAAAAATGATATGACACACAAAAAGCTTGCAGCCCATAAGCAACCTTTGGGTATTGGAGCTCATACCGAGCCTTTTGAGCTTCCGGCACATAAAACACCATTGATGGTAGGTGCACATGTTGAGGTCGCTGCCGTATCGGGAGCTGTCGCGCCTGCAGCCACGTCCATGAAATGGGGCGTTTTTGCAACTATATTGGGCCTTGCCCTTGTCGTTGCGGGTTTTCTCTTCTTTGCCAACCATGACCGGCTTAGTGACAAAATGCCGCCATTGGCAAGTGCTCACTGGCAGAAAGCGGTGAAGGGCGCCGGTTATGATCTGGATCCTGCCGGCGGTATATCGGGCAGTACGCAGCTTGACGGTGAGGCTATAGAGCTGTATGATTTGTCAGGCGGTAAAACATCAGAACCAACAACAGCCGATAATTCCGTTTCCGGAAAGGCGGATAACGATGGGCTTGCCGTAAGCGATAAAGGTATTTCAGCTGCCACCGGCGATGCCATTAATAAAGTTGTGTACCTGTTTGCTTATGACAGTTCCGGAGTACCTGAAAGCGCTACGCTCAACAAGGTGGCTGACAGGGCTGCTGCATCGGGTGAGAATGTGACCGTGAAAGCATACACCGATGCTACAGGCAATGCCGATTACAACCGTAAGTTAAGCGATCGCCGGGCTAAAGCGGTGGGCGATTATCTAATAGCTCACGGGGTTCCTGCCTCAAACGTGAATACAATGGGGATGGGACCTACCAAAGCGTTTTCTGATAACGCTCATGATCGTCGGGCCGAGATAACATTTAACTGATACTTCTTCTTTAATAATACAGATTGGGTCACTTCTTTGTGAAGTGGCCCAATTTGTTATTTTGTGCTGCGACATCCTATGCAGTCCGGATTGTGATTGAATTTTATTATGCTGAAATTCATGGTCCGTATATCAAATTTCAATAGCCGACCGGTAAGTGGTTCACCGACGCCGGTTATATATTTTAGCGCTTCTGCGGCCTGTATGGTGCCGAGTATACCCGGCACGGTTCCGAGTACACCTGACGAAGCGCTTGGCGGAATCTCCTTTACCGGTGTGTTTACCCCGAAAAGACATCGGTAGCACGGATGTCCCGGAACGTAAGTGAATGTATATCCGTCGTACTCTTTTATGGCTCCGTGTGAAAACGCTATGCCGGCTTTGACGCAGACGTCGTTTATCAGATATTTTGTCTGTGACGAGTCGGTGGCATCAATAATGAAGTCATAGTGGCTTATTATGTCATACGCGTTTGTTTCGGTCAGAAGTTCATCATACAATTCTGTTTTTACATCGGGATTGAGTCGTGCTATTGCTTCTGCTGCCGATTCTGCTTTGGGTTTCCCCAATGTTTCGGTAGAATGGATGACTTGGCGCTGAAGATTGCTTATGTCTACTTTATCACCGTCAATCAGGCCAAGCGTGCCTACGCCGGCTGCGGCGAGATATAGTGCCGCAGGTGAGCCGAGGCCGCCGAGGCCCACGATAAGTACGCGGGCCTCGGATATAAGCCTTTGACCTTCATCTCCGATTTCAGTAAGCATCATATGACGGGAATACCGTCCATTCATGTTTGAGGTGGATTCCATACTGTATGTATTGTTATATTGAATCAAATGCTTGAGACAGGTCGGCCAGTATATCGTCAATATGTTCGGTGCCTATGGATAACCTTACAGATCCGGGCAATATACCTTGTTCTGCTTTCTGTTCTTCGCTAAGCTGAGAATGTGTGGTCGAGGCCGGATGTATGGCGAGTGATTTTACATCCGCTACATTGGCAAGCAAGGAGAATATTTTGAGGGAATCAATGAATTTATGTGCGGCGTCTTTACCGCCTTTGATCTCAAATGTAAATATTGAGCCTGCCCCATGCGGGAAGAAGCGTTTGTAGAGCGCATGGTCGGGATGTGATGGTAAAGCCGGATGGTTGACATGCTGTACTTTTGTATGAGAGTTTAGAAATTCGACTACTTTAAGAGCATTGTATACATGCCGCTCGACACGTAAAGACAGTGTCTCAATGCCTTGTAACAGTATAAAAGCATTGAATGGACTTATTGTGGCACCGGTGTCTCGCAGCAATACAGCGCGAATACGGGTCACATAGGCTGCGCGTCCTGCAATATCGGCAAAGACAGCTCCATGATATGATTGATCCGGTTCTGTAAGCTGAGGAAACTTGCCTGACTTTTTCCAGTCAAAATTCCCGCCGTCTATAATGACTCCGCCGAGTGATGTACCATGACCACCGAGAAATTTTGTTGCCGAGTGTACTACTATATCGGCTCCATGTTCAATTGGTCGAAACAGAAATGGTGTAGCGAAAGTATTGTCGATTACCAACGGTATGCCGGCTTTGTGGGCTATATCGGCAAGTAGGTCGATATCTATGACATTGGAATTCGGATTGCCGAGGGTTTCGACAAATATGGCCTTTGTTTCGGGGCGTATGGCCCGTGTGAAATTGTCAATATCCGCCGGGTCGACGAATGTTGATGTGACGCCGTAATCGGCAAGTGTATGCTCGATCAGATTATAGCTGCCCCCATATATGGTGCGGGCCGATACAATATGGTCGCCCGACCGTACGAGATTTAACAATGCATATGTTATAGCTGCCGCACCTGATGCTACAGCCAACGCCGCTACGCCTCCTTCAAGTGCCGCCACACGCTCTTCAAACGCATTTTGTGTCGGATTGGTCAGACGCCCGTATATGTTTCCCGGATCCTGTAGCCCGAAACGAGCTTCGGCATGAGCGGAGTTTGCAAACACGTACGATGTTGTCTGATATATCGGTACTGCTCGTGCTCCTGTAGCAGGATCGGGATTTTCTTGACCGGCATGGAGCTGAATGGTTTCGAAGTGTAATTTTTTGTCTGCCATAATTGATGTTGTTAAGAATAATTATTTTTGACAAAGTTAGCTGTTGTAGATGTATTATCCAATATATTTGCTTAATTTGGATTATTATTCTATATTTGTGCTTGTGTTGGAATATATATCTGATATAACCCGTAAAAAGACATATTTATGGAAAAAAATTCTACGGCTGTTTCCCGATTGGACGGTATTGACATTGCTATATTGCGAGAGTTACAGAATAATTGCCGTCTTACTGTCAAAGAGCTCGCCTCGATAGTGAATCTTTCGCCTACACCGGTTTTTGAAAGGCTCAGGCGTCTTGACCAGACAGGATATATACTGCGTTACGTAGCCGTACTTGATGCAGATAAACTTAACTGCGGCCTGATTGTATTCTGCAATGTGAAGATGCAGCGTATAAATCGCGACATCGCCGAGATGTTTGTAGCACGCATATCTGAAATTCCGGAAGTGACCGAATGCTACAATATATCGGGCGCTTTTGATTTTATGCTTAAGATTTATGTATCGGATATGCGTTCTTATCAGGAGTTTGTGCTTAATGTACTCGGTACTATCGATTCGATAGCTTCAATCGAGAGTACTTTTGTTATGGCCAAACTGAAAGATACATGTGGCATACCTTTGTCCCGGACCTGTCACCGTGAAATAAGTTGATCTACATAAAAGCAAGAGGCCGTGACACTGCATGTACGGCCTCTTCGTTAGTTGGATTCTGCTTTTTATTTTCCTTCGGGAGTGTTGATGTTGCCCGGTTTTGCCGGCTCATTTATAAGACCGCGGTTGCGCAGAAGTGCTTCGGGAGTCGGTTTCTTGCCGCGGAACTTGATATAAAGCTCCATCGGGTCATCACTGCCTCCGGCCTCAAGTACATTTTCCTTGAAAGCTTTGGCTGTTGCGGGGTCAAATATGCCTTTCTCCTTGAATAATTCGAAGCCGTCCGTATCAAGTACTTCCGCCCACAGATAGGTATAATAACCTGAAGCATATCCGTCGCTTCCGAATATGTGCTTGAAGTAGGGACTGCGGTAGCGGTACTGAACCTCTTTAGGCATATTCAGCTTATCGGCTACAGCTTTCTCGAAGCCTACTATATCGACATTCTCGGTGTCAGTGAGCTTACCCCATTGCAGGTCGAGCAGTGCGGCTCCGGCAAGTTCGGTGGTGGTGAACCCTTGATTGTGGGTCGATGCGGCCTGAAGTTTGTTTATAAGGGCGTCGGGTATCGTTTCGCCGGTCTTATAGTGCTTGGCAAACATCTTGAGCATTTCCGGCTCCATGGCCCAATGTTCATGTATCTGCGAGGGTAACTCTACAAAGTCACGGTCAACATTGGTGCCGGCCTGACTTTTATATTTGGCCCGCGACAACATGCCGTGAAGACCGTGGCCGAATTCATGGAACATTGTCTCCACCTCATCAAGAGTCAGCAGCGAAGGGGTATCGGCAGTGGCAGGAGTGAAATTGCATACATTGAATATGATAGGACGCTCGACTTTGTCACCGTCAACAAACGAGCCTTTGAATTCGCTCATCCATGCGCCTTGACGCTTGCTTGAACGTGTGAAGTAGTCGGTCATAAATACAGCCACATGCTTACCTTCGGCATCCTTTACGTCATAGACGGTGACTTCGGGGTAGTACTTGGGTGCGTCGGGCATTTCGGTAAATGTCACTCCATACAGGCGGTGTGCCATCTCAAAGATACCTTTACGTACATTGTCTATATGGAAGTACTGGCGTACTTCGTCTTCGTCAAGATTGTATTTGTCTTTGCGAACCTTTTCAGCATAGTAGTAATAATCCCACGGTTCGATAGTGAACTTGTTGTCCTCTTTGTTGCTGAGCGCCTGCATTTCGGCTACCTCTTCGCTGACACGGGCTATGGCCGGCTTCCATATCTGCATGAGGAGCTCCTCGGCGTTGGCTACTGTCTTGGCCATGACGTTGGCGGTCATGTAGTCGGCATATGTATCATAGCCGAGCAGTTTGGCTTTGCGGGCGCGTACTTTCAGTATCTCGGCTATTACTGGGTAGTTGTTGTACTCGCCTGACGATGCGAGGGTAGTGTAGCCTTTGTACATCTTTTCACGCAGGTCGCGGTTGTCAGCATACTGAAGAAGCGGCAAACGGCTCGGCGCATGCAGTGTAAATACCCATTTGCCTTCAAGACCGCGTTTGGCTGCCTCTTCGGCTGCTACGGCTATGCTTGTGGCGGGAAGACCGCTTAATTCATCCTTGTTTTCTACTACGATTGAAAATGCGTTGGTTGCCGAGAGCAGATTCTTGTTGAATTTAAGATACAGGTCGGCGAGTTTGCCGTTAAGCTCTTTGAGCTCTGACTTCTTGGTGTCGTCGAGCAGGGCACCGTTTCGTACCATGCTTTCGTAAGACTTCTCTATAAGCAGACGCTGGGCTTTGGTGTAGTCCATCTTGTCGCGGTTGTCATAAAGTACTTTGATGCGTTCAAAGAGTTTGGGATTCATCGCTATCTCGTCGCTGTGTTTCGATACCAACGGATAGAACTCTTCGCCAATGGCATTCATTTCGGGCGACGAGTTTGACTCGTCAAGGTTGAAGAATACTGCACATACTTTATCGAGAATCGGGCCGCTGTGGTCGAGAGCGATGATGGTGTTCTCGAGGGTCGGCGCTTCCGTATTGCCGGCAATGGCTTCTACGGCTCTCTTCTGTTGCTCTATACCGGCTTTCAGCGCAGGCATGTAGTCGGCATAGGTGATTTTGTCAAACGGCGGTATGTCATAGGGTGTGTCATACTCGCTCAGGAACGGATTTTTTTGTTTGTCCATTGCGTTGGTGATGATTGCCGTGGCGGCCGAAACTCCTGTTATCAGCAGTGCCGAGGCAAGGATTAATTTTAGTTTTTTCATCTGCAAAAAAGTATAAGAAATTGGTTGTTTACTCTTTGTTCTCCCGGATAAATGTGGCTGTAAGCGGATAGTGATCGGAGCTGCGTATGTCGCCGCGCTTGATCTCCGTTGCTTTCAGGCCACCGCGGTATAATATATGGTCGATGCGGAAGTAAAAACGATTGGTATTGTACGTTATCATGGGGCCGAAAGCGCAGTCGGAGTAGGCGTCGCGCAGTCCGCAGCTTTTTATGGTGCGGTATGCGTAGCTCCCGGGCACATCGTTGAAGTCGCCTGCAAGTATCACATCGTCGCCTCGCCCCGACAGGAAGTCTTTTATGCTTTGCGCTTGCTCGGCGCGTGTGATAAAAGCGTTGGATAATTTACCTATAATGTCGTTTTTTACTTTTGTCAGTTCCGATTTGGTGGGGCGGGTGTCTTTGTCGGTCAGATCGCGATAAAGTTCCTTATCGTCGGGAGTAAGTCCTATCGACTGTAGATGACAGTTTACCACCGTCGTGGGATGACCGTCTATATCCACTTCATAAGCCGTGTAGTGTCCCGACCCCCAGTCGGGCTGGGGTGTGTCGATAATTTTAAACGGATATTTAGACAATAAAGTTTCTCCGGCACGATCAGGCAGTTCCGTATAATAAGGATAAATAGCGGAAAGAGAGTCGCGCTGGGCTTTGTTGCCGTATGCTCCGCGACCGTGTAGAGGTGCCGCTTCCTGTAGACACACGATGTCGGCGCCGCTGTTTATTATATATGATAACGTGCGGTTGCCCCATGACGGTGAAGCCCCTTCATTGTCGCGAAATCCGAGTACATTATAGCTTAATACCGAAAACGACGTTTTTTCTTCTTCCGGAGTCAGGGAGCCGAATTTGAAATTAATCGGAAATACGGTCAGGAGTGGGCCGGCACAAAGCAATAGCGTCACTCCGAACATCACGGTCAGGCGTTTTACGGCAATGAAGTTAATGGCAAGAAGTATGGCCGACAGTATGACCCAGCCGCTGAATGTCATGTTTGCGAGTTGAGCGAGGGGAAACATCCGAGGAGGTATGTAACCGCCATACGCTGCCAACAGTGTACATAGAGCTACGAGCACGTTGACACCCACCCATACTGCAAGTATGGCCGATCCAAGTATCGATGTTATGCTTCTGCTCATATATCTCTGTCTGTTACTTTATGCGTCGGCTTATGTCAAACAACCGTTTTTTTTCCTCGGCGGTGAGTGCTCCGTAGCCTGACTTCTTGACTTTGTCAAGTATCTCGTCAAGAGAGGTTTCGTCAGCTTTTGATGCGGCATTGCCGTTGCCTGATGTTCCTGTTGTCGTCCGGTTACGGTAATACGCGCCGCCGGCTTGTCTGTTGTCCGCTTTAGGCTGCCGTGGTGCCGTTATGCGTTTCCACAAATTAACAATTGAATCGGTCATGGAGTTGAACGGAGCGGCTATATTGATGCCTTTTCGTTGTGCTACAGCATACAAAGCTCCTATTATTGCTCCGCCTAAATGGGCTATATGGCCGCCTCCGTTGCTCCCGCCCATACTCAGCAGATCTATGGCTATAGTGATGATGGCAAGCCACTTCAGCGATATCTCTCCAAGAAAAAGAAGGCCTACTTTATAGTCAGGTTGTCTTATGGCTGTTGCCGTGACAATGGCGAGTACCGATGCCGATGAACCGATAAGAAGCCCGTATGTGTCCATCGCCGCATAACTTGCAATGAACAGTGCCGCTCCTCCCAAGCCACCATATATATATAGTGCGCACATGTTTTTGGACGAGTCGGCCAGCAGGAATATCGACCCGAACCAGTAAAGCCATACCATATTGAACAGCAAATGCAGAAAGTCATACTGCGAAAACATATAGGTGAGCACGGTCCATGGTCTGATGATAAGATCCGACAGATGCGACGGCATCTCGATCAGTTCAAGTGCAAGTTGTGGCGGTTGGCCGCTTATAGACAATATCAATGTGGCGATATTCAATATTATGAATACCGCTACATTGACAAATACGAGTTTTATGAGCATGGACCCGTATCGCCATTTATAACGCAGATTGTCAATAATATCCATTGCCTCCGACTATACCTTTGCGTTTCCAGTGCAATATGATGAAGAATCCGAATATCATGCCGCCGAGGTGCGCGAAGTGGGCTATGCCGTCAGATGCCGAGCTTAGACCGAGTGAAAGTTCGATAAGTCCGTATCCGAGCACCATCCACTTTGCCTTGATAGGAACGGGAATAAACATAAGGTACAATGGACGGTTGGGGAAGAGCATGCCGAATGCGAGCAGTACTCCGTATATGGCTCCCGACGCTCCTACGGTGACAAGTGCATTTTCAATATTTTGCTTAAGATGCATCAGCTCTACGGGCGATATATAGGATTTGGCCTGCTCCATACTCATGCCGTTGGCGTGGGCGAAGTTGGCTATCACCATCTCTACGTTTTTGGTTATGTAGGAGTTCATCATCATGGCCCATGTCAGTTCCTGTATGATGGCGGCTCCTATACCGCATGATATGTAGTAGAACAGAAAGCGCTTGCCGCCGAGTACGCGTTCAAGGGTTATGCCGAACATGAACAGCGTGAACATGTTGAAAAACAAGTGAGCTATGCCTTGTGTGGAGTGCATAAACATGTAGCTTATCACCTGAATGACATTGAAGTCAGGGGCCGTAATGTAGTGGAGGCCTCCATAGCGTACAAAGTCTATGCCGAGTCGGTCGGGCAAAACCATCATAGCCAGCCATATGATGGCGTTGATTATAATCAGGTTTTTGGTTACGGGCGGTATGACGCCGAAAAATGAACCACCGTTTCTTATCATTTTCAAATATAAAAATGTTGATTTTCGTGTACAAATTTACTCAAAATATCCCGTTTTACACCCCTTCTGTAAATAATTGCGACATGTAGGGGCCATTTTTCGCATTTTTTTTGCAAAAAATATTTTTATTTAAAAATTTCACGTTATATTTGTAACATCTAAACGATTGTAAATCCATTTAATTTATCACGATTATGAACAAAACAGACTTGGTCAATGCCATTGCAGAGAAGGCTAACCTAACAAAAGTTGATGCAAAGAACGCACTTGATGCTTGCCTTGAAGCTATCGCAGGAGCATTGGAAAGCGATGACAAGGTTGCTCTTATCGGTTTCGGTACATTTGCTGTTACAGAAAAGGGTGCGCGCACCGGTATCAACCCCCGCACAAAAGAGACTATTAACATTCCCGCCCGCAAAGTTGTTAAATTTAAACCGGGTGCAGAACTTGCCTCTAAGGTAAACTAATATTTCTTTAAAGAAGTATATTAATTTTATTCGACCTTATCTGATACGACCGCTGCTATTGCTTCTGCATAATGGCGGTCGTATTGTGTACTCGTAAAACAGAGGTTTATCCAAAAACAAATTATATATAGAGATTATGAAATTGATTAAAGGATTTATTTTGGCCGCTGTTATGGTTTTTGCGGCTATGCCGATGTCGGCGCAGTTTCGTATCGGCCCTCGTGTAGGTGTGGCTGTCAATGACATGCATTTCAACAAGAGCGTTTTTGACGGTGACAATCGTGCCGGATTTACCGCCGGCGTCATGACTGAGTTTACCGTTCCTGTGGTTGGTATAGGTTTTGACTTGTCAGCCATGTATGTACGTCGTTCGGCAAAGTGGATGGACGGCAACGATATGGTTAAAGACAATCGAGACTACATCGATATTCCTCTTAACTTAAAGTGGAAGATTGGAGTACCCGTTATAGGCAAAATTATAACTCCTTATCTTACTACCGGTCCGGCATTCTCGTTCCTGACAAGCCGTCGCGCCATAAGCGATGCCTACAAAAACAAGAGTGTTGATGTGGCTTGGAACTTCGGTTTCGGTGTGCAGCTTATTCAGCATATTCAGGTAGGGGCAAGCTACGGTCTCGGTCTTACCAAAGCCGTCAACAAGCTTAACATAAACGACGGTAAAGGTGGTGTGGAAGGAAAGAACCGCTACTGGACTATAACTGCAGCTTATCTGTTCTGATTGACAAGTCGTTAATTATATAATCGTATGCCGTGTCAACACTGATGCGGCATATTTTTTTGTTATTTGTCCAAAAAGTATATAACTTTGCGGTCGCTTCGGTTCTCTATTGCTTATGGCAAGGAGATTAAAAGGGAACACGGGTGCGAATCCCGGACAGTCCCGCTGCGGTAATTTTCATATGGGTTCGGACATGTGCCACTTTTGTAGATGACAATGGGAAGGCGTCCGATAGACCTGAAATGAGTCCGAAGACCTGCCGATGCATAATTTATTAATGTTTTTCTTTCGAGGATGAGAGGACATAAACTATTGTTATCGCGTATTTTGTGTGATGGCTGTTCTTTGATTGGAGCGGCTCTGTTTGCTATTGTTTCATCTGCATCAGTGTCTGCTGACACTATAACCGGCAAAGTACATCGTATACAGGAAGTCACTGTTTCGTCACGGCGTTCACCGATAAAGGTATCATCGGCAATCCCCCTACAGACCCTGTCAGGAGCCGACATGTCGCAGCTCGGGATACAGAACATGGCCGACGCCGTAAGGCGTTTCGCAGGTGTCAATGTCAGGGATTACGGGGGTATAGGCGGTCTTAAGACCGTATCGGTGCGCAATATGGGCGCAGCCCATACTGCGGTGAGTTATGACGGTGCTCCGGTAAGCAACTGTCAGGCCGGACAGATTGATATCGGCCGTTTTTCGCTTGATAATGTGGCTATGTTGTCGCTTGCCGTGGGCCAGAATGATGATATGCTTCAGGCGGCTAAACTTTATGCATCGGCAGCTGTGCTGGGTATACGTACCGAGCGCCCTGTGTTTGATGACGGTCGTTCCTCGGCTTTTCGCCTGATGGTCAAAGGAGGATCGTTCGGATATGTGAGTCCGTCATTTCGCTGGTGGTGGAAATTGAGCGACAGAGTGGCGACGTCGGTTGACGGCAATTTCCTTAGAGCTGACGGTAACTACCCGTTTAAATTGGTCAACGGCAAATATGTCACTACAGAGCGTCGCAACAATTCAGCGATTGACTCATGGCACGGCGAGGCAAATATGTACTATTCGTTGCCGGAAGGTGGCGAGCTTCAGGTGAAAGGCTATTATTTTTACTCGAAGCGCGGATTGCCCGGAGCTATAACTCTGTATAATCCGGTATCTACCGAGACACTATGGGACAAAAACGCATTTATTCAGGCGCGATACACCCGTCGGTTTTCTCGGAAATGGGAATTGCAGGCTCAAGGCAAGTATAACTACGGTTGGAACCGCGACCGTGAGTTTGGCCCGCAGTTTACCGGCGGAGAGTACAATGCTGTCCATAAGCAGAATGAATATTATCTGTCGGCCACCGGTCTTTATCGTCCGTTGCCTGAACTTACCGTAGCCTTTGCACAGGACGGAATTATCAATACTCTTTGGAGTACTATGATCGACTGTCCTTACCCTGACCGTTATACCTCGTTGAGCGCTTTAAGTGTGAGGTGGCAGCGTCGATTGTTTAGCGTCACCGGCACTTTGGTGGGTACATACATAACCGAAAAGGTTAAAGAGGGTGAACGCCCCGATGATATAAAACGGCTGTCGCCGAGCTTGTCGGTCAACGTGCAGCCGTGGAGCGATGAAATGCTCTTTTTCAGGGCCATGTATAAAAGTACGTTCCGCACTCCGTCATTCAACGACTTGTATTATTTCCGGCTCGGTAATCGTACATTGCGTCCTGAAAAAGCTGACGAATTTGACGTGGGCGTCACTTGGAGCCGTTCGCTGTTTCCGGCTATGGACTATATGTCGGTCACTCTCGACGGCTTTTACAACGACGTTACAGACAAGATCGTTGCTTTCCCCACCACTTACGCTTGGCGCATGATAAATTTCGGAAAGGTGCATGTGACTGGAATGGATGTCACTTTGGCTACGGCACTCTCGTTTGCGCGTGGACTGAAACTCATCCTGTCGGGAGCTTATACATGGCAGCGTGCCGTAGACCTTACCGACCGCGAGGCCAAGACTTACAAAGACCTCTTGCCCTATACACCTGTACATAGCGGCAACGCATCGGGAGTAGTCGAAACTCCGTGGGTGAATGTCGGATATTCTGTAGTAGCGGTAGGCAAGCGCTATTATATGGCGGAAAATATACCGGTAAATGAAATTGCCGGTTATGCCGAGCATACTCTTACTTTATCTCGCGAATTTGATTTAAGGAAGTGTCATCTTAAACTGCAGGGTGAGATTGTCAACCTTACTGACTGTCAGTATGACGTCATAAAATATTATCCCATGCCCGGAAGGTCATGGCGGCTTACAGGTACATTTACATTCTAACTAACATAACAAATTTTTATTTTATGAGAATCAGAAGTTTTCTATTGGGTGCCGTATGCATGTTTGGCTTGGGCACAATGATGGTGTCATGCAGTGATGATGACAACAACGGATTGGATGACGGCGGCTCAAAAGTCGAGTTGCCTGACTCGCGTGTCTATATTCTTAATGAGGGTTCGCAGGCTGCCAACAATGCCGGTATCTCGCTTTACGATCCGGAAAATGGCGACATGATTGATGACATATTTTATCGTCAGAATGACAGCCGTCTCGGTGATACTGGCCAGAGTATGATCCGTTACAACGGCAGTATATATGTAGCTGTATACGGCTCCAATTATATAGCCAAGCTTAATGCCGCATGTGTTCAGGAGAAGCGTACTTCGTTTATCTCCGATCCCGACTTGCAGGGCGGTGTGCGTTATATAGCCGCCGAGGACGGATATATCTACGCGTCATTTTATGGCGGTATTGTTGCAAAGATCGATGCCGCTACGCTTGAAGTCAAGGCTAAACTGAAAGGTCTCGGTGCCAATCTCGAAGGTATGACTATATGCGATGACAATCTTTATGTAGCCAATTCCTATGAGATTGTATTCAATCCGGCAACAAGTAAAAACGACTATGTATATAAAAAGGAGGTCAAGGTTGTGGATCTGAAAAACTTTTCGTTGAAAGAGACTCTTACCGTAGTTCAGAATCCCAACAAACTTGTTGAGGAGGATGACAATGTATTCCTTATTTCATGGGATTATTCAGATGAGAGCTACGTACTGCAGCGCATTGAGCCCAAGAACAATAATAAGGTGAGCAAAATAGGTTATGCCACCGACATGGCTGCCGGCGATGATGTGATCTATCTTGTTGATTCTCGTACCGACTGGAGCACTCGTACCACGACCAATACCTTCTGCTATTATGACATAAAGGCCGGTAGCCTTGTGAGCACTTCGTTCTTGAAAGACGCTCCTGCCGAACTGACTTCAAAGAGTATATACATGATGTCGGTTGATGACGAGAGCGGCGATATATATATAGGTACCACTATTTGGGCCAATGGTAACGGTACGATGTATCGTTTCACCAAAGACGGCCGGTTCGTGGAGAAGTTTGACTGCGGCGGACAGAATCCTAAGGCCGCCGTATTCTTTAATTAACTGTGATACATATGAAGAAGGTGACTGTCTTAAAGTCGCTTATAATATTACTGGCATTGTCGGCCTTCGCCTCGTGCGGAGGCGGCAGTGCCTCTTCTGCCGATTCCGCCGGCGATACGCTGTCATTGGATTACTCATGCCTTCTGACTATTGTGGATCATGAGGAATATACTGAAGTCGCGGTCCGTAATCCGTGGGATAGTACGCGGATTTTGAATACTTATGTTCTAGTACCGTCATCGGTGCCGTTGCCAAAGAGGTTGCCCTCGGGTACTGTAGTGCGTACACCATTGTCCGGCGCGCTGATATACTCGTCGGTCCATAATAGTCTGGTGTGTGAACTTGGGGCGGCTACGGCGATCAAGGGTGTATGTGACGCACAGTATATTCATGAACGGTTTCTCAAGAAACGTATTGCCGATGGGGAAGTGGTGGATTGCGGCAACAGTATGTCGCCCGATATAGAGCGCATTATCGCGCTTTCGCCCGATGCGATATTGCTGTCACCTTTTGAAAATTCGGGCGGTTACGGCAAGTTGGGACAGCTTGGCATACCTATAATAGAATGTGCCGACTATATGGAGATATCGCCGCTTGCCCGTGCCGAGTGGATGAAATTTTACGGAATGCTTTTCGGTCGTCAGGAGTTTGCCGACACTCTTTTCAGTCATACCGTAAAGGAGTATAAAGCTTTGGCCGCTCTTGTTGACTCGGTTAGCTATCGTCCTAAGGTATTGATTGACCGACTTTACGGACAGTCATGGTATGTGCCGGGAGCGGAGTCTACGATGGGGCGCTTCATTGAAGATGCCGGAGGGGCAAATCCGTTTGTCGAGTATAAACGTAGCGGCAGTATCGGGCTTTCAGCCGAGGAAGTGCTGTATAAGGCGCAGGACGCCGATGTCTGGGCAATACGCTATTCACAGCCTGCCGACAAGACTTTGGATGAGTTTGGCCGCGACAATGCAATATACCGTGAGTTTGGTGCGTTTAAGAATAAAAAGGTGTATGGTTGCAACACCCGCAACGTGAGGTTTTATGAAGAGGTGCCGTTTCATCCGCAATGGTTGCTTAACGACCTTATAATGCTTTGTCATCCCGAACTGTTGCAGGTGAAGGGCAACAGATATTTTACGGAATTTGTTATCGAATAGATACATGGTAGTTAGGTTTATCGTCATATCGGTCTGTGTGGCCGCGCTGTTTGTGCTGACCCTGTTCATCGGGTCAGTGCCTATACCTGCGCGCGACGTGATGCACATACTGTCGGGAGGTGACGGTGTGGCTGATGCGGTGCGGTTTATAGTGTTGGGCAGCCGGTTGCCGCTTGCTCTTACGTCATTGCTTGCCGGAGCCGGACTTGCGGTATCGGGCCTTATGCTTCAGACCGCTTTCCGTAATCCGTTGGCCGGTCCCTCTATATTAGGCATAAATTCCGGTGCGAGTCTCGGTGTGGCTGTCGTTATGCTCCTGCTCGGCGGTTCGGTATCGGCCGGGGCCTTTTCGTGGGGCGGTTATGTGGCTGTTATGATAGGCGCTTTCTTTGGAAGCCTTGCTATAATGGGGTTGCTCCTGTTGCTGTCTACATGGCTGAAAAATGACCTTATGTTGCTTATCACCGGTATAATGATCGGCTATCTTGCTTCGTCCGTCATAATGCTTTTGAATTTTGCCGCTACAGCCGAGGGGGTTCAGGGCTATGTTATGTGGGGAATGGGCAATTTTAACGGTGTGTCTATGGAGCAGATGCCTGTATTTGCATTTATGACGCTTGTAGGTATTTTTATGGCGATATTGCTGATAAAACCGTTGAATATAGTTTTGCTCGGAGCTTCGTATGCCCGCAATCTGGGAGTTGACATGAAGAATGTGCGCAATCGTCTGTTACTTGCTACCGGATTATTGACCTCGGTCATTACCGCATACTGCGGTCCTGTGGCGTTTATCGGTCTTGCCGTGCCTCATATCGCCCGCCTCATTTTCCGTAGCGATGACCACCGCGTGCTCATGCCGGCCACTCTTCTTATCGGCTCACTTGTGGCTATGTCGTGCAACATCATATCATTACTTCCCGGAGGCGGAATTCTCCCCGTCAATGCAGTCACCCCCGTCATCGGTGCTCCTGTCATCCTTTATGTCATCCTGAAAGAACGCCGCCGTCGCTGAGGCAATGTTAATTGTTTAAACTTTGAGACTGATGTACATCGGATTAATCATTCCATCCGGACACATCTGACTGTGGAGAACCAATTGTATTGGACGATGAATATGGCTTTTAGCGATGATACCTCACGCAAACAAAAGAACAATAAGTCTTAAAAATTTTCTTTGCATAATCGCATTGACTAAACATGACTAAGAACGCAAATCCCTCATCAATAGGTGTGAAAGTGCACTGAAAGAATGTGAGATTGGACAACGGCTGTCTACTTTATGCATAAAAAGTTTTGACAGTGTAAAAAAAGTAAGATTAGAATTTATATAAATATACTAATTAATTTAAAATTTAAAATAAGAATAACTTAATTCAAATTTTAAATGCTATTTTTGTAATTAAATTAGTAACAATTGTAATCCATGAATGAAGTAAGGATAAAAATAAGTAGACTTGGTGCGATAACGGATGCTGAAGTTGTTGTACGTCCATTTATGTTGTTCGTCGGAAATTCCGGACTAGGTAAAAGCTATGTGGCATTTCTTACTCATTATATTTATACAGTTCTTGGTAGTAACAGACTTGAAGAATATTTTAAGCAATTCAATTATGATGAATTGTTAAATGGAAGGAAATCAGGGGACGTAATTCTTCGTGTTAATGTTCAAGATATATTTGATTGGATTAACCAAGATGCAATAACATTTATTGGCTATATGATTGGCCATGAAAAGTTTAACGGTAAAGTAGACATTAAGTGGCCTTTGAATGATGAATATCTCGAATTTAGTTATTTTGAGGAAATGGGAGGCCTTACGAATAAGGAAGAATTGATATATCGCATTAAAGCAAAAAAATATTCTTATAGTTTATTCGGTGATACGCATAATATTGGTGCGTATATATTTGAAACATTGTTTCGTGCGGAACTGTCAGCTTCTATATTTGGAAATTTCAAGAATTTCCCTCAAGATTGCATATTGCCATCATCTCGTGGCGCATTGATGGAATTGCAGGGTAATCCTGTTTTTAAAAGTGGGATGTATGAACAATTCATGTCTTTAAAGTCTGAGTTATATAGAACTCCAATTACAAAAGAAAAGGAAGAAGACCCTATATTAACTGCTATTTTAGATACCGTTAATAACGGTAGATTGTCCCAATCTGATAATAACATAATTTATACAACATTAGATGGCGTAGAAATGCCATTGACTGCTGCTGCATCTTCTGTAAAGGAATTAGCTCCATTTACAATGTTATTGAATCGGTTCAACCTTTCGCGTACATCTATATTGTTAGATGAACCTGAAGCTCATTTACATCCTGAGCGTCAACAGCATGTGGCAGATCTTATTGGATATACATTGTCACGTGGGTGTCATATGCAGATTACTACGCATAGCGATTATTTTATTAAAAGATTAAATCTTCTTATCAAGCTCTTTAAAATATATAATCAGAACAAAGATTGTGTATCTTCGATATTAACTAAATTAGGTATATATTCTGAAGCTTTGATTAATCCAGATATAATAAAAGCATATTATTTGACACAAAGAGAGGATAAATCTTCGCAAATTGTAGAATTGGATGTATTAAAAGATAGCATGATACCCTTTGATTCTTTCCATAAAACTATTATGTCTGATTTTGAGAGTGTTTCGATTATTGATGAATTTATGAATAATCTTTAAGTGTAATGGCTATTTGTGAAATACTGTCAAAAATATTAACGCTTTATCCATCTTCGATAAGTCGGGGTAAAGTCGATATTTATGAACATGAAGCAAAGGCTACGGTGCGTAAAGTAACATGGATTAATTCTGATTTTAATTATTTTGATCCTACTCTGGCAAAAGATATGACTGCTTTTTTTCAAAAAGCTACCGAAAATGAATTGTTTTGGAAAGATTGTGATGGAGTGATAATATTTGAGCACGATGGGAAAAAATATATGTTTATAACTGAATTGAAATCAGGATTCAGTACTCAAGTTATTTATAAGGCTAAGACTCAAATCATATCATCGTTTATTAAAACTAACATGGTATTGCATCTATTGTCGTGTTATAAATTGGAAGATTACATTGTTAAGGGTTTTATAGTAGGGCATCCTCCTAAACCTGATTTTATATACAACGTATCTAAAGCAGATATGTTAAAGGATAATGACATAAAGATACAGCATGAATTTGCTCGAAAATTTTTTATAGATAATAAAGAGCATAGTAGGTCTTTAAAACCAAAGGATTTATATTGTTTAAAAGGCTTGCCATTAGGAGATCGAGGCATATTTCAGAATATTGAACTTTATTTTATAGAGGTAAAAGACGGTAATTCTGAAATAGAATTGGATGTCATGAATTATATATAGTTTTCTTTGTACTATCGGCTATATTGAAATCGCGGTGCTATTCTTTTTCCGAGAGTTCAAGCCAGCGTAGTTCTTTTTCGTCAAGAAGAGCTTTTACTTCTTCGTAACGGGTCGATTTTTCAACGATGTCGTTGACTGCTTCTCCGCTGTTGAATATCGCTTCGAGTACCGATTTTTCGTTGTTGAGTTGTTCTATCTCCTCTGTGAGTTGTTCAAATTCGCGACGCTCCTTAAATGTCATTTTAGCTTCGTTGCGTTCGCGGCGCGGCCGCTCTTTTGTCTCTGCCGTTTTGACAGACGGGACCGATTTTTCAGCTTGTTCCGATAGCCATACTCTGTAGTCGGTATACCCTCCCGGAAAATCCTTTACCACACCGTTGCCTTCAAATACAAAAAGATGGTCAACTATGCTGTCAAGGAAGAAGCGGTCGTGGCTGACTACGATAAGACATCCGTTGAAGTTGCGTAGGTAATCCTCAAGTATGCCGAGAGTCACGATGTCCAAGTCATTGGTCGGCTCGTCAAGTACGAGAAAGTTGGGCGAACGCATAAGCACTGACGCCAGATGCAGTCGGGCCCGCTCTCCGCCGCTTAGTGTACTTATATACTTCTGCTGGTCGGCGGGAGAAAATAGAAAGTGGGTGAGAAACTGCATGGGGGAGTAGCGCACATCGCCGTTTACAACAATGTCTTCGGCTATTTCCGTTATGGCGTCAATGACCCGTTTGTTGTCATCAAACGATATGCCTTCCTGACTATAATAACCGAAACGTACTGTATCGCCGACATTCCACTCTCCGCTGTCGGGTTTGACGATACCCTGTAGCATCTTGATAAATGTCGACTTACCTACACCGTTGGGGCCTATGATGCCGACTTTTTCATATCGGGCAAATGTGTATGTGAAGTCGTCAAGTATGATTTTATCACCGAACCGTTTGTTTACACCGTTGGCCTCGAATATCTTTGAGCCGATGTACGATGACTTGACATTCAGCTCAACATTGCTCTCCGACATGTTTACTCTTGACCTGCTTTTCAGGTCATAAAATGCGTCAATACGGTATTTGGCCTTGCCTGCACGTGCCTGAGGCTGACGTCGCATCCATTCCTGCTCTTTGCGCAGAGTGTTTTTTACTTTTGCAAGTTCCGCGCTCATAGCCTCGATGCGTTCTTGTCGGCGTCGCAGATAGTAATCGTAATTGCCGTCGTAGGTGTACATGCTTTCGCGGTCAATCTCGATTATTTTGTTTGTCACGCGATCAAGAAAATATCGGTCGTGGGTCACCATGAGCAGTGTCACACGTGATCGGGTCAGATAGTTCTCTATCCATTCAATCACCTTTATGTCAAGATGATTGGTCGGTTCGTCGAGTATTATCAGGTCGGGGTTGCCGAGTATGACTTTTGCGAGAGCCACGCGCTTGGATTGTCCGCCCGACATGGTGGCGACCGGGCTGTCGGCATTTTCTATACCGAGCTGCGTCAGCATCTGTTGTGCGCGGTCCTCATAGGTCCATGCGTCATGTTCGTCGACGTGCAGATGCGCTGTGTCGCGCATACAATAACCGAGGGCGGTGTCGCCCTCCTGAAAGACAGGCGTCTGATCAAGTATACCTACACGGAGTCCCGATCTGAAAGTTATGTTGCCAGAGTCAGGGCTATCTTTCCCGGCAATTATGTTTAGCAGGGTCGATTTTCCGGTACCGTTTTTTGCGATTATACCGATTTTGTCACCCTCATAAACACCGAAAGTGACATCCTGAAACAGTAAGCGGTCGCCGTAGCTTTTGGTTAGATTTTCAACCTGCAGATAACTTGTCGCCATAAATGGATATTTTGTACAAACTTACGCAAAATCTACCGAACAGGCAATATCTACTTCTTGTATTGTCTGCGCATGTGGCGTAGTTCGGCGCGTTTGTCTTTGTCCATCTTTTCGGTTGCGTAGCTGAGTGTCACGGATGATATGCGGTGTATGTTTGCCGTTATAAAATCCATAAGCCGGACCATGTCTTTTTTGCCGACTTCCCGAAGCACCCATCCAACAGCTTTCTGCATAAGGTTATGCGGGTGGTCAAGAAGAGTGTCGGCCACGCTTAACGGCAGGTCGAGGATGCCCAGTCTTACCGGTGTAAGCATGGCTACCATGGCCACGCGTTGACGCCAAAGATTATCGGAGCTGATGAGGTCGTCAAGTTCATCGAGTCGGCGTCCTTCGGCATACTCAACACCGAGTATGTACTCCGTACTTAAGTCTACGAGATCCCAGTTGTTGGCTTTGTGGCAATTGGCTATATAGAAGTCGGCTATATCGTTTTTTAGTGTCTGTGGGGCCTTTCTGTATTTTTCAACAAGAGCGAGGAAGCCGGCAAGACGGAATTCATGTACGGGGCTGTCAAGCATATTGCCTATTTCGCAAAGAGGCAAGATGGCGTAACTTTTTGAAATCTTGCGGTTGTCGGGTACATAAATGCCTATAAAAATGTCGCCTTCGCCGTATTCGCCGCGACCCGTCTTAAAAAAGCGCATGAGGTCGGGTATCTTTTCGCTATGGGCTACACGTCGAAGCTCATCCTGCCATGTCCCGACGTTTTTGTCTACTGATTCTGTTGCTGTATTCATAATTAAGAATAATCCGCGGCAAATATACGCAAAAATATTTATAGGCGTTTTAGCTCGGCTTCTGAGGCGGCTTTGCCTTTGTATTTGCTTTTCCGAGGCTGGAAACGGTAGGTTAAGTTGAGCGATATGCCGCGGCGGTCGTAGCTTTGTCGTTTGTCTACCGATATGCCGTAAGTATACATGGTCCAGTCATTGTTGGCTGTATTGAATATGTCTGTCGCCGATATTTTTATCGTCAGTGTTTTGTTGAGGAAGGCTTTGCTTACTGAGGCGTTCATGGTAAACCATGTTGTGCCGAAGCGGTTGGTGTGCATGTCGCCTTCGGTTTGTCCGCTTACATTGGCGGTTAAGGTAAAGTCATACGGCAGGGTAAACGTGTTGTAAAAATAGTATGAGAAAATAGGCTTGTCATACTTCGTATCATTGATCTTGAGCCATTGCCGATATAATCCTACCGTATAGTCGGGTCGCCAGTGCCGGAAGTTATTGCTCCATATAAGATATAGATTTATCGACGATACATCGATGTTTATCGGATGAAGCAGAAGCTGCAGCGTCGGCGCTTCGTATAATTGCTTTACAAAGGCGTAGCTGTCGGCCGAGCGTATATAGTCGGCCTGAAGCAAGAAGTTTTTCCACATGCCGAATATCTGAAAGTCGTGCATGGTCTCGTCGCGAAGACCGGGATTTCCGCCTTCGAGTTCGTGTATGCCTACATAATTTTTACTTCCGGTGAGCCGGGAGTAGGGTGGCTTGACGGTGGATGTCTTGTAGCTTATATTGAGTTGAGCCGTAGGACTGAACGTGTAGCCGATCGATATGTCGGGAGTCAGCAAGTGATCCGTTCGGCTTATGTCGTTGTCTTTTACTTCGTTAAGCCTGAAAGTGTAGTCGATATACTCGTATCTTGCGCCGAGCGACATACTCCACCGCTCCGTCATGCGGGCCCAAGACGCGAACAGGCCGGTTGACATCAGTCTTGATCTGGATAATGATGATGGTATATAACTGCCTATCTCGGGGTTAAGCATAATATAATCAAGAGTTGAACGTGTGTGGGAGCTTTGTGCACCCACCGAGAAATTGCCTTTCAGAAGCGGAAAGTCAAGATATAATTTCCCCGCCCAGAGGGTTGAGCGGTTGTGGTCGGTTGATTTTACGGCCGATATTTCAGAATTTGGATATGATGTCTTGACATTGTTGTCGATATATGCGGTCCTGAAATCGCCGTCAAAATGCAAGTGGTATTTATTGTCGATCGTATTGTCATAGTATGTCGATACCAAATGACTTTTTGCTGCCGTTTTACGGGCTATGTCGCGCTCATCGGGCTGATAGTCGTTGAGCCATTCCGTACCGTTGTTTGTAAAGTCGCTATGTTCGGGATTCAGTCTGTAGTATGCTCCGAGTGATTGTCGGCCATCGGTATAATTGAAGCCGGCTTTCACTGATGATGCGTTTACTTTGTATTTGTTGTTCTGGCTGCTTCCTATTGTTGTCGGTTCGCCGTTATATACAAGATTGTTTACGGTTGTGCCTTTTACGCGGCTGTTACTATGACTGAAATCTACGGATGCAAATATGTCCCATCCGCCTGTCCGGTAATTAATGTCGGCTGTTTGTGATAATGACCATTTGCGGCGGTGCTGCGACTGCGACATGGCTGTAAGCGACAGCCCATTTATAAAGCTGCGGCGTGTAGTGATTTTTATGACTGCGCCTACAGTGCTTCCGTATGCGGCACCCGGAGCCATAAGCAGTTCCACTTTTTTCATGTCGGACGATAGCAGGTGCTGCAGCTCCTTTGGGTCATGCATGGGGCGTCCGTCTATATAAATTTCGATATCGCTTTTACCTATGACCGACACATCCGTTTCATCGACTCTTATCATTGGCAATTGTGCAAGCACATCCAATGCCGTGCCGATGTTTTGAAGGCTTGAGCCGTTTATGGTCGATACAAGGGTCGTGCCGTTAAGACGTGTCGCCGGTTGCTTTGCCGTCACAACTATTTCCTGCAATTGCTTTGTGAGAGAGTCTGACGGCTCGTTGTTTTGTGCCGGAGATAAAAACGGTACTATAAATGCCGTTAATGTGAGATACTTGATGTTTAAGTTCATTGTCGCAATATTTTTTGATGCAAAATTACTGCGACAGTGCTTGTCTATCCAAAATAAAAGTCTGACAGGTTAGTCTGTAAGTCTCTTATTATTAGCTGTGTAGTATTAGGTGTGATTGAATTGTCTGACTGCTATTATCCTTGTTTGAAAATGCCGGCAAAATCAGCTTGATGGGGTGTACTCTTTTTGTTTATGCGGTTTTTAAGACGTGATTTACGTTTGTATACAACCTCAATGCTTTCGCCGAGCAACAGGCTTATGGTGCGGTTTGATAATCCGCATGAAAGATACAATGCAAGTCGGTATTCCTGCGGTTTTAGATCGCCATGTTCGTTCTTTAGATTATACAGAAGGTTGTTACGACAATCGTTGACCGTACTTTCCATATCGGCTATTATTACCGAGTCGTTTTTCAGCAAGTCGATTTCTCGTTTTACTTTGTCTGCTATCGATTTGCGTTCGGCAGCCGTGCCTTGAGCTTCGTAATATGTGTCGCAGAGCGAGTCAATAAGATTGAAGCGGGTTTCGAACAGTCGCTGAAGTTTAGTTTCCATAACTGACATACCTTCTCGACTATTGTTTATGTCACTTCTCAAAGCCGAGGCTTCGGCCATAAGCGCCGATGCCTGTGCCGATCTTATTTTTAAACGCTGTCGTTGCCATACTATTATGCCCGCTGCAAGTGACAGAAGCAATAGTCCCCACAATAAACGGCGGTTCTGTTTCGCTCGTTCTTTATAAAGCATAAATTCTTTCTCTTTCTGAAGATAAAGAGCTGTCACCAATGCATTGTCTTCGACGGTCGCGGTGTCGGTTAAAGCGCGTTTCGCTTCTTGCGCCCTCCGGTATTTGTCGGCAAGTCTATGGGAGCCGTAGTAGTCAATAGCTATGTTGACTATTGAGTCTGAAGGTGCATGCAGGTTGCGGGCTACCATTGCCTCGCTGTATAGCAGAGCCCATCGCGCCACTGTAGACGAGTCGTGAAGTTGCGACACATCTATTATATTGAGCCGGTCAAATGCTTGTTCCGGATTTTCAGCCATTAATCGTTCGGCATCGTCAAGACTTCTTACATGCCGGGTAGTGTAAGAACATCCGGTTACCAGAAACACAGCTATTATATATAGTATGGAGCGCATATTTTTGTCTGTATTATTACTGTGGTATGGATTGATATGGTTTATGATGCAAATTTATGCAATTTTTGTTTGAATGACGGAAATAATTGGGTTACATTTGTATATAAAACATGTATATGAGGTATATTTTATTATACGTATTCGCGTTTGCGGTATTGTCATTGTGTGCGGCGGAACCGGCCGATACTCTTTCGCTTCGTCAAAGGCCTCGGCCGTTGCAGAGTGTGGTGCGGGCCGGTAGCGCTTTTGCTGTTAATGTAGGCATTACCGAGGTGCTGAAACATACGGTAACGGAGCTACGTCCCGACGGATCGGGCGATGACTCCTTCCCGAGTCGTCATACTTCGTGGGCTTATAATCTCGGCACGATAGGTGCACATGAACTTTATCGTTTTTCTCCGTGGTCGGTGCCGGGTTTTCATGCAATAGCCTCTGCCGTGGGTATGCAGCGTGTAATGGCCCGGCGTCATCATCCGCGCGATGTTTTGGCCGGTGCCGCTAATGGTGTTGTATCGGCGGAACTGGGTTATTGGTTAGGCGGAGTTTTCTTTCGCGACGCTCGTCTGAAGTTGCCCGATGTGGACTATGAGCGTCTTGCTGCATTTGACTATGAGACAGTTGCCGCCTTTCCTTTGTCCGCAATAGGTGACGGCTTGTCGCTTCGTACGGGTTTTTCTGCAAAAGCTCGTATCGTATGTCCGCTTAATGACCATGTGGGGCTGCTTGCTGCATTGAAGCTACAGTCATTGCCGGTATATCGCTCCGGCAAATTTTTCGGACTGCTTGATGCTGCGGGTCTGTCGGTCGGAACATCTTACGGCGTGGCTCTGTGTGGAAGGTGGGGTGTCGAAGGTGATGTCAGTGTCGGAGTCTCTCGGGCTTGGGGGCAGGGAGAATATAAATGTACCCGTTGGGCTTTTGACTGCGACGCTGAACTTGCTTTTCCATGTCGTATTGAAGGCCGGCTTATGCTGGGACCACGCGCAGGATACAGCGTTATGGTTATGTCCAAAGCTGTGTCCATGCTTACATTGTCGTTTTTTACACGAATTACATTCTGATTCAGACACATATCTGAGATCTAACATATACCGTAGATGCATCTAACATATATTGTAGATAAAACCTGCAAAATTAGTGAGCTAAAAATTTTGACAAGTCGAAAACATTGCATAACTTTGCACCGCTAAGTCAGAAAAGACCCACGCAAGGAGAGGTGGGTGAGTGGCTGAAACCACCAGTTTGCTAAACTGACGTAGGAGCAATCCTACCACGAGTTCGAATCTCGTCCTCTCCGCCAACCAACCAATAGAACCCGCTGTAAGTCAATAGCTTACAGCGGGTTTTTGTTTTACGCACATACAAAAATACATACAAATTGGGCCCAAGCCGAAATGCCGGTGCATATGTTAAAATCGGCAAAGGTCAAGAGTTAAAAATCATGCGTAGAGTTTGAC
>VSOZ01000028.1 GCA_009775095.1 Muribaculum sp.
CTCCCCGCCGGGAAGGGGGCCAATTCGGGAAATTGAGGGGGGGCGTGGGCTGTCACCGGGGCGGAGGAGGAAAATCTGGGTGGGGAAGTGGTCGGAGTAGCCGTTGAGGAAGCGGCCGCCGGCGTAGGTGCGTTTGGGATAGTTTTTGTAGACGCCGGTTTTGGTGCGGAGGAAGGGTTTGTTGATGACGGTGCATTTCCAGTATTGGAGCTGTCCGTCGAGTCCTTGCACGAGATTGCCGGATACGATTATCTGGTCGAAGAGATTCCAGACGCCTTTGTAGCAGAGGGTGCCGACACCGTTGTCCAAGATGTACCAGAATGGGTTGTAAAATCCATGGGCGGTGACTTTATCCTGATCGCGTACAGCACCGAAAGCCACGGCACATGATTTGTCGAACGGGTCATCGTTAAGGTCGCCCATCATAATGACACCTTGATCGGGATTGACACGCCACAGCGAGTCGGCTATGCATTTGGACAAGCGGCCGGCCGCTTCGCGCAAGGGGCTTGACTCCGCCTGTCCGCCAAGTCGCGACGGCCAATGGTTGACAATAAAGCTGACGGGGACGTCAAGTAGCGAGCCGGAAACACATAGCTGGTCGCGGGTGATAAAATCTGGGTCATCGGGAATGACAAGGCGGTGAGGCACGACATTGCCCACCTCAAAAAACAGAGGATTATACAGCAACGCGACGTCTATGCCACGAAGATCGGGCGAGTCATGATGGACTATGCGGAGCCCCCACGGTTCGCGGCCCTGCGCTTTCAGGGTAGAATCGACAGCCGATACAAGGTCCTCGACGACACCGAGATTCTCCACCTCGCTGATGCCAATCACAGCCGGGCCGACAGGGGTCTCGGGAGTACTCAACGCAGCTATTGCCCGCGAAAGATTGCCGATTTTCTTCCAATAGCGCTCCGAAGTCCACATACGCGGCCCCTCGGGCGTGAACTCATAGTCATACTTGCCGTTATCGTTGATGGTGTCAAAGAGATTTTCAAGGTTGTAGAAAGCCACACCGGCCACGATATACTTTCGCTCGGGAGCATTGTCCTGTGAAAATGCCGCGGCGGCAGCCAGCATTATAACTATAGGGAGTAAAATTATCTTACGCATAGCACTTAGCCTTTAATTAAATGATTCTTGAGGTAAAATTAGCGATAATCCACCATATTACGCAAATAAAACAGAGGTTTTTCATAACTTTGCACTTTATTTATATAAGCGAGACACTATGACGACCAAAATCATGATTATAAACGGCCCGAACCTGAACCTGTTGGGTGTTCGCGAGCCGGGCATATACGGCCACCGCAATTTTGAAGATTATCTCGCAGAACTGCGCGGACAATATCGCGATGCAGATATCGAGTATTTCCAAAGCAATCACGAGGGAGCCATAATAGACAAGCTCCATGAAAAGGGATTTTCGGGATGTGACGCAATAATACTCAACGCCGGCGCCTATACCCATACGTCGCTTGCGATAGCCGATGCCATAGCCGCCATCAATACTCCGGTAATCGAAGTACATATAAGTAATGTACACGCGCGGGAAGACGTAAGACACCGCTCAATGATATCGGGAGTATGCCGCGGCGTCATAGCCGGCTTCGGCCTTGACAGTTACCGGCTGGCGGTTGAGAATGTTATTTTTAATGTATAGTGCATAATGATGAATGCATAATGGGGAGCGATTGAACCAAGTCGTTAAATTGCAAACTATGCATTATGAATTATGAATTATGAATTATGAATTGTAAATTGTGAACTATGCACTGTGAATTGTGAATTAGTTAGGATATGAAGAAGTTTACCAAGATAGTCGCTACAATTTCAGACAAGCGATGTGACAAAGAGTTTATACAGGCACTTTACGACAACGGGCTAAATGTCGTAAGAATGAATTCGGCTCATCTTCAACTTGAAGGATTCCGAAAAATAATCGAGAACGTAAGGGCCGTGTCGCCCTCCATAGCCATACTTATGGACACCAAAGGTCCCGAGATACGCACAACCACCAACCTCGACGACCTCCCGATAGAGTTTGTACCGGGCGACAAGGTGACTTTTATCGGTGACCCGGGCGGCACCACCACCCGCGATACCATATACCTGAGCTACTCAAACATAGCAACCGACGTCAAAGCCGGCACCCATTTCCTCATCGACGACGGCGAGATAGACTTCCTAATAGACAGCATAGAGGGATACAACATACATGCCACCGCACAGAACGGCGGCAAGCTTGGCTCACGCAAGAGTGTAAACATACCGGGAACAAGCATAACCCTACCCTCGCTCACAGAGCGCGACCGCACCAATATAGGCTATGCCATAGACCTCGGTATCGACTTCATAGCCCACTCTTTTGTGCGCAGCGCCCGCGACGTAAACGACATACAGGAGATACTCGACGCCCACAACAGCCCTATAAAAATAATATCCAAGATAGAGAATCAAGAGGGCATTGACAACTTCGACGAGATACTCGACGCCTCTTACGGCATCATGATAGCCCGCGGCGACCTCGGCATAGAGATACCCGCGGAGCGGATACCGGGTGTCCAGCACACCCTTATCAACAAATGCATAATGCGCCATAAGCCGGTGATAGTAGCCACACAAATGCTCCACTCGATGATCAACAACCCGCGCCCCACCCGTGCGGAGGTCAGCGACATAGCCAACGCCGTCAACCAGCACACCGACGCACTGATGCTCAGCGGCGAGACGGCCTACGGCAAATATCCGATAGAGGCCATCGCCACCATGACGCGCGTAGCCGCCGAGGTAGAGAAATCGCTTGTGAACTCCTATGTGACACCGGCCATAGAAGCCGATGTGACATCCTTTCTGTCACGACAGGCCGTAGCGTCATCCAAAATACTCGGCACGCGCGCCATCATCACCGACAGCTACACCGGACGCACGGCCCGCTACATATCGTCATACCGCGGCAGTTACCCCACTCTCGCCATCTGCTATCACGCCCATGTAGTGAGGCTTCTGGCACTCTCCTACGGAGTTCTTGCGGTGTACCAGCACAGCATGGGGTCGTCGCGAGGCTACATAAAAAATGCTCTAGAGCAGCTGATAGACAGCGGACGACTCACCCGTCAAGACCGCATAGCCTACTTGGGAGGCGCTTTCGGCGAGGGCCACGGCACTTCATTTCTTGAAATAAACAGTGTAGGCAAGATAATGGACAACTATCAGTCATTCAACCTACCCAACCTCGAACAGGTATAACACTGCCGACACATGGAGTCAACGCTTGAAGAGTATATACTCGGCCACATAGACCCGGAGCCCGCCCACCTGAAGAAGCTGAACCGCGACACACATGTGACATGTCTGTATGCCAACATGTGTTCGGGTCACCTTCAGGGGCGTCTGCTCAAGATGCTCACACGCATGATAAAGCCCAAGCGCGTACTCGAGCTCGGCACGTTCACCGGCTACTCGGCCCTTTGCCTGGCAGAGGGACTTGAAAGCGGCGCCGAAGTCCACACCATAGAGATCAACGACGAGCTGGAGGAATTTATACGCAGCCACATCGACGACAGCCCCTGCCGTGACCGCATACACCTGCATATAGGCGACGCATCGGAAATACTGCCCACGATAACCGACGAGTGGGACTTGGTATTTATCGACGCCAACAAGCGCCGCTATCTGGAGTACTACACCGCCGTGCTGCCGCATGTAAAACAGGGCGGTTTCATCATAGCCGACAACACTCTGTGGTACGGCAAGGTGACCGACGGGAGCCATGACGCGCAGACCGCGGGCATACTCGAATTCAACGACTACGTAGCCGCCGACCCACGTGTGGAGAAAGTGATGATACCCCTGCGCGACGGGCTCACCATAATATATAAGAAATAATTAGTAACTTTGCGAAAGCTTCGGTGTTAATACAATATACTTACACCTAAAACAAAACGATTATGGAAACAACCCGTCAAGCAAAAATAGCCCGTCTGCTCCAGAAGGAGCTAAGCGAAATATTTCGTCAGCAAACCGCCAAGACCCACGGCGTCATAATATCGGTAAGCGCCGTAAGAGTGTCGCCCGACCTCAGCACGGCCCGCGCCTATCTGTCGGTATTTCCGTCGGACAAGGGAGCGGAGATGCTCGAGAGCATCAACCACAGCGCCAAGACCATACGCTACGAGCTTGCGCAGAAGGTGCGCTATCAGCTGCGCAAAACTCCGGAGCTGACCTTCTATCTCGACGACTCGCTCGACTACCTCGAAAATATCGACAACCTGCTGAAGTCATAAGCCCGAAGCAAGCCGTCCGATGTTCACCCTGCGAGTAGCCCTGCGCTATCTGTTTTCAAAAAAGACCCACAACGCGGTCAACGTCATCTCCACGATATCCATCATAGGAGTGGCGGTGGCCACGATGGCCATAGTGTGTGTGCTGTCGGTGTTCAACGGCTTCACCGACCTCGCCACGGCCAAGCTGTCGCAACTCGCGCCCGACCTGCGTGTAGAGAGCACCGAGGGCAAGACCATAGCCTCGGCCGACTCGCTGCTGTCCATAATACGAGCGACCGAGGGAGTGGCCACAGCCGCCCCCACCATCGAAGAGCATGCGCTGGCCATATACGGCGACCGGCAGATGCCGGTGCTTATCAAGGGGGTGACAGAGGCCTTCGACACGATAACGCAACTGCGCTCCACCATAAAGGAGGATGGCACGTTTCTGCTCAACGACAGCGAATACGGCGACTTCGCTACCCTGAGCGTGGGCGCGGCCATAGGACTGCAGGCCCATCCGGGAGTCATGAGGGCGCTTACGCTCAATGTGCCCCGGCGCACAGGACGCATCAACCCGGCCAATCCCGCGGCGGCGTTCCGCAGCGACTCGCTGCTTGTGGGGGGTGTGTTTCAGACGGAGCAAGCCGAATTTGACACCGACCTCGTGCTCATACCCCTTTCGGCGGCCCGGCAGCTCCTCGACTACGAGAGCGAAGCCACCGCCATAGAGATAAAAGTCACCGACGGAGCCGACACCGACCGCATCGGCCGGCGAATAGCCGAAGCATTGGGCAACGGCTACGAGGTGAAAAACCGTGTGAGGCAGCAGGACCAGTCGTTCAAGATGATCGAGGTCGAGAAGTGGATAACCTTCTTTCTGCTGTCGTTCATACTCATCATAGCGTCGTTCAACATCATATCCACCATGTCGATGCTCATCATCGAGAAGGAGGACAACATACACACCATGTATGCCATGGGCGCCTCGCGCAAGACGATAACCCGCATATTCATCCTTGAGGGATGGCTGGTGTCGCTTCTGGGCGGACTGTCGGGCATAGCGGCGGGAGTCATACTCTGCCTCGCCCAGCAATGGGGCGGCTTCATAAAGCTCGGGGGCAACCATGACGCCATGTCGATCGACGTCTACCCCGTAAGAGTCGAAGCGCCCGACCTGCTCGCAGTCATGGTGCTTGTGGCGCTGACCGGCCTTATCACCTCGGCCCTGACCTCGCTGCTGGCCCGAAAATACATATCCGGCAGAGGGCAATAAGTTAAAAATACTTAAATTTAGCTAAACACCATACAAATTGCGCCCCAGTACCCGTAAGCCGCAGAGCCGGCGCGGTATCGGCTATTGGATAATGCGTAAATAATTTGTATCTTTGCAAAAGATTCCACAACACGAGGGGGCGGCAGTCCCCTTTGTTTGTATAACTAAACCGATTCATTAACAATGATTGACAAAGAACTCCTTGCCCGCACAGTAGCCGAGTCGATAAAAGACAGCGACATTTTTATCGTCGACATCACGGTAGGCGCCGACAACGCCATCGTGGTGGAGCTTGACAGCCCCGAGGGCATCGACATAGACACGTGTGCCGCCATAACCCGCAGGATCGAGGAAGTCTTTGACCGCGACAACGAGGACTACAGCCTCGAAGTGGGGTCGGCGGGGCTGACCTCGCCCTTCAAGGTAAGAGGCCAGTACGAGAAAAACATCGGCAATCAGGTCGAGGTGCTCACCAAAGACGGCCGCAAGCTGAAGGGCACACTCACCGCCGTGGGCGACGACGACTTCACCATAGCCATTGTCAAGAAGGTGAAGGAGCCCGGCAAGAAGCGCCCCGTCGAGGTCGAGGAGCCGTTGACGATGAAGATGGCAGACACAAAACATGTGATATATTTAATAGACTTCAAATAATAAAGACTTTAACCCATTATGGCCAAGAAAGAGGAATCCACCAATATGGTGGAAAGATTTGCCGAATTTAAGGAACTTAAGCATATCGACAAGACGACGATGATATCCGTACTGGAGGAGTCGTTTCGCAACGTCCTTGCCAAGATGTTTGGCACCGACGAGAATCTTGACGTTATCATGAACCCCGACAAGGGCGACGTGCAGATATTCCAGAATCTCGAGGTTGTGCCTGACGGAGAGGTCACCAACCCCTCGACACAGATATCGCTCAGCGACGCCCGCGCCGACCAGAACCCCGACGTGGAGATAGGCGAAGAGCACACGCGCGAGATAATATTCGAGAAGTTCGGCCGCCGAGCCATACTCAACTTGCGCCAGACCCTCCAGTCCAAGATACTCGACCTGCAGAAAGAGGCCATCTACTCCCAGTTCAAGGGCCACGAAGGCGAGCTCGTGTCGGGCGAGGTATATCAGACATGGAGCAAGGAGACCCTGCTCATCGACAGCGAGGAGAACGAGCTTCTGCTGCCCAAGAGCGAGTCGATACCGGGCGACTACTTCCGCAAGGGCGAGACAGTGCGTGCCGTCATACAGCGCGTTGACAACAAGAACAACAACATACGCATCAGCGTGTCGCGCACATGCGACGACTTCCTGCGCCGCCTCTTCGAGCTTGAGGTGCCGGAGATACACGACGGCCTCATCAACATACGCGCCGTGGCCCGCATACCGGGCGAGCGCGCCAAGATAGCCGTGGAGAGCTACGACGACCGCATTGACCCCGTAGGCGCATGCGTGGGTGTCAAGGGTTCGCGTATACACGGCATAGTGCGCGAGTTGCGCAACGAGAACATCGACGTCATCAACTACACGGCAAACCCCGAGCTGTTTATCCAGCGTGCCCTGAGCCCGGCCAAAGTATCGTCGATAAGGCTCAATCAGGAAGAGAAGCGCGCCGAAGTGTTTCTGCGTCCCGAAGAGGTGCCTCTGGCCATCGGCAAGGGAGCGCTCAACATCAAGCTCGCGTCGAAACTCACCGGCTATATAATCGACGTATACCGCGATACCGGCGAGGAGTACAACGACGACATCTATCTCGACGAGTTCAAGGACGAAATCGACAGCTGGGTCATCGACGCCCTTAAAAACATAGGCTGCGTCACCGCCAAGAACGTATTGGCGATGCCACGCGACCTTCTCATCGAGAAAGCCGACCTTGAGGAAGATACGGTTGACAATGTCATCGCTATCCTTAAGGCGGAATTTGAAGACTAACAACGACATTCCCTAATTCAATATATGGCGAAAATAAAGATAAGTAAAGTAGCGAAAGACCTCAACATTGCATTGCCGACAGTCATAGACTTCCTGCAGTCCAAGGGCATAAACATCGACATGAATCCCAATTCACGCATCGATGAGGCGGCCTATGACATGCTCATAGCGCAATACAGTGATGACAAAGCCGAGAAGAGTAAGTCGGAGAAACTCTCCTCCGTTCGCCAGAAAGAAAAGCGTCCCGCAACACCGGCCGACAACAAACCCGAAGAGATCAAGATCGAACCGGTGGTAAGACCTACTGTAGTGGGCCATATAGATCTGGACGCCAAGAAATCTCACTCCAAGAAAGAAGCTCCTCAACAGCCCGAGGCTACCAAGCCGGAAGCCAAACCCGCGCCCGTGCCCGAAAAGCCCGCGCCCAAAGCGCAGGAAGAGAAAAAGCCCGAGGCTCCCAAGGTGAAACCCGAGGAAAAGCCCGCGCCCAAAGCTCCCGTGGCTGAAGAGAAGCCTAAGACCGCTGAACGTCCGGCGCCGCAGCCGGCCGAGAAGCCCGCGCCCAAAGCGCAGGAGGTGAAAAAGCCCGAGGCTCCCAAGGTAAAACCCGAAGAGAAGCCCGCGCCCAAAGCACAAGAGGTGAAAAAGCCCGAGGCTCCCAAGGTGAAACCCGAGGAAAAGCCTGCACCCAAAGCACAGGAGGCGGCTCCCCAAAAAGAGGAGGAGATCTTCAGCCCCTCAAGCATACCTGCAGGACCTCAGCTCAACGTCATCGGCAAAATAGACTTATCAGCCATAAACCAACAGACTCGTCCCAAGAAAAAAACAAAGGAGGAGCGTCGCAACGAACGCCTCGCCAAGAACGGACAAGGTGCCGCCGGTCAAGCCGGCGCCGCACAGTCGGGCGACCGCAAGAAGCGCCGTCGCATAGGCAAGGAAAAAGTCGACATAGAAAAGACATCCAACCAGCAGCCTTCGCGCGGCGGAGAACGTAGCGGCAACAATAATAACAACAACGGCGGCCAACGTCACGAACGCGGTGCCGGCAAAAATAAAGATCGCAACAAACGCCAGATACATACCGAGGTAAGTGAAGAGGACGTACAGAAGCAGGTAAAAGAGACTCTCGCACGCCTCATAAACAAAGACAAAGGCCAAAAGAAAGGTGTAAAGTGGCGTAAGGAGAAACGCGAAGCCTACCAGTCACGCGAGCGTGAAGCCGCCGAAATGGAGGCCGCCGAAAGCAAGGTGCTCAAGCTCACCGAGTTTGTGACGGCCAATGACTTGGCCGTCATGATGGATGTGCCTATCAACAACGTTATCGCCACTTGTATGAACCTCGGTGTCATGGTGTCGATCAACCAGCGTCTTGACGCCGAAACCATCAACATCGTAGCCGAAGAGTTCGGCTATAAGACCGAGTACGTATCGGCCGAGGTGGTTGAAGCCATACAGCAGGATGAAGACAACGAAGAGGACCTCCAGACACGTCCGCCGATCGTCACCGTCATGGGCCATGTGGACCACGGTAAGACATCGTTGCTTGACTACATACGCAATGCCAACGTCATAGCCGGCGAGGCGGGAGGTATAACCCAGCACATCGGAGCCTACAACGTCAAGCTCGAGGACGGACGCCGCATAACCTTCCTCGATACCCCGGGTCACGAAGCGTTTACTGCCATGCGTGCCCGCGGAGCTAAGGTTACCGACCTTTGTATCATCATAGTGGCAGCCGACGACAACGTCATGCCGCAGACCGTCGAGGCCATCAACCATGCATCGGCTGCAGGTGTGCCCATAGTATTTGCCATCAACAAGATAGACAAGCCCACCGCCAATCCCGACAAAATCAAGGAGGAACTCGCACAGATGAACTATCTCGTCGAGGAATGGGGTGGAAAATACCAGTCACAGGACATTTCGGCCAAGAAGGGTATCGGCGTCAACGAACTTATGGAGAAAATGCTGCTCGAAGCCGAAATGCTCGAGCTGAAAGCCAATCCCAACCGTGCCGCCACAGGCTCCATCATCGAGTCGTCGCTTGACAAGGGCCGCGGCTACGTAGCCAACATACTCGTACAGAACGGTACGCTCCATGTGGGCGACATCATACTTGCCGGTACTCATTTCGGTAAGATCAAGGCTATGTTCAATGAGCGCAACCAGCGCATCAAGGAAGCGGGCCCCGCAACTCCCGCCCTGATACTCGGACTTAACGGAGCCCCCACGGCAGGCGATACGTTCAACGTCATGGAGACAGAACAGGAAGCGCGCGAAATAGCCAACAAGCGCGAGCAACTGCAGCGCGAGCTCGGTCTGCGTACCAACAAGCGTACGACCCTTGAGGAGATCGGACGCCGCCGCGCCATCGGCAACTTCCACGAGCTCAACATCATCGTCAAGGGCGACGTGGACGGCTCTATCGAGGCTCTGTCTGACTCACTCATCAAGCTGTCGACCGAAGAGGTGCAGGTCAACGTACTTCACAAGGCCGTCGGCGCCATATCGGAGAGCGACGTCACACTCGCGGCCGCTTCCGACGCCATCATCATCGGCTTCCAAGTGCGTCCCTCACAGGCAGCACGTCGTGCCGCCGAGCATGAAGGCGTCGAGATACGTCTCTACTCCGTCATCTATCAGGCCATCGAGGAGGTCAAGGACGCTATGGAGGGCATGCTCGCTCCGGAGTTCAAAGAGGAAGTTGTGGGCACCGCCGAAGTACTCCAGACCTACCACATCTCCAAGGTGGGCACCATCGCCGGCGCCATCGTGCGCGAAGGCAAGATCAAGCGCTCGTGCAAGGTGCGACTCATACGCGACGGCATCGTTCGCTACACCGGCGACCTCGGTTCGCTCAAGCGCTTCAAGGATGACGTCAAGGAAGTACTCACAGGCTACGACTGCGGTCTGAGCATAGCGGGCTACAACGACCTTCAGGAGGGCGATATGATAGAAGCCTTCGAACAGGTCGAAGTCAAGAAGCAACTTTAATGCAGGCACGACCATAGGCTAAACGGCCATGTCAACCGCCTACATAAACATAGGATCAAATCAGGGCGACCGCATAGGGCTTATAAAGCAGGCGGTGGCCCTGATTGAGCATTGGGCCGAGGCCAAAGCAGCGGTATCGCGCCCCGTCGAGAGCGAGCCGTGGGGCTTCGTCTCCACCTCGCGCTTCATCAATGTGGGGCTTGCGATTAACGTGGATTGCACTCCCGAAGAGCTTCTTGAGGCATTGCTGAGGATAGAGCGCGCCATATGTCCGGCATCACACCGCGACAGCCACGGCAACTACACGGACCGCAGCATCGACATCGATCTCATCGCCGTTGACTCCGAGATCCGCGACAGCGACCGCCTCACCCTCCCCCATCCGGCCATGCACATGCGCGAATTTGTTCTTCGTCCTATGGCTGAGTTGGCCCCCGGTTGGGTGCACCCCCGCCTCGGAAAAACGTCGGCCGAGATGCTCCAAGAGCTTTTAGACCGCCGCGACTGACCGCGATAACAAAAGGTTTTTGTAATTTTGCATTATATTAAAAACTGATCACCGAATTGACTCGATACATAACACCCGATAACTGGCTCGCCCTATCGCTCGCGTGCGCCTCACTCATATTGGCGCTCGTGACTGTCGCGGTCTACAGACGTCGCATAATCTCGGTGCCACGCTGTGTTAAACGACAGGCCGACGAAGGATTACCTGACGGCATCACTTACCCGCCCGTATCGGTCATTGTATACACCTTCAACAATGCTCACGGCCTCGAAGAGCTTATTCCACAGCTGCGCCGGCAGGATTATCCCGGAAAATTCGACATAATAGTGGTCAATGACGGCAAGGACGACGCCACAGAAGGACTCCTTAACCGTATGTCGACAGAACATGGTCCCCGCCTGTACCACACCTTCACGCCGCGAGACACTCGCAATCTGTCGCGCAAGAAACTCGCCCTCACGTTAGGTATTAAAGCATCGTCAGGCGACTGCATCGTAAACGTCACGGCCGACACACGTGTGTTGTCTGACAACTGGCTCCGTCATATGGCGGCACCGTTTACCGACTCCGACACTGAGATTGTAATCGGCTACGCCGCTCCTGACAGTGACGCCGACACCGCCCGCGGAGCACGCGGCCGCCGACACGACCGACTCATGGACAGCGTATACTATCTTGCATCCGCACTTGCAGGCAAGACTTATCGGGGCGATGGCGACAACCTCGCCTACCGCCGCGACACTTTTTTCAGAATGAAGGGCTTCAGCAACTCGCTCAACCTGCACTACGGCGATGACGACCTGTTTGTATGCGAAGCATCGACGTCCGACAACACTGCCGTGGTTCTCGCACCCGACGCACAGGTCATATCAACCGTTACCGGCGACCGGCCCGAGAAGGTGTATCGTTACAAAAAAATGCGCTACGACTTCACCTCACGTTTTGCCGGACGCGGCCAGCACATATTTTACGGCACCCTATCGCTGCTGTTGTGGATATGGTTCGGTCTTACCGCCGCGGCCATAGCCGTAGCGCCGCTCAATCCGGTATCGCTTGCAGTATCAGCCGTCAGCGCCCTATCGGTGTGGCTTCCGCTGATGATAGCGTGGAACAGCGCCGCCAAGTCGCTCGGGTCAAAACGTTTCCTGCTTTCGGTGCCATTCTTCCTAATGTGGCGTCCGTTGCGCAACATTGTCTACCGTCTGCGCAGCCGCAAGATACACGACGCCCAGTATGCGTGGCAGTCACAATCAATGGCTTGACCTTAATAGCTGAATACAATAACCACGCTACGGCTGACGTTAATAAATAAAATCACATAGTGCTATGTCGCGTTTCACCAATATATCGCTCTTTCTTTTTATAATGACGCTCATGGTGTCATGCTCCTCCTCGCGTTCATCGCTCACCTACTTCGAGGACTTGAAAGGCCGGCAGTCGGGTACGCTCTCGTCAACTGATTACGATATAAAGGTCATACCCGACGACGAGCTCTTCATAGTTGTAAGTTCACTCGTGCCCGAAGCCACGGCCGAGTTCAACCTGCCCACGGTCAATCCTGCCGTACGCGGCACCGTAGGCACCCCTTCACAGCAGTCACAGATAACATATCTTGTCGACAAAGCCGGCGATATCAACTTCCCGGGACTCGGCACATTGCACGTGGGCGGTCTCACCACGACACAGATAGCCTCGATAATCACTAAAAAGGTAAGCGAGACAGTTGAAGACCCCTATGTAAAAGTACAGCTCGTCAACTTCAAAGTCAACGTACTCGGAGAAGTGGCCCGTCCGGGCACAATCGAGGTCAACACAGAGCGCTACTCACTGCTTGACGCTCTCGCAGCCGCCGGCGATCTAACCCCATACGGCGAACGCGAAAACATACTGCTCATCCGCGAGGAAAACGGACAAAAACACTTTCATCACCTCAACCTCAACGATGCCGCCACCCTGTCGTCGCCCTACTTCTACCTGCAGCAGAACGACGTCATCTACGTAGAACCCAACAAGATACGTCACGACAACTCCAAGTACAACCAGAACAATTCCTACAAGCTCTCGGTAGTCAGCGCCGTCGTCAGCGCCGTATCCGTCGTCGCCTCACTCTGCATCGCCCTCTTCATCAAGTAATACAATACCGGCGTGTTACGTATCGATCGAATATGTATATGGCTCTTTATGCTTGGCTTCGTTTTCATGCTTCCGGGCATAAAGCACCTCAAATTCGTTGACGAACTCATATCCTTTTCGTTCTTGGCTGTCGCGGTCGTCGACTGCATAGTCAACAGCAACTGGCGATATTACAGACTGCTGTGGATTATATCGGGCATACTGACATTCTATCTGATCTACTCGCTGCTATTTCTCAAATACAATACTCCTATAGCCGTTGTCAGCGACTGGATAATACAGATGAAGCCGTTTATACCTTTTGCCGTAATGTATGCGGTAAGGCCCCGTCTCACCAAAACCGACAAGATAATTTTCAAGATATTGACCGTAATAGCGTCATTATTTCTTGTCATAATACTTATCGCCGGCTATGAAGCCATACACGCTACGGTATTGCATATAGCCTACACAGGCATCGGGCTTTTCATATCGGCTATGATATACCTGTATTGCAGTATCAACGACAAGGGCCGTGTATCGCGTCAAGACCTGATTGCTGCCATAATCATGCTTACAGCCGGACTCGGCTGCACGCGGGCCAAATACTACGGCATATATATTGTAGCGGTCTTCTTTCTGTTAATATTCCGTCCCGGCATGCACCGGAAGATACCTGTAAAATATATATTAGCCGGTACCGCGACCGCCATATGCGTTATAATCGTGGCATGGCATAAACTTGACTACTACTTTTTAACAGGAGGCACAGGCATCTATGATCTAAGCATAATCGACTCGTATGCAAGGCCCGTTCTTTATATTACCGGCAGCAAAATACTGCTCGACCATTTGCCATTCGGCACGGGACTTGCGTCATTCGGCTCGTTCATGTCGGGTGAGCACTACTCGGAAGTATACCATGAATACGGCATAAACACCGTATACGGATTGTCGGAACATATGCCCGACTTCATCTGCGACACCTTTTATCCGAGTCTCGCACAGTTCGGCGTAGTCGGAGTCATTCTGTTCATAGCATTTTGGGTATATATTTATTCTAAAATAAAATATTACCTTTGCATAGACGGCAATACCTACCGGTACTGCTACGCCATAGGCGTAAGCCTCATAGCGTTCATACTCATTGAAAGCACCGCCGCCACAACATTTGTGCAGACAACCGGCATGCAATGCATGCTTCTGCTCGGCATATTGTGCGGCGAAGCTCAACGCATATGGGAGTCAGACCCGCAAAGGGCACAAAACAACAGTTTTTCATGGACAAGATTAAGAATAACGAACTGGACCTAAGGCGTTTTTTCAGCACGGTCAAAGACAACAGACTTGTTTACGCCGCGTCATTCATCATTATAATGGCCGTGGCCGCCGTCTACTGCGCTACCCGCATGCCTCAATATAATATACACTCGGCCATGCTCATCGAGGAACCGGCCAACGACGTTCCACAAGCGTCCACGGGCATGACTTCACTGATGAGAGTCTTTTCCATCGGCTCTTTCGGAGCCTCATCGGTAGAAAATGAAAAACTGCTCCTGTCATCATACGACATAAAATTGAAGGTGGTTAAACTACTCGGTTTAAACCGCTCGTACACTTACCGCAAAGGCTTGAAAAAACTTATGCTCGCTCCCGACGAGGCGCCCGTATCGGTAAGCGCGCCGCAAGAACTGTTTGACACCCTGTCATACAACTTTAACCTGAAAGTAAAGCTACATGACGGCAAAGCCGACCTGTCGTTAAGCAAAGGACGCTTTTTTAAAACAAACATAGCAGAGGTTAAGGAGGTGTCGCTCCCCTACACATTGGAAACACCCGAAGGAGCATTCCGCATCGCCTCAACCGGCAAAACCGGCTTCAACGGTAAAACAATTGATGTAGCCATATCTGGATACGAAAACTGCGCCCTCGATCTCGACGAAACGGTTGACATTGAACTCGCCGGGCGTGTATCTGATGCGCTCGGGCTGAAACTGGTCTACCCAAACAAAAGTCTCGGAATAAATATACTCAACAGTATAATGGCCGAGTACAACGACAAACGCCTGCGCCGCAAGTGGGATAACGCCGACTTGGAAATCAAGTTTTACGACGAGCGCATATCGTCACTGTTCAACGAACTCACCACGGCAGAAAAAGAGATTGAACACTTCAAGCAGTCCCACGACCTCATAGCCGTTGAGGACGAAGCGTCGTTGCTTGTCGAGAATGAATTTTCATCACGACAGGAAATAGCCGAACTTACCACGGCCCGCAATTACTACAAAAGTGTGCTTGACCTGCTCGACAGCGGCTCGGCCGACAATACACCGCTGCCTGTCGTATCGGGATTGAGCATAGAAAACGGCGCCGGCACAATGATCGAACGATATAACGAAAACATATTGAAGCGTCGCGAGCTTACCCGCTCTGCCAAAGGCGAGAACCGCGCGCTTAAATCGCTTGACACTCAGCTGACCTCGCTTCGTGAAGATATAAAAGCAGCCATGGCCGAGCAGATAAAAGCCTCTGACCTCGTAATAACATCACATAAAAACACAAACGGGGCGGTAGCCGGCAGAATAAAACAACTTCCCGCACATGAACGGGAGTACATAACACTGCTACGCGACCGGAAACTGAAAAACGAACTGTATACATTTCTTCTCGAACGGCGTGAAAATGCCGTGCTCAACCGCTACTCGTCGGCCACTCTCGGCTTCGTGTTTCAAGATGCATACTGCGAAGGCACCGATACACATAAAATCATCATATACGGAGCGGCGATTTTGCTGGCATTGTTGCTGCCTACAGTATGGGTGCTCTACATCATGTGTCGCGGACACATCAAGCGCCCGTGCGACCTCAACTTCTATAACCTTGAAGAAAATACCGTCAGCATTACACAACCTTCAAAAATAGACAATCTACGGAGCCTTCTGCGCAAAAATTCATCACGTAACATAATCTTATATCTTGACTTAGACGGTGGTGACATGACGGAATTACTGCTTCAATCGCTACGTAATATAGGCCGACATGCCGAAATATACCCATTGGATAACTTCAATGAACTGTATACCGACACATTTGAAAAAAATATAAAGCAACTGACAGAAAACGACTCTTACGCCATAATCAAGTTGCCGAGCCGTATCAATCTTGTATCCTTGCTTGATTTCAGCCTTGCCGACAATTCGCAGCTGCTTATATCAATGGCCGGCAGCAGGCATAGCCGCAGCTATATGCGGCACTTCCTCAGCCCCGTAATAGAACATATACCCGTCACCATAGCATTGCATATCAACGATTAAGGTCCGATAATATAGGGCGCATATATCGGTCAATCACTATCGGCCATGAACTACCGTCAAGACTGCTTGAAATATTGTCATATGACAGGCTGTCGTGCTCTTTCATATAACATTCAAGGCCCGAGGCCAGACCTTCGGGGGTATCCTTAATCAGAGTACCTATACCGGATTTTATCAATTGGCGGTTTTCATACGTTGCGGTAGCTATAGTGTACAATCCCGATCTTATATATTCATATGTCTTTGTAGGCGGCTGATAATTATAATAGTCTGTGATCGGAATATATGAAATACCGATATTGGCGTCATCAAAATATTTGGCAAGGGCAGTATGACTCACCGGTCCATGCATCACCACAAAGTCCTGCAGACCTAAATCCTCTATATACTTGTTTATAATGGCCTCATCGCTTGGTTCTCCACTACCGACAATATCGAAAGTAATCACGGCATCCTGATTACGCTTCATAAAGATAGCTATACCCTCCAGAACCTGCTCCAAATGCCGGCCCAGAAATGTGCCTACATACAACAACCGCAGATTCTTATCATAGATTTTTGTTTTTTCCGAGATTTTATCGGCACCGATAGGCAGCAGTTTAATATCGCCGCGTCCAAGCTGCCGTATGACTCCCGGCGATAGACTCGAAACAGAATCAAACCGCACACACTCCCGTTTCATAAATTCATTTTCACGCTTGCGCACCCGTTCATCACGGTCAACGCTAAGGCTTCTTATGTCCATATGAAAAGGCAAGTTGCCAAACAAGCGTCTGAACACGCCGCAATGTCTGAAATATACAACGAATACCGCACCGCGGAAAGTCAGCAGACGCCATACGGCATTAAACGCAAAAAGTACGTTTCTGATAGTTTTTGACATGAAATATCGTAAGGCTACGATCTTGACTCCTTTGATTTCCACAGGCTCATGGCCCTTAAAACACAGTAAAGTGATATCGTAGTCACCGCTCAGATATTCACACCATTTGAGGAGATCGGTCAATGTCCCCAGCGGGTGCTGGGCATCCAATATCATAAGCTTATTTTTCGTCAACATCGGCCAAATGCGTTTATATCCACTATATAACCTAACGTAATTATACCTGTTTAATTACATTCATGGTTTTCTTTCAGCGGGAGGGTGATGCGGAAGACGGTGCCGCGGCGGAGGTCGGAGGAGAGGATGACGATGCGGCCGCGGTGGTATTGCTCGACGATGCGGCGGGCGAGCGCAAGGCCAAGGCCCCAGCCGCGTTTTTTGGTGGTATAGCCGGGGTTGAACACGGTTTTGAAGCGATTGCGGGGTATGCCCTTGCCGGTGTCGGCCACGTCGATGAATGCGTTGCCGCGGTCGCGACCGAGAGTCACGGTTATGGAGCCGTCGCCGTCGATGGCGTCGACCGCGTTTTTTATAAGATTTTCCATAACCCACTCGAAGAGCGATGGCGACAGCTCGACCTGAAGCGGCGAGGCACTTGGCTGCAGCGTAAGGGCTACCCGGCCCGATATACGGGTAGACATGTAGTTGACCGACCGCCTGACAACCTCGTTGAGGTCTACCGGCTCCATGCTCGGCCGCGACCCTATCTTGCCGAAGCGCGAGGCTATCATGGAGAGCCGCCTGACATCCTTGTCCATCTCCCCTACCGTATCGGGATCGACGCCGAGCGAGGGTAGCAGCTCCATCCATGCCATAAGCGACGATATGGGTGTGCCGAGTTGGTGGGCCGTCTCCTTTGACAGTCCTATCCACACTTTGTTCTGCTCGGCTTTTTTGGTGGAGGTGACGGCGTAGTACACCGTGGCCACGAATATAAGCATGACAAGTATCTGCACATAAGGATAGTAGCTCAACAGCCGCAGCAGGCGGCTGTCCTCATAGTACAGATGCTGTCTGACTCCGGGCGATATGATGATGTGTATCACGTTTGACGAGCCTTTGAGCGCTTCAAGGCGCTTGTGGAGGAAGTCGGAGTTGGCCTGCGAAATGTAAAGCGGATGCAGAGAGTCGACAGGTTCGGGCAGGTCAAAATTGCGGTGAAGTATTATCACGTCATTGTCGTCGGCGAGGAGCACGGGTATCGTACGGTTGCCCTCGATTATACGGAGCACAAGCTCCATGTCGGGAGGAGCCACGGAGTCACCTTCGGCCACGGCCGCGTCATAGCCGATAACGGTCTTGGTGGCATCGGCCCATATCTCCATACGCTCGTGTTCCTGCCGGGCAAGATCGGAGATTATGCGGTCCGATACATAAAGAAACACGGCCACCACACACAGTGCTATTACGATAAAGGCAATAGTGCCGTAACGCCGGGTGTCGTATATGTCAGCCATCGTAATCCTGCTTTATGAACCGGGCCACAGAGTTGTCGATATTGGGTCCTATGACAATATCGGCCGCCTCCTTGACCTGGGGCAGCGCATTGCCTACCGCCACGGCTACATCGGCCACAGCCATCATGGGCAGGTCATTCAGATTGTCGCCGAACACAACCACCCTGTCGGCACCGCTCCGCCGGGCCACACGGCTCACGGCATCGGCCTTGCTCACTCCGGCGGCAAACACCTCCAGAATACCTACATCGTCGCCGAATATGTCTATATACGCGCTTACTGAGCAGTCGACACCGGCGCGCAACTCGTCGGCAAGCGAGAAAATGCGGTCCACCGGCCCCATGGCGAATATGAGCACCGTGGCGGGCAAGTCAAGGCTCAATCCGGCCTCATCGTCAAGTATGAAACGCTTCAGGGCAAGGCGGTCGCGCTGCCTGATAAACCGCCGGTCGTCAGCCGACAGAGGGCCGTTGTGATATACAAGCATGTCGCCACCGTCAAGTGTGTAGACAAACGGATGTATACCGTGGCGTCGGCATATAGCACGCACGGTTGCCGCCACATCGACAGGCAGCAGCTTTGTGTCGATATAACGGCGGGCGCGGCGGTCCCACAACGCGGCACCTGTCATGACTATCGCCGGCAGGGCCGTGGGAGCGTCGGCAAGCAGGGGCTCCACAGTGGCGGGTGTGCGCGCGGTAGCTACCGTGATGAGCGCGCCACGGGCCGTAAGGTCGCTGATTATAGCGGCGCTCTCGGCCGACAACCGGCTGTCGGCATCAAGGAGAGTGCCGTCAAGATCGCTGACATAGATGGTGCTCATAAGTCGCGCCGTTCATAACGTTGCAGGGCCTCGATCCACTCTTCGGCTATAGGGGCCGACTTTCCGGTAGTAAGGTCAATGCCGGCCATGACAGTACGGGCCACGCACTTGACCTCGCCCGTAGTCGTATTGACTATACGCTGCTCAAGCGAGAAGCTCTTTTCGCCCATGCGTGTCACGGTGGTCAGCACCGCCGCCTGTTCATTTATATAAGTAGGTGCGTAGTAATCGCAATTGATGTTGACCACTACGATGTTGATATGCTTCCAATCGACGGCCTGCGGCAACACATCCTGAAAATAGGAGCTCTTGCCGAGGTCGAAAAATTGTATGTACACGGCATTGTTAAGATGTCCGAGCATGTCGAAGTCATTGAACCTCATCTGCAGGGGCACCATGTGGCGAAACGGAAACTGCGGAGCGGGCACCCGGGGATTGGCCGAGTGAGGCATGTTGATCACTTCAGGCATACAAAAGGGCGGAATCAGAGAAATTTGTCGCCGTAAGCGAGTTTCACGTCGTTGACATACTGCTTGATGGTCTGCTCGTCGGCTTTCGGACATACGAGAAGCACGTCGCCGGCATCGGCCACGATATAGTCTTTCAGCCCGTTGACCACCACGAGCTTGTCGCCGCGCACGGCAAAGATGTTGCCCGTAGAGTTGTAGGCGAGCACACGGCAGTTCTGGGTTACGTTGGCCTCGCGGTTTTTGGGCGAGTTGTCATACAGAGCGCTCCATGTACCGAGGTCGTTCCACCCGAAATCGACACATTCGACATAGACGTTTGATGCCTGCTCCATGACGGCGTAGTCGATGGATATGTTGACACATCCGGGAAACTCGCGCCTGATAAAGTCGGTCTCCGACGGAGTACCGAAGTCGTCCGCGCCCTTGTCAAACGTCGACATAAGGTCGGGAGCGTAAGAGTGCAGGGCCTTCAGAATGGCCTCTGCGCTCCAGATAAATATGCCGGAGTTCCAGAAAAACTCACCGCTGTCGACAAACACTTTCGCAAGCTCTATATCGGGTTTTTCGGTAAATGTCTTCACTTTCAGTATGTCGCCCTCGAAAGGCTGACCTATCTGTATGTAGCCGTAGCCTGTCTCGGGGCGCGTGGGCTTTATGCCGAGAGTCAGAAGGGCGTCATGGTTTTCCACGAAGTCAAAGCCGGCCTCAATCGACTTTACAAATTCCAGCTCGCGAGTGATGAGATGGTCGCTCGGAGTCACTATCATGGACGCCTTGGGGTCCAAGGCATGAATGTGGCATGCGGCCCAAGCTATACAGGGCGCGGTATTGCGGCGCGCCGGCTCCAGAAGTATCTGCGAATCGGTCAGCTCGGGGAGCTGCTCCTTGACGAGAGGGGCATACATGTCGTTGGTTACCACTATTATATTTTCTTTCGGCACAACAGGCAGTATACGGTCGTAGCTCATCTGCAGCAGCGAGCGTCCGGTGCCGAAAAAGTCGATAAACTGTTTGGGACACTCCGTACGGCTGTAAGGCCAGAAACGGCTTCCTATACCTCCGCACATAATCACACAATAGCGATGCTGATTATTCATATCGGTCAATTAATGTTGGTTTTGGTCAAACGTAAAGCGATAAGTCTGTTATCGTCATCGCTAAGGTAATGATTTTTATTGTAAACCGCACGGTAATTACGCTAAAAAACCCAAAAAGCTATTTTATGGGAGGGAATAGACTTACAAAAATACACTTATACAACTTTTAATAACCACACATTACATTCATTTTACAAAACGGGCATAAATAGCAGAACCATGTGGGAACAAACGGACTCCATTGTATTATTTTGTCGCGGATGACCATAACATCAGCTAAATGCCGCTTGACACGCTTGTTGTTTATACAAAAAAGCACACATCTCTAAGATAAAATCATCATTTTTCATATAATTATTGCTTGCATAAAAAATAATTTGTAGCTTTATAGGCGTATCTTTCAATTAAACTATTTTAGTCAAACTATAGACTTAATATTTTATAGTGAAGGATGCATATTATAATAAAAGCGTTTATCCGCGTAAATTCTTGATATTCTGAAATTCTCGCAAAATTTCATTTGGAGTCAAGCATTAGCAACGATAGATGCCCATAGATATGTAATAATTATATTCGGTAAGGTATCTTGATATATCAGACTGGATGTATTGATTTTACATATACAAGCGTGGGCTTCTGCGTTGCCATTCAACTCCAAAGGGCAATGCGAGAAGCCTCAGAATGTAGAATGGCAACAGATACAGATTCCTACGCTTTATTTTTACATAATAGCCAACGAGAGGATGACGGCGGCATTTTTATAAACCATGACACATTTTATTTTGTTAGAAAATTTTTTACATGGATTTAGAGTAAGACCAGTTGAATTTTTAGTCAAAAATTTATTTAAATTTTGCGCATCCATTATTCTAATTTTTGAATTATGCATATTATATTCATGCACTGATAAAAATACAGATCCAATTAACGATAACGATATATTTTCAGTTGAGAAAACTCTATTAGAACTTTCTTCAACTGATTTATCAGCACATTCGATTTCTTGTTTTATTAACGAGATAGGAGTATTGCCTACAAATAGCTTGGAATATGATATTAGATATGAAGAAACCGCTAATGAATGGCTCAATGTCTATATAAATTATGAAGAAGCTGCTATTATCATCAAATCAATATCATATACAGAAAATGCAAAGCGTAAAGCTTACATTGATTTGTTCTATAATCAAAATAAAACAACAATAACTGTAACACAGGAAGTACTTCAAGATTCCGATGAGCTTTCATCTATTTTAGGTTCTGATTTTGTTAATTATCTAAATCTCAAAGGATATGGCTCAAATGGGGAAATTTCATTCAAACAAATTAAAGACATTACAGATCTTGGAAATCTACAAAACAGCAGTGAAGGTTTCGGAATGCTTACAGTAAAAGACTTTTCAATATTTTCTCTTTTTAAAAATTTGCGCATATTAGGCAATCCTCTAAGAAATGATGGATTTCTTTACATTGCCGGAGATTCCATTGTAAATATAGATTTTAGTATTATTCCCAATATTGAATGTATAAATATTTCAGGCGCAGGAAGTTTATTGAATATTAAAAATATTGATATCTCTAATAAGATTAAAGTTCTTCAATTATATCAAATCGGAAATGATTCTTTGGACTTGTCATCTTTGGCAAAGTTGGAGTGGGCAGAGTTATGTGATGGAGAATGCAGTCATATTGATATAAATAATTGTATTTCACTAAGACACTTAGGCATATCATATCTCCATATTTCAGATTTAGACATTAGCAAAACGAATTTTACAATAGAAAATTTAGATAACGGTTCACAATATCTCGAAATTAGTAATTTTGATCCTGATATAATTAATTTTAATCTTTACATTGATGATAAACAACTTCCCACAAATTATCTTTCATGGAGAAATTTTATTTTCGGATATAAAAATATAATGATAAAGTTACATAATGAAATGCCGCCAACTTTTCATATAGATATAGATTATGGAGCAGAATACATAGATGCAGATTTAATAGTGGATGACCCCGGATACCCTAAAATAAAATATTCTGGGGGGCTTTCCTCAACAATATCGACTGAACATATAACAGATGATGCCCAATACTCAGCCTATAACTTATGGAGTAATGAAAGTACCCCACGTTTTCGTCACGCGCATCTCACCCCCGGAGAAACATACTATCTCAAAATACGAGTCGAGACTGAAGCAGGCTCATATTATTATTCAGACGAGCACGAAATAACTACTCGCCAATATGTCGAGCCAAAAGCTCATATTAATTCTATTGATGCAACACACAACTCTGCTACCATCAATTTTATTTTGGACAAACCGGGGTATTATAAATATAGCGGATACATAATTGCCATAGACAATACACCGGACTTCACTTTAGAAAATGCTAAACATATTTATGCACCAAACGGATGGAATACAAGTGAAGGTTGTGAACAAAAAGGAACACTTACCGGACTCTGTAGCGAAACTACTTATTATGCAAAAGTTTATCTCAGATGGAGTACATATTATCAGAATAATCTTTTCATCGCTACGGATCCTGTAGAATTCAATACAAAACCGGAACCCGAACCGTCATTTAATGTATATATGAATTATCTTAAGGTTTCGAGACAGCGCCACAACCACATCGGAAATGGCATGATGCATTTCGAATCCATCTTAGAAGCGAAAGCATCATATAATCCGACAGATAAAGAAGTTTCCGTATATTTTGAAACTGATATATGGGGGAATTATGGAGCAAATATTACATCTCCCGGTAATTTTTCAACCAAAGAATATATTGATTGGTATTGGGATTATACTCCACCAAAGCCAGAAATGAGAATGCGTGCTGTAGTAATATATAATGGAAAAAAATATTATTCCGAGTGGAAAAGCTACTCAATGTAATTTTAAAGCGTTAAACGTTGTTTGAATTTGCTTAAATCATGTAGATTCAAAATCGAAGTGCAAAAACTTCGGTAATATTTAGGGACCATTCGGCGGGGGCGGCCCTCCCAAGTTCGTCGCTCCCGCCGCAAACACGGGGTCAGTCGTGCCCCCCAACGAGCTATCCAGTCTTTAGATGTAAAAGCATGGGGACCGAACGTTTGTTACGGGTTTTTCCTAAAACGAGACAGGCGAATTGAGGAAACATTGCCGACACAGGATGAAATACCGCCGTCACAGAAGTCGCAAACGCAGGGAGGCGGGACGGACGCTCATCCCCGACCGCGTATCCATACATCAGCGCCCTGCGGAGGCTGACGGCAGTCGCTTCGGCGACTGGGAGATGGACCTTGTCATAGGAACAGGACAGAAAAGCGCAATCCTTACAATGACCTAACGCTCCACAAACATGCTGCTACAAACTAAGATTCCCTCCAAAAAGCCGCAAACAATAGCGGAGGCGGCAAAGAGGCTGCTGCTCTCATATTAACGGCATGTGCTGACCATAACTACTGATAAGCGAGTCTATGTCCACAAGTGGCTTGCCCGCAGGATTGATACCGTAGTGTATTTTGCAGATCCATTTTGTTTGGGGCAAAAGGGAGCAGTGGAAAACGCTAACAAACTATTGCGCCAATATTTTCCTAAAGGAACCAACTTCAGAACGGTTGAACAGGCTGATTTGGACTGCGTACAAGAGAAAAATTGAATTTCTCTTCACCAAAAGTTGAGTTCTTCAATGCGATTAGATAATTTTGCACTTGCTTGTTGACTCTACTCCATCTTGTTTATAATACATTTGTTTGTAATGCTCGTTTTTTCTTCATACATTTGCATTAACATTTTTGTTAATCATATTTATTAAACAATTATATTAAAATGAGCGACGAACATAAACAGCCACGCGATACGGAGGCTCTTATTCTCCAAGCTGCTGAAAAAGAGTTTTTTGATAAAGGATATGCAGGTGCAAAGACCACGGAAATAGCTGAGGCCGCAGGGGTAACCCACGCCATGCTTCACTATTATTTCCGCACTAAAGACAAACTTTTCGAGAAGATTGTCTCCGACAAGATAGACAAGCTCGGTGAAATACTTTTAGGCGCTGTAGGGAATCCCGAACTGCCTTTGAAAGAACGTATACGCGACGGTATAGAAAGTCATTTCAACTTTCTCGTAGCCAACCCTACTCTGCCGCGTTTCATAATAAACGAACTTGCTGTACACCCTGAACGCATAATTCCAATTCGCGAAAAATTGCTCGAAAAGGCAAGTCTGGTTCTGGCAAGCCTCCAAACCGAGCTTGACCGCCTGCCCGGCATAAAAACAAATGCAATGATGCTTCTTGCCGATATAATATCGCTCAATGTGTTTCCGTTTGTCGCTGCTCCCATGCTGACAGTTGTCTCTGAAGGCTTATTCACGGATTTCAACGAATTTCTCGAAAAACGCAAGCAGGAAAATGTCAATACCATACTGACAAAACTAAATCTGATATAAAATGATCAAGCGTTTTCTTCTCGGTGGATTAGTGCTCTTTGCCGTTACCGCGCTACACGCACAGATCACATTGGAACAATGTGTGGAGAGAGCGCAGGAAAACTATCCCCTCATTAAAAAGTATGAACTTCTTGCCCGGACGCGTCAAATCGACCTCTCGGACATTAACAAAGGCTGGCTTCCGCAGATTGGCGTCTACGGGTAAGGAACGGTGCAGAACACCGTGCCGTCGTTTCCCGATGCGCTTTCCGACATGGTGAGCCAGACCGGAACGGAAATATCGGGACTTGAGAAACTGCAATACAAGGTCGGAGCCGAGCTTAGTCAGACTATATGGGACGGAGGAGTATCAAAATCACAGCGCGACATTGTCAGAGCGGACAATGCCGAGCGTCAGGCTCAACTTGACGTGCAGCTTTATGCAATACGCGAACGAGTGGAAAATCTGTTTTTCGGTGCGCTACTGATAGACGAACAGATAAAACAGACCCAAACCACACAGGCATTGTTAAAGAACAATCTTGACCGGATGAAAGCAATGAAGGCCAACGGCACCGCGATGCAAAGCGACGTAAACATGGTTGAAGCCCAATATCTTGCCATTTCACAGCAGCTTATACAGGCACACAGCAATTCGCAGAGCTACCGCCGCATGCTTGAAATATTCACCGGCATGGAGATTGCCGGTAAGCAATTGATAAAACCGACTGCCAATATGCCTGACAATATGACCGTCAACAGGCCGGAAATGTACCTTTTCGACGTTAGGGCACAAGCCAACGACGCCCGCTACAGCTCAATAAAGGCGGCACTTATGCCTAAAATAGGGCTATTCGCACAGGCATATTACGGATATCCCGGATTCAACAATTTCAAGAGCATGATGAACCGCGATTTGTCGTTCAATGTATTGGCAGGAGTAAAAGTGTCATGGAATATAGGCCCGCTATATACAAAAAAGAACCGGGAACGTCAATTAAGGACTGCATCGGAGGGCATAGCTGCCGACCGCGACATATTTCTCTTCAACACCTCACTGCAAACACAATCGCAGACCGACCGCATCAACGAGATTAAAAGTATAATGAAAGATGACGAGCGTATTGTCGAGCTACGGGCCGGTGTACGCCGTGCAGCCGAGTCGCAGTTGCAAAACGGTGTTATTGACGCTAACGCCCTTTTATCTAAAATAACCGACGAAAATCAGGCTCGTCTTTCAGCGTCCTACCATGAAATACAACTTATACAAAGCATCTATCAATTAAAATACACCCTCAACCGATGAAAAAAAACAATTCTTATCGCGGCCATAATCGTATTACTGTCATCGTGCCGGCACCAACATAAATATGACGCAACCGGCATATTCGAGGCCACAACCGTAACCATATCTTCAGAAACAAACGGCAAGATACTTGCTCTTGACATAGCGGAAGGCGATAGCGTGAACCTCGGGCAGCACGTGGCCACAATCGACACCGCCTTGCTCGTACTTCAATACAAACAGCTCCAAAGCCAACAGTCATCAACCGAGCAGTCATCGCCTGACATTGCGGCACAGGCAGCGGTATTGCGCACACAGATTGCACACCAGCAGAACGAATGCGCCCGCATCTCTCGGCTCCTTGCCGACGGAGCCGCGACTCAAAAGCAGAGCGACGATGCCGAAGCGCAGTTGAAAGTATTGCGCGGACAACTCAATGCCTTGCTATCCACCCTCGGAAAAAACCGCGGTTCCATTTCGGAGAACGCACTCGCCCTGCAATATCAAAAAGAGCAGATCGAGGAGCAAATTGACAAAAGCCGCATTATGTCACCGATAACAGGCACCGTTTTGCTGAAATACGCTGAACAGGGTGAATTTGCCACTACAGGCAGGCCGCTGTTAAAAGTGGCTGATCTAAACAACATATATCTCCGGAGCTATTTCACTGCCTCGCAGCTCGCCGGCCTCAAAATCGGACAAAAAGTAACGGTTACAGCCGATTTCGGCGGCGATGAACAGTATGAATATCCGGGTATTGTAACATGGATTGCACAGGAAAGCGAATTCACGCCAAAGTCAATCCAGACCAACGACACCCGTGCCAACCTCGTATATGCCGTGAAAATTGCGGTGAAGAACGACGGACGATTAAAGCTCGGTCAATATGGTGAGGTGCGCTTATGAGCAATGCTATCGACATACAAGGAATAACGAAAAAATACAGTGACCTGACGGCTCTTGATGACATGACATTTTCAGTGCCTGAAGGAATGCTGTTCGGGCTTATCGGTCCCGATGGTGCGGGTAAGACCACATTGTACCGGATACTGACCACTCTGCTGCCGGCCGATTCAGGCACAGCTACCGTAGCCGGACTGGATACAGAAAAGGATTACATACGCATACGTGCCGAAATCGGATATATGCCCGAGCGGTTCTCATTGTATCCTGACCTTACGGTAAATGAGAATCTGCGTTTCTTTGCGTCGCTGTTTGGCGTGCGTGTCGAGGACAATTACGACCTCATCTCACCGATTTTCGATCAGCTGTCAAAGTTTCCCAATCGCCGGGCAGGGGCCTTGTCGGGAGGCATGAAGCAGAAACTGGCTCTCGGATGCGCCTTGATACATCGTCCGAAAGTACTGTTGCTTGACGAACCGACTACCGGAGTTGACGCCGTGTCGAGAAGCGAGTTCTGGAATATGCTTGCGGCGTTGAAAGAAAAAGGAATAACCATATTGGTGTCAACCTCCTACATGGACGAGGCACAACGGTGCGAGCGCATAGCCCTTATTGACAAGGGGCGCATTCTTGATGTAGACACACCTGCCAATCTGATAAAAGGTTTAGGCGAAAACCTCTACAATGCATCGGCAAAGGAGATGTATCCCCTATTAGGGGCGTTGCGGTCACTCCCCGATGTAAAGAATTGCTATACATTTGGAGCAACCATACATATTGTTACCGAAAGCGGCTTCAATCCTGACGATGCAGTACACAGACTGAAGGATATGGGCCTGTCGGATGTAAACATATATCCGGCAAAGGGCGATATAGAGGATTTGTTCATAAAACTGGTTGACAATGAAGAATGACATAGCCATATCGGTCAGAGGTCTTACAAAACGGTTCGGCGGTTTTACCGCTGTCGATGACATAAGTTTCGAAGTCGACAGAGGTGAGATATTCGGTTTTCTCGGAGCCAACGGAGCCGGCAAGACCACGGCCATGAGGATGCTGTGCGGACTTAGCTATCCGACTTCCGGCAGCGGCACAGTGGCCGGTTACGACATAACCCGTCAGGCAGAAGAAATAAAACGCCACATCGGTTATATGAGCCAGAAGTTTTCACTGTATGAGGAGCTTACCGTGTCAGAGAACCTTACTTTATTTGCCACGATATACGGCATGACCGACCGGGCTATAAAAGAGAAGAGCGCAGAAGTGTTCCGCATGCTTGAAATGGAGAATATGAGCGGAACTCTCGTAAAGGACATACCTGTCGGCTGGAAACAGAAATTAGCGTTTTCAGCAGCCACCATGCACTCACCCGATGTAGTGTTTCTCGACGAGCCTACCGGAGGGGTTGACCCGCTGACCCGACGAAAGTTCTGGGAGATGATATACCGCGCGTCATCGGAGGGGATGACTGTATTTGTCACCACACACTATCTTGACGAGGCCGAATATTGCAACCGCATATCCATAATGGTTGACGGACGCATAAAGGCTCTCGACAGTCCGCAGAAGCTGAAAGAGGAGTATGGGGCGGCAACTATGGACGAGGTATTCCGCATAGTGGCGAAAGGCGCAAAAAGAGGAGATTAAAAGGAGATAAAACCATGTCGATACTAACTTCAATGATAAAGAAAGAGACGCTGCATCTGCTGCGCGATTTCCGTACAATGACAGTGGTGCTGATAATGCCGCTGGTGCTGCTGTTGTTGTTCGGCTTCGCAATATCCACGGAAGTCAACGACGTGAAGGTCGTCGCGGTGGTTGACCGACATACCGATGACACACGGCAGATATTGGAGAAACTGCGCGTGAATCCATACTTCACATTCAAGGGCATCATACATTTTGACGAAGTGGAACCGATGTTGCGTACGGGTAAGACCGATGCCGCCGTTGTTTTCAGATATGACGGCGACCGCCTGCGCCACCAGATAATAGTCGATGCCTCCAACACCAACACTGCCCGGCTCTCAACGGCATATATAGAGAATGTATTAAACGGCCACTCCGATATGCCGATAATAACAAATACCCTGTATAATCCTCAATTAAAGAGCGCATACAATTTCGTACCCGGCATAATGGGCATGATTTTCATACTGATATGCGCAATGATGACCTCGGTGTCGATCGTCAGCGAGAAAGAAACCGGCACTATGGACTTGCTGCTCGTATCGCCGGTACGTCCTCGCACCATAGTATTCGGGAAACTTATACCTTATTTCTTTCTGTCGTGCATCATACTGACACTGATACTGCTGTTGAGTTACTCCGTTCTAGGACTGCCGTTCTCGGCGAGCGTGCTCAATGTCATATGGGTGACAATACTTTACATCGTCCTCGCGCTGTCGCTCGGATTGCTTATATCGACCCTCGTGACCAATCAGGTGACGGCACTTCTTGTGTCGGGCGTGCTGTTCATGTTGCCGGTACTGATGCTTTCGGGCATGATATTCCCGATCAACAATATGCCCGTGGCTCTGCAATGGTTTTCATGCATAATCCCGGCAAGATGGTATATATCGGCGATGCGTACCCTTATGATACAGCAGCTGCCGGTGTCATACATCATGACTGAAACAACTGTTTTGACAGCAATGACGGTGACAGTCATGATACTGGCGATAAAAAATTTCAACACCAAACACTGACAGACGCTATGAACCTACGCACTCTTAAGATACTACTTAAAAAGGAGATACTGCTGATGAAGCGTAATCCTTTTATACCACGGATAATTGTTGCCATGCCGCTGATGGTGATGCTTATACTCCCGCTTGTGGCCAACATGGATGTGAAGAACGTGGGTATAGCCGTTGTCGACAATGACCGCTCCGAACTGTCACGACGAATAATCGCCGACATGGACGCATCGGAATTTCTGTCGGTCAACGGCTGTGAGTTCACTTACAAGTATGCATTGGATCTTATTGAAAAAGGTGATGCCGACGCAATAGTAGTCATACCTGCCGATTATTCAAAGAAGATCATACTAGGAAGCATGCCGAAGATTGAGATTGATGCCAACGGCGTCAATGCCACAAAAGGTATGCTTGGGGCGCAATACGCCGCTCAGTCGGTGTCTTTGACCCTTACGGAATGGATGAATGGGCAGGGAAAAGATATGCCCGTATCTGCCACAAGCGTGATGAATTATTTCAACCCCACCCTTGATTTCCGCAACTACATGATACCGGCATTGATGGTGGTGCTGATAATAATCATCTGCGGTTTCCTGCCGACGCTCAACCTTGTAAGCGAGAAAGAGACAGGCACAATCGAGGCCATGAACGTCACCCCGGTAGGCAGAATGACATTTGTATTATCCAAACTGATACCCTACTGGGTCGTCGGATTGATTGTAGTCACTGTCGGCATGATTATCGGCCGGTTAGTATATGGTCTTGCCCCCGCAGGCAATATTGCCTGCGTCTATCTTGCCGCTATACTGTTCAGCTTCGTAATGTCGGGCTTGGGGGTCACGATCGCCAACAAATCGGCCACGATACTGCAAAGCATCTTCATGACATTTGCATTTATAATGATATTCCAGCTTATGGGCGGATTGTTCACTCCCATAGCATCGATGCCTGAATGGGCGCAATACTTTACATATTTTGTTCCGCCGCGTTACTTCATAGAGATAATGCGTTCGGTTTATCTCAAAGGAGCCACAATTTCAGACCTTTGGCAGCAATATACTGTTTTAAGTTGCTTTGCCGTGATTTTATGTGCTATCGCCGCCGTGACATATAAAAAACGATCCTGACCGGTTGACAATTTGTATGAATCAAGACTGTTTTGTTATATTTTTGTTTATCTTTGCATAAACACGATTAAAAATCATTGCTATGGAGGGTTGGATAATATGGCTTGGCATGGCGGCGCTGCTGCTCATTGTCGAAGTACTTACGCAGACTATGTGGAGTCTGTGTCTTGCGGTGGGGTGTATGGCTTCAATGACGGCGGCCTTGTGCGGCCTCGCCGTGGAGTGGCAGCTGGCGCTTCTTGTGGTGTGCTCGTTTGTAGCCTATCTGCTGCTGATACCGCTCTTTCGCCGTCGGCACAACCACGCTCCGGGAGCCGGCGACTCGCGCACGGGCATGGACGCCCTGCTGGGCCGACGCGCCACAGTCACCCATGAGATACGTCCGGGAGAGTGCGGCCGCGCCCGCATAGACGGCGATAACTGGCAGGTGCGCGCTCCGGGAGCCGGCAGAGTCATAGCCCGCGGCACAGAGGTCACCGTCACCGGCTACGACAGCATAATACTTGACGTGGCCGCCCTTAACGACAACCAATAGAGTCGTGCGTTTGTACGACATACTAAAAAATAACAAAATCCTTAACTCACAATGTCATCAATCATCATTCTCGTCATCGTGGTCGTGATACTGACCATAGTCATCATCTCGGCAGGCGTCAAGGTCGTGCCGCAGTCCGAAACCCGCGTCATCGAGCGTCTGGGCCGCTTCCACAGCGTGCTGTCGCCGGGTCTGAACTTCATCATACCCTTTATCGACCGCCCAAAGACGATATACACACGCCGCGCCGAAACAGCCATAGGGGGCCGCGTCATAGTACGCACGACCGCCACCAAAATCATAGACCTGCGCGAACAGGTGTATGACTTCCCGTCGCAGCAGGTGATAACGCGCGACAATGTCACCACCGAAATCAACGCCCTGCTCTACTTCCAGATAACCGACCCGAAGAAGGCCGTGTATGAAATCGACAATCTGCCCAATGCCATAGAGAAGCTGACGCAGACATCGCTACGAAACGTCATAGGCGAACTTGAACTCGACGAGACCCTGACGTCGCGCGACACGATCAACTCCAAACTTCAGGTGATACTCGACGACGCCACCAACAAGTGGGGCGTCAAAGTGAACCGCGTCGAGCTTCAGGACATAACACCTCCGGAAAGCGTGCGTGTGGCTATGGAGAAGCAGATGCAGGCCGAGCGCAACCGTCGCGCCGAGATACTCAACGCCGAGGGCGAGAAGCAGTCGCTCATACTCCGCTCCGAGGGCGAGAAAACCTCCAAGATCAATCAGGCCGAAGCCGTGAAACAGACCGAGATACTGCGGGCCGAGGGCGAGGCACGGGCCATAATACTCAACGCGCAGGCCGAAGCCGAGGCAATACTGCGTGTGGCCGAAGCCGTCAGCACGTCCAAGACCGACCCGGCCACCTACATGCTCGCCATGAAGTACATCGACACCCTGCGCGAAATGACCACGGGCAAGGACAACAAGACCGTATACATACCCTACGAAGCCTCCTCGGTGCTCTCCTCCATCGGCTCCATCCAATCGCTCTTCGACAAAAAATAGCCCCTACCACAAGCCAATATAACGATTTTTTACATGGCTTTCAAACAGAATCCATAATCGTACCGTATAAGGCTCTTTTTATCATGGCTCTCAATCCATGCGGCCTCTTTATGACTCGCCTCCGATATCTCCACGGCGTTGTAATTCTTAAAATGGGCGAATACTTGCTCAAAAATCTCTATTTCACGCTCTTTAAAAATCGACATATCAATATTCTCAACAGGAGTCAATCGTTTTCCGGTACCATGAGGAAATGGCACTATCTCAGCATCTATATTGCCAATATTTTCATATATCGTAGAATACTGCTGCGGTACGGGACCAAAATCTATTGCCCGATAAGAGAGACCTGATATACCTACTCCATAGTTTTTGAAAGAGAGAAAATCAGAATAAAAAAGAAGTTTATTCAATTTGGTCTCAAAAACGCCATCAAATTTATGTAAGAAATACAGTATACAGTTTTTGACCTTATCAAGGTCAGGTTTTATATATCCTGTATATATCGACTTTTCATTTTTAGAAAACAACCAGTCTGACAACAATGTCTTATACAGGGATTCATCGTTGTTTTGCAAGGGAATAAGTTTCTTTTCAATGCGCTTTAACTCTTCGGCGGTGAATTCATTCTGTGACTTATCTACCATCTTCTTAAACTCCGAGACATCGGAGATCAAGGATATTAATTTCCCGTTTGAGACACTCGGAATTTCACCTTTCATATACTTTGCATACTGATTCTCGCCAAAGCCCAGAATCTTCGACATTTTTGCCGCCGACACATCATAGCGCGATATTATATCGTTAATATCATCGACAAAAGGTATGCCGTGACGCTCTCGGTACTGATTATATAGTTGATTTATAGCAAGATTGTCTTGCTTATCGGTTGTAAACCTCTCACCGGTATCTTCACAAATATAGTATTGAGCGATGACATCGAATGTCTCTTTCCGAAATGTCATTTCAATCACTTCGGTATGCATCGTTGCCTCTCCTCCCGTAAATGGACTTTTCATATGCAATCTATTTTATTTGTAAGGGTAATTCAATTTGTGTTCGGCAAGATGAAAAGATATGCAAAATGCCGCGCCGTTATACCCTCCGAGAGTAATTTTAATGTAGATCTCTCTTCCTTTCACCATCTTACCGAATATCCACATATCATCGCCCTTGTTAAGAGTATCTTTTTCAGGACCCGATGAATAATCTTCAACAACCAGAGATAATATCTCCTGCTCTCTTTCAGACGTATTTATTTCAAGCTCGGCGAGTGTCTGCAGATTCTTCAACCTGTCACCGCGAAATACCATACCTAAAGTCTTACTTTTAGTTTTAAAAGCAGACAAAAACGCAGATATTTCATCGGGAGTAGCCATTATAGATAAAAATCAGAATGCAAATATAGCATAAAAACCGCCAAAACCCAACTTTAAAGTGGCAATTGTCAAGTTTTTCTTATAATTCGATCTATCCAACAATATTTAGCATAATGTTTTGATGTGAATGGAAAGGACCTATAAAACAAACCGTCCATGCATCGCGTGGCCATGGACGGTTTTATTATCTTAACTTAAGCATTGCAAAAAGCACTATTGCATAAATAGGAAGTATCGGTTAGAAAGGTAAGATCAAGGACTGGTCGGCCTCTAACTTATCTGTCGTTTCATTGTACACCACGCCATGGCTGCGTAAAGCCACGTCAGTAGTGTTTCTATTGGAGATAATAGCACTTAAATTGATCAAATGCCTTACGAGCTTTCCGACAAGGAAAACGATTAAAATGCATAGAGCGATAAGCGCCATTACCGCGAAAAATAATTTCATATTATTATCGGTTGATTATACTAAATCATGCTTACACAGCATAAAACGCACAAAGATAGCACTTTTATCGTTATTTACATAACTATTTATAATATTTTCACTTTGTAACGGCAATATTTAGCTGGAGGAAGGAGGAGCGAAACCATGATGCAGGTGGCGGAAAGCCGGCATATAAGGGCAGCGGTTGGGAGGAGGTGATGGGGCCTATTAGGCGGATGACGGCATGGGGGAACGGGGCACATGGGGCACATGG
>VSOZ01000029.1 GCA_009775095.1 Muribaculum sp.
CGATTCTTCATGTTCAGACTGGCTACACAATATGGTTGAAAAGGGCATTCGCCAACCGGGAAAATCCGCTGACCCCTCAAAACTTGAGGCGCATGGGGTATGGCGGCGGGGGGATAAACGAAGAGTCTGTGTCAATTGACACAGACTCTTTTGAGGTTCCTAGCAGAATCGAACTGCTGTAAACGGTTTTGCAGACCGGTGCCTAACCACTCGGCCAAGGAACCATATCTTGCGGTTAGCGAGTGCAAAGTTACAACCAATATTTTATCTATGCAAATTATATGTCCACTTTTTTGCGGTGTAGAGTCACTTTAGGTGTATTGGCAGCTCTCTTATTTTTTCGATGGCAAGTATAAGTGCGGTCATTGAGGCTCTTACTATGACACGCTGACGATTGCCGGGGAAGTGATGGGAATAGCTGAATGTGCCTGCCGGTGTTTTTATGCCTATGCATACTGTTCCTACAGGTTTTGCCTCTGTGCCGCCACCGGGGCCGGCTATGCCTGATGTGGCTATGGCGCAGTCTGTGTCAAGTGCCATACAAGCACCCTCGACCATCTCCTCGACCACCTGCGTGCTGACGGCGCCATATTTTTCAAGAGTTTCCGAAGCTACGTTTAGCAGGCGCATCTTGGCTTGGTTGCTGTACGATACCACACTGCCGTTGAATACTTCGGAGCTTCCCGGTACTGATGTTATAAGGTGCGATATATTGCCTCCCGTGCAGCTCTCGGCCGTGGACAGTGTGAGGCCGTGCAGTTTCAGCTCATCCTGTAGTATCTCCTCCACCGGTAGATCCTGATCACACAGTACATTTGCTCCGAGAAGCCGACATAGCTCTATATGGTAGCGGTTTATTTCGGTGATTAGGAATGTCTTGTCGTGATGCGTGCCGTCGATGCGCAGTCTTACCAATCCGGGTTTGGGCAGGTAAGCCAGATGAAGATATGGCGGCAAGGAGTTTTCCCAATCCGCAATTTTCATGGCGAGCAGTGACTCGCTGTATCCTATGACAAGAACGGAGCGATGCTCGTAGTTAAGCTCTGACTTGAAGCGCTCAATGAGCTGCGGCACGACAGCCGTGTCAAGCATCTCACGAGTTTCAAACGGTACTCCGGGCATGGCTACCAATACTTTGCCGTCACGCTCAAACCACATTATAGGGGCTGTGCCTACGGTGTTCTGGATTATGCGTGCCGAAGTCGGCACAAGTGCCTGTCGGGCCGTAAGATCATTTAGTTTAAGCCCTCGCTCCTCAATGACTTTCTTTACATTGTCAAGCACGTCGGGATTCTCTTTTAGTTCGCCACCGAAGTAAGAGCATAGAGTTGCCTTTGTGATGTCGTCTTTGGTCGGTCCGAGACCACCTGTGGTAATGACCACGTCGCTTGACTGAAAAGCCCGGTCAATAGCGGTTTTTATACGGTCGGCATCGTCGGCCACGATCTGTACATCGTTCACGTTCCAGCCAAACGGATTAAGACGATGAGCTATGTCGCCCGAATTGGTATCGATGACCTGCCCGATGAGAAGCTCATCGCCTATGGCAATCACGGATATATTCATGATGATAGTGTCAATATTTTAATTAAACGGTAACTCTTGCATAAGGGGCGTCGTCGTAGTCGCAGAATTTATTGTCAAGATACTTGAAATATCCTGCCATGGCAACCATAGCCGCGTTGTCGGTCGTAAACGAGCGTTCGGGGATGAATGCCTTGAGATTCTGTTTCATACAATAGTCGGCTACGGCGGCTCTGACTCCCGAGTTGGCTGACACTCCTCCACCTATAGCAACGGTTTTAACTCCCGTATGTTCAACGGCTTTGCTGAGTTTGTCAAGTAAAATGGCTATTATGGTATGCTGAAGCGATGCCGCAAGATCCGCCTTGTTGTGTTCGATGAAGTCGGGATCGGTCTTTATATTGTCGCGCAAGGTATATAAAAACGATGTTTTAAGGCCGCTGAAGCTGTAATCGAAGCCGGGTATGCGCGGACGGGCGAAGCGGAACTTCAGGCAATCGCCCTCTGCGGCCAGCCGGTCGATATGCGGGCCTCCGGGATAGGGTAGCCCCATAACTTTGGCGCACTTGTCAAAGGCCTCGCCGGCGGCGTCGTCTATAGTCTGTCCGAGGACCTCCATGTCGCTCGGGCTTTTTACCAGAATTATCTGTGAGTTACCGCCTGATATAAGCAGACATATGTAGGGAAATTCGGGTACTATGTCCTCTTCAGTGCGTTTTATGTAGTGCGACAATACATGCCCGTGAAGGTGGTTTACATCTACGATCGGTACATTTAATCCAAGTGACAGTCCTTTGGCAAATGATGTGCCCACGAGCAACGAGCCCAAAAGTCCGGGACCGCGTGTAAACGCTATGGCCGACAACTGATGCTTGTCGATGCCGGCACGTTTCAGCGCCGTGTCTACGACAGGTACTATGTTTTGCTGGTGTGCACGCGATGCAAGCTCGGGCACTACGCCTCCGTATTCTTCGTGTACTTTCTGACTTGCGATGACATTGCTCAGCAATATGCCGTCGCGTATTACGGCGGCCGATGTGTCATCGCACGATGATTCTATACCAAGTATTGTTATGCTCATTACCGTAGTAGTGGAAATTGTTATGCAAACTTAGGCAGAAATTTTGAGATTTTGCTTCCCGATTGAGGAAAAACTCCACGCAATAAGAAAATATTCCACCGTTTTTGTGTAAGTTTGCATTGAATTTAGGCATTGCGACGTGACAAAAATATATAAGATACTACGGGCTTTGGTCGTTACACTTCTCGCAGCGGCGATAATATTGCCGGTTGCCGTATATATATTATTGTCAATTGATGCCGTGCAATCCAAGTTACGTGACATCGGTGAGCATGAACTTACGTCGCTTCTCGGAGCGGAGGTTAATATCGGTAATGTTGATGTGACCCCGTTCAATAAGATACTTCTGACTGATGTATCGATTGTCACCGCTCCCGGCGATACAGCCGTAACTGCCGACAGGCTCGGAGCCGGATTTATGTTCTGGAAACTGGTTGTGGACCGGAAACTTGTGTTTTCTTATGCCGAGGTTATCGGTCTTGACGTGAAATTATGGCGCGACAGTATCGGGGCGCCGCTTAACATTCAGCCTGTCATTGACCGGCTTATGCCAAAGGACAAAACCAAACCTCCCGTTAATTATGATCTGCGTATCAATAATATAGTGGTGAGGCGCAGCCGACTCAGCTATGACGTGAAGTCCGAACCTGATGTGCCCGGCCGTTTTGATCGCAATCACGTTGCTGTAACGGATCTTAAGGCTGACATATTGCTGCCGCGTATTAAAAATGACAATTATGTCATAGATGTCAAGCGATTGGCTCTGAAAGAGCGTTCGGGGTTTGACGTGGAGTCATTTAGCGGCGTGGTCAGTGCTTCTACATCGGGGATTAGCGTCGAGGGTTTGCGTCTTGAGATGCCGTCTTCACTTCTTGAGTTTGCCGACATGCATGTGGCCTATGACGGTTGGCGCGACTTGACCGACAACTTGTATGATCTTCCTGTTGATGTGAGTCTACTTGACGGGAGTCATATTGCAACTTCTGACCTCGCTTGTTTTGTTCCGGCGTTTGCGGGGATGAATCGCAGAGTCGATTTATCGTGCGATGTGTCCGGACCGTTGTCTGACATCAAAGTCAGAAACATAACCGCCGCCACTTATGAAAGTGACATGAGGTTCTTACTCTCCGGAAGGGTGACGGGGCTTCCTGATGTAGGGGACCTGTCGATTACGATACCGGAGCTGTCGGCCGATGCCGATGCGTCCTCATTGGTCGCTCTTGTATCGTCGGTAAAGCCGCTTCATGGGAAATTGGCAAATATTATTTCAAATACAAGGCATATACATCTGTCGGGCCATCTTTCCGCGAAAAAAGGGGCTGTGTCATATGACGGGCTCTTGAATACATCAATAGGCAATCTTGTCATTAATTCAAGTTACGACAGAGATGTCGACGGGGCGCATCCGGCTAAAGTGATGGCTGCGGTCGTAGTCGAGGAGCTGGAGCTCAACCGCTTGCTTGACAATGATAAACTCGGTACGCTTACCGCTCACATGGATGCCGACGGACTGTTGGCAGGTCATCATTTTGCAGGCCATGCGTCGGCTCTGATCGACAGGGTTGATTATAACGGCTATGATTATAATAATGTAGAGGCAAAACTTGATATAGACGGCAATCGTTATGACGGGTCTGTAGATATAGAAGATGAAAATATAATAGCACATGCGTCGGGTAAAATCAATCTTACAAAGGGTGATTATGCCTGCAATCTTAATGTAAACATACGCGATTTCAGTCCTAACAGCCTGAACCTTACAGAGAGATATCCCGGTTACCGGCTTGCCTGCGATGTATCGGCCGACCTTAAAGGCCGTGACTTCGAGAGCATGGACGGACGGGCCGAGGTAAGCAGGTTGCGCTTTAATGATGTATCAGGCGGTGGTATATCTTTTGAACATCTGACCATGATGGCGTCGGGTTCAACCGAGCCGCAGTACATATTGCTGCACTCCGATATATTTGACGCTCAGATTAAAGGCAATTATCGTTTCAGACAGATTGTTCCCGCTGCGAAAGATATGCTTTCAGAAGTATTTCCCGCATTTTTCTCTCCGACATACGCTGCCAACAGGCCGAAGCAGCTTACAGCAAAGTCATATGACAACATGGCTTTTGATTTTAAACTTGACATAAAGGAGAACGAGACAACCGACCGTTGGCTCCAGTTCTTCAAGTCGCCGGTAAGAATACTGCATCCTGTAGCTCTGTCATTTGCCATGAATCAGTCCGATAAATCCATGCAGCTGACGGTCGACGCTCCCAATCTTTTACAGAAAAACAAATTCATCGACAATACATCGCTGTTGCTTACCGTAGACGGTGAGCAACGCACGTCGGAGTTTTTTGCCACGACGTTATATCCTACAAAAAAAGGAAGCGCTACCATAGCGCTGTCGGCTACCGGCGGAGACGATAAGGTCAATACGCGATTTGACTGGAATATAGATCGCAAGAGGGAGTTCAAGGGCAATGTCGACATATCGGCCGCATTTATGCGCAATGAAGGAAATCTTGATGTCGATGTGGACATCAACGAAAGCCGCATAGTCATGAACGACACCGCATGGACGGTCAATCCCGCGCGTATATCGGTAAGTAAGGAGCGTGTGGCTATCGATGATATTGACATCGGTCGTCCTGACCAGTTTATACGTATCAATGGCGTAGCCTCGGCTGAACCCGATGATGAGATATGCATAAGCCTTAATGATATCAGTCTTGATTATATATTTGAAATACTTGATATCGGAAATGCCATGTTTGGCGGAGTCGCTACCGGCAAGTTCTATGCGTCGGGCCTATTCGGCAAGGAGCCGCGGCTTCTTACCCCCGGACTGCATGTCGACCGTTTCAGTTACAATTACGCTCTGCTCGGCGATGCGGATATTGTGAGCGGGTGGAACAATGCTACCAAAGGTGTCGACATCACGGCCACAGTATCGCAGCCCAACGGACGCAAGACATATATCGACGGAGCCATATATCCTATGGATGAGGCTCTCGACTTCCGCTTCAAGGCCGACCGCCTTGACGTGAAGTTCATGAAGCCCTACATGGAGGCTTTTACTTCTGATATAAGCGGATATGCTTCAGGCGACGCACGACTTTACGGAACATTCAAGTTCATCGATATGACGGGCGACATATTTGCCGAGGACCTGCGCATAAAACTTGATTTTACCAATACTTATTATACTACTACCGACTCCATACACCTTACGCCGGGCCGTATAGCCTTCGGAGCGGTGACGCTTCAGGATATGTTTGGCAACAAGGCCCGTCTTGACGGGTGGGTCACTCACAAGTGCTTCAAAGAGCCGGAGTTTGAGTTCAATGTCACCGATGCACGTGATTTTCTGTGTTTTGACGTAAATTCACGTATAAGCCCCGACTGGTACGGACGTATATTCTGTAATGGTCTTGCCCATATAAAAGGTGTGCCCGGATTTATCGACATGAATGTAAATATATCGACGGCGCCGAAGTCGACATTCACGTTCGTATTGTCTGATACGGAGGCTGCCGATGAATATACATTCATGACCTTCCGTGACCGCGACGAGATAAAGGGCGATCTTCTGCTGTCGGTCGAAGACCCACGCGCTGCGGCAATGAAACGCCTGAAAGAACACTATGCGCGTCTTAACATGGAGGACTCGTCATCATCTATATATAGAATGAACCTGCAGGTTGACGCCACTCCTGACGGAGAGATGATACTTGTCATGGACCCGGTGGGGGGCGACCGCATAAAGGCACGCGGTAACGGCAATCTGCGTATCGAGTACACGTCGGCTGACGACGATATGCGCATGTTCGGTACATATACTTTGTCGCAGGGAAGCTACAATTTCACTCTTCAGGATATAATTATAAAGGACTTTACCATAAAGCCCGGAAGTTCGATAGCGTTTCACGGCGATCCGCTGGCAGCCACACTTGACATTCAGGCTATCTACTCGGTCAATGCCAATCTGAGCGATCTCGACGAGTCGTTTCTGCAAGACCGGGAACTTAACCGCACCAACGTGCCGGTACACGCTTTGCTGAAAGTAAACGGCGACATGCGTCAGCCCGACATCAAGTTTGACCTTGAATTTCCGACCCTTACACAGGACACATATCGTAAGGTGCGCAGTATCGTGAGCACCGAAGATATGATGAATCGCCAGATAATCTATCTGCTTGCCTTGAATCGCTTCTATACTCCCGACTATATGGGCTCTACGACGAAGGGCAACGAGCTGGTGTCGGTAGCATCGTCCACAATATCGTCGCAGCTCGGCTCGATGCTCGGTCAGCTGAGCGACAACTGGAGCATAGCTCCCAATATACGTAGTGACCGCGGCGACTTCAGCGACATGGAAGTAGACCTTGCTCTGTCAAGCTATCTGCTCAATAACAGGTTGTTGTTTAACGGTAATTTCGGCTATCGCGACAAGGCACTGAACAATAACTCTTTTATCGGCGATTTTGACATCGAGTATCTGCTTAACAAGAGCGGCAATATAAGGCTTAAGGCCTATAACCGCTACAATGACCAGACGTTTTATGTGAAGTCGGCCCTTACAACGCAGGGCGTCGGTGTCATGTTCCGCAAGGATTTCGACAACCTGCTGCGTTTTCTTCATCTGAAGAAAAAAGAAGTTTCACGTCCCGATACTACCGTGACAAAGATACCTGTCGACAGCTTGAAAGTGGCTATAGAGGGATTGGATTATTAGTCGTTGCGCGTCGTTGTATTTATCTATATCCTATGTATGTCAGAAGCCATAGCGGGCTATATTTAAATGTAATTTACATATTTATTGTCAATTTCACTTAATAAGCGACCGGTTAGTATTAAATAGATTTAAGTAGCGCCTTTTTATTAGGATTGGATTAAACTAAGCATTATTTTTGCGTCAAATAGGAAAACGTTAAATTTTAACAGTGGAAAATTTAAAAATTAACATACCAATCTTTTGATGTTATGAATATCTACACTAAAATCGCATTATTGGCTTGTGGAGTGGCTATTGCCAGTTCAGCCTTGACGGTCGTTGCTGTCGACGCAATCGACGCCAATCGTGAATCTTCGGTTTTGACGGAAATGTTGCCCGTGCGCAACAGCGGCGGAGCTTTATATACGGTGTCCAACGCAGTGACTCCGCCTACTGACTTTACCCATGCCGCCGAGAGTACTATCAACGGGGTAGTGAGCATAAAGAGCTATGCTACACCGCGCGGTTACGGTCGCAGTCAGGCTACACCGTTCAATGACCCGTTTTTTGACTTTTTCTTCGGTTCGCCCGATAACGGTGGCGGCAACCGCCGTCAGCAGCCGCAGCAGCGTGAAAAGTCGGAACAGCAGCTTGGTCTCGGCTCCGGTGTCATCATCAGCTCCGACGGATATATCGTGACCAACAACCATGTCATTGACGGTGCGGAACGTCTTGAAATAACGTTGAACGACAACCGCACGTTTAACGCCAAGGTCATCGGTACAGACGCGTCGACCGACGTGGCCCTGCTTAAGATCGAGGCAAAGGACCTGCCGGTGATACCGATAGGCGACAGCGACGCCTTGAGAGTGGGAGAGTGGGTACTTGCCGTGGGCAATCCCTTCGGTTTTACCTCTACCGTGACTACCGGTATAGTAAGTGCAAAGGCACGCAGCATATCAAGCGCTACCAACGGCCGCTCGATGGGTATCGAGAGCTACATCCAGACCGATGCCGCCGTCAATCCCGGCAACTCGGGAGGCGCGCTTGTCAATATCAACGGTGAGCTTGTAGGTATAAATACGGCTATCTACTCGCAGACCGGCAATTATGCGGGCTATTCGTTTGCCATACCCACCTCGATGGTTACCAAGATCGTTACCGACATCAAGCAGTACGGTACCGTGCAGCGCGCCATGTTGGGTGTGTCGTATCGCGAACTCACTCCGCAGCTTGCCAAGGAGAAGGACATAACGGCTGTTAACGACGGTATACTTGTCGGTGAAGTGGTGGACCGCAGTGCTGCTATGGAAGGCGGTATCGAAGTAGGCGACGTCATCATAGCCATCAATGACAATCCTGTGCACAATACCGGACAGCTTCAGGCTGCCATGAGCAAGTATCGTCCCGGCGACAAGGTATCTATAAAATATGTGCGCAAAAACAAGACTTATACCACTAAAGTGACTCTACGTAACAGTCAGGGCGATGTAAAGATGACAAAAGCCGATGACTTTACGGTGCTTGGATGCGCTTTCAAGTCTCTGTCAGCGGAGCAACTCAAGGACTTCCGTGTTTCTTCAGGTGTTCAGGTCGTAGGTCTTAAGGACGGCAAGTTCAAGCAGGCCGGAATAAAGGAAGGCTTCATTATACTTGACATTAATAACGCACGCGTGAAAAATCAAGACGATGTCGAGAAAATATATGATGCCATCATGAAGAGCGATGACTCCGACAAGGTTATGTTTATAACCGGTATCTATCCGACTGGACGCAAAGTGTATTATGCTGTTGATCTGTCGCAGGAGTAAGCCGTGATTGATTAAAGTAGTATATATAATCTTGAAAATCCCTAAAACATATAATTGTTTTGGGGATTTTTACGTTATTAAGACATAAGTTTATTTTAAAAATCGTCGTTACGGGGCGTGAAATTTGCAAAAAATTTTGTACCTTTGTACGTTTAAAATCATGTGTAGTTACAGATGAGACAATTAAAAATTACTAAGTCAATCACCAATCGAGAGAGTGCATCGCTCGATAAGTATCTGCAAGAGATTGGTCGTGAGGACCTTATCACTGTAGAGGAAGAAGTGGAATTGGCTCAGCGTATCAGACAGGGTGACCAAGCCGCTCTTGAAAAACTTACACGTGCAAATCTTCGCTTCGTTGTGTCTGTTGCAAAGCAGTATCAGAATCAGGGGCTTTCGCTTCCTGACCTTATCAACGAAGGAAATCTCGGTCTTATCAAGGCCGCGCAGAAGTTTGACGAGACCCGCGGTTTTAAGTTTATCTCCTACGCCGTGTGGTGGATACGCCAGTCTATTCTTCAGGCTTTGGCGGAGCAGTCGCGTATAGTGCGTTTGCCCTTGAACCAAGTCGGTTCGCTCAATAAGATAAGCAAGGCCTTGTCTAAGTTTGAGCAGGAAAACGAGCGTCGCCCATCTGCCGAGGAGCTGGCCGATGCGCTTGATGTACCGGTAGAGAAGATTGCCGATACACTCAAGGTGCAGGGCCGCCATATTTCTGTCGACGCTCCGTTTGTGGAGGGTGAGGACAATAGTCTTCTCGATGTCCTTACCAACGATGATTCGCCGATGGCCGATGCTACTCTCACTCAGGAATCGCTCTCAAAGGAAGTGGAACGTGCGCTAAGACAATTGCATGAACGCGAGCGCGAGATTTTGAAGATGTTCTTTGGCATAGGTTGCCAAGAGATGACTCTTGAGGAGATAGGTGCGAAATTTGACTTGACCCGTGAGCGAGTGCGCCAGATTAAGGAAAAGGCTATACGTCGGCTCAAAGGTCAGAAGAGCAAGTTGCTCAAGACATATTTAGGATAAGATACAAGCTGAAGTCGACTTGTATATATCGTTAAAAACAAGAATCCGCCACAATGCGGATTCTTGTTTTTTTTACGCTTACTGAAAACGTTGTATGGGATCAGAAGCACCCACAACACCGCGTTTCGGAGATATGCGACATCCTGATAAAGCATTACGCTACAAAAAAAATCACATTATAACACGCTAATCCTCAGCTTGTTTTGTGCATTACGCCCGATTGTGCATAAAAACGGCGATTCGGTGTATTATCTTTGTGAAAAACAATATTTAAACCAATATCACATACAATGAAACGTACACCGAAATTTGACAAGGCTTGGAGCGAGTCCATAGCCATGCTCCCCGCAGAACTTCAGCAACCTCTCATCGACGCCATCAAAGAGTATCAGACCACCGGCATCGAACCCGCTGACCTTAGCCCGATAGCGCAGTGCGTGTTCAATCTGTTGAAACCGACGATAGACCGCCGCGCCAAAGCCGCATCCTACCAGCGCCGTCGCCGCGAGGCAAAGGCCGTGGTGCAGTGTGCACCCGTCACCATTGAGGCCGGCCGCCTTGTCAAGCAGGACCGCAAGTACATCCGTCTCCTTGCCAAGCGCTACGATCTCATCCACCGCGACATCAAGGCCGAGATAGACCGAGTGTCCGCGCTGTTGGCCGCCAACGGCATCGACCGCATACCCCTCTTTCTCTACAAAGAATACCTCGAAAAACGCCTCGAGGCCAATACTGAGCCTTCCGACCCCGATACTCAGATAAAATGTGGCCCGGATGCAAAATGCGGCTGATGTTCCTCCCTACAAACGACGAGCCTTGAAGTCCATCTGTTGGTTCTGGTCCGAAAAAACTATTGCTATATATGTGGCTGCGTCAGCATTCGCCGGAGTCTTCGCAGGCTGTCTTTGGTAAGGTGCGGTGCAGGAGCAGGAAGCCGATTATGCCGGCAAGCAGTGAGCCGATGACAATGCCGAGTTTGGCGTTGTTGAGCAGTTCAAGGCCGTGAGCACCCATGCTGCCGAACGACAGGTTGGCAATAAAGAGCGAAACGGTGAAACCGATGCCGCCGAGCATGGATATGGATGCCAGCATCTTCCATGACGAGTGTTCCGGCATAGGGGCGAGATGCAACTTTATTGCGGTCCAAGAGAATATGAATATCCCGAGGAATTTTCCAAGTACGAGGCCGCAGATGATAGCAAGGCCCACACCGCTCCATATGGCCGACGGTTGCATGTGCCACAGCGTTATGCCGGCGTTTGCAAACGCGAATATAGGTATGATGATGTAGTTGACCAGCGGATGCAGAGAGTCCTCAAGGTCCTGAAGCGGCGATATCACCTTGTCGGAGGCCGACTCTATCTGTTTGAGCCAGTCCATCTGGTCTTTGTTAAGTATTGACCGGCGGTTGAGCAGTTCGTCATCCTCCGCATTGAAGTTTTTTATCGAGCTACGTATAGCCTGAATGTATTTCTTGGGCGGGAATACGGGAGTGGCCGGCACACAGAATGCCACAAGCACTCCGGCAATGGTGGGGTGGATGCCGGAATTGAGAAAGAGGTACCATACTCCGCCTCCGATGAATATGTAGAATATCTTGCTCTGTATGCGGAATACCGATCCAAGGAACAGTACTCCGAGCAGTATCAGACCGTAGATGATGTACATTACCTCGATGTGGGCCGAATAGAATGCAGCTATGACAATGATGCCGCCGATGTCGTCGACCACGGCCAATGTGGTAAGAAATATTTTCAACGATACCGGCACGCGGCTGCCGAGCATGGCAAGTATGCCAAGCGAGAAGGCTATATCCGTAGCCATAGGTATGGCCGCGCCGTCGGCATAGTCGGTGCCGGAGCTTAATGCCATATAGATGCCTACCGGCACAAGCATACCGCCTATGGCGGCTATGATAGGCAGAAGAGCCTGCTTGAACGAGCTTAGCTCGCCCACAAGTACCTCGCGCTTAATCTCAAGGCCGATGGTAAAGAAGAAGATGGCCATCAGGGCGTCGTTGATGAACTGGAGCATGGTCATAGGATGACCGGCATGACTGAATATGTTGAACGATCCTACCTGAAGTCTTACTTCCTGATTCCAGAAATCGCTGTACAACTCATTTATACCGGGCAGATTGGCTGCGATAAGTGCGAGTACCGTAGCTGCGATAAGTACGTTACCGCCCGATGCATGGCTTTTCAGCGCCCGTTTTGCCGAGAAATACACTTTGTGTGGCAGATCGGGTTCCGTTGTAATATGTTTCATATATCAAAATGGTTATTTAACTATACAACAACAATAGTGTCAATCCAGTTTCAGCACGGCGAGAAATGCCTTTTGCGGCACTTCCACAGAGCCGATTTGCTTCATGCGCTTCTTGCCCTTTTTCTGCTTTTCGAGCAGCTTGCGTTTACGCGATATGTCGCCTCCGTAACACTTGGCTGTAACATCCTTGCGTACAGCCTTGATAGTCTCGCGCGCTATGATTTTGGCTCCAATGGCCGCCTGAATGGCTATGTCAAACTGTTGACGCGGAATAAGCTCTTTCAGCTTCTCACACATGCGTCGACCGAAACTTACGGCGTTGTCGACATGGGTCAATGTGCTGAGCGCGTCCACGCTCTCGCCGTTGAGAAGTATGTCGAGCTTCACCAGCTTTGACTCTCTGAAGTCGTGTATGTGGTAGTCAAACGAAGCGTATCCTTTGGATATCGATTTGAGCTTGTCATAGAAGTCGATCACAATCTCGCCGAGCGGCATGTCAAATGTCAGTTCTATGCGGTTGCCCGATATGTACTCCTGTTTCACGAGTTCGCCTCGCTTTCCGAGACACAGTGTCATTATGGGGCCGATAAAGTCGGCTGCGGTGATTATCGAAGCTCTGATATAAGGCTCCTCGATATGGTCGATAAGGGTAGGGTCGGGAAGTCCCGAGGGGTTGTGCACTTCGGTCATCTCGCCTTTCTTGTCATATACGCGGTAAGATACGTTGGGCACGGTGGTTATTACGTCCATGTCAAACTCGCGGCCGAGGCGTTCTTGTATGATTTCCATGTGGAGCAGTCCGAGAAAACCGCAGCGGAAACCGAAGCCGAGAGCCATGGATGACTCGGGAGTGAACGTGAGCGAGGCGTCGTTGAGCTGCAGTTTTTCAAGCGAAGCACGTAGGTTTTCGAAGTCCTCGGTCTCTATCGGGTATACACCGGCAAACACCATGGGTTTTACCTCCTCGAAGCCTTCGATGGCTTTGTCGCACGGTCGGTTGACATGAGTTATCGTATCGCCGACCTTCACTTCCTTGGAGGTCTTGATACCTGATATTATATAGCCTACGTTTCCGGCCGACAATGACTCGCGGGGCGACATATCCATTTTAAGCACACCTATTTCGTCGGCGTGATATTCTTTGCCGGTCGATACGAATTTTACAAAATCGTTTTTCCTGATTGTGCCGTTGACAATTTTATAGTAAGCTATGATGCCGCGGAACGGATTGAACACGGAGTCGAAAATCAGTGCCTGAAGCGGTGCTTCAGGGTCACCTTGAGGCGCCGGTATGCGCTCTATTATGGCTCGGAGTATCTCCGGAACACCTATGCCTGTCTTGCCCGATGCGCGTATTATCTCTTCGCGTTTGCAGCCGAGCAGGTCCACTATCTGGTCCTCGACCTCGTCGGGTTTGGCGCTGTCGAGGTCGACCTTATTGATAACGGGTATTATCTCGAGGTCATTGTCGATAGCCATATATAGGTTTGATATTGTCTGGGCCTGTATGCCCTGCGATGCGTCGACAATGAGCAGCGCGCCTTCACAGGCGGCAATGGAGCGCGACACTTCGTAGGAGAAGTCGACGTGTCCCGGAGTGTCGATAAGGTTGAGTACATACTTCTCTCCGTCAAGGGCGTAATCCATCTGTATGGCGTGGCTCTTGATGGTTATGCCTCGTTCACGTTCAAGATCCATGTCATCGAGCACCTGCGCCTGCAAGTCTTTGGCGGCAATGGTGTTGGTATACTCAAGCAATCGGTCGGCGAGAGTGCTCTTGCCGTGATCGATGTGCGCTATGATGCAAAAATTTCTAATCCGTTTCATAGGGTGCAAAATTACATATAATTGCCGACATAGCCAAGTTTTAAGATTTTTGTAGAAAGGATATCCGGCTATATAAAAAGGGCGGGGGACCTTTGCGATCCCCCGCCTGATGTTTATGTCAGTCAGTAGGTTTGACTATCTGTAAGCCTATTAGTAGTTCCACTGGCAAGCCACCATTGAAAGGTTGTTGCAACCGATGGTGCGGAAGTCGGTGATGTAGTTGAAGCGGCAGTTGATGTAAGTAAGAGCTTGGTCAAACGATACATCAAGCATGGTCAGCTGGTTGTTGTTGCAGATAAGACGCTGGAGGAATGTCTGGTTGCTCAGTGTGAGTGAGGTCAGGTCATTGTAAGAGCAGTCTACATACTGGAGGTTGGGGCAAGTGTCGACGGTGAGCGAAGTCAGGTCGTTGTAGGAGCAAACGAGGTCGATAAGAGCGTTGCAGTCGCGGAGCGCGAGGGTCACCATGCGGTTGTCGCTGCAGATAAATGTGCTGAGCGTGGGCAGACCGGAGATGATGAGGTTTTGGATCTCGTTGTCGTCGATGTTGAAGTTCTGGAGGCTCTCTACGCCGAAGAGGTTGATGGCGGTCAGTTTGTTGTATCCGCAGTAAAGGTTCTTCAGCGCGGCGCAACCCTGTACGTTAAGAGCTTCAAGATGGCAACCTTGGCAGTTAAGTGTCTCGAGGGTGGTAGAGTTGGCTACGCTAAGCTCGACGAGCAGGTTGTTGGAGCAGTTTACGTTTTTCAGCATCGGGGTGCCGGTAATGTCAAGCTCGGTCAGACGGTTGCGGTAAATTGTAAGTTTTGTCAGCGCGGAGTTGTCTGAAAGTGCCAATGTCGACAGTTTGTTACGCGAAGCGTTGAGTTCGGTAAGAGCGGCGTCGCCGGCAACGGAGATTGAAGTTATGGCATTGCGCGATACATCAACTTTAGTAAGAGCGTCAAATCCGGAGAGATCAAGTGAACCTGCGAGGTGCTTGTCTTTCCATTCGATTGCGGTCACATGGCCACCGGCTACGGTAACACCTTCCCAAGTGGCGGGTGACGAGAGATCAGTGATTTTCAATGCGGTTGCATTAGTACCACCTTTTTCAGCAGGCTGCGACAAAAAGGCTTTGAGTTGTTTCACCTCGTTCTTGTCGATTTTCTGGGCGAAAGCGGTCACGCTACCAAGCATGAGGGCAATCAATAATAGAGCTTTTTTCATAAACATTGAAATAGTTGAGTTTAGTAATGTTCGTTTTATACTCCTAAAACAATGTCTATTTGTAAAAGTTTAAAAATATCGGATTTATATATAAAATTTTTTTAAAAAGGCGGGGGACCTTCCTCAGGACCGCTGATGAAATCGGCGTTTCCGCCCGAGAACGACGGAGGGGCCTCAAGCTCTATATTTGCCATGTCGTTTAACCGTGAGCCTACCGAGGCTGTGGCGAAGGGCGACTCCTCTTCCTCGCCCCAGTTCTCGAAGCGGGCAAACCGCGCTTTGAAGCGCAGCTTTACGTCGTCGACAGAACCTGAACGGTGCTTGGCCACGATAAATTCGGCGAGTCCGCGTATGTCGTTGCCGGCATCGTCCTGACCGCTGCGTGAGTAGTACTCCGGACGGTGTATGAAGCACACTATGTCGGCGTCCTGCTCTATGGCTCCCGACTCGCGGAGGTCGCTCAGCTGCGGGCGCTTGCCGTCGCCGCCCTGACGTGACTCGACCGAACGGTTGAGCTGCGACAGCGCCACGATAGGTATGTTGAGCTCCTTGGCGAGCTGCTTGAGCGAGCGCGATATCATGCTGACCTCCTGCTCGCGGCTGCCGAAGCGCATGCCTGACGCGTTCATGAGCTGCAGGTAGTCTATGATTATGAACTTGACGTTGTGTTCGCGCACAAGGCGGCGCGCCTTGGTGCGGAGTTCGAAGATGGATAGCGACGGGGTGTCGTCGATGTACAGCGGCGCGCTGTAAAGGTGCTTTACGCGCGACATGAGCTGGTCCCACTCGATGGGCGACAGCTGTCCCGACTTTATCTTCTGGCTTTCGAGTTCGCAGACGTTGCTTATCAGACGGTTGACAAGCTGAAGGTTTGACATTTCAAGCGAGAATATGGCCACAGGCGTGTTGTAGTTGACCGCCATATTCTTGGCCATGGAGAGTACAAACGCCGTCTTACCCATGGCGGGACGTGCGGCTATGATTATCAGGTCGGAGTTCTGCCAGCCCGAGGTCAGCTTGTCAAGCTCATGGTAGCCCGACTCGAGTCCGCTCAATCCCGAAGTACGGTTGGCCGCCGCCTGTATCTGTTCGATGGCCTGACCGATGACGGGGTCGATCTGCGTGACATCTTTTTTGACGTTGCGCTGCGATATCTCAAACAGGCGTCCCTCGGCCTCCTGAAGCAGGTCGTCGACGTCGTTGCTCTCGTCAAAGGCCTTTCCCTCGATGCCGGCGGCAAACGATATCAGCTCGCGGGCGAGGTACTTCTGGGCCACGATGCGTGCGTGAAACTCCACGTTGGCTCCCGACAGCACTCTCGACGTCAGCTCCGATATGACTACCGGGCCCCCGATCTCCTCAAGGGTGTTGTTGAGGCGCAGCTGCTCCACGACCGTAAGCATGTCGATCGGCTTCTGCGCTGCGCCGAGGCTCTGTATGGCCTCGTAAATGCGCTGGTGGGCCGGTTCGTAAAAACTTTCGGGCTTCAGTATGTCGCACACCGTAGTGTAGGCGTCTTTTTCGAGCATGAGCGCGCCGAGCACCGCTTCCTCCACTTCCTTGTCCTGCGGCATTACGCGCCCTATGGTGTCATAGGCCGGTTGGTGTTTGGGCGATTGTCGGCGATTGCCGGATTGTCTGTTTTCGGGCATAACTAAAATTTAACTTCCGCAAAGTTACTACATCTCCCTCAAAAATCCACACGTCGCGCCCCGATACTTATCCACCTCTTATCAACCGCGCCTCGACAGCATGCATGTTGATAGCATGGATATAAACGAAAAAATGTCAAGTGTGTGGACTGTCTATAGAATTAAAGATTTATACACAGCCGATATCATAAAAAAATGTTATCTTTGCAATATAACAATGAGGAACAACCTGCAACAACGCATAGTTATGGACAAAAAAGAAATATTTGACCGGATTGAATATGTGGTGGCTTGTGTCGGGGCTTTCGCCCAACGCTACAAGCTCTCCAACTCACAGGCATACGCATACCTGCGCCGTTTCACGGGCATTGATTTTCTTCTTGATTGCTATGCCGCCGAGCATACCCTTTCCATTGACGATGCTGTAGCTGACCTCCAAGCGCTTTGTAGCCGGAAAGGAGGCCGAATATGATCCGGTTGTACCACGGCTCAAACGTAGCCATTGAAAAGATAGATCTTTCACGGAGCAAACGAGGCAAGGATTTCGGACAGGGATTCTACCTCAATGCTAACCCCGATCAAGCTATGGCCATGGCAATCCGAACGACGAGATTTCATGACGAAGGGCGACCGACTCTATCGTGTTTTGAATTTGATGAAGACAAGGTTGATGGATTGGGGCTGAATATCAAAGTGTTTCCCGATTACTCAGAGGAGTGGGCCGAATTTGTGGTGATGAACCGCAAAAATAATTCAGATACTTCGGCCCATACATATGATATAGTAATTGGTCCGATTGCTGATGATACAGTAGGAGTCCAGATACGTCGTTACATAATGGGATATCTGTCAGCTACCGCTTTGGTTGAGGAATTGAAATTCAAGGGAGATCATGCCATACAATATTTCTTTGGCACTCCTCGCGCGATTGAACTTCTAAAGTACATAGAGTTATGACACAAGATATCCAATTTCAAATAGAGTGTCTTGCTACGGAACTGACCGAGATGCTGATGACAGAATATGGTTGGGATATACGTCGTGCCCTTGACGAGCTGTATACTTCGCAGACATTTTCCAAGCTCAACGACCCCGAATGTGGCCTTTATTATCAAGGGGCCGTCTATATATTCCACTTTCTCAAATCCGAGATAGAGACCGGCAAAATCGCATAAGGTACGATAATAGTATTTGTGGACGCTGTTGTTTGCGATTTCAGAGCATTGCAGTCGCCGCTCAAAAGTCCTAATTGAGGACATTGTATATGCTGATAATGTCTTTTAACTTTTGTGGGCGGGAATTTGGCCCGGGCAGCGGTTAATTTTGCGGGTGAAGGTCACGGTGGCTTTCCTTGTAACATTAACAATCGGCAACAATGGAGATTTTTTTAGTGATTATTCTGGCATTTGCGTGGATCGGTCAGGCGCTCAAAGAGGGTGGGGATGTCAATTGACAACGACTATGCTTTGCATACAATATAGAAAAGTACAACACTGTGTTTATCCGGTTTTGTGTAGCTCAAAACACCAAATCTGACGGACAATCCACAGAATTAGCGGTTTATATGTCCCCACTCTCGCAAAAAATGATTATCTTTGCAGATAACATTAATGTATTATTTCATGGCAACAAGTAATACTGATACCCAAATTGAACGAATAAATAGGCTTAAAGTAGTTTTAGTTGAACAGAACCGCACTGGCAAATGGCTTGCCGAACAATTGGGCAAAAACGAAGCCACAGTCTCCCGGTGGTGTTCCAACGTTTCTCAACCATCATTGGAATTACTTGTCAAGATAGCATCGATATTAAAAGTTGACCCTCGTACATTGATTAATGGCGGCAATATAGATTGATTATGGCAAAGAAAGCAAAGGAAAAACCATCCAAAACTATGGAACAAGCCTTGTGGGAGGCTTGCAATAAATTGCGCGGTTCTATTGAGCCGAGTGAATATAAGCACGTCGTTCTCAGTCTGATTTTCATGAAATACGCATCCGACCGCTTCGAGCAGCGTTACGATGAAATCATTGAGGTCGGGCAGGAGATGTTCTGCGAAAATGTAGCTTTTTATGCCTCAAAGAATGTTTTCTTCCTCGCTCCTGAATGTCGTTGGAGTTTTCTCAAAGAAAATGCCAAGCAACCCAATCTGCCACAACTTATCGACATGGCTCTGATTCAGATTGAGAAAGACAATGCCTCGTTGAAAGGTGCGTTGCCTTATAACTATTATTCTACACTCGGTATAGACACCCCAAAACTCGCCTCACTCCTTGACGAGATTGACCGCATTGATACACTTAGCGATATGGGAAACGACCTTATCGGACGTGTTTATGAGTTTTTCCTTTCCAAGTTTGCCATAGCCGAGGGTAAAGGCAAGGGAGAGTTCTATACGCCCAAGTGTATTGTCAATCTAATAGCTGAGATGATACAACCCTACGAGGGTATTATCTATGACCCCTGCTGCGGTTCGGGCGGTATGTTTGTGCAGTCGCTCAAATTTGTTGATGGGCATCACGGTAACCGTAAAAATGTGTCGGTCTACGGTCAGGAATATATCAACACTACCTATAAACTTGCCAAAATGAACCTTGCTATCCGTGGCATTTCCGCCAATCTCGGCGAGGGTCCGGCAAATACTTTCAGCCGTGACCAACATCCGCAGCTGAAAGCCGATTTCATAATGGCTAACCCTCCGTTCAATCAGAAATCATGGCGCGAAGAGTCGGAGTTGACCGATGACCCTCGTTGGATGGGTTACGATGTCCCGCCCACATCAAACGCCAACTATGGTTGGATTCTCAACATGGTCAGCAAGCTCTCCGTCAATGGTGTTGCCGGTTTTATTCTCGCTAATGGTGCGCTAAGTGCCGAGGGCACCGAGGGCGCAATCCGCCGCAAGCTCATCGAAAATGGCGTCGTCGAAGCCATTCTGATTTTGCCGCGAAATCTATTCTATTCTACCGACATCTCCGTCACCCTATGGATTCTAAATAAGAATAAGAAAGCTCGCATAGCTACAGTTAACGGACACGAAACGCATTATCGCGACCGTGAGCGCGAAATCCTCTTTATGGATTTACGCCAAATGGGAGAGCCATTCGAGAAAAAGTACATCCGATTAACCGATGAGGAAATAGCTCGCGTTGCCAACACTTACCACAATTGGCAACTTGAAGGGTACGAACATGCCTACGCCGATGTGCCTGAGTTTTGCCAATCGGTTGAGATTGATGCCAATGGCGGTGTAAAAGATAAAGGCTACTCACTCGTGCCGAGCAAATATATTGAGTTTGTCAACCATGATGAATCTGTTGACTATGAAACGCGAATGAAAGAATTGCAATTTCAGCTAACAGACATCTTACGCGAAGAAGCGACCTCTCGTCAAGCAGTTCTCAATGTTCTTAAAGATTTAGGTTATGAGGTCAAATTATAAACGGCTCGGTGATCTGATTCGACCCATATTCAATAAAAATTTGGATATGGTATCAACCGACGTAAGGGACGTTAATTATCAAAAGTTCTTAATGCCATCAGTTGCAAACATCATTGGTGTTGACCTTTCTGCATACAAATTAGTCTATCCAAATCAGTTTGCTTGTAATCTTATGCATGTTGGAAGGGACGAATGTCTTCCAGTAGCTATGCATAATGAAGACGCCCCGGTTATTGTCTCTCCGGCTTACTTTACTTTTGAAGTAAAAGATACGACAAGGATTATCCCCGATTATCTATCCCTTTGGCTCAAAAGACCCGAGTTTGATAGAGAGGCAACATTTTATACGGATGCTGACGTTAGGCAAGGACTTATAAAATCTGCCTTTTTAGATATTCAGATAAAGGTGCCACTCATCGAGGAGCAGCAGAAGATTGTAGCAGAATATAAAACCATAGAGCGACGGATTGAAAACAATCGCCGCCTCATCTCTACGCTTGAAGCCACCGCCCAATCTATATACCGCCACCTTTTCGTCGACAACATCGATCCCGAAAATCTTCCTACTGGATGGAAGATGGCATCTCTTACTTCTATTGCTTCATATTTCAATGGAGCAGCCTGCCAAAAATTTTCTGATTATGAGTCCGATTCTATCCCTGTGCTTAAGATAAAAGAATTGGGCCAAGGTTTTTCAGATGTTTCAAGTGATAGAGTCAATCCAAATGTACCCCCGCAATATATTATCAATAACGATGACATTGTTTTTTCTTGGTCTGCAACTTTATTGATTGACTATTGGGAGGGTGGAACGATAGCCTTGAATCAACATCTTTTCAAGGTTACCCCAATTAATGTTCCTGACTGGTTTGCTTATTTCGCCACACTTTCCAACATCGAACGATGGGTTAGAGAAATATCAGCAAAAGCAGTATCAATGAGTCATATCAAACGGGATGACCTTGAAACCTCTTTTGTCTCATTGCCAAACGATGAAATATTAGAAGTCGCGGATTCTCAAATCAAGCCGATAGTAACACTTATTAAATTGTTAAAGAGGGAGCAAAACTTGCTTAATCCCATGTTATGTATCCTTCTCTCCAAACTCTCAAAATAAAAATTATATGGATATAACTGAATATACTAAAGATGGCATTGAATTCAAAAATTTTTGTTGTCTTCATTGTGGTGTGTTTTCACAAATGAGAGCCTCTCATCTCATCGTAAACAAAGACGTCTCTCGGGAGGGTTGGTCAATACATGCTGAGCATCAGCTATACATAGCGACATGTCAATGCTGTGGAAATTCTTCCCTATGGTGGGATGGTAACTGTGTATATCCAGATATAAAGTATTCTGAGTCAAATCCTGATATGCCTGAATCAGTGAAGTCATTATATTCAGAGGCATCTTGCATATATACGAAATCCCCACGTGCAGCATGCGCATTATTACGACTTGCCATAGAAAGACTTTGTAATGAACTCGGAGAGAACGATACTATCGATAAAATGATTGGAAATCTTGTTAAGAAAGGTATCCCACTAACTGTTCAGCAAGCCTTGGATTCTGTCCGAGTAATAGGGAATAAGGCTGTACATCCTGGTCAGATATCCTTGGACGTTGAGAAAAAAGAAACTGCAGAAATTCTAATGAGACTATTAAATCTGATTACCCAACGTCTTATTTCCGATCCCAAAGAAGCTGAATCTATTTATAATCAGCTTCCGGGAACCACTAAACAATCCATTGAACGACGAGATAAATAGATAGTTATGTCAGAAAAAGTAAATCAAGGTGTTGAACTTGCGAAAGCTGGAGCCAATGTGCTTGGCCAATTTTATCAAGATTTGGCACAACCAAGTGTCAAAGCACTGGGGCAAGCGTTAGCAACTGTTTTTGAACTATGTCCCAACTCCCTGCTTTCATTAAAGTTATGGACAGAAAAACGGAAACTCAATTTTGCGAAACGCTTAAACGAGTATAAAGAAAAGCTTGAGCAAATTCCCGAAGAAAAACGATGTGAAGTTGACACACAAATAGGCACACCCATCGTGGAAAAGCTAACTTATACTACCAATGATGAAATCGCCGACTTATTTACAACATTATTGGCTAATGCATCTAATATGGATACAGTTAACCGTGCGCATCCTGCATTCATCGACATTATTGGCCGGCTTTCTGAGGATGAAGCACGAATAATCACATATTTGAAGAAAAAACCATATATACCTTTTTATCACATTAAGGAATACACGTTTATTTATGACAAACTCATAACACCACACCTTAATCCACTAACATTATTAGAAAAAAACGAGCACATCAGATCCCCCAAGAATATTAATGCTTATTTTGATAATCTATTAAGTCTTGGAATATTAAAACAGGTCATTAGTGATTCTAAATCTTCGGATGAGGATTATGCTAAGATAGAAGATTGTTTTTCCAAGCCAAAGAAACCTTTGACACAAAGATCCAATAAAACCATACCACTGAGTTTAATAGATAATTATCAAACACATGATATTTTGCAGCTGACGGGACATTATAATCCGTGGAGTCCCATTAATTCCGATAAAGGATATTTTGAAATCACAGAATTTGGTAAATTATTTATTGATGCTTGTATAAAATAAATGATTATGTCAACATTCAATGAGGCGCAATTAGAGCAATCGATAATAGAACTTATGGTAGCCGAGGGATGGACTTACATTCCCGGTGAAAACATAGTGCGCAATCTCGATGAGGTAGTGATTTCTGAAGATTTACGGGCTTATCTCCGTGAACGTTATAAATCAGAAGCGATTACTGAACAAGAAGTAGAGGCTGCGACAATGGCCCTATCAGCTTGCGACACCAACGACCTTTATGTGCAGAACGCCACGGTGATGCGCCGAATCATGGAAGGCTTCACTATCAAGCGTCAAGACCCGACGAAAGCCCCACTTTATATCAACGTCATTGATTTCGATGAACCGAAAAACAACAGCTTCCGCTTCGTCAATCAATTTGAGATTGAGGGCAGCGAAATAAAGCGTATACCTGACGGTATAGCATTCGTCAACGGTTTGCCACTCGTGGTATTTGAATTCAAAAACGCCATCAAGGAAAACACGACCATCCGCAATGCTTACGACCAACTGACTGTGCGCTACCGCCGCGACATCCCTGATCTTTTCCGATACAATGCTTTCGTGGTGATCAGCGATGGCACGGCCAATAAATTCGGGTCACTGTTCGCTCCCTACGATTTCTTTTACGGCTGGCGAAAAGTGGAACATGGCGACAGCGAGACCGACGGTATCAACTCGCTTTTCACGCTCGTTAAAGGGTTGTTTCGTCCGAGCCGTCTACTCGAAGTGGTGCACAATTTCATATTTTTCCCCGACACACCCAAGCGTGAGGACAAAATCGTGTGCCGTTACCCACAATATTTTGCAGCCACACGCCTGCATGACAATATCCTGCGTCATAGCAAACTTAATGCCGACGGTGACGGCAAGGGCGGCACATACTTCGGGGCAACAGGCTGCGGGAAGTCATTTACTATGCTTTTCCTCGCCCGCAGATTGATGCGCGACAAACGTCTCAATTCTCCGACAATACTTTTCATTACTGACCGCACCGACCTTGACGACCAACTATCGGCACAGATACTCAACGCTAAAAATTATATTGGCGACAACACCATATTACAGGTTGATAGCCGTGAAACTCTGGGAGACCTGCTGCGTGGACGCACATCGGGAGGAGTGTTCCTGACCACAATCCAAAAGTTTGAGGAAAGCACAGGGCTATTGAGCGACCGCGCCAACATCATCTGCATAAGCGATGAAGCTCACCGCTCACAGACAGGCATGGGGCAGAAAACTACCGTGACAGATAAAGGCGTAAAACGCTCCTACGGTTTTGCTAAATATCTCCACGACTCTCTGCCCAATGCTACTTACGTCGGCTTCTCAGGTACACCCGTAGATGCAACTTTCGAGGTGTTCGGCGATGAAGTTGACCGCTACACCATGAGTGAAGCAGTGGCCGATGATATCACCCGAAAGATTGTATATGAAGGACGAGCAGCAAAGGTTATAATCAATTCCCAGAAAGTCAAGGAGATTGAAGACTATTATAACCGCTGCGCCCAAGAGGGGTCAACGGAGTATCAGATTGAGGAATCTAAGAAAGCCATGACGCGGCTTGATATCATTCTCAACGACCCCGTATTGCTCGGCAACATAGTCAAGGACTTTATTGAACACTATGAGCGGAGGGTTGCCGAAGGTTCCACTGTTGAGGGTAAAGCAATGATTGTCGTTGCTTCACGTGAGATAGCTTGGAATCTTTATCAGGCTATTATCAAGCTTCGCCCTGAATGGGCCGAAGAAAAAGAGTGTGTCGAGGGTGAAATCCTCACCGAACAAGAACGCCAGAGAATCAAACCGATGCCTCGCATCAACATGGTGATTACTCGTGACAAGGACGACCCCAAGGAACTTTGGGATCTCCTCGGTCCCGATGTCTATCGCAAAAGCCTCGACAAGCAATTCAAGGAAGTCAAGAGCAACTTCAAAATTGCCATCGTGGTGGATATGTGGATAACAGGATTCGACGTTCCAAGCCTCGACACGATGTATTGTTTCAAGCCGATTCAGCAGCATACGCTTATTCAAACCATATCGCGTGTCAATCGTGTCTATCCCGGCAAGGAGAAAGGACTTGTGGTTGATTATCTCGGCATCATGAGGAACCTCAATGCCGCTCTCAAACACTATGGAGGTGGCGACCTTAACCGCACCTCGATTGAAACGATGGAGCAATCAATCAAGATGGTCAAGGATGAACTTGATTTGATATGCCGAATGTTTGTCAAATACAACTGGCAGGCGTATCACACAAGCACCGGCCTTGAACAGTTACGTGTGCTTAACGGAGCTGTCGATTACATTCTCAAAACCAAAGAGAGCGAGAACATATTTATGGGTCATTGCCGCAAAATGCGCAATGCCTACAATATTTGTTGCAACAGTGAGCAAATATCAGCAAGTGAGGATGATGACATACACTTCTTCTTTGCCGTGCGTTCAATCATTCACAAGATGAGCCACGGAAATGCCGCCGACGCTTCGACCATGAACCGCAGAGTGGCTGAAATGATCAAGGATGCGCTGATATCAGAAGAAGTAACTGAGCTTGACAAAATAGGCATTGCTGCCGATGAGGAGATTGACATTCTTTCGTCTGAATACTTCAAACGCCTTGAAAGCATACCGTTCAAGAATCAAAAAGTGAAGCTGATGGAGCGTTTGCTTAAACAAGTAATTTCTTCACTACAAAAAATCAACAAGCGCAAGGGTGTTGATTTCTCCAAACGTCTTGAAGATATTGTGAAGAAATACAACGACCGCTCCGATGACGCATCTGCAACGGAAATTATCGACGAGGTTATTCAGCAAATGGCCGACCTGTTGGCGGATGTAGCCTCTGAACGTACCGCAGGAGATTCGCTCGGTCTTAATGTCGAAGAGAATGCTTTCTATGACATTCTTAAAGCGGTGGCTATAAAATATCAGTTCTATGATATTTATGGCGATGACAAACTCACCGAACTTGCCAAAGCTATCAAGGCGATTGTCGATGACAAATCGAAATACACTGACTGGTCTAATCGCGGTGACATAAAAGCCGAGCTGCAAGTAGACGTTCTCGTTTGCATGGCCCAGCACAAGTTCCCACCAAAAGACCATTACGACGAGGTGTATAAGGAGATTCTCGAACAAGCCGAGAACTTCAAAAAACATCGTGTTATACGCCCATATTCAACACCTGATAACGATATTTCAATAGCAGCAGAACCATAATTTTCCAAAATTATATGAATATTATTTTTCTCATAGGGAACGGTTTTGATATTAATATCGGGCTTAAGACTCGATACAAGGACTTTTATGACTATTATCTTAGTCTCGATTCCTCTAAAGATAATGACCATGTAAAGAAACTAAAAGCACATCTGAAAAAAACGCTTAGTACCGATGATAAATATTGGTCTGATTTGGAGATTGCATTAGGTTCCTATTCTACCAATTTCTCTTCTTTGGAAGAGTTGGAATTGACTTATAATGATTTAAATGACAGGTTCAGAGAGTTCATCATTGCTATTGATGAAGAGAAACTTGACCTATCAAAATTCAATATTGAAAAACTAAAGAAAAGTTTAGCACATCCTGAGAATTGCTTTTGCCGAGCAGAAAAAGATATCCTTAGAAAATTCTATTCAAATTGGAGTAATTCTGATTGTGATGTTAAAGTAATATCTTTTAACTATACAAGTACTATTGAGCAATTATTAAACAATCAGAATTCTAAAATACGTTTAGATTTATGGCCACTTAACACTAATCGTAGTGTAACATTATCTCAAATCATTCATATACATGGCAAAAGTGATATTCCTCTAATTGGTTTAAATGACAAGTCTCAAATACTTAATCCGGAGTTAAGAGAAATAGTTGACGTTCAAGAATATTTATTAAAACCGTTACTTAATCAAATGCAAGGTCATCGCGTAGACTCAGACACTCTACAATACATAAATAGTGCAGATGTAATATGCATCTATGGACTATCACTTGGAAGAACTGATGCTATATGGTGGGATGCAATAGCGAGGATGCTTCTTTCAAAAGAAGCGAGATTGATATTTTATGCCTATGATGATGAAGTACCGAAGTATCGACCTCAATTAATAAACCGAATGAAACGTCGTTGGAAGGACACTTTCCTAAGTTCTACTACTTTAACTGAAGAAGAAAAGAAAAGGGTGTCTAACAAAATATTTGTGGTGAATCGGCCAACAGTATTTGATATCCGACTTTAGCACATACGAAGTGTTACTAATTCCATTCATTGTGTATAGTTGATAGCTTTTATTGGCGGATCTGATGAATATAGTTCGTTGAGATTTAAATGAATTATGCGAGGATGGTGTTGACGATAGATCAAAACTATATGGACAATAGCTTTTTGAATGACTGAAAGATTATGGATAACGGACAGATAATATTATTTCGGACGCAGGAGGATGCGAGTATTGAGGTTTGACTTGCTGATGGGGCTGTATGGCTTACGGCTGACCGGATGGCGTAACTGTTTCAGTGCAATAAATCCACTATTTTTAACGTTGCGGGGCGGGAAATTGGCCCGGGTGGCGGTTAATTTTGCGGGTGAAGGTCACGGTGGCTTTCCTTGTAATATTAATTGGCGGTAACGATGGAGATTTTTTTAGTGATTATTTTGGCGTCTGCGTGGATCGGGCAGGCGCTCAAAGAGGGTGGCGATGTCAATTGACTGCTTGGGGATATTTGCGCGGTGAGAAGATGTACAGACACACGGTGCCGAGCACTGCGAAGCCGGCGCCGATGAGCGAGGAGTAGCGCGGGCCCGCTCCGGCTTCGATAGGCAGTCCTCCGCACAAGGCTCCCACGGCATTGCCGAGGTTAAACGCTATCTGTATCATGGCCCCGCCCATAAGTTCGGCTCCCGGGGAGTATCTGATGAGCATCAGCTGCATTGGCGGCGAGATGGCGAAGAGTGCCGTGGCGGCAAGGCATACGAGGGTGACGGCCGCGAAGACGTTGCACGAGAATAAAAACAGTCCTGTAAGCGTAACGATAATGGTTATCTCGATAACGCGGGCCACTTTGACGGGGGTGTAGCGGTCGCTCAACGCTCCGCCGTAGTAGGTGCCTATACACATGCCGGCTCCGACGAGAAGCATGAGGACGGGGATGAAACCCATGCCTACACCGGCATCCTCGGTCATAAGCGGGGTGACGTAACTGTACATGCAGAATACGCCGCCGTTGCCGAGCAGTGTGGCTCCGCTAAGCAGCCATGGGGCGGGGCTTTTGAGGAAACGGAACTGTCCCTTGATGTTTGACTTAGGCAGTGCCGGCAGTACGGGTATGAACCGGCGTATGGCCAAGAGTGTGAGAAGACCCCAGCCTATGTTGAATATGAATACGTAGCGCCATGTCATGATGTTGCCGATGAGACTGCCGAGCGGTACTCCCAACAGATTGGCTACGGTCATGCCCATGCACATAAGGGCTACGCCCGAAGCACTTTTGCCTTCACCGGCCAAGCGGCTTGCCACAAGCGCTCCCGTGCCGAAATAGGCTCCGTGGGGTAGCCCCGACAATACCCTTGCCGCGAGTGCCATGCCATAGCCGGGAGCAAGCGCGAAGCAGAGATTGCCTACGATGTAGGTGGCCATAAGCATGACAAGTATGCGGCGCAGCGGCCAGTTGCGCGATATGATGACTATGAGCGGCGCACCGATGCACACTCCTATGGCATAGGCCGATATAAGGTGGCCGGCTTGGGCTATGGATACATCAAATGTCGAAGCGAGTTCGGGCAGTATGCTCATCATGACATACTCGGCGATGCCAAGCCCGAATGTGCCTAACGCGAGTGACAGAAGTCCTTTTTTCATACAAGACAATTTTTTGCGGCTGCAAAGTTATGACAAAAAGGCATCAGAAGCAAAACCCGATTGAAAAGTTAATTTTTGTTTGCGAACGCAATACCTGTTTAGAATTAGTTTTGCCCGCAGAGTAGAGTCGGAGACTCGAAATATATTTAGCCCCATGATTAGCGCGAACGCGCGGTTCATGGGGTGCGCAGATGATTGATTGACAAAACTTCGCGTCGGGGACGCGAGACATATCCGGATCGACTTATGTGGAATGTCGCCTGTCCCCGAGAGGCATTTGCCATTCGGGATTAGAACACCCCACGAATCGCCGTGGACAGTCGTCGCTTCGTGCCCTACGACGGCTTATCGTGGGGTTACACACATAGCGCATCTTCGACGCGACAAATTAACAACAGCTTTTTTACATTGAGCCATAAAAAGAGAAGTGCTCCAATATTTTTGAGAGTTGAAGCACTTCACCGAGTCAAATTATCCGCTTTAAACAAAAAAAATCACATTTTCACTTGTGGCCAGCCGTCATCGCTCCATGTTATGGGGCTGACAAACAGCTGTGAACGTCCGGTCTTTTTGTCGTAGGCGTGGGCCACGAATATGTCTTCGCCGTCAATCGTGTAGGCTGCGCAGTGTCCTACACCGGCCCATTTCTCGCCGTCGCCTTTCACAAGCACGGTGCCGCCTCCGTCGGCCATGTCCTTGCCATCCTTGTCAAGATACGGTCCCTGTACACTCTTTGAGCGCCCTACGGCCACTTTGTAGTTGCTGTCGCGTCCGCGGCAGCAGTAGTCCCACGATACGAGCAGGTAGTACCAGTCGCCATGCTTGTATATGAACGGAGCTTCTATGGCGCCGTTGTTTTTACCGTCGGGGGTAGGGCGGCTTGCTATTGAATGCCATTCCTCGGGCTTGGCCACGGCCGACATGTCGGCCGTCAGTTTTACGAGCTTCATTCCGCTCCAGAATGAACCGAAGTCCATCCATGGAGTACCCGACTCGTCTATTACGATGTTGGCGTCTATGGCGTTCCAGTCATCTCTTTCCGGCACCGACTGCACTATCATGCCTCTGTCGCTCCACTTGTAGTCAGGGCTTGCGGGGTCAAGAGTCGGGCTTGTGGCATGTCCTATGACCGAGGTGTTTTTGCCGAATGCCGAGCATGCGTAGTACAGGTGCCACACACCGTCATGATATATTATGTCGGGTGCCCACAGATGATTTCTCGCTCCGGGCAGGGCTTCGCTGATCCATTGAGGCAGCGAGGGCAGACACGGTCCGAGCCTTTTCCACTTCTTCAGGTCGGTCGACGAAAAGCCGTCGACACCTATGCCTGTGCAGTACAGATAGTAAGTGTCGCCCTCTTTAGCAAGCACCGGATCGTGTACGGTAGGAGCATAGGGATCAAATTGTGGTCTTTGAGGTCGGCGAGGGGTGTCTGATGACTGAGCGAATGCACATACGGCCGACAGCAGCATAATGCCGGCGATTAATCGGTGAAACATGATTGATATGTGATTAGCAGTGATTGGCATATGTGAAGAGCGATTTCATATATTAACAAGACTTATTTAACCTAAAAAGGTTTAACCGCAAACTCCGCGGTTATTAAAATAATTCAATTTATTTACATGGATTATTTGAAATAATGTTGTTCGCTTACTTGAAAATTAGGCAAAATGATTTTATAGAAGTAATTAATATATTCGTCGAATCCATCTTTTGTTATTTTCCATTCCCCATTGAACATGCCAAGTTCTGCCAGAAGATTTATCCAATAATAAAAATTGATATATATTTTGGGTTGGGTAAAGTTCAAATAAGCTATCTGAACTCCATGATAGATTATCATTATTAATTGTGACAGTGACTTCTTTATTGGTGTCCAAAGACCATTGGACTTGTTCTATCCGTCCCGTTCGTGTATCTAACTTAAGGAAATTGTATATATTGTCCGTGGGATATAGCTTGTAACGATTTTGCATCTCGATTCTGAAAATTCTCTTATCTATATCCTCAAGTAATGTCACTATATAAGAGGATATCGAATCTTTGCTGTCATTTGACGAATTATCAATTTGAGCTGAGGCGCTAAATACGCAAAATAACGCATACATTAAGAGTGTAAAATTTCTCATAAAATATAGTTTATTATTGTTACTTTTCATCTTCAATCTTTGCATTCCTATGGTAACCATGGCGGATATGAGAATCAACGAATATTAATTCTTTATACCATTCTCCTTCCGCGTTCTTTTTAGGCTGCATTTTCCAAAAACCGCGGACATATATGTCATTATCGTTAACAATCTTTCTAAACCATTTAGAATCCATCACTCTAACTTTCTGACCTGTTTGGTTTATAACTTTCTTTTTATCGACATATTCAAGTGGTGTACCTTCGACCATCGTGAATTTTCCTTGCGGGATAACAACAGTCTCGACTTTCACATATCTTTTGACCGCAATATATGATGCTATAAAATTTGCAACTGAACCAATAAAATTCTCTCTTTCTTCTATAGAACCTTTGAACAAGTTATCGTCATGTATTAATGTCTGTATTATGCCAACTTTGGTTTGAAACTCAACACACTCGTTACATGAATAAAACCTGAAAATACTTTTCCCGTTATCCTCTACAAAAAAACATAGATGCAATTTATTGTCTCCGAAACCATAAACTAAAGTAACATTCCTTTTGCACAAAAGGATCCCACATCCCTCTTGCTCGCTGAATTCCTGAAATAACTTAGGCATTATTTTCTCAAAGGACAAAATGGATCTATACATGATTTCTTCAAAAGAAGGCATAGGCAATTCAGGCAATCCCCACTCTGGCTTTCGAATTCTGATACCATCCAATATTGCTAATTGTCCATTTAGAATTTGATAATTTATTGGATTCGCAACACTAGATAACAAAATCCCATCAGTATGTTTCTGATTATCTGGATGCAAAAGCCATGTTATTATTGGTCGTTTTTTTATTAGCATAACTCTGTCAATATTATGAAATGATTTTTCGCTTGCAATAGTTGTAGAAATGTACCATTAAGAGAATGTCTGAGTCCACATAATATAAATATAAGGGCCTGTAAGGAATGAGATTATCGGCGCATGGTAATAAACCTGTGTTAGCGCCATAAAAATTGTATCTTTGCAGAAAATAAAATCTGCAATGGAAAA
>VSOZ01000003.1 GCA_009775095.1 Muribaculum sp.
TCCGGTTTCATAACGCGAAGTTACACAATATGGTTGAGAGGAGCATTCGACAACCGGGAAAATCCGCTGACCCGGAATCGGTCCTGAATCCGATGGGATAAGACACGAAAAAAACCGCAGAACTAATTGATAGTCTGCGGTTTGTCTGTCTTTGACCGATCTCGGTCGTTTTAGGTTGCGGAAAGACAGGGATTCGAACCCTGGGTACCCGTAAGGGTACAACGGTTTTCGAGACCGTCCCGATCGACCACTCCGGCATCTTTCCTCGGATTTGCGAGGACAAAATTAGTAATAGTTTCCGACGTGGTCAAATAATTTGATGAAAATATTTTTGGTGCTCTGTTTTGTCGTCGTTCCAGACGGGGTTAGCGTCCTATGGCGGATAAAAGTTCCGATACGGCCTTGTCGATATTTTCACCGTTGTTTTCGAGACATTTTATGAATAACGAGCCGATTATAGCGCCTGAGGAGTATCGACAAGCTTCGCTTAATGTCAACGGATTGGATATGCCAAAGCCTATAAGGCGCCGGTGATTCAGATTAAGGGAATCAACGTGCTTGAAATAGTCAATCTGCCCCTCGGTAAAGCGGTCTTTTGTGCCGGTTGTCGAAGCTGCCGATACCATGTAGATAAAACCGGAGCAGTTTTCATCGATAAGTCGTATGCGCTCATCGCTTGTTTCAGGAGTGACAAGCATTATAACCGGAATGCCGTATTTTCTGCACAGCGGCTCGTATTGCGACATGTATTCGTCAAAAGGTAGGTCAGGAATTATAAGCCCGTCAATGCCCGCCTCGCTACAGCGTTGGAAAAGTCGTTCGATGCCGTATTGCAACATCGGATTAAGATATCCCATGAGTATCAACGGTGTATCTTTGACTGTCATACGTGCTTGTTGCACCTGATTGAGAAGCAGATCAAGTGTCATGCCGTTTCTTAATGCCACTGATGAACTGTGCTGGATTACGGGGCCGTCGGCCATGGGGTCGGAGAAGGGTACGCCTACCTCTATCATATCGACGCCACGCGATGCGAGCGTCTCTATTATCTCAACCGTCGAGCGGGCGGTTGGAAAACCTGCGGTGAAGTATACTGACAGTATGTTATTTTGTTTTCTCCCAAAAAGGTATTGAAGTCGGTTCATGTTCATTGAATTTTCTAAGTGATAATATAAAATTGATAAGTAGGTGCATGTCTTTTAGCCCGGGTTGAGTCTCGAAACGACTGTTAATGTCGATGCCGGCCATTCCGGGGCGCATGGCTTCAAGTATAAAAGGAATATCTTCAGGACCTATGCCTCCGCCTAAAAGGTATGGCACCGGCAGGCTGTAACTTTCGAGCAGTCGCCAGTCGAATTTACATCCTGAACCACCTTTGCATGAACAACGGGTGTCCATGACAAACATGTCTACGCAATCACTATAAGGCGTGTATTCGGTCCAGTCTACATTTTCGCCGATGCTTAGTGCTTTTAATACAACCAGTCCGTTGTTACGCAATGTACGGCACAAACGAGGCGACTCGTTGCCATGCAGCTGGACTATCCGGAAGCCGTAGAGTTTTGTTATGTCCATTATAAAACGACTGTCTTTGTCGACAAATACGGCTACAGGACGCACGTATGGGGGCAATGAGCTGATTGTGTCAGGCGATAGTGTACGGGTGACGTCGCGGGGCGAAGGCTCATGAAATATAAAGCCCATAAGCATTGGTGCAAGTGCCGCGACATCGGCTATATTGTGGGGGTCGCGCATGCCGCACACCTTTATCATCATGTCGGAGTGGCGCGGGGTGGGGAAGTCAACGTTCATCGATAAATGATTTTAGAGCTTGGCCGGGATTATCGTGTTTCATAAAAGTCTCGCCGATCAAGAAACCGCGATAGCCGGCGTTACGTAATTTAGATACTTCCTTCATGTCTGTGAGTCCGCTTTCCGCCACTTTCACGATATTGTCAGGAAGTGCTGCGGCCATTCGGGCAGATATGGCAGTGTCGGTTGCAAATGTCGATAAATTCCGATTATTTACGCCAACCATGTCAACGGTGGGCACAAAGCGGTCGAGTTCCGACTCATCATGCAGCTCAAGCAGTACTTCGAGTCCCAAGGAGTGGGCTGTCGTTGTGAAGCGGCATATCTCGTCAAAAGACAGTGCCGCGGCTATCAGGAGTATGGCGTCGGCTCCGAAAATCCGAGCCTCAAATATCTGGCGTTCATCGACTATAAAGTCTTTGCGTAGAAGAGGCATCCGAGTTAATGAACGTGCCAAGACGAGGTCACTGAGCGAACCGCCGAAGAAACGGGTATCGGTAAGTATGGAGCATGCTGTAGCTCCGCAGTTTTCGTAAGCGGGGATTATTAAGGAGACATCGGCCGAGGGATGTATGTCGCCTTTTGACGGAGAGCGACGCTTAAACTCGGCTATAATGCCGGTGGTGCTTGCCGCAAGCGCCTTGCTCATGGATATGACGGTATGAGGACATGCGGCTGCCGATTGAGCAATGTTGTCGTACAATCCGAGCGACGCTTTTGCTGCTATTTCCTGTCGTTTGCAGGCTATTATGGTTTTAAGTATATCAGTCATACAGATGTAGTTTAATGGTTTAGTTCGATAAAGCGGTTAAATGCATGCAATGCTCTACCCGACGAGATGGATTGATCCGCCTCCGCAATAGCTTCGGCCAACGACAACTCCGGCTCGAGTGTGGTGATGGCAAACGCGGAGTTGGCTACCACGCAATCGTGTTGTGCACGTGAGGCTTTACCTGAAAGTACGTTGTCAAATATAGTTGCGGCGTCGGCTATACTCTCGCCTCCCGACAATTCTTCCTGACTACCGCGGGTGAAGCCGATTTCTTCCGGAGTAAACAGATGTTCTCCCGAGGCGGAGATGACCTTGAACGGCGAGGTGAGCGACACTTCATCATAGCCGTCAAGTGAATGTACAACAGTGCAGTCTATGCCCTCTGCACGTGCTATGTAGCTATACAGGCGCATGAGTTTAAGATTGTATACTCCGAGAAGCTGAAACTTAGGCATCGTAGGGTTGACAAGCGGACCCAACATGTTGAAGAACGTGCGTACACCGAGCGCTTTTCTTACTCCGGCCACGCTTTTCAATGCCGGACTGAAGAATGGAGCGTGCAGATAGCATACCCCGCTATCGTCAAGCGACTTGTGCAACCGGTCGATGTCGGATGTGAATTTTACTCCGTGATGTTCGAGAACATTGGAGGCTCCTGAAATGGAGCTTGCACCGTAGTTGCCGTGCTTTATCACTTTTCGTCCTGTGCCTGCTATGACAAAACATGTTGCCGTAGATATGTTGAACGTATTTTTTCCGTCGCCGCCGGTGCCGACAATGTCAATGGCCTTTACATCACCGAAGTCTACCGGCAGGCGTCGCTCAAGTATTGCATCGCGGAAGCCTGTGAGCTCTTCGAGAGTTATGCTTCGCATCAGGTATACGGTCATGAATGCCGACAGTTGCGCGTCGTTGTATCGTCCATCGGCTATGTTGAACAGTATGTCGCGGGCTTCGTCTCGTGACAGGCTTTTGTGCTCAAACATTTTATAAAGTAGATTTTTCATCGTCTTGTTTTTAAGTGATTCAACCAGTTGCTTAATATTTTTTGTCCGCATGGTGTAAGTACTGATTCGGGATGAAACTGTACACCCCTTACATCATACTGTCGATGCCTTACGGCCATTATCTCTCCGTCATCACTCATGGCAGTGACTATCAGGTCGTCAGGAAGTCCGTGCCGATCGATAACCCATGAGTGATAGCGGCCTACGTCGATAGTGTCTGGCAAATCCTCGAATAAGCAGTCCGGCGCTGTTATGCGTATGGTTGAGCTTATGCCGTGGTATACATTGTCAAGATTGCGAAGCGAGGCTCCGAAACGCTCTCCTATGGCCTGATGGCCGAGACATATGCCAAGCACGGGTTTTGTCGCCGAGTAGCGTTTAAGCAGTTCCGGCACGATGCCGGCTTCCGAGGGAATGCCTGGTCCCGGTGATATTATAAATGCGTCATAATTACCGGCTTCGTCAACCGATATCGCGTCGTTACGTACCACATCGGGTGTTACGCCCAACTCCCTTAGCGCATGAACAATGTTGTAGGTAAAGGAGTCGTAATTGTCAATTATCAGAAGGTTCATGTGGTTCAGTTTTTAGTGTCCGAAGGTTTCGGCGTATTTTACCGCATTTACGAGTGCGCCGAGTTTATTGTTGGTTTCCTGAAGTTCGGTTTCCGGGACGGAACGAGCCACTACACCGGCTCCTGCCTGTGAATAAAGTGTGTAGTTGCGGCTTAGAAAACTTCTTATTGTAATGGCTTGGTTTATTGTGCCGTGGAAGCCCAGATAGCCGATGCATCCGCCATAGGTCATGCGGTTGTGTGGCTCGATGTCGTCAATTAACTGCATGGCTCTTACTTTCGGCGCTCCGCTCAATGTACCGGCCGGAAATGTGTCGGCAAACAACCGGTATACGTCGGCATCATCAGGGAGCACGGCATGTACTCTCGATACCATATGAATGACATGGGAATAGTATTGGATCTGCTTAAGAAATTCAATGTCAACACGTCCTCCGCTACGGCTAAGATCATTTCTGGCAAGGTCGACGAGCATTATGTGCTCGGCATTCTCTTTTTCGTCTTTCAGAAGGGCTTGGGCAAGTTCGCGGTCACGAGCGTCATCGCCCGTACGACGGAATGTGCCTGCTATCGGGTCGATATAAGCGTTTTTGCCGTCGACACGCAGGTGTGTTTCCGGTGAGGATCCGAACATGCGGAAGTCGCCGAGATCGAAGTAAAACAGGTAAGGTGAGGGATTGATACTCCTAAGAGCACGATACACGTTGAAGTCGTCGCCGGTGAAGCGTTGGGCGAATCTGCGTGACAGAACAATCTGGAATACATCGCCGCGCCGTGCATGGGCCACTCCTCGCTTTACCATGTCGATGTACTGGTTGTCGGTAATTGAAGACTCAGCTTGTCCTATAGGCGAAAATGTGTATTGAGCCACGTTGTTGTTGCGGATGACACTTATCAGTCCCTCAAGCTCTGAAATATTGCCTTCCGGAAGATGCTCGTATATGGTCATGCGGTTTTGGTAGTGGTTTACCTTTATAATGAACTGGTATAAAATATACTTCATATCCGGAATGCCGTCAAAACAGGCGTCTTTCTTTGTGATATTGACTTTGTCAAAATATCTTACGGCATCGTAGGCGGTGTAGCCGAGAAGTCCGTTTACGTCAGGGGCCGTGTCGCCTGACAGCGTGTAGGACGACATATAGGCTTTGAGCCTGTTGATGACATCAGCATTGGCGGTTATGTCGTGTTTTACGGAATGTCCGTCGGGATACAGTTCTGTTATAGTCTCGTCACATACGGTGAAAGAGCCTATCGGACATACGCCTATATAGCTTGTAGCGTTCAGGTGGGTATGGTAGTCGGAGCTCTCGAGAAGAGCCGAGCAAGGATAAAGATCTCTGATCTTAAGGTATATGCCTACGGGAGTTTCCATATCGGCAGGCAATACTCTTGATTGTATTTCAATATTGTATCTCATCGCAGTATTTTAAATATGTGTTTATGTCTTTGTCGCCGCGTCCTGACAGATTGATTACGACTATATCGTCGGGGGCGAATTTGCGTAGGTCGAGTACGCCGAGGGCATGGGCCGATTCGAGAGCCGGTATTATGCCTTCGGTACGAGTGAGCCTCATAGCCGCATCAAGGGCCTCTCGGTCGGTGACTGCTATCATCTCGCTACGCCCTGTCGACGCAAGATGGGCGTGCAAAGGTCCTATACCGGGGTAGTCGAGGCCTGCTGATATAGAGTAAGGCTCGGTGATCTGTCCGTCGGCTGTCTGCATGACCATAGTGCGCGAGCCGTGGATTATGCCTTCGCTGCCGGCCTGCATTGTAGCTGCCGTCATGCCTGTGTTTACTCCGAGGCCTGCGGCTTCGGCTGCTATCAGTTTTACTTCCGGATTGTCAATGAAGTGATAAAACGCTCCTGCGGCATTGCTGCCTCCGCCGATACATGCTATCACATAATCGGGATTTTCGCGGCCTATGTGTGCGTACAGCTGTTTTTTTATTTCTTCGCTTATTACGGATTGGAAACGTGCCACCATCTCCGGATATGGATGAGGCCCTACAGTACTTCCGATGACGTAGAAGCTGTCAGGATTGCAGCACCAGTGTCGTATGGCTTCGTTTGTGGCATCCTTAAGTGTGCCGTTGCCTGTTGTCACCGGTCTTACCTCAGCACCGAGCATTTTCATCCGCTCTACGTTGGGTTGCTGGCGTGCTATGTCGGTAGCACCCATGTATACTATACAATCCAGCCCCATCAGTGCGCATACGGTGGCTGTGGCCACTCCGTGCTGTCCGGCACCTGTCTCGGCTATTATATGACTCTTTCCCATGCGTTTTGCCAGCAGCACCGAGCCTATGGCATTGTTGATCTTGTGGGCTCCGGTGTGATTCAGGTCCTCGCGTTTAAGGTATATGTTTGTTCCGTAGTGTTCGCTAAGTCTCTCGGCTTTGTAGAGCGGCGACGGGCGGCCTACGTAGTCGTGAAGCAGCAAATTGAATTGATTGATAAATTCAGGATCGTCTATAGCCGTATAATATGCTTCTTTAAGTAGTTCTACATTGCTATGAAGTATTTCGGGAATGTAGGCTCCTCCGAAACGTCCGTAATATCCCCGGTCGTCGACCGGCAGGTCATGATGATACATATTTTGCATGATGAAATTAAAAAGTTAATATAAAAAAACAGCCACCGAATTATTATTCGATGGCTGCATAAATGCGTATTGTGTAGTCCGGAATGTACCTTGTCTTACTCACTGTTGATGCATGTCAAAGTTGCCATCGATAATTATTACCGATGCGCCACCAATATGCATTATATGTCATGTGAGCTAACATTGTTGTATGATTATGTGGCAAATTTACAAAATATATAGTGAAATACAAATATTATGACATAAAAGTTTTGTAATAAATTGAAATTTGACATCAAACTGGAGGGCACACATATATTATATAGAGCGAACCGCTATTTTCGTTGGAAAGTAGCGGTAGAAAAATTAGTAATATCGGCAATGAACATTACAGTGAGATACGATGTTAAAAGAGTATAATTTAAAAATTGAAAAAAAAATTATCATGGATAAGAAGAGCATCAAGGGGACAGAAACAGAGAAAAATCTTCTGAAGTCTTTTGCCGGTGAGTCGCAGGCTCGCGGACGTTATACTATATTTGCCGAAGTTGCCAAGAATGAGGGCTACGAACAAATTGCAGCGATATTTCTTGAAACGGCCGAGCAGGAGTATGCTCATGCCAAGAGTTTTTTCAGTTTTCTTGACGAGGGCATGCTTGAGATAACCGCCTCATATCCTGCCGGTCCTGTCGGTACTACGGCCCGTAACCTGCGGGAAGCTGCAGCCGGAGAGCATGAGGAGTGGGCTGACATGTATCTTGGTTTTGCCAAAGTGGCGCAGGAAGAGGGTTTCCCTCGTATTGCATCGCACTTTAAACTCGTAGCTTCGGTTGAACAGCAGCATGAGGCTCGTTATCTTAAACTTCTTGAACGAGTGGAAAGCGAAAGTGTATTTAAAGATGACGAGGAGGAAGAGTGGCAGTGCCGTTACTGCGGCTATGTTCACCGCGGAAAGTCTGCGCCCGGCAAATGTCCGGTATGCGGCAAAGAGCAGGCTTACTTTGAACGTAAGAAAACTAATTACTGATAGCTAATCTGTTTTGTTGGAATATTATAATCGTGGCCGGGCCGTCGAGTGAGACTCCCCGGCCACAACTGTTATGTATATTGAGTAGCCTGTCTATGCCGGTCGAAAATAGTATAAGGCTATTTGTGCTTTAGCTCCATTATTTTCAGTGGACATGCTACAACACATTTACCGCACTTGATGCAGTCAGTGTGCAGGTATCCCGATACTTCACTCCGACAATCATAAGGGGTGAGTTGCATCGGGCATACGCGTGCGCAGCTCTTGCACTTCATCTGACAAGTATCGTCGACATGAATATTTGTAAACCGTTGTGGTAACGGGATGTTTTTAGGTGATGCCCATGAGGATAATGTGCCCATCGGACAGAAAGAGCACCATGTACGTGGTGCGTAAATGAACGAAAGTATCACGCCTATCACGGTGGTTACGAATATTATATTCCAGAATACACGGCCGATGGCATTAAGATTGCTTCCTGCAAAATACATTTGCACACCGAAGACTGTGAAGATGAACAATACCATAAACAGTCGAAAACCGAATGTTCTGACGAATCCGGGTATGGGACGGTGAGGAGAGTATTTTGCCAGCAGTCTGTCATAGAGGTTGCCGCGTGGACAAGCATTTCCACACCACCAGCGTCCACGTTTCACGGCAAATGCTACCGGTGCTATCATACATATCAAGGCGATAATGCCGATAACCGGGTAAAAATAACCTATTGCAAGATAGGCGATTAATATCCAATATAAATTGATTCCTTTGATTGGCATGTCTCTGTGAAAACTCTTTTTAGTCATATAAACGATATTTTATTTATTGCAAAATTATATATTGATTGGTTGATGAGCAACATATTCGGGTATACTTTACGCGAAAATAATCTGTTTTGTCTCTTTTTTTACGGGTGTGAGTTGTGTGTAATGGCTTGGTGTGGTGGCTGTTGGGCGGCTCGGTGTTACGCTATAAGAGGGATTTGTAACAGCCCCGTAGGGGGATGTGTCGGTGTCAGAGGTGTGTGTTACGCGTCTGTTGTGGATTAAGGTTTTTGTGTGGATACTTTTGCAGAGTATTCTTAACCAAGAATCTTAATAGATGGAAAGAGTAGCAAATTCAATAATGCGTTGGGTGTTTCTTGTCGCCTTATTTACGATGACTGTACCTTTGTCGGCGTGGGAAGGTATGCCTATGCCGGAGTTGCATGTCGACGGACGTTATCTTGTGGACGCCGACGGCAATAAGGTGAATTTGCACGGTTTTGCCCAGACATACAGCCCGTGGTTTAACGAACAGGGTACAAAGTGGAGCAATTACGATGTAAATGCATGTCTGCGTTACAACAAGCAGAAAATAGATGAGATAATGGCGGCAGGATGGAAGATGAACTTTCTTCGGCTGCACATGGATCCTTATTGGTCTAACAGGCCCGGATCATCAGTGTCGGGCGAAAACGATATATCTGCGTTTGACTTTGACCGTTTCTGCAAATATCTCGACGAGGTGTTTGTGCCGATGGCAGAGTATGCCATATCCAAAGGCCTTTATGTCGTGATGCGTCCGCCGGGAGTGTGTCCTCATACAATAGCTGTCGGCGACAGCTACCATAAATACCTGAAAAAGGTGTGGAGTCATGTCGCCGGACATGCCAAGTTGAAAAACAATCATTGTGTTATGTTTGAGCTTGCCAATGAGCCTATAAATATAAAGGGCACCGACGGTACTACCGGCAGCTCGACTCAGCCGCAGTTTGACAGCCTAAAGACGTTTTTTCAGGAAATCGTTGACGCCATGAGGGCGAAAGGGTGTAATAATATATTGTGGATTCCCGGGCTGGCCTATCAGTCAAACTACAGCGGTTATGCCGTAAATCCTATTGATGGTGACAATATCGGTTATGCTGTGCACGCATATCCCGGTTGGTTCGGAAGCGACGCTGAGGAACCGAGCGCGGAACTTGGTGGAGTCATGGGCGGCGGTTACGAAGGTTTCCGTGACGGCTGGCAGAAGCAGATAGCCCCCGTGTCGGACTTTGCGCCCGTTATGGTGACGGAAATGGATTGGGCGCCTGCAAAATACAACTCCTCATGGGGCAAAAGTATAACCGGCGAAGCTTACGGGACGGGGTTCGGCGCCAACTTCAAATGTATAACCGACCGTTCGGGCAATATCAGCTGGCTACTGTTTACAGGCGCGGAGTTGCTTGCCAAATTCAAGGATGTGCCCGGCACTCCCGGAGCATATACATTTCTCAATGACCCGGAGGCGTGTCCGTGGCCCGTCTATCACTGGTATCAGGATTATGCTGCCGGCGCCGGACAGGATGGGGAGGTGGATCATATAGAGTGTCGCGACGGCAATGAATTGACGGTAGTCACCGGCAGCCGTTTCCCCGTGACGGTCAATGCCGTTTACACTGACGGAAGCAAGCGCGACATAAGCATGTCGGCCACATACAAGTCCTCTTCATCGGAAATTGTTGATGTACGTACGCCCGGAACGCTTTATGCGCGCGGCGACGGAAATGTTGTTGTGACGGTAACGTATACTGACAGCCGTTCTGTAAGCCATTCATTGGAGATATCGGTGAACGCAACGACTTTCCCTTTGTTGAAGGGGCTGTTTAACCCGTCGATATGGGAAACCGGCACATTCAATGAGTCTACGGGCGAGGTGACTACCGGTCGATACGGTTTTGCCGGATGGAAATACAATGGCGGTGCCGATATGTCGGCATATAAATATTGTGTGGTGAAGCTTGGCGGGACATATGGTTCCGGCCTGTCATTCCGCATTTTCGATGTCGACAATTACTGGGATGACCCCTTTATGATCGACGCTACAGGCAAGCGCACAATTGTGGTCAAACTGCACGAGATGTACTCTGACAAAAACCGGCGCAAACTCGATCCGTCGCACATCTACATAGCCGGCTTCTGGAGTCTGGGCGGTACGCCGTTTGTAATTGAAAAAGTGTATCTGACCAATAATGACGACTATTCCGAGATGACTGCTATCGAACTTCCCGAAGTCGACGGCGACGAGCCGGTCGATGTGTACACACTCGGAGGCATAAGGGTGCGGTCGCGGATAAAACGATGTGATGCGGTAGAAGGACTGCCCCCCGGCATATACATCGTGGGCCGTGAAAAAGTTATAGTTAGACGATAATATATACATTTATATACGATGAGAAAACTGTTGATAAATCTCTTGGCGTTGGTAATGGCCGTGTGTCCCGCGGTGTTGACCGCCGAAAATCTTGACGACAATCGCATGGTCAATCCCATGCTATGGGCCGATGTGCCTGACCCCGACGTGATAAGAGTGGGTGAATATTTTTACATGGTCACGACAACCATGCATCTTATGCCGGGCTGTCCGGTGATGCGCTCACGCGACCTTGTCAACTGGGAGGTGATCAGTTATGTGTTTGATACCCTCGATGACTCCCCCTATTATCGTCTGGAGGGTGGCACGGTATACGGCAAAGGCCAGTGGGCCACATCGCTCCGTTATCATGACGGCATGTTTTACGTGCTTTTCTCTCCCAATGATCAACCTTATCGTTCGTACATATACAAGACTGCCGATCCGGCAGGAGAGTGGACATTGGTGTCGCGTACCGATCACTTCCATGACTCGTCATTGTTGTTTGACGACGACGGGCGCGTGTATGTCTACTCCGGGTCCGGAGCCATTACGCTCACCGAACTGCAACCCGATCTCAGCGGCGTGAAACCCGATGGTGTGAAGAAGTGTGTGATTGATCGCGGTGCCTTTGAGCCCGGGTTGCATGAGGGGAGTCGTGCCGTAAAATACAACGGCAAGTACTATCTGCTCATCATAGCATGGCCTCAAGGGGGGCCGCGCCGTCAGCTCTGTTATCGTGCCGACAGTATTACCGGGCCTTACGAGCCGATGGTCATCCTGCAGGATGCTTTTGCCGGATTTCCTTACGTAGGTCAGGGCTGCATCGTAGATGACGCCGCCGGCAACTGGTGGGGAATCATCTTCCAAGATCGTGGTGGAGTAGGGCGCGTGCTTACTCTCGTGCCTTGTACATGGACCGACGGCTGGCCCATGCTCGGTGACGAAAAGGGCCGTGTGCCTCTTGTGGTTGACAAGCCAGTTGCCGGCGAATACACCTCTGGTATCGTTACCTCCGACGACTTTACGTCATCGAAGCTGCATAAAAACTGGCAGTGGAACCATTGCCCCGTCAACGAGGCTTGGTCGCTTGACGAAGTCCCCGGCTGTCTGCGTATGAAGACCTCGCGCGTGGTGTCAAATATATATGAGGCTCCCAATACGGTGAGCCAACGCATGGAGGGCCCCGAGTGCGAGGGTGTTGTCAAGGTCGACATATCGCACATGCGCACCGGCGATGTGGCCGGTTTCGGAGCCTTCAACGGTCACTCCGGTCTGCTGTCCGTGACAAAGAAGTCTGACGGTCACTACCTGACAGTATCGGCAACAACCGTCAATTTCAAGAAAGACAGCAAGATAATCGACACTGTCGATGAGGAGGTCATGCGCAGCATCAAATTGCCGGCCGGCGTCGGCAGCATATATCTGCGCATCAACGCCGACTTCCGTGTGGGCCGCGACATAGCGCGGTTTGCCTACAGCACCGACGGCATCGACTGGAACGATACCGGTCGCGAGTTCAAGATGCGGTTTGACTACAGGAGGTTGTTCATGGGCACACGCTTCGCCATCTACAATTATGCCACCGAGGCTCCCGGCGGTTACATCGACGTCGACCGCTTCGACTACCGCAGGGTGCCCAATACCGTGTCGGATATGGCCGGAGAGTTAACAAATATGAATCATACAGATAAATTTAGGTAATCAAGGGTTAATGTTGTTTTAGGAAACTATGAACTTACGCACTGTTTCAATCTATTATGAAGGGGCGGAGGACTCTTCTTTCGCCCCGTTTGTAATAGCTTGGCGATTAAAATATTGCAGAAGCGGTGTTACGCAGTCAGAGATTTTTGTTACAGCATTTAACCATCAAGTTACTACGCTAAAGAGCCGTGTTACGTATTAACTAAAACGTCTCATGCGTTTAACATATCTTTGAAACCGGATTTAGATTTTAAGTCGTATTAACAACTGATAAATGAAATCAAAATTAAAGTCAATCGTTATCGACAACCATTTCGTTGCACTCCGATTTTACCGGGCCGCCGTAGAGCCGTGCGGACCGGGCGATGACTTTATATATCATCCGCCAATTAATTAACCTAAATATCAACCTTAAACCAAATTGCTTATAGAAAAGAAGAATCGAGTTTAACTAACCTTAATCGGAATCGTGCAAAAGAGCATTGATTCCCATCTTAAAAACCAATTAAAAAATTATTCGCTTTAAACAAACTACAATGGAAAATGTAAAGAAAGTTTTTCGATGCATTTCGTTACTCCTGCTTTTCGTGGCCCTCGGGGCTATGTCGGCACATGCCGAGACGATCAGGGGTACGGTAGTCGACGATACCGGCGAGCCGCTCATCGGGGCAACAGTAACCCTGAAAGGCGGTAACGGAGTCGCCACTGCCACTGACATAGACGGTAACTATGCGTTACAAGTAGCAAATCCTAAAACAGCCGTGCTGATCTTCTCTTACATCGGCATGCTTCCTCAGGAGGTGAAGGTCGAGGGCCGTTCCAAAGTGGACGTGACTCTTAAGACCAACACCCAGCAGCTCGAGGAGGTAGTCGTAGTCGGTTATGGCCAGCAGAAGAAAGCCTCGGTTGTCGGTGCTATCACCCAGACATCCGGTGAGGCTCTTGAGCGTGCCGCAGGTGTACACGACATCAGTGCCGCTCTTACCGGTAACCTGCCCGGTGTCGTTACCGTGCAGTCTTCGGGTATGCCCGGTGACGAGAGCGCTAAGATCACCATCCGTGGTGCCAGTTCTTGGAACAACAGCGACCCGCTTGTCCTTGTCGACGGTATCGAGCGCGACATGAGCAGCGTTGATGTAAGTTCGGTGAAATCGATCTCGGTACTTAAGGACGCATCCGCTACTGCCGTATACGGTGTGAAGGGTGCAAACGGTGTAGTACTTATAACTACCAAGCGTGGTGAAGAGGGCCGTGCCAAGATCGATGTAGGCTTTACCGCTACTCTTAAGACGGTGTCCAAGCTTCCAGACAAAGCGGACTCTTTCGATGCGCTTGCTGCGCTTAACAAGGCTATTGTTCATGAACTTGCCGTCAAACCTACGTCTTGGGAAGATATGACTCCTTATGCCATACTTCAGAAGTACCGTAATCCGGCCAACCTTGAAGAATTTGAACGTTATCCCAACGTAGACTGGCAGGATGAGCTGTTCAGGAAGCATGCTATGGCATATAACGGTAACGTATCTATAAGCGGTGGTACAAAATTTGTCCGTTACTTTGCCGTTATCGACTTCGTACATGAAGGCGACTTGTTCCGCAAGATAGATTCGGGCCGTGGTTATACAACCAACTTCGATTACAACCGTATCAACGCCCGTTCTAACCTTGACTTTACCATAACTCCGACAACTGTATTCAAGGTGAATATAGCCGGATCAAGCGGCCAGCGCAATTCAACCACCCCCGATAGCGGCGGCATATCCTTTGATCAGAGCAACTGGCAGAACCAGCAGATATGGGCCGGTGTATATAATGTTGCACCCGATGCCTTCCGCCCTGTTTATTCTGACGGTACTTACGGTTTTGACCCGTATCATATGAATATATCCAACTCTGTTGAGAAGCTTGCTACCAGCGGTGCGTTCAAGAGTACAACTACACGTGTCAACACTGACTTCGTTCTTGAGCAGGATCTCGCTTTTATCACCAAAGGTCTTAATTTCCGCGGTATGATTTCGTGGGATAACCGTTTTGTTGAGTCTAAGCGTGGTGTAAATGACCTTTGGAACGGTCCTTTACATAAATATATAGATCCTAAGACCGGTGTGGCCCAGATTAAAGAGCCAAAAGATAATGTTACCGGTTTTGAGTATACTCCCGGTAACTGGTCGCTTCTTAACGGTGAGGTTCAGGACCATATGACCATCCGAAATCTTAATTATCAGTTGCAATTGAACTGGAACCGTGAATTCGACCGCCATAATGTCGGTCTTACCGGAGTATGGACACGTCAGGAAACGGCTGTCGGCAGCATGATACCCATTCATCGTGAGGACTGGGTGTTCCGTGCCACTTATAATTTTGCCGACCGTTATTTCGTTGAGTACAACGGAGCATACAACGGTTCTGAGAAGTTCGGTAAAGGTTATCGTTTCGGTTTCTTCAACTCCGGTGCTATCGGATGGCGTCCGTCGCAGGAAAAATTCTGGTCTAATCTCGGACTTAACAATTGGTGGGAAGAACTTAAGTTGCGTGCTTCTTATGGTGAGATCGGTGACGACTCGGGTGACCGCTTCCTTTATATGGACCAGTGGGCTTACGGAGGTAATACTCATATGACCATAACCGGTATGAGAGACCCTATCGGCATCTCTTATCCTGACGGTTCTATCTACAACTATTATCGCCTTACCGTACTCGGTAATCCCGACGCTCATTGGGAAAAGGTTAAGAAGATGAACTTCGGTATTGACTTCTCGTTCCTCAATAACATGATTGCAGGTACTGTCGAGCTGTTCAAGGATAAGCGTAATGACATTCTTATCAACGGTAAAGACCGTTCGATACCTACATATTTCGGACAGACTCCTCCTACCGCCAACCTCGGAAAGGCTCAGGCTAAAGGTTATGAACTTGAGCTCCGTTTCAACAAAAACATCACTCGCGACATCCGTATATGGGCCAACGCCAGCATGACTCATGCCGCCAATAAGATTTTGTTCCGTGAAGATCCTGATCTTAAACCCGCTTATCAGAAGCAAGCTGGCTACGGTATCGGTCAGGTCCATTCTCATATCAACGGTGGTTTCTTAGGCTCGTTTGACGAGCTTATCGGTGCTCCCTCACATGATGTGAACAATGAGGCCCGTCTCCCCGGCGATTATTATATAGTGGACTTCAACGGTGACGGTATTGTCGATGTACAGGACTCTGCTCCTTACGGTTATACCGGCACTCCCGAAAATACTTACAACGCCACAATCGGCTTTGATTATAAAGGCTTCAGCTGCTTTGTACAGTTCTACGGTGTTACAGGCGTGACCCGCGACGTCGGTCTTGTCAGCTTCTCCGCACAGGCTCACAACGTCTATGATCTCGGTAAGTGGTGGAATGGAACAGATCTTAACGGAGATGTTATTATACCGCGTTACTATTCACAGGTCAGCAGCTACAGCAACGGTACCCAGTATCTTTACGACGGCTCTTACGTGCGTTTGAAAAATGCCGAAATCGCTTATACTTGGACCGGCGGCTGGGTTAAAAAACTTGGTATCGACTTCCTGAAGGTTTACCTCAATGGCAACAACCTCTGGCTCTGGACCCGTATGCCCGATGACCGTGAGTCAAACTTCTCCGGTGGCGCAGGATCCGGTGCATATCCTACAATGCGTCGTTTCAATCTCGGTATTAAGTTTAATCTTTAAAATTCAAGATTACAGCTATGAACAAAATATTTAAATCGTTTGCGGTAATCGCTTTGGGATTGGCCGGGACAGTTACTTTCACTTCTTGCGAGGATTATCTCGACAAGGAGCCCGGTTCCGACGTTTCCGAAGAAACTCCGTTTAAGAATTTTACCAATATGCAGGGATATATAGAGGAGATCTATAACTGTATTCCCGATAAAGTAAAGTGCTATTGGACAACATCATGGAACCTTGGCGAGGACGAGATATCGACTCCGCAGGCCGAGGCCGAACGTACAATGCAGACTCAGGTCGATATAGGTAACTTTTTCGCATGGCAGAACAATGCACAGTTCTGGTTCGCAGCCGATAGAAAAGACCATACGTCGCTTGACCTTCATCAGCAGCGTTTTTACGGCAATGCATGGTACTGTATCGCCAAGACCAATCTCGCTCTCGAAAAGATAGACGAGTATTTTGTCGGCACCAAAGAGGAAAAAGACATATTGCTCGGTCAGCTTTATTTTTTCCGCGGATGGTGGCATTTCGAGATGATGCAGTTTCTCGGAGGTCTTCCGTATGTGAACAAAACTATATCTTCAGGCGAGTCACCTCGTCTGCCCCGACTGAGTTATCTTGAGTGTGCCGATTCTGTCGCTCTCGACTTGAAGCGTGCCGCCGAACTTCTTCCTATCAATTGGGACGAGACTACTCCCGGTAAGAAAACTTTCGGTAACAACGAATTGCGTCTTACCAAGATCGCCGCTCTCTCTTATCTCGGCAAGAACTATCTGTGGGCTGCAAGTCCTCTTATGCAGCATGGTGCCCAGACCGGCGGAAGCCATACATATGACTATGACCCGCAGTTGGCCCAGCTTGCGGCCGACGCTTTCGGCGAAGTCCTTGATCTTATAGAGAAGGGCCAGACACAGTATGAGCTTGCCAAGTTTGACTACACCAACATCTATGATCATCAGAAGAGTGACGGTGTTGAGTACAGCTATAGCGAATTGTTCTATACATCGCGTCGCAACTGGCTGCAACCGGGTGGTAAGGAAGCCATTCTACGTGGCCCGACAACCGCTTGGAACTATACCCGTTGGAATTACAGCCGTACTTTCGGTCCTTACGAAATCTGCGAGCGTGACCCTCACTTCCATCTTCCCACGGCCAACTATGTGGCCAACTATGGTATGGCTAACGGACTGCCTCTTGACGACCCCGACTCCGGCTTTGACAAAAAGCATCCGTTCAAGAACCGCGACCCTCGCTTCTATCACGATATCGTGTTTGACGGCGTGAAGTATATCAACGGTGAGGCTAAAGGCAACGATGCTCCGTTCAAGTATGCAGGCCTTGCTACCGGCGGAAGCGGCCGTAGCATAACCAACGGTTCGCGTACCGGTTATTGGATGCAGAAACTTGTGCCCCATACCGCCAATAAGATTGATGGCGAGGATGAGTATGACAAGAACCCCAACGCTTATGTACCTTATATGCGTCTTGCCGATGTATACCTTATGTATGCCGAGGCCTGTGCAGTGCTTGGCGGTCCTGCCGGAAAGTCATCGAAGTGCAACCTTACTTCCATTGATGCTCTCAACCGTCTGCGCGACCGTGTAGGTGCCGGACATGTGTCCACAAAATACACAGGCAACCAATATATGGATGAAGTACGTCGCGAGCGTGCCGTCGAGCTTTCATTCGAGGGCTTCCGCTTCAATGACCTTCAGCGCTGGTTGCTTCTTACAGAACCCAAGTACACCGTCAAGACTTCGCAGGAGTTTATACGCGTGTCGGGTGCCGATGAAAGCTTCTTTGCGGAGAATGATCCTGCTGAAGCTGAAGTGGCCGAGTTCCGTGAAGAGGTTATCCTGACCCGTAACTTTGACTCAAAGCACTATTGGTTCCCGTTGCTTCGCGACGATACCTATATTTATGCCGAGTTCGAGCAAAATCCGGGATGGTAATAAGCTGATTAATCTTAACCATTACACAGTAAAAATATGATATCAAAATATAAAATAATGCTTCTTGTGGCATTGGGAGCTTCGGTGTATGCCGGTGATGCTTCCGCAGCCGGGGAAGAGGCATCCGATAGCTTGAATGCCGAGAACCAGATACAACTGGCTTATCGCACTATCGACAAGAACGATGTGCTTGGCGGAGTTGAGGTGCTTGATATTGAGTCGCTGATGCAGAAAAACTATATCAATGAGATCAGCAACTCTACTATCTCGGGCTATGTGTCAGGTTTCAACGGCAATTCGCTCTGGGGTATGGATGCCGATAACGACGCCGGTTTTCTGGTGCTCATCGACGGTGTGGCCCGCGACATGAACAATGTCAGCTCTACCGAGGTGCAGTCAATAACATTCATGAAGGGTGCTCAGGCTACGGTGCTTTATGGTAGCCGTGCCGCAAAGGGTGTCATCTATATAACCACCAAGCGTGGCCATGAAGGTCCGCTGCGCATCAATGTGAGAGCCAATACCGGATGGCATGTCGCCAAGTCTCTTCCCGAGTATCTCGGTGCAGCAGAGTACATGACTCTCTATAACGAGGCCCGTGCAAATGACGATCTCGGACCTGCATACAGCGCCGATCAGATTTATAATACGGCCAACAAGACCAATCCTTATCGTTATCCCGATGTGAACATGTACTCGTCGGAATACATGAAGAAGGTCTACAACCGCTCCGATGCTACAGTCGAGATATCAGGCGGTAACCAGCGCGCACGTTTCTATACCAACATCAACTATTATCGTCTTGGCGACTACCTGAAGTACGGTGAGGCTTCTAAAAACTTCACTGACCGCTTCAGTGTACGAGGCAATATCGATGTGAACATCGCGGAGTGGGTCAAGGCTTATGTTAACGCCGATGCTACATTCTACGGTGCGCGTTCGGCTCACGGCAACTATTGGGAAGCCGCTTCGACATTCCGTCCCAACCGTATCACTCCGCTTATCCCCATAAGCATGATTAATCCTGACGCCGCCGAGTCGTTGGATTTGGTAAACAATTCCGGCAATCTTCAGAACGGTTATTTCCTCGCCGGTACTCAGATTGATCCCACCAACATTTTTGCCGATTATCTTGCCAAGGGTTACACCAAGTTTACAAGCCGTCAATTCCAGTTTGACGCAGGTGTTAACCTCGACTTGGGCATGTTGGCCAAGGGCTTGACATTCGGTACCCGTTTCTCGGTTGACTATGCCACTTCCTATAACACCAGTTATACCGATTCTTATGCTACTTTCATTCCCGTATGGAGCAATTTCAATGGTAAAGATGAGATAACCTCGGTGTCAATGGAGGGTAAGGACGAGCATTCGGGTGTTCAGAACGTGTCAGGTTCTGCAAGCCGTCAGACTCTCTCTTGGTCAGGTCAGTTTGACTATAACCGCACTTTCGCTGACGTTCATAACCTTCATGCTCTTGCAGTTGCCGCAGGATGGCAGCGTACTACCGCCGGTGAATATCATCGCACGAGTAGTGCCAACATCGGTTTTGAAGTGGACTACAACTACGATCACCGCTACTATGCCGACCTGTCGTTAGTAGGGCTGCATTCGGCCAAGTTGGCCCCCGGTCACCGTCAGGGCTGGTCGCCGTCGGCCACTTTAGGATGGCGTATATCGCAGGAGGAGTTCCTTAAGGATAATTCAATAGTGAATAACCTTATGCTTTCTGTTTCGGCTTCCGATGTTAAGTCTGATATGGATATCCCCGGTTTCTATCTCTACGCCATGCACTTCACTACAGGTGGATGGTATTCTTGGGGTGGTTCAAGCGGTCAGGCTGCCGCTTATCCGGCACGAGGCGGTAATCCCGGTCTGGGTTATATATCGCGCAAGGAGTTCACCGCTTCACTCCGCGGTACGTTCTTCAACAATCTTATGGACCTGAGCGCACAGTTCTTCACCTATAAGATGGATGGATTGGTTATCAACAACTCGACCAAGTTCCCGACATTCTTCTCGACTTACGATCCCGCTTCAAGTCTTGCCACTTATCTGAACAATGACGCCAATACCCGTACCGGTTTTGATTTCGGTGTTAACTTGAAGAAAACTGTAGGTGAGGTGGATCTGCAGTTGGGCGTTACCGGTACTTATTATAAGACCAAAGCCTCAAAGCGTGATGAGGTACGCGAGTTTGCTTACCAGTATCGTGAAGGCAAGGCTATTGACGGCATTTGGGGCTACAAGTGTCTCGGCTTCTTCGCCACCGATGAGGAGGCTGCCGCAGCTGACCAGTCGGCTCTCGGAAGCTCGACCCTCAAGGCCGGTGACCTCAAGTATGCCGACATCAACAATGACGGCAAAATTGATCAGAATGACCAAGTATTCCTCGCCAAGGGCGGCTGGTATGGCGCTCCGTTCTTTATGGGCGTCAATCTTTCGGCCAAATGGAAAGGCTTCACTATCTTTGTGCATGGATTGGGAAGCTTCGGCGGACATGGTATGCTCAACGACAATTCTTATTATAAGATGGTCGGTGACAACAAGTATTCGGCCATTGCTCGTGAACGTTGGACTTCCGCCACAGCCGCTACGGCTACTATGCCCCGTCTGACTACCACCAACGGTGCCAACAACTATGTGGCTTCCGATTTCTGGCTCTACAGCACTGACCGTTTCGACATTGATAAGATTCAGCTTACTTATGACTTCCCGTCGTCGATCATACACGGTATAGTCAAGGGGCTGCAGGTATATGTCAGCGGTGATGATCTGCTTACCATCGGTAAAAACCGTAAAATTATGGAAATGAATGTAGGAAGCGCTCCGCAGTCACGTTTCTATAACATCGGTGCTAAAGTAACATTCTAAATTCTAAAAAATGAAAAATATAGCAAAATATATTGTCATTGCCTCGTTTGTCGCTTCGGCTTGGTCATGTGATGACCTTTTTGAACCTGCTATCGAGAATATCATGGATGAGAGCAAGATGGATACCGATCCGCGATATGTCGATCAGATTCTTGGCAGTGCTTATATACTCATGCCTTATCCCGGAGTGACCGGTGATAATAATTCCGACAACCGTAACGATGTGGCCACTGATGATGCTGTTTCCAATAACATCAACAACGCCTATCTGACTATGGCTACCGGCGGATGGACATCAAGAACCGGCAAGTCGGTCGACAACTGGCGCGACCGCAATGCTTCTATTCAGTTTGTCAATTTGGTGTTGAAACATGTAGACAATACCGTATTTGCCAATGACGAATCTACAAATACCATGTTCCGCGACCGTCTTAAAGGCGAGGCTTACGGCCTTCGCGCGTTGAACATGTATTTTCTCCTTCAGAACTATGGCGGTTTAAACTCTTCAGGTGAGCTACTGGGTGTGCAGATATGGACCGAGCCGTACACTGCCGAAACCGACATGAATGTGGCACGCAGCACTTTTGCTCAATGCATGGAACAACTGCTTGAAGATGTTAAAAATGCATCCGAGCTGTTGCCTTACGAGTATGCCGATGCCGGTTCTGTAAATGACGTTCCGGCAAAGTATACTGCAATCGGTGCTACTCTTGACGGTTATAATCGTGTGTTCGGAGCCTCGTCTTTCCTGCGCATGTCCGGCCGTATAGCACAGGCCGTCGGCGCACAGGCCGCTCTGCTTGCCGCAAGCCCCGCTTTCAGCAATGGCTCCGGCGTGACTTGGGAGACTGCCGCCAATCAGGCCGCTGCCGTGCTTGACCATATCGGCGGCCCGTCAGGACTGGCTAAAAACGGCCATATTTGGTATGCAGACTCGGAGGTCGGCAATACTCCTACCGAAACTGTCAGCCATGCCGAAGTCCTTTGGCGCAGCCGTCACGGTGAAAACTCCGATATAGAGAAAGAGTGCTTCCCGCCGTCGCTTTACGGTAAGGGCCGCATCAATCCCACTCAGAATCTTGTCGATGCATTCCCCATGGCCAACGGTTATCCTATCACAGAAGCTGCCGGTCATTATGACCCGGCCAATCCCTATGCCAACCGCGACCCGCGTCTTGACCTTTATATCGTAACCAACGGTTCCAAGCTCGGTATCAATAACTCCGTTATAAATACAGGAGTAGATGCCGGAAATAACGACGGTATAAACAAAGAGGCCGGTTACTCGACCCGTACGGGTTACTATATGCGTAAGCTTCTGCGTAATGACGCGAGCCCCAATCCTACCAGCACCGTCAATAAAAATCATTTTACCACTTATATCCGTTACACCGAGATCTTCTTGGATTATGCCGAGGCTGCCAATGAAGCTTGGGGTCCGACTAAAAGCGGTAGCCACGGTTACTCTGCTTACGACGTGATCAAGGCTATACGTGCTCGTGCTCTTGGCGACGGTGTCAAGGACGGTGACGCTTATCTGGAGTCGATCAAGAACGACCAAGTCAAGATGCGTGAGCTTATACGCAACGAACGTCGTCTTGAACTTTGCTTCGAAGGTGCACGCTTCTGGGATCTTCGCCGCTGGAATGCCGACCTTAATGCAACCGCCAAAGGTGTGTCGTTCAACGGTACCGCGTTCAATTATATCGATGTGGAGAACCGCGATTACAAGGACTACATGATTTACGGACCGCTTCCTTATGACGATGTTCTGAAATTCAGCAATATCGAGCAGAATAAGGGATGGTAATTTTTAATTCTCAAATGGAAAAAATTTATATGAAATACATTAATACTGGTGTTATTGTAGGTATTGGAGCCCTCCTCGCTCTTGGAGCTTCATCCTGCAAGAACGCCGAGAAGGAGTGGCCTGATTTTGAAGGCGGCGTGACTGCTTATTTTGCCAATCAGTATCCCGTGAAGTGCATCACACTTGGTGAAGACGGAGAGCAGGATAACTCTCTTGATAATGAACATAAATGTATAATCTTTGCCACTCAGGGTGGTGCGTATAAGTCGCGCGACCTTAAGATTGAGGTGGTTGTCGATCCTACATTGGTCAATAATCTGGAGTTCTCCGAAGGTTCTCCCGTCAAAGCCATGCCTGAGAATTACTACTCGCTGGAGTCAAATATTCTTACCAAGAAGAAAGGCTATAACGACTATCTCTTTGGCACTACAGTGACCTTGTCTGACGCTTTCTTTGCCGATCCCGATGCCATCAATTATACTTATGTGATACCTTTGCGCATGGTCAATGCCATCGGTGCCGATAAGATTGTTTCGGGTACACCTATCGATGGGGTGGAAAATCCCGCCCGTTGCGACGCTTCGGCATGGGAAGTACTCCCCAAGGATTACATTCTGTATTGTGTGCGATACATCAACCAATGGCATGCAAGCTATCTGCGTCGCGGTATAGATAAGATAACGGAGGGTGGAAATACCACAACCAATGTGCGTCATAAAGAGTTCGTTGAATACGACGAAGTGGTAAACGTTACCACCAAGGCTCTGAATCAGGCCATTTTCCCGGTTTCGACTGTTGTGCCTGAGGGAGAGTCGGTTAAGACGTTGACCTGTAACATGGTACTTACCTTTAACGGTGACGAATGTACCATCTCTTCCGATACTCCCGGCATCTCTGCTTCCGGTAGCGGTAAATTTGTCAAGGACGGTGAAAAGAAAAGCTGGGATAACGAGGATCGTGACGCTCTGTACCTTGATTATCAAATCAATTTCGGTATTCGTCAGTTCGCGACCAAAGACACTCTTGTAGTGCGCGCCCGCGAGGTGAAATCCGAGCTTAACTTCAATCCCACTTATAATAAATAAGAAGTGTTATGAACGATTATAAAAAACTGATATGGGCGCTCCCGCTTGTTATCGCATCGGTAGGATGTACCGATTTTATAGATAACACCGACTATACGGTCGATAAGCCCGAGAATATTGCCCAATACGAATATCTCAATTCATACGGCACGCTTAAATCGTATATCGATCGTGGCGCTAAACCCGGTTTCCTTTTGGGAACCGGGGTGAATGCCGATGACTACCTGAAGAGAACCGGTGTATATCTGCTCACCAACTCCAACTTCGATCAGGTAACTACAGGCAACGCCATGAAGTATAGCTCGGTCGTAAATGATAAAGGCGAGATGGACTTCGGCAAAGTACGCGATTTCGTATCGGCCGCTACCGAGGCCGGTCTGGAAGTGTACGGACACACTCTTTGCTGGCATGAGCAGCAGACTGTGAAGTGGCTGAACTCTCTGCTTAAGGATAAGGAACTTGAGGTAGACCCGAACGAAAAGCTTGAAGTAGTGGACTACATCCTTGACTATTCCAAGGAGACGGCCTATAACTTCTGGAATCAGAAACCTGAGGGTACCAATATCTGGGTTAATACGGATGAGGGATGTCTTCAGGTTGACAATCCGGCTGCAGTAGGCTTTTGGGAGGTTCAATACTTTACCTGTGATAATATATCGCTTAAGAAAGGTGAGACATATCAACTTAGCGTTACACTGCGAGGTACCGGCGAAGGAACTGTACAGGGTAATTTCGGTAGTTGGAGTGAGAATGTTGCAATTCGTATTCCTTTTACCGAAGAATGGACTACCGAAACTATCAATGTTGTGGCTATGGCTGATGGTGGTATCCACGGATTGTTTCAGACCGGTGATTTTGAAGGAACTGTTCAGTATAAGTCTATTAAGGTTTCACACCTTGAGACTCCTGCAATGGAAGTTGAACATGAAATAAATGTTCGGACTTATGAAGACGGTCCTTTCCCGTTCTATGCTATGGGATGTGAACCTCCGGTTATTAATGGAGCTATACATTTTGTGCCTACAGGTGGCTGGTCTCAGTTCTTTATTCTTCCCGGTGGAGAAAATAATCTTAGTGAGGGTGACTATGTTTTCTATATTGACATAACTTCTGATAAGGAGGTCGCATCCGGTATTCAGCTTACGATTCAAAACGGCTGGGGCGAAGGTTCTCAGGCAATAACAGCTCCTATATCGGTGGAAGCAGGTCATAACAATGTACGTGTTCCGGTTAAAGATGTTGAAGGCGGAGCATATGACGTGATACTTAAGCCGCAGACTACTGACGGTGTGCTTGATATAAAATCGGTAACCGTATGTAAGGTGGAGAAGATGAATTCAATACCTTTGACGCCAGAAGAGAAATATGAAATAGTGGAAGCTCAGATGGAGCGTTGGGTCAAGGGCATGATGGAAGCTACCGAAGGCAAGGTAAAAGCTTGGGATGTCGTTAACGAACCCCTTTCGGGTGGCGGCGGATGGCCTTATCCGTTGCAGTCGGCCGCTACAGCTACCGATGACACCTCGAATCGCTTCTACTGGCAGGATTATCTTGGTGACGACTATGTACGTGTGCCTATTAAATTCGCCCGTAAATACTTTGCTGAATATGGTGGAAATCCCGCTGATCTGAAGTTGTTTATCAATGACTACAATCTTGAGTCGGATTGGGATGACAACGGCAAGATGAAGAGTATGCTTGAATGGATAACCCGTTGGGAAAGCGACGGCGAGACTGTGATAGACGGTATCGGTACTCAGATGCACGTATCGTACTACATGAATCCGCAGACACAGGCAAGCAAGGAGGAGCATATCGTCAAGATGTTTGAGCTTCTCGCTTCTTCCGGCAAGCTTATACGTATTACCGAACTTGATATGGGTATATGCGATGCCGACGGTGAAAAAATACTGACTAAGGATGTTACTTTCGAGCAGCATCAGGCTATGGCTGAGTTCTATAAATTCATCGTCAAGAAGTATTTCGAGATCATTCCTGCCGCCCAGCAGTACGGTATATGCGCGTGGGCACAGACCGACAGCCCCGAGGGCAGCGGTTGGCGTGCCGGTGAGCCTATAGGGCTTTGGGATGCCAACTTGAACCGCAAGCCGGCTTACGGTGGCTTCTGTGACGGTCTTGCAGGTAATTGATAATAATGTACCATATTTGAATTAGAAAAAAGTATCATCTTAACGATTGATATTAATTTGTGTATTTCATGAGAATATGGACGCCGGGAGGCGTCCATATTTGTTTAAAACCCCCAAAAAAGTATAGTTATGAGATTATTTAAAACATTGTTTTTGCTGCTGGCGGTTATGTCGTGCGGCGACGGACTTAAAGAACATGCTGCGGCGCAAAATCCCGAACTTCACATATATCTGTGTCTCGGGCAGTCTAATATGGAGGGTAATGCGGCCGTGGAACCTGTCGATACCGAGGGTGTGTCCGAGCGGTTCAAGATGCTTGCAGCCGTGGACTTCCCCGACAAGGACCGCGTGAAAGGCTCTTGGTACACGGCCGTGCCGCCGCTCGTCAGACAGTACACCGGCCTGACTCCGATGGACTATTTCGGCCGCACTATGGTCGAATGTCTGCCTGACAATGTCACGGTGGGTGTCGTGGCCGTGGCTATAGGCGGCTGCCGCATAGAGCACTTGTCGAAGGATTTCGACCCCGAGTCGCTGAAAGATGAGCCCGAGTGGCTGCGCAACTTCATGAAGGAGTATGACAACCGGCCTTATGCGCGGCTTGTGGAGTGTGCTAAAACGGCTTGCCGCGACGGAGTCATAAAGGGCATACTTCTGCATCAGGGCGAGTCAAACAGCGGCGATCCTACATGGCCGGCTAAAGTGAAGAAGCTGTATGACGACCTTATCGGAGATCTCGGACTCGACCCGGCGCAGGTGCCCCTGTATGCCGGCGAGCTCGTTACCACGGAGCAGGGCGGAAAGTGTGGCGGCATGAATGCTATTATCGCTACGCTTCCCGACGTCATACCGGGGGCTAAGGTCATTTCGGCCGAGGGGCTCGGTCAGCGTGGCGACGGACTTCACTTCACGGCGGAGGCGTACCGCGAGCTGGGACGCCGCTATGCCCGTGAGGCTCTCGCCTCACAAGGAAAGTAGGAGCGCCCGCGTACCCGGATGGCCATATAGGTTGCCGTCGGCCGCCGTACTACTGGCGGCCCTACAAACACGGTTGTTAAGTGGGTCGTGTCGAAGAAACGGAATGTGTAGAACTCCACGATAAGCCGACGTATGGAACGAAGTGAGAGTAGACGGCGGTTCGTGGGGTGTTCTAAGCCCGAATGACAAATGCCTGTCGGAGACAGGTGACACGCTTACTGATGGCTATCCGGATATGTCTCGCGTCCCCGACGCGAAGTTGTATTTGTCGTGCGATTTACAGCCTCGGTTACGTGTCAAGACCCTTATGTTACATAACATATTTATGGTGCGCGTGTTTTTGGTTATCTTTGTTTGACCTTAACTTGAATAACCAAAATAAATTATAGTAATTATGAGACTCAAACTTATTTCGTGTGCACTGGCTGCGTTGGCGCTGGCTTCGTCCTCCGGAGCTTCGGCGCAGGACCGGTTGTATGACAACAGTTTCCCGCTATCCGACGTCACATTGCTTGACAGTCCGTTCCGCCATGCCATGGACCTTAATGTCGACGTGCTTCTGCAGTACGATACCGACCGGCTGCTGGCTCCTTATCTTAAGGCTGCAGGCCTTACTCCGAAAGGGGAGAGCTTCAGCTGTTGGGACGGTCTTGACGGACATATAGGCGGACATTATCTGTCGGCTCTCGCCATCCACTATGCCGCTACCGGCAACGAAGCGCTGAAGGAGCGTATGGATTATATGCTCGGACAGCTTGCCATGTGTGCCGTGGCCCGTGGCGACGGCTATGTGGGCGGTGTGCCCGGTGGCGATGACCTGTGGACTGCACTGCGCGGCGGTGACGAAAGCAAGGTGTGGAACTATTGGGTGCCGTGGTACAATGTGCACAAGATGTATGCCGGACTGCGCGACAGTTGGGTTTACACCGGCTCAAAGGTAGGTCGCAACCTCTTTCTCGGCATGTGTGACTGGGGTATCGATGTCATATCCAACCTTTCCGACGAGCGCATGGAGGCTATGCTCGGAAATGAGTTCGGAGGCATGAACGAGGTGTATGCCGACGCTTATGCCATGACCGGCGACCGCAAGTATCTTGACACCGCACGCCGTTTTACCCACCACTGGCTTTTTGACAGCATGCTTGCCGGAGTCGACAATCTTGACAACAAGCATGCCAATACGCAGGTGCCCAAAGTCGTGGGATTCCAGCGTGTGGCCGAGCTTGCCGATGACGCCGACTACGCCAAAGCCACCGAATTTTTCTGGAGTACGGTGGTCAACAACCGTTCACTTTCGATAGGTGGCAACAGCCGCCGCGAGCATTTTGCCGCCGCAAGCGACGCCAAGAGCTACGTGGATGACCGCGAGGGTCCTGAGTCGTGCAACACCAACAATATGCTCAAACTCACCGAGGGCCTGTTCCGCATGTCGCCCGAAGCCCGCTACGCTGACTTCTATGAGCGTGCTTTGTACAATCACATACTGTCTACCCAGCATCCTCACCACGGCGGTTACGTGTACTTTACTTCCGCGCGTCCCGGACACTACCGTGTGTATTCACAGCCCAACAGCGCCATGTGGTGTTGTGTCGGCACCGGCATGGAGAACCATGGTAAGTACGGTCAGTTTATCTACACCCATACCGGCGATTCACTTTGGGTGAATCTTTTCATACCTTCGGTACTCGACTGGAAGGAAAAGGGCGTGAAGCTGACGCAGCGCAACGACTATCCCGTTACGGGGTCTACGGAGTTTACAGTCAATACTTCGGAGGCCAAGAGTTTCAACCTGATGCTTCGTCATCCCGGGTGGTGCGATGCGGTTACCGTCAAGGTAAACGGCAGGCCGGTCAAGACACAGTCCGGACCGTCATCATACATAGCGCTCAGCCGCGAGTGGAACGACGGTGATGTGGTGACTCTCGAGATGCCTATGAAGGTCACGATCGAGGAACTTCCCAATCTGCCGAGCTATGTATCGATACTTCGCGGGCCGGTTGTGCTTGGCGCGCGTCTTGACGGCATAGCTCCTACACCCCGTCTTGTAGCCGACGACAGCCGTTGGGCCCACATTGCGGGCGGTGAGCTCGTATCGGTTTTCGACACTCCGCTGCTCATCGGCGACCGTGGCAAGCTGCTCAAGAAGCTGCGTGCCATGCAACCCGTCGGCAATGGAAAGTTTGCATTCAAGGTGCCGGGCCTATTCTCCGACAAGTGGGCCGACATTGTGCTTGAGCCGTTCTACAACATTCATGATACACGCTACATGATCTACTGGCTATCAATGACCCCCGGTCAGTACAAGAACTATATGGCAAAGGCCCGCAAGGATGAGGAGATGCGTCTCGCTCTCGACCGCCGTACGGTCGATGCCGTAAACACCGGTGAGCAACAGCCCGAAGCCGACCACTTCATGGAGCACAAGTCGTCATCGTCGGGCAACTACAACGGTGAACCGTGGCGCGACGCCTCAAACGGCGGATACTTCTCTTATAAGATGAAGACATCGGGTGCCGATAATCTGCTGTTGCGCGTACGCTATTGGGGCAACGAGTCCGGCAACCGCGACTTTGACATCTGCATCGATGACAAGGTGCTCGCTTCCGAGAACACCTCCGGCAAATGGAAGAAAGATGAATTTGTCGATCAGGAGTACGCTATCCCGTCAGAGTTGATATCGGGCAAGGATTTTGTGACCGTTAAATTCCAGAGCAAGAAGAATAATGTGGCCGGAGGCATATTCCATGTGCGTCTTATCCGTCCCGAAAAGTAATCAATAACATTAAATAATCATGAACCTGAAAAAAATTGCCGTAGTGGCGGCCATGCTCGGTGCGATGATGCCGGCCGGCGCCCAAGACCCTATCATTCAGACCCGTTATACGGCCGATCCCGCGCCGATGGTCTACAATGACACCATATTCCTTTATACAACCCATGACGAAGATGACGCCGACGGCTTCAAGATGCTGGACTGGCTGCTCTATACTTCTACCGATATGGTCAACTGGACCGACCACGGACCCGTGGCTTCGCTTCAGGATTTTTCATGGCGTAGCCGCGACAACGGTGCATGGGCCGAACACGTAATAGAACGCAACGGCAAGTTCTACATGTACTGCCCGCTTCATGGCCACGGCATAGGAGTGCTTGTGTCCGACACTCCTTACGGCCCGTTCAAGGATCCGCTTGGCAAGCCGCTGGTCTGGAATCCTGAAAACTGGTATGACATCGACCCGGCAGTGTATATAGATGACGACGGTCAGGCATACATGTATTGGGGTAATCCTAAGACATTCTGCGTAAGGCTCAACGAGGATATGATATCTACCAAGGGCGAGATAATGGAAATGGAGCATATAAACGACTATCAGGAGGGTCCGTGGCTCTGGGCGAGAAAGAACGCGTATGGCGAAAAGAACTATTATCTTGCTTTCGCCTCTACGTGCTGTCCCGAGGGTATAGGCTATGCCATGAGTAAGTCGCCGACAGGTCCGTGGGAACACAAAGGTCACATCATGGACCATACACCGCGCACTCGCGGTAACCACCCCGGCATAATAGAATATAAAGGTAAGTCCTATGTGTTCGGATTGAATTATGACCTTTTGCGTCTGATTACCGACGAACATCATGAACGTCGTTCCGTAAGTGCTGCCGAAATGAAGTATAATCCTGACGGAACGATAATTGAAGTCCCTTATTGGAAAGATAACGTGCTTGAACAGATAGAGCCGTTCAACCCTTATCGTAAGGTGCAGGCCGAGACTATGGCGTGGGGATATGGTCTTAAAACCGATAAACTCGGTGAGCGCAACATGTATGTGCACGACATAGACAACGGCGAGTATATCATGCTGCGCGGTGTCGACTTCGGCAAGAGGGGCGCAAAGAAGTTCAGTGTCGACGCTTCATGTGTAAAACCGGGCGGAATGATCGAACTGCGTCTTGACAAAGCCGACGGTCCGGTGATAGGGCGTGTGATTATAAATCCTACCGGTTCTTTTGACAATTACAGCCGGTTTACTTGCAAGATCAACGGAGCAAAAGGTATTCATGACCTTTATCTGTGCTTCTCGGGCAATGGCGAAGATCTGTTTAACCTTGACAGTTGGAGCTTTAATAAATAAATATGAGAATTTAAATAAATAAGTATGACTAAAAGATTTATAAACTCTGTGATAATTGGTTGGTTTGCCATATCTGCAACTGCGGCTGCGGGGCAGTCCGATGAAGTGTTGACAAGTCCTGACGGACGCTTAACTATAAGTGTGGGATGTGACAAAGGTACACCTGTCTATGGTGTAGAATATGACGGTATTACGTTCATTAAGCCGTCTCCGTTAGGATTGAAAACCAATGTCGGTGATTTCACATCGGGAATGGCTATGAACATATCCGAAACTACGTCGACAGACAAAGTTAAAGCCGAATATTCACTTCCGAATATAAAGAAAAGCCATGTAGATTACAATGCCAACCGTCGCGAATTCAGTTTCACGAAAGACGGAAAGAAGGCTTTTGATGTGATTTTCGAGGTCAGTGACAATAATGTGGCTTTCCGCTACCGTCTTCATCCGCAGGATAAGGCACTCTGCTGCGTGATCGAAAAAGAGACCACCGGTTTTACGATGCCCGACGGCACTACTACCTTCCTCTGTCCTCAGAGCGGGCCAATGGGAGGATTTGCCCGTACCTCGCCGAGCTATGAGACTCCTTATACGCTCGATGACGCGGTTGGCAAGAACGGTTGGGGTAACGGCTACTCCTTCCCGTGTCTCTTTCGTAATGGAGACAAGGGGTGGACGCTGATTTCCGAGACAGGTATTTCCGGCGACTATTGTGCCTCGCACCTCGCCTGTGAGAGTGGGGCGAAGTATGTCATAGCTTACCCGCATCCGGGCGAGATGAACGGCTTCGGCTCTGCGACGGCTGCGATAATGCTTCCGGGCATGACCCCGTGGAGAACTATCACCGTTGGCGAGAGCCTCGCTCCGATCGTGGAGACCACGATTCCCTTCGACGTAGTCAAGCCTCTTTATGAGGCCTCGAAAAAATATGACTACGGAAAGGGTACATGGAGCTGGATTATAAAAATGGACAGTAGTTGTAGCTTTGAAGGGCAGAAAAGCTATATCGACTTTGCCGCTGCCCTCGGTTATGAGAGTGTGCTTGTCGATGCACTTTGGGACAGCCGCATAGGTTACGACAAGATCGAGGAGCTCGCGCGCTACGGCAAGACGAAAGGTGTCGACCTATACTTATGGTATAACTCCAACGGACACTGGAATGATGCGCCCATGGGTCCTCGCGGTGTGATGAGCGACATTGTCAAGCGCCGCAAGGATATGGCATGGATGCAAAAAATCGGTATCCGAGGTATCAAGGTCGACTTTTTTGCGGGCGACAAGCAGGAAACCATGCGCCTCTATCACGACATCCTCGCTGATGCCAATGACTACGGTATCCTTGTGATATTCCACGGTTGCACTCTGCCGCGTGGCTGGGAAAGGATGTATCCCAACTATGCCGCGAGTGAGGCTGTGTTGGCGAGCGAGAATCTGCATTTCTCGCAGGGCAGCTGCGACACAGAGGCCATAAACGCCTGTATCCACCCTATTGTCCGTAATACTGTTGGCAGCATGGACTTCGGCGGCAGCGCTTTGAATCGTTATTATAACAGCGCCAATGAGCCGAGGGGTAGCAAGCGCGTGACGTCCGATGTATATGCACTTGCCACGGCCGTGCTGTTTCAAAGTCCCGTGCAGCATTTTGCCCTTGCTCCCAATAATCTTACCGACGCTCCGTCTTGGGCCATAGACTTCATGAAAGGAGTGCCTACAACATGGGATGATATAAAATTCATAGACGGTTATCCCGGAAAGTACGTGGTAATAGCACGTCGTCATGGCGATAAATGGTACGTGGCCGGAGTAAACGCCATGAAGGAGCCTGTCAAACTCGATGTCAAGCTGCCTATGATATCTGCGGGCGACATGTTGACCGTGTATGCCGACAATGCATCGTTGGAAGGCTCTGTGAAAGATGTGAAATTGAATAAAAAACAGACTGTTTCGGTGACGATACCGTGTAATGGCGGATTCGTTGCCGTGAACTGATAAAAGTATGAATATGAAATTATTTAATATCTTATTGTCGGCATTGCTGTTTTCTGGAAGTGCCGTGACAGTCGTGGCTGCGGATAATATCGCGGTCAAGCCGGCTGTAACAAATGTACCCGGCAACGAATATCCTATGGTTGATGCCTCGAATCGTGTGCATTTTCGCATACATGCCCCCGAGAGCAAGTCGCTCGGTGTCGATATCTGTGGCAAGAAGTATGACATGACCAAAGACGAAACCGGATTTTGGACTGCCGTAACCGACAGTCTGGCACCGGGCTTTCACTATTACTTCCTGATAGCCGACAACATGCGCGTCAATGATCCGGCGTCGTATACTTACTTCGGTTGCTGCCGCATGGCGAGCGGAATTGAGGTTCCGGAAGGGCCCGAAGGCGATTACTATCGTCCGCAGCAGGTGCCTCACGGACAGGTGCGCTCATGCACTTATTACTCCGGTTCGACAGGAAAATACCGTCGTTGCATGGTTTATACTCCGGCTGAATATGAAACATCGGGCGATCGCCGTTACCCTGTGCTCTATCTGCAGCACGGCATGGGTGAGGATGAGACCGGCTGGAGCACTCAAGGCTATATGCAGCATATTATGGACAATCTTATTGCCGGCGGTCAGTGTGTGCCCATGCTGGTGGTGATGGACAGCGGCGATGTTCAGGCTCCGTTTATCCCCCGTAAAGGGAAGGATGTCAATGAAGAGCGTGCATTGTACGGCTCGTCATTCTATGACGTGATAATGAAGGACCTGATACCCATGATCGACTCGACTTTCCGGACTGTCGATGACCGGCAGTCGCGTGCCATGGCGGGCTTGTCGTGGGGCGGTTTTCAGACATTCAATACCACACTTAATAATCTTGACAAATTTTCATACATAGGCGGCTTCAGCGGGGCCATATTCGGCCTTGACGTAAAAACGTGTTACAACGGCGTGTTTGCCGATGCCGACAAGTTTAACAAGGATGTGAACTATATGTTCTTGGGTTGCGGAACGGAAGAGAATATGGGCACCAAGCCTTTGGTGGACTCTCTGCGCGGCCTCGGTATAAAGGTGGATTATTATGTGTCGCAAGGCACCGCCCATGAGTGGCTTACTTGGCGTCGCTGCCTGAAGGAGTTTGTTCCGCATCTGTTTAAATCCGATAAATAAATCAACAAATCATAATTATGAGACTTATAACAGCTATAGCTTCAATAGCAGCGGGTGTCGGCATCTTGTCGGCACAGAACCCTATTGTACAGACAAAGTATACAACCGACCCGGCCCCGATGGTACATAACGATACATTGTATGTATATACCGGCCATGACGAGAAGGGTGCCGACTTCTTCTGGATGCAGGAGTGGCGGATCTATTCGACGACCGATATGGTTAACTGGACCGACCACGGGTCACCTTTGGCCATTGAGGATTTTTCTTGGGGTGATGATCGTGCATGGGCTCCTCAGTGTATAGAACGTAACGGCAAGTTCTATTTTTATGTGCCTCTGCACTCCAAGCTGTCGGGTACTATGGCCATAGGTGTTGCTGTAGGCGATTCGCCGACAGGCCCGTTCAAGGATGCGCTTGGCAAGCCGTTGGCTGATGGAAGCTGGGACTACATAGACCCTACGGTATTTATTGACGATGACGGACAGGCTTATCTGTTTTGGGGCAATCCGCGTATATATTATGTGAAGCTGAATGAAGATATGATATCTTTTGACGGTGAAGTGCAGAGCATTGAACAGACGGTGGAAGGCTTCGGTGCGCCCGATATGAAAAAGCGTGAAAAGGGTGTGAAATATAAGGATTGTTACACCGAAGGACCGTGGTTCTTCAAGCGCGATGGTAAGTATTATCTTATGTATGCGGCCGGCGGTGTGCCCGAGCATATAGCTTACTCGATGAGCGACAAGCCCGAAGGCCCGTGGAAATATATGGGCGAGATTATGCCGCTGCAGGACACCGGTTCATTTACCAATCATGCAGGTGTGGCAAATTACAAGGGCAATGACTACTTTTTCTATCATACCGGAAAACTTCCGGGAGGCGGAGGATTTGGCCGCAGTGTTGCCGTTGAGCAGTTCAAATTTAATCCTGACGGAACATTCCCGATTATTAATGCTACCGATGAGGGCGTTAAACCTGTAGGTACATTTAATCCCTATCGTCGTGTGGAAGCCGCGACTATCGCTTTCTCTTCAGGTGTAGATACGGAGTCTAATGACAGAACGGGAGTTTATGTGTCGGATATTCACAACGGCGACTGGATAAAGGTCCGCAATGTTGACCTCGGAAAGACCGGCCCGCGTAAGGTAAGCGCTTCGCTTGCAAGTGCTCTCCGTGGCGGCTCTGTCGATGTATGTCTTGACAGTATCGGCGGTCAGGTCATTGCTACACTGGAAGTCGGTCATACCGGCGGTTGGGAAGAGTGGAAACTTATTGAGGCTTCGGTCAAAGCTCCCGCCACCGGCGTACATGACATCTACTTCGTATTCAAGGGCCGCAAAGGACCCAAGCTTTTCAACTTCGACTACTGGTCCTTTGAATAACACTACGGTATATATGCAAACATACGCGTTAATTGACTTTTTAATGTGTAGATTATGGAGTATGTTAATGTTCCGATGCTAATTTTGTATAGAAAATGATTAACCATGTAAACATTGCTAAGATGAAAAAGATTTTTATCGCGTTTTTTGCATTTTTATCGATTGCAGCTAGTGCGGCTTCTGGAGCCGATAATTCCACTACGCTTCGTTACAGTCGTCCTGCCGAGGCTTGGGTGGAGGCATTGCCGATAGGCAATTCTTCGACGGGCGCTATGATATTCGGAGGAGTTGACCGTGAAGTGCTGCAACTTAATGAGGAGACTTTCTGGAGCGGAGGTCCGTACGAAAACAATAATCCGGAAGGATTGTCGCGGTTGTCGGAGATACGACGGCTGATTTTTGAGGGCAAGGCAAAAGAGGCGGAGGATTTGATACAAAACAGTTATATGACTCCGCAGCACGGTATGAAATACCTTACGCTCGGTTCTTTATGGATTGACTTCGATCATAGCGTCAATGTGAATGAATATGTGCGTAGGCTCGATATCGCCGATGCGTGTGCTACGGTTGATTATACCGCTGACGGTGTCAAATACAGTCGTGAGGCGTTTGCTTCTATTCCTGACGGAATAATTGTACTTAAATTATCGGCCGACAAAGCCGGTGCCTTGAACTTCAAGCTCGGTTATGATGCGCCCGAAGGCTCTACGGTAAGGGCTGACGGCAGTGTGCTGTCTGTGACTGTTCCCGGAGTGGGGCACGAAGGTGTAGCCGCGGCTCTTACGGCCGAGGAGCGCATAAAGGTGGCTACTGACGGCAAAACTGTCGGTGAAAACGGATGCATCGAGGTGTCCGGAGCAAAAGAGGCTGTTATTTATGTAGCAGCCGCTACCAACTTTGTGTCGTACAATGATGTAAGCGGTGATGCCGCGGCAAAGGCTGACAAGATGCTCGCCGATGTCAATAGACGTGATTACAAGAAGCTGAAAACCGCCCATGTAAAGGCTTATCGTGAGCAGTTCGACCGTGTAAAACTTGAGTTGCCCGATGTAGAGTCATCGTCGGCCGACACCGACCTGCGTGTAGCCGGTTTCCGCGATGTCTATGACCCGTCGCTCATGGCGCTGTTGTTCAATTACGGCCGTTATCTGCTCATCTGCTCGTCGCAGCCGGGAGGTCAACCTGCCAATCTGCAGGGAATATGGAATGACAGCATGAATGCTCCGTGGGACAGCAAGTACACTATAAATATAAACACGGAAATGAACTATTGGCCCGCGGAGGTCACCAATCTGAGCGAGACCCATGAGCCGTTGTTTGATATGGTGGAGGACTTGGCAGTGACCGGAGCGCGTACAGCCAAAGTACTTTATGGCGCACGTGGTTGGGTGGCACATCATAATACCGACCTGTGGCGCGCGTGCGGTCCGGTGGATCACGCCACTTTCGGCATGTGGCCCAACGGAGGTGCTTGGCTCGCTACCCACTTGTGGCAGCACTATCTTTTTACCGGCGACAAGAAGTTCCTGAAAAGATATTACCCGGTGATAAAGGGTACGGCCGACTTCTACTTAAGTCATCTTGTTCCTGACCCCAAGAGCGTATTTTTGGTGACAACGCCCTCTATGTCGCCGGAGCACGGTTATACAAATACTTCTATAACCGCCGGTTGCGAAATGGATAACCAGATAGCCTACGATGCGCTTGAAAATACGCGTCTTGCCGCAGAGGCGCTCGGTGTTGACAAAGCTTATCGTGACACATTAATGTCTGTGATAAAACGTATATCGCCTATGCGTGTGGGCCGCCACGGTCAGCTTCAGGAGTGGAGCGTGGACGCTGATGATCCCAAAGATGAGCATCGCCACATATCGCATCTTTACGGACTTTATCCGTCCAACCATATATCGCCTTTCCGCACTCCCGACGCTTTTGCCGGTGCGCGTACAACACTTATGCAGCGCGGCGACATGGCTACCGGCTGGAGTATCGGCTGGAAGATAAACATGTGGGCGCGCATGCTTGACGGCAATCATGCTGACAAGATTGTGAGAAATATGATAACTTTGCTGCCGGCCAAGCACGGCAATGATGAAGGACGCCTTTATCCCAATCTTTTTGATGCCCATCCGCCATTTCAAATCGACGGTAACTTCGGCTATACGGCAGGTATTGCCGAAATGCTTCTGCAGAGCCATGACGGAGCCGTGCATTTGCTCCCCGCGCTTCCCGACGCGCTTCCCGCAGGTTGTGTAAGCGGACTTAAAGCCCGCGGCAACTTCGATGTGGCGATGGAGTGGGGTGACGGACAGCTCAAGTCGGCTACCGTAAAGTCCAATATAGGCGGCATGTTGCGCATAAGGTCGGCGATACCCTTGAAGGGTAAAGGTCTCAGGGCTGCTGTAGGGGAATGCCCCAATCCGTTGCTTTCAGCCGGTTCGCCGAGGCCGGTAGAAGTGTCGACTGAATGTAAAGGCCTTGACCGGCGCGATATTAGAGCTTATGAATATGATATTATGACCCGACCGGGCGACACCGTCAAACTGTCGCCCGCGACGAGGTGATTTTTACCGATTTCGGTGGAAAGAGGGAGTGCATTCGATGCGCCCCCTTTTTTATTTTTCGGGTTTTACGGAGTTGGTGGCATATTCGGTAGGCGTTATGCCATACAGCTCCTTGAATGCGGTTGAGAAGTTGTTGGGATTCTTGAAGCCTGTAGTGTATGCTATCTCCGCTATACAAAGACGTTTTTCAGCCAACAGCTTGGCCGCCATCTGCAATCGCGTGTTACGTATAAAGTCGCGGGGCGACTGGTTGGTAAGTTCTTTCAGTTTACGGTGCAGATGTACGCGGCTCAGGCCTACATTTGACGCCAGCATCTCTACTGTCAGGTTCGGATCGCCTATATTGGCGTTCATCACTTTCATCACGCGTTCCATCAGTCGCTCGTCATCAGAGCTGACCTCTATGTCATCGAGTTTGTCCTCATGCGATTGGTTGCCGCTGAATACGTTGCGAAGACGGCTGCGGCTGCGTAGCAGATTTTCCACAGTGGTCTGCAGGATCTTTATGTTGAACGGCTTGGTTATATAAGCGTCGGCGCCGTTTTCAAGTCCTTCAATATTGTCCTGCTCTGTCGTCTTGGCTGTCAGCAGTATTACGGGGATGTCGTTGAGGTTTATGTTCTGCTTTATCTTGCGGGTCAGTGTGAACCCGTCAGTTTCCGGCATCATGACATCCGATACGACAAGATCGGGTTTGCTCTTGAATATCGACTCAAGAGCCTCCCGTCCGTTGCTGCAACCTGTCACGCTGTAGTATTTCGACAGCTCGGTTATGATGTATTCTCTAATCTCCTCGTCGTCCTCAACGACAAGCACTTTCTGTCCTTTCTGCCGCCTGCGCTCCTCCGGCGAGTAGTTGTCGGTGAGGTCATCTGCCGTTTTGTGCTCGGCGGCCTTTTCGGCGAACGCCTGTGTATCGGTTGTGTCGGATGCAAGTTCCTCTTCATTCAGATGCTTGTTGCCGAGGGGAACGGTTACGGTAAATACGCTGCCCTTGCCGGCGGCTGTATTGTCATCGACTGTGATAGTGCCGTGGTGTAGTTTTACGAGCGAATTTGTAAGGTGCAACCCTACGCCTGTTCCACCCGTATTTGTTCCACCCGCCTGATAGAACCGCTCAAATATCTGGCGGCGTTCCTGCTCGGGAATACCGATGCCGGTATCGGCCACGGTGATTATGAGATTTCCCTCGTCGTTGCCTGCTCCGCCCGAAATGCTGATCGATATGTCGATGTTTCCGCCGTCAGGGGTGTACTTCACCGCATTTGACAGCAAGTTCATTATTATTTTGTCGAAGTTGGCTTTGTCCACCCATGCCTTCAGACCTTCGTTGCCGTTTGTATGAAAATTAAGCGTTATGTTTTTTGAGCGTGTGGCCGGATAGAACGTCTCGCAAAGGTCGTTGATAAACGGCACAATCTCGATCTTCGTAAACCGGAGTTTCATCTGGTTCTTGTCGATTTTTCTGATGTCCATCAGCTCGTTGATAAGACGTAGTATGCGGTTGGCATTGCGCTGTATGAGCCGGTACTCTTTCTGACGGGCCATGTCGTCATCGGTTTCCATCAGTTTTTTCAACGGGCTTATCACGAGCGACATAGGGGTTCTTATCTCGTGCGATATGTTGGTGAAGAAGCGCAGTTTGGCCTCGTATATTTCTTCGGCGTGCTTCTGCTCCATCTTCTCTCGCTTATCTTCTATGCGTCTGCGAGTCATGAGCCAAGCGGCCGACGCTATACCCGCCAATACTATTATATATATAAGTTTCATCCACCAAGCGGTCCACCAAGGATGAGCTACGTCGATTATTATTGTTGTCTCATCCGACTCTATGCCGTTGTCTATGGTTTTTACCCGTAGCAGATGTTCACCCGGATTAAGTTCACTGAAGTTGATTATATTGGTGTTGTGCGGCAGTATCTCCCATTTTGAATCGTCAAGCGAATATACAAATTGTACTGACCCGGTGCGGTTGAGCTCATGGGTCGACAGTTCGATAGAGAATGAATTGTCGGAGTGGGAGAGGTTTATACGTTTTGCGTTGTATACCGGTCCGTCAATGACCTTTCGGCGCCCTGACATTGTTTCGGATGTAACCGGACGACCATGCAGATACATGTCGATCATTCTTACGTTCCACTTTCTCCCCGGCACGGTTATTTCGTCGGGATTGAAGTAGGTTATGCCGTTTATGCCTCCGAAGTACAGGTTGCCGTTGCGGTCTTTGAGCGATGAGCCTTTGTAAAATTCGTTGCCTTGCAGACCGTCATCCACGTAATAGTTGCAGAATGTGCCTTCGGCTATGTCAAATCTTGTCAGACCCATGTTGGTGCTTATCCACAGATTGCGGTTGTGCTCCTCTATGGCATAGACCGTGCTGCTTGGCAGTCCGTCTTGAATGGAGTATTCTCTACGGCTTTCATCGGCCGGATTGTATCGTATCAGTCCGTTTGATGTACCTATCCACAAGATACCCTCATCGGTTCCGGTAATACAGTTGATGATTTCGTTTTGAAAGGGTATCTCTACTTTATTGCCGTCGCCGGGAGAGTGTATTGCGTTAAGACCGTCATATGTGCCCATGTAAAGTACATCGGTTGCGGGCTGGTAATATAACGACGTTATCCACTGACAAATGGAGTCAGCCCATTCCGGATTTTGTGTAGCTTTTTTTATGGCAGGATCGTACAGGAATACACCCGAACCCATTGTGCCTATCCATACGTTGCGGTGTTTGTCTTCTACGAATGAGTATACATTTTTGGCCTCGAAGTTATTTTCGTTTTTTTCTGAAAGAGCGACTTTGTGGAATGAGCCCGTCTTACGGTCAAATATTCCGGCTCCTTGTCCGTATGAGCCTACCCACAGATTGTCGGCTGAGTCCTCAAAAAGCGTCATTGCCACCGGCGGTACCTGCGAGTCGTAATGTCCTATAAGGCTGTTGTCTTTGTCAAGATTATAGATGCTTTCTCCGTCAGTGCCTACCCATAGGCTGCCGTTATCGTCCATGAGCATGGAGAGCACGCACTTGCTGCCTATGTTGTTGTTTAGCAGTGAACGGTTACCGATGTAGTGGAAGTTATTGGTTACCGGCGGTATAAGCATGACGCCTTTCTGAAAAAGGGCCAGCCACATATTGCCGGTGGAGTCATAGAGCACACTGTGTACTTTCTGGGTGCTATAGTCAAATTTATCGCTGCCGAAAGGTATGTCGGTCACTTTATATGTGTGTGGGTCAAGGCGCTTCAGACCGGCGCCGTCGGTTGCGAGCAGTATGTCGCCGTTGTCGTCGCGGGTCATCTCGATCACTGTTAAGTGGTTGAGGGGGGGGTAGTTACAATACTCCGTATACGGTCGTTTGTGCGATCGTAGGTGTATAGACCGGCATTTTGCCCTGCGAAAAATATATGACCGTCACCATCGATCATGGTGTTGGTTATGTGCGGACGTGCATTGTCGATATAGTCTACGGCGTTGCCGTCAGGGTCTATGCGTGTCACCCCGTGTTTGCCTCGCGCTATCCACATGTTGCCTTCGTAGTCTTCTATGCCGTCGCCGATAAGTCGCAGCGGGGTGCTGCTCCTGACGGGTATCGGCTCAAGTGTCAGAGCACCGTCGTTATCACGTAGTATCATGATGTCGTTGCCCATGCACCATATGTCGCCGTTACGTCGTTGTACAAAGTTGGATATGGCGCCGTTGTAAGGTGCGCCGTCAGTTGTGTTGAGTAGATGGCCAAATGAGTTGGAGTCGGGATAATATAACTGTACGCCGCTGTTTGTGCCAACGAAGCGCCGTCCTCCTGCATCTTCAAAGACGGTGTTGACAAAATTGCTTGCTATCGAAGTGCTGTCGCCCGGTATATTTTTGTAGATGGTAAATTTGACCCCGTCATAGCGATTAAGACCGTCTTCGGTGCTTACCCATATCATACCGTCGCTGTCCTGAAACATATGCTTTATGAGGCTGCTCGACAGATAGTGGTCCGATGAGAAGAGTTTATAGCTTTGTGCTTTTCCACATAGCGTACCTATGGCTATTGCAAGTATAATGTAAAATGATCTGTGCATCGTATCAATATTAAGGTATCATCTTAAATTCTATGTAAAGGTAATGATATTTTTTCAAATACTGTGTATCATGTTGTAATTTTAGTTTTATGTCGTAGCGTATTATCAATGCGATTAAGTCTTGGTTTAGTCTGTTATTGATTGTGATCGTGCGATTTAACATTTCGATGGCTCTGTTAACTTTATTTTTTAACGTAATTTATTTTGTTTTTAATTTATAAATATATACTTTTGTTCCGTCATGAAACCTAACGAGTTTCGTTTTGATAAATGTGAAACTGAAAAATTATTAATAATCCGTTAAAAGTAACGTTATGCAATGACCTGATATAGACCATGATACCACGTGCAATATTGTGCTTTGGTAACCTTAAACCATTAGTGAGGCTTGGGATTTTCTCCGGTCTCATATGTGATTGGATAGTATTCCATAACATATGATCGATATTAACGGTCGATAAAGCTATATAAACTTAAATAATGAATCAATTATATCATATATGAGAAACTTAGCGAAGTATTTTTTACGGGTGGCTTTTGTCGCCATGCTGTCAGTCGCTGTCTATAGCTGTAGCGATGATGACAATGATGATGCCGTCGCCGACGATTTCAAAGTCCAGTTCACACTTCCGCAGTCAGTAGATCTGTTCCGTGGAGGTGACCTGTACTTCTCTGTCATTGACGGAGAGGCTCCGCTTACCTCCGACATTATGATGCTGGAGTCCTCGGGTGGCGTGTTTTATAACTGCGCCATTTCTAATGTGAGCGAGTCGAGTTTTGCCGTGAGTGTTCCCGCCGACTTTGAGACGGGTACCTACCGCGCGTATCTGAAGCGCGGTGATCGTCGCAAACTATACGGCACGGTATCTATTAATATAATAGAAGGAGCGGTAATAACTCCCGATGAAGGTACTACCGTATACGGTCAGGTTATGTGTGCGGGTGCCGGTGTGAAAGATGTTGTTGTTTCCGACGGCGTGGAGGTCACGGTGACCGATGCCGAGGGTGTCTATCAGCTTAAGTCGGCTAAGAAGACCGGCTATGTGTTCATATCAGTACCCGGCGGCTATGAAGTACCCTCCGACGGTGTGCTTCCTCGTTTTGCCATGCACCTGCGTGCTGAAGCCGCTACTCCCGAACGCGTCGATTTCACTCTTAACGAGGCTTTCGGTCAGGATACATATAAAGTGTTTTTCCTCGGCGACATGCACCTCGCCAACCGCACCAAAGATCTTGAGCAGTTCAAAGACTTCACCGATGACCTGAATACATACATGGCCGCTCACTCGGGTGAGAAGATGTATGCCATAACTCTCGGCGACATGACTTGGGATCTTTATTGGTATGACAACAAGTATGAGCTTGCCGACTACCTTAAGACAGCCAATGATGCTTTCAAGAATCTGCAGATATTCCACACTATGGGTAATCATGACAACGACATGAATGCCACTTCCGACTTTGATGCCGAAGTACGTTACCGTGCGGTCATAGCTCCTACATATTACTCATTTAATATAGGTAAGGTGCACTATGTCGTACTCGATGACATAGACTGCAGTGCATATGACGGTACTGACAGCCGCAACTATTCAAAGAAGATCTCGGACGAGCAGTTTGCTTGGCTTGAAAAGGACCTCTCTTACGTGGCCAAGACCACTCCGCTTGTGGTGACCATGCATGCTCAGGTGTTTAAGCCGGGTAACGCCACATCTTATGTCATAGACCATGATGCGACCAATACCAACCGATTGTTTGACGTCCTCGCAGGCTACAAGGTGCATTTTGTCACCGGTCATACACATCAGATATATAATGTGACTCCCGATAATTCCAACTCGGGTACAAGCCTTGACTTCTTCGAACACAATGCCGGAGCCATATGTGCCTCATGGTGGTGGTCGGGCAACCTTACTCCCGGCATGCACATCGCTACCGACGGAGCCCCCGGCGGTTACGCTATCTGGGATGTCAACGGTACTGAATTCAAGTATCTGTATAAAGGTACCGGCTATGGTGAAAACGTACAGTTCCGCTCGTTTGATCTTAATAACGTGTGCTTTAATGACGAAAGTGTAAAGGGCATATCAACCGACACCAAGGTACAGAATGCATGGAAAAAGTATGCCGACGCATATCCCGCCAACAATAAAAACGAAGTCCTCATCAATGTATGGAACTGGAATCCCAAGTGGACAATAACTGTGACGGGTGAGGATGGCAAGGCGTTGACCGCCACTCCTGTTCAGGCTTACGACCCGTTGCACATAGCCGCTTATACAGCTCCTCGTTTTGCCAAGGGCGCCAACAGCGTACCGGGCTTCATTACCGAGATGCATCCTCACTTCTTCAAGGTTACGGCTCCCTCTGCCGATGCCGACCTGAAGATCACGGTAAAGGATGAGTTTGGCAATACATGGACCGAAAACATGGCCCGTCCGAAAGAATTTTCGGTGAAAGCCTACATGCCCAAGTGATTATTAACAGAAACCATCAATAACACATGCATAATTTTATGAAAGTAATTAGATCCTTAATTCTATTGCTGTTGCTCGTGGTGCAGGGTACTTTGTCCCTTGCGGCACAGAACAGAGAGGTTACGGGTACGGTACTTGATACCATGGACGAACCTCTGGCCGGCGTTACAGTCATGGAAGCCGGTACAACCAACGGTTGCATGACCGATATAGACGGTAAATTCTCTATAAAGGTAGCCTCCGACGCTACGGTCACGCTCAACTTCTCATACGTGGGCTTCACTCCGCAGTCGGTAAAGGTTGCTCCGGGTCAGACCGAGCTTAATATAGTCATGAAAGAAGACGCCATCATGCTTGAGGAGACTGTCGTGATCGGTTACGGTACACAGAAGAAGGTCAATCTTACCGGTGCCGTGGCTTCGGTAAGCAGCAAGGACCTCGAAAACCGTGTGGCTCACTCCGTTACCGACATGCTTCAGGGTTCTGTGGCCGGTCTTAACATCACCACTTCTTCGGGTGTTCCCGGACAGGAAGCCGCCATCAACGTGCGTGGTACCACTTCCATCAACAAGACCAACCCGCTCGTGCTTATCGACGGTGTCGAGGGTAGCCTTGACCGTATCAATCCTAACGACGTGGAGTCCATATCTGTTATCAAGGATGCTTCTGCCGCCGCAGTCTACGGTGCACGCGCTGCATTCGGTGTTATCCTCGTGACTACCAAAGCCGGTAGCGAGAAAGACGGTAAAGCTACCGTACGTTACAGTGGCCGTTACGGATGGGAAGAACCCACCACTTCGACCGACTACGAAACTCGCGGCTACTGGTCAGTATACACTGTCAATCTGTTTCAGCGCACTACCAACGGCAGTAACCTCGTGAATTATACCGACTATGACATGCAGCAACTTCTTGCGCGCGTCAATGACAAGACCGAACACCCCGATCGTCCGTGGGTGGTCGAGGATACTCGTAACGGTCGCCGTCAGTGGGTTTATTACGGTAACAATGACTGGTGGCACACCCTTTACAAGGACAAACACCCCACCACTCAGCACAATGTGTCGTTCTCGGGCGGTACAAAGGATATAAAGTACTTCCTCTCCGGCGGTATCGATTATCGCAAGGGTATACTCCGTGCCAATCCCGACGTGTTCCGTCGCTACAACCTGCGCTCAAAGATTGACTTCCGCATCAACAAGTATGCCACGATGTCAAACAATACTTCGTTCTTCTCCTCGCAGTATGACTTCCAAGGCGACGGCAGCATCGAAAATACTCTTCAGTACTCCGCCCGTCATGCTTATCCTATTTTCCCCACGATGAATCCCGACGGATCATGGCTTTATAGCACTCCTTATATGTCATACAAGGTGGCCAACGGTCGTCATATATTCACCGAGGCGGGCACACACCGTAATAAAAACCGCCGTACGGAGTTTGTCAACACTACCCGTCTGGTCATAACTCCTATCGAGCAGTTGAGCATAACCGGCGACTTTACTTACCGCTTCTATCAGTCGCGCAATACCAGCCGTTCACAACCGTTCCAGTATCGCGAATATCCTGACGGTCCGCTCGGTGAATACAATACCGGAGCCGGCGAAAATCGCCTTGACGAGACCGCAAATACCCGCAACTACTTCTCGTATAATGTATATGCTACATATACCGACTCGTTCAATGAGTCACACAACGTCACCGCTACAGTAGGTTACAACTATGAGACATTGAAGATAAAGAATCTCGGTGTTGCTGCCGGCAATCTTTCTTCGACAAATCTTGATGACCTTGACCTCGCAACAGGCCCCGCAAGCAGCGGTAACTATAGCGGCGGTCAGAACGAGTATTCACTTTCCGGTATATTCGGTCGTGTCAACTATGACTATCAAGGACGTTATCTTGCCGAGATAAGCGGTCGTTATGACGGTACTTCGCGTTTTGCACGTGGCAATCGCTGGGGTTGGTTCCCTTCGGGGTCTATCGGATGGCGTATCTCGGAGGAGCAGTTTTTCTCACCCCTGCGCAACGTTGTGGACAACCTGAAGCTTCGTCTCTCTTATGGTAGCCTCGGTAACCAGAACGTAGAGTCATACTATACATTCATTCGACTTGTCTCGATCAAGGATTTTGCCGGTTATTCTTTTGGTGGTGACCTTCCGGGCAAATATTCTTCGCTCGGTGCTCCTATAGCCTCCGACCTTACTTGGGAAAAGGCCAATCAGTGGAACCTCGGTCTTGACTACTCGATGTTCAACAACCGCTTTACTCTTACAGCCGACGTATATATCCGCGACACGAAGGATATGTTGACCGCAGGTATAGCCCTTCCGGCGGTTTATGGTGCCGACGTGCCTAAGATGAATACCGCCGACCTCCGTACAAAAGGTTATGAACTCGCTGTGCAGTGGCGCGATAACTTCCAGCTCTTCGGTAAACGCTTGGACTACAACGTAGGCTTCAACATCAGCGACTATCGTGCCGAAATCACTCGTTTTGACAATCCTGAAAAGGCGTTTGTAAAAGATTATTATAAGGGTATGCGTCTCGGCGAGATATGGGGATACGTTACCGACGGCTTTTTCGCTACTGATGAGGAGGCCGCCGAATATACAAAGAACCTTACATTTGACAGCAACTTCACCGGCAACCTGCCTACAGGATGGAAAGCCGGCGACGTGAAGTTTGTGGACCTCGACGGTGACGGACACATAGGTAAGGGCGGCGATACCGCCAATGATCCCGGTGACCGCAAGGTACTCGGCAACTCGCTCCCGAGCTTGTCCTACGGCATCACGGCAGGCATACGCTACTGTGGATTTGATGTGTCGGCATTCTTCCAAGGTACAGGCGACCACTATTGGTACCCCGGTGGTTGGGTTATGTCATTCTGGGGTTCTTACGGTCAGCCTTACTCTTCGTTCCTGCCAAAGGACTTCCTTCAGAACTGCTGGAGCGAGGATAATCCCGATGCATACTTCCCCCGTCCGCGATCCAACATATCCACCGGCGGTTATCTCCGTCAGGCATGTGCCAACGATCGTTATCTGCAGAATATACGCTATCTGCGCTTCAAGAATCTGACTGTGGGTTATACTATTCCCGCCAATCTTACAAAGAAGATCCGTCTTGATAATGTGCGCGTTTACTTCTCCGGTGAGAATCTATGCTACTGGTCGCCGCTCAAGAAGCATACCAAGTACCTTGATCCGGAACGTGCTTTCACACGTGCCAAGAATTCTGACGATTCAGCTCTTGACAACTGTTACTATCCGTGGCAGAAGACATTCATGTTCGGTCTTGACATCACATTCTAACTCGTAAAAGAAATAAAGTTATGAAAAAATATATAATACCGGCCGCACTCTGCATGCTCTTGGGCTTCTCGTCGTGCGATGACGCGCTCGACCTTAATCCAAAGGACAAGGTTTCGGAATCCGACTACTTCAAGACAGCAGAGGATCTACAGCTTTTTACCAATCCATATTATAACAATCTGCTTGACAAGTCGCCCTATGACGAAGATAATGACTTTTATGTCCAGAAGTCGCTCAGTGCCGAACAGCGTGGCGGCAACTACCGCACTATACCCAACAGCGGAGGCGGTTGGGATTGGAAAGACCTGCGACGCATCAACTCGCTCCTTGCGCGTGTTGACCGCTGTCCCGACGAGGCGGCCGTGATCAAGTATACGGCTTTGAGCCGTATGTTCCGCGCATTCTTCTATTTTGAGAAGGTAAAACGCTTCGGCAATGTGCCGTGGTATGACAAGGAACTCGGCTCGTCTGACCCCGACTTGTACAAGACTCAGGATTCCCGTGAGCTGGTTATGAGCAACATGCTTGCCGATATAGACTACGCTATTGAGTTTCTGCCTGACAAAAAAGATGAGCCGGAGGCTCCTTATCGTGCTACAAAATGGGCCGCTCTCGCTTTGAAAGCGCAGTTCTGCCTTTTTGAAGGTACTTACCGCAAGTATCACGGTATCAACCTTGAAGGCCATAGCTCCAATGATTATCTACAGCTTGCAGCCGACGCTGCCAAGGAACTGATAGAAGACGGTCCTTACAAGCTATACAGCACCAATAAGCCCGAAGAGGATTACCTCAACATGTTTGCTGCCGAAGATGCCAACAAGGATGAGTATATACTCGCTATCCGTTTCAGCTTCGCTACAAAACTTTATCACAATGCTACCGCCGCCTCGCTTGTGGCCTCGCAGGGACGTCCGGGCTTCACTCGAAAGTTTGTCAACATGTATCTTATGAAGGACGGAAGCCGCTTTACTGACAAGCCCGGATGGCAGGAGATGCAGTTTGGTGAAGAAACGAAGAACCGTGATCCGCGTATGGCGCAGACCGTGCGTTGTCCCGGCTACCACCGCATCGGCGAGACCAAAGTGCTTGCTCCCGACTTCGGTACATGTACCACATTGTATTCACCCATAAAATTTGTCCAGAACCCCAAGGATGCCAACGGTGGTGTGGACCGTGTCGAGACTTCTACCGCCGACCTGCCCGTATACCGTCTTGCCGAGGTAATGCTTAACTATGCCGAGGCAAAGGCAGAGCTTGGTACTCTTACTCAGGATGACCTCGACATGTCGGTCAATGAGATACGCAAGCGTGCCGGTATGCCCAAACTTAATATGACTGATGCAAATTCTAATCCTGACTGGTATCTGTCTTCACCTGAATACGGCTACACAAATGTCGACGGTGCCAACAAGGGTGTGATCCTTGAGATACGTCGTGAACGTGCCATCGAACTTATGGAAGAAGGTTTCCGTTGGTCTGACGTGCGTCGCTGGAAGGCAGGCTACTGCTACAACCAGTCTATTCAGGGTATGTATTTCCCCGGCCCGGGCGAGTATGACCTGTCGGGCAACGGCAAAACCGATCTTATCCTTTATGCGGCAGGTACTCCCAAGCCCGCAGGCGGAGATGGTGTTCAGGTTTACGAGATAGGTAAGGGTGAAGGTAAAATAGCGCTATCCGACGGCAATAGTGGTTACATGGATTTCCATTACGATCAGGCTCGTCCCGGATTTAATGAACAGCGCGACTATCTGTATCCCATACCGAGCGGTGAGATCAGCCTTAACCGTAACCTTGTTCAGAATCCCGGATGGGGACGATAATCCACGTTTATTTCGATTGAAAAACTTTAAAATATAGATTATGAAACTGATAAACTATATATTGGCATCAATGTTGTTGCTTACAACCGGTATTTTTACCGGTTGTAGCGACGACGATGACTCGCGTGCCGGCGCCGTACTGTCAAGCGCTCCCTCGTTGTCATTCAGCTCCACCGATGCAGGAACCAAGACCATAATGATATATGCCGACGGCGACTGGACCGTCGAGGCTCCCGAGTGGGTTGTCGTTACTCCCGATCATGGCTCCATGACTATGGAAGTTACCGTTTCGGCCGCCGACAATATGCGCGACGGCGCTGTTGACAATCCTCGTAAAGAAAACGTTATTTTCAGAGGTCGCGATATTAGAAGTATTGCCGAAGTCCTGATTATGCAGGATGGTGACAAATATCGCGATTGCCCTGTTGTTGAGTTGAAAGATGTTGATGCTCTACAGAATGAAGCGGTAATTGAACTTAGAGATGCCGTGGTCGCTTCTCTCACTAATTCAGGCTTTATCGTTTCTAATAACGGAGTCAATGTATTGGCTACGATTTCTGTAAATACTGTCATCTCAGGTAATGGAGGACGTGCTGCTACTACCGCAGTCTCTGTTGGTGATAAAATTAATATTAAGGCAGAGAAATTATCGGATGGCCAGAAACTCGCTTACATCGCTTGCGATGAAATAACAATATTGTCGAGCGGTGAGTCTGTTACATATCCTGAGCCGGAAAATATAACGGAGAAAATCGATACATATACTGCCAATACGCGCAAATATGTGAAAATTGACGGTGTCCTTGACGGAAAAACAATTAAGGTTGACGGTGCTGAACTCTCCGTACAGATTGTCGATATTCCTGCAAATCTGGATATTAATTCTCTTAATGGACACGTGGTGTCTATGTATGGGTATTTTGCCGGTGTTGCATCACCTGTAGTGCGTGTAATACCCGCATCCATTGAAGATAAGGGCGTGTTTGAAATTGTTTATTTCCAAGAAGATTTCGAATGGTTGGCTCCGTATTCAGCTGTCGTTCCGGCAGGTAAGACTGTTGAAGAGGACAACCTTGATGCTACCGCTCCGCAGATTTCTGATAAGAATAAGGCCGGAGTCGATGGTGTTACAGCTGAAGATGTCTTGCTTGAGAAAGGATATGAATTCCTTCGTGTATGCGATCCGAGCAAGAAGATAGGTGAATGTATATATTTACAAACCAACTATCTTAAGTTTGGTAAGACATCATATCAAGCGGGAATAATACTTCCGGCTATTGCGGACATTCCGGATAATACTAATATTGTATTGTCATTTGATTGGTGTCCTATGCGTCAGGGAAGTGGAAAGATTGACCCTGTCAACCTTATAGTAATTGTAGGTGATGAAACATATGAGATACCCACTCACGGATGGGAAAATGGCCATCGCCTTGAATGGATTTGTGCGGAAGTGGCAATTCCCAATGCCAATAAAGACACTCGAATCACTATACGTCAGACAGAGTGGCCGGCCAAGACCGCAAACCGTTGGTTCCTTGACAATATCAAGATAATTAAAGCCGAATAAGTCTCCACTTTTTTACGGGTGCGGTGAGCATTCTGCGCTGCCGCACTCCTTACATCAGAGTGTAATCTAATGCCTCTATAGCCGACGAGGGCCTGCCGTACTCCGACAGGCCCTCGCCACATTCCCCCGCCCGGCACATTGTTGAATGGTAGGGACGCCAGTATCACGGCGTCCGGTTCCGTCCCGCAGGCCATTGTCCGCCACATCCCCCCGCACCGCCCTGCAGGCTGCTGAATGGTAGGGACGCCAGTATCACGGCGTCCGGTTCCACTCCGCAGGCCATTGTCCGACATCCGCCCCTCGTGAGTCCTTTTATCCGGATGGCTATCCTGTTCTGCGGGCGCCGTAGTACTGGCGCCCCTACCAACCGGTTACACCGTCAACTCGAATGGAACTTATTTACAGTGGATATAGTAACAATCTTTACTCCAATTTATTGGATTGGTTATTATATAATTGGCGATGTTTTCATACTCTTCTATATCTCTGATTATATGGTCGTAATATCGTGTCTGCCAATTAAAATACGGATTAATTTTGTGCGCGTTACGTGTTACATAAATTTTGTATGCGGTTATTGCCCGTGATAGGGCGGTTGTGCGTCGTTGTTTTGTTATTTCTTGCACGGCATTATATGTGCTTTTGGGAAAATTGTGAGGCAATAACATAGGATTGCCTATCCTTATGATCGCATGAATATGATTGGGCATTATAATATATTGTTGGATATTGGTATCGGGATAATATGTTGGTATCATTTTTAGTCCGTAATCGGCAATCTTCCCGATTGTTGATAGTTGCATTATCCCATCAGATATTTTTCTAAAATGGTGTGATTTATTTTTGGTGCAGATTGTTATGAAATAAAAACCTTCATCATATTCATGCCATAATACACGAATATGTTTTCGTTTTGGATTAGATTCTGTCGTTTCCATATTCAAATATAATCAAATGTTTAATACAGACCAAATTAATAATATGTTTTATTTACATAATAAAATGCAGACATGTAGGGACGCCAGTACCACGGCGTCCGGTTCCGCTCCGCAGGCTGTCAGCCACTCGTATTCCCTTGCCCGGGTGTCCATCCGGTTTTGCGGGCGCCGTGGTACCGGCGCCCCTACAAATTAAAAAGCGGAGCAGGGCATCACTGCCTTACTCCGCTACGTATTGATTGGGAAATTTGGATTTTACAGAATGCCTTGGGCCATCATTGCGCGGGCCACTTTCATGAAGCCGGCCACGTTGGCGCCCTTCACGTAGTTGATGTAGTCGCCCTCTTTGCCGTATTTCTCACACTGGCTGTGGATGTTGGCCATGATGCCTTTGAGCTTGTTGTCAACCTCTTCGGCGCTCCATGAGAGCTTCTGCGAGTTCTGTGCCATCTCCAGACCCGATACCGATACACCGCCGGCGTTGGCTGCCTTTCCGGGTGCGTAAAGTATCTTGGCGTTGAGGAACTCCTTGATAGCTTCGGGGGTAGAGGGCATGTTGGCACCCTCGCTGACTGCGATACAGCCGTTGGCGAGCAGTGTGCGGGCGTCGTCGCCGTCAAGCTCGTTCTGGGTGGCTGAAGGCATGGCTATGTCGCACTTGTACACCCACGGACGTCCGCCCTCTACGTATTCGCAGCCGTACTCTTCGGCAAACTCGCGGATGCGGCCGCGGTACTCGTTTTTCAACTTGAATATGTAGTCGAGCTGCTCTTTGGTAAGTCCTTCGGGTACGTAGATGCAGCCGTCGGAGTCGCTCATGGTTATGACCTTGGCGCCGAGCTCGAGGAGCTTCTTGGCGGTATATGTAGCCACATTACCGGAGCCCGAGATGGCCACAACTTTGTCCTTTATGTCGATGCCGCGGGTGGCGAGCATGTTGAGCAGGAAGTATACGTTGCCGTAGCCGGTAGCCTCGGGACGTATCAGCGAACCGCCGAATTCAAGACCCTTGCCGGTAAATGTACCGGTAAACTCGCGGGCCATCTTCTTGTACATACCGTACATGTAACCGACTTCACGTCCGCCCACACCTATATCGCCTGCGGGAACGTCGGTATCGGGCCCTATGTGGCGCCAAAGCTCGGCTATGAATGCCTGACAGAAGCGCATTACCTCCATGTCGCTCTTACCGCGCGGCGAGAAGTCGGAACCTCCTTTGCCGCCGCCCATCGGAAGGGTGGTAAGCGAGTTTTTGAAAGTTTGCTCGAATGCGAGAAATTTAAGAATTGACTGGTTTACCGACGAGTGGAAACGGATGCCTCCCTTGTACGGGCCAATGGCGTTGTTGTGCTGGATGCGGTAACCCATGTTGTTCTGTACTTTGCCCTTGTCGTCAACCCACGATACGCGGAACGAGAAGATACGGTCGGGGATACACAGACGCTCGATAAGATTGTAGCGCTCAAATTCAGGATGTTTGTTGTACTCGTCCTCGATCGTTGTTATAACTTCTTCCACTGCCTGAAGATATTCCGGTTCGTTGGGGAAACGGCGACGCAGGTCGTCCAAAACTTCGGTTGCTTTCATTGTAACTTTCTTAAATTTGATAATATTTAGTTGTTTTGCGACAAAGTTACAACAAAAAGTTTAAATTCCTAACATTTTTCAATAAAAATGTGTGTTTTGCTCTCATTTAGCTATTTTAGTGCCTCATAAAGCACTGTCATGATGGCCGGCCTGATATTGAGGGATGTAAATGCACGGTTGTCGCGCGACGGGTTGACGCGGTTGCTGAGAAATATGTATATCAGTCCGTTGGCCGGGTCAACCCAAAAGCCGGTGCCGGTAAAACCGATATGACCGAATGTCGAGGCGTCGGCTTGCGGGGCCGTGGGCGATTTGTCCGGGTCGGCCATGTCGGGTTTGTCGAATCCGAGTCCACGGCGCGACCGCGGACTCTTGGCTGAGGTGAACAGCTTGACGGTCTTTGCCGACAATATCTTTCTGCCGCCGTAGCTGCCTCCGTTGAGCCACATCTGACACAGTTTGGCGAGGTCGCCGGCAGTTGAGAAAAGTCCGGCATTGCCCTGCACTCCGCCCGAGAAGGCGGCGAGTTCATCGTGTACATAGCCGTGTATGAGCTGGCGGCGCATGAAGCGGTCGCTTTCGGTGGGGGCTATCTCCTCGGCGCAGTGGCGCGACAGGGGCAGGTAGCCCGTGCGACAGGCTCCGAGCGGTGCGTATATCTCTTTTTGTACATACTCGTCGTGGCTTATGCCCGTAAGGTTTTGCTCCATCTCCATAAGCAGCGCGAAGTTCAGGTCGGAGTAACGGTAGGCTTTGTTGGCGCGCAGGTCCATGGTGTGTATACGTGCCATGATGGTGTCGTAGGCTGCCTTGCCTACATACAACCCTTTAGCTACGGGGCGGTCGCATGCTTCACCGGGGGTGTGCGATGTCAGGTCGGTACGCAGCCGGGCCTGATTGTTGCCGTAAATCCCGCGTGCTATTTTTATTGTATTGGCACCTCGCATGCGGTTGGAGGTCAGCCGACCTTTGTAGGTGGCGGTGTCCATAAACAGTTTCATGACATTCATGGCCGCGGGATAGCCGCTTTCATGATACAAAAGTTCCTTGACGGTGATATCGTTTTTGCCGCACTCTTTCAGTTCGGGTATATAGCGGCATGCGGGTGAGTCGAGTTCATATAACGAACGGTCGTAGGCGAGCATGAGCCCGGGTAGTGTACCGGCTACTTTGCTTACGGAGGCAAGGTCGTAGATGGTGGAGTCGTTTACGCGTCGTGTCTTGGTGTTGTCGGTATAGCCGTAGCTCTTGTCTATCACCACGTTGCCGTTTCTGGCCACCAGCACCTGACAGCCGGGAAACGCGCCCGTGCGGAGTCCTACGCTTACAAGCGAGTCTATTCTCTTCTCAACCGAGGGATTGAAGCCCGCTTCGGCAGGCGATTCGTAACCTAAACGGTTTTTGAGCAGACCTACGCACGTGCCGGCCGGTGCCACACCCTTGATGCCTACGGGTAGAGTGCCGTTGACCCTTATGCCGCCGAATATGGCCTGTGCGCCGTACTCTTGAGTCAGCATATTGTTTTCATACGCTATGATGATCGATTTGGCTCTGAGCGGAGCGAAACGGGCCACCTTGTAGGGATTGATGAAAAATACCGTGACGAGATTTTTGCAGCTATTGAGTTTTTTCAATTCGGCCACGGTAGTAGCTTTGTCATTATACACTGCCGCTACTACTATGTCATGTCGTTTTATGGCGTCGACCGTGGCTGCCGACAGGGCTGACGTCGTGCTGTAAGTGTCGACTTGTGCGTATTTTCCGCAGAAGCGGGTGAATGTATTCTGACGTCCCTCGCCGAGATTCACTACCGCTATACTGTTTGTGTCGAGATTGCGCAGCGGAAGCAGGTCCGACGAGTTTTCTATGCATGTCATCATAGCGGCCGTGAGGCGTCGGTTTACAGCCTCGGCTTCAGCCGATACAAGGTCGCTCTTCAGTGTCGGGGTGACTGCCTTGGGCTGTTTTGTTGCCAGACCGAACATATATTTATATGTAAGCACCTTCTTGCAGCGGTTTTCGATAATGCTGTCGGGTATCTCTCCTGATTTTACGGCATTGTACACAGCGTCCATGTCGGTGGCGAGTGCCGTCGGCTCGAGAAGTATGTCGACTCCTGCTTTTAGCGCGGCCACGCAATTGTTTACGCCGGGTATGTTAGCCCCCTTCATGGCGAGTCCGTCGGTCCATACAAGTCCCTCAAAGCCTAAACGGTCTTTAAGCACTCCGGTTATTATGTTGTATGACAATGAGGATGGAATGCCCGACGGTTCGAGTGCCGGCACATTGAGGTGCCCTACCATTATGCCTGACAGTCCGGCGTTGATGAACTCTCTGAACGGATACAGATCCACGCTGTCGAGTTTCGCAGCGTCATGGTTGATTGCCGGAAGGGTTTTGTGGGAGTCGTTGTCGGTGTCGCCGTGTCCGGGAAAGTGCTTGCCTACGGCCATGACGCCGCCGCTCTCAATGCCGCGCGAATAGGCGAGACCGAGTTCCGCTACTCGCTTGGGGTCCTCGCCGAACGAGCGGAAGCCTATGACCGGATTCTGCGGATTGGAGTTGACGTCAAGCACCGGTGCGAAGTTGACCTGAATGCCGAGCAGTCGACACTGGCGCGCGGTCTCGCGTCCGTAGTCGTAAAGAAGTTGCGGGTCCTCGATGGCCCCGAGCCCCATGTTGTAAGGATAACGCACGGTGCCGGTGACACGCATCGACGGACCCCATTCGCCGTCAAGGGTCATCAGTAGCGGCACTTCGGCCAATGAGCGCGCGTAGTCGGTCAGTGCGGCGTGTTGTTCTATGGTGCCTTTGCTGAAAAGGAGTCCGCCCACGCCTCGTGTCTTTACATAGGAGGCTATGGTGGAGCGTGCGGCTGTCATGTTGGCCGGACTTACTTTGGGAACAAACAGCTGTCCTATGCGTTGACGTAGTGTCAGTGACCGGTATACTGAGTCAACCCATCGGTCACATGACTGTCTGTCTATGCCCGAGAGCATGTCGGGGGAGGAGGCGTGGAGAGTCATGGCACCTGCTGCAAGTGCTGAAATCAGAAGTGTGTATATGCGTCGCAATTGAATAGATATTTTATTGTGTTGGAAAATCGGTTTTGTGTTATGACATAAGGCCTACATGCGCGGGCGGTTGTCACGATATGTTATTTTGCGGTTGTGTTGCCCTTCGATGTAGTCTATCATGGTCTCGTCAAGGCGCTTCTCGCTGCGGGTCATGATTTCGCCGCTGGTCAGCGGCTCCATATAGTCGCCTCCCTGTGCGAGATAGTCGATAGTCACTACCGTATATGTCTTGTCGGGGTCTATCGACGATATGTCGAGGCCGCCGCTTATGCCGTCGCCTCCGCGCCCCTTCATCACGTCTATCGATGCGAGCAGGTCGCGTCCGGCGAGCTGCATAACCACCAGCTTGTTGTCAAAGGGCAGCATGGTCATTATCATCTCTTTTGTTATGTGACCGGCCGGAAGTCCGCGTCGTATACCGCCCTTGTTGACGATGGCAAGGTCGATATGACGGTCGGTCAGGCGGCTGCCCATCTCGTGCATTGCGTCGGCTACCCAGTTGAGCAGTATCTGACTACCGGCGGGAAACTCCTGAGCAAGTCGTCCTATTTTCATCGTTTTGAGAGAGTCAACCCCTTGTCGGTAAGGATAAAGTATGGCGGCCGCTTCGGAGTCGATGCGGTTGTCGAGCCTTTTGTCAACGCTTATGAGCCGGTAGTCGGCGCTGGGTGAGTCTGTGTCAATGATTACCTCTCCGAGGTAGCGTCCTCGGCTGCCGGTCTGCACTACGAGCACCGTATCGCCGACGGCATTGGGCACTCTCCACGTGGGTTTCGGTTTTGAGGGATTTATTACGGTGTGGGAGTGACCTCCTATTATTATGTCGATGCCTTCGGTGGACGATGCCAGTTCAAGGTCGCTCGGTGTGGGCGGATTTTGTGTGTCGTAGCCCACATGGGTAAGCGCTACCACTTTGTCGGCATGCTCTATGTTGCGCAGGTACCAAGCCATGGCGTTGGCCGCTTTGATGCCGTCGGTATATTTTACGTTTCCTGCGTTGCTGTCGGCTATCATGCCCTTCGGGTCGAGGTTTATTGCCAAGAAGCCTATCTTGCAGTCACCGATTGTTTTTATCGTGTACGGCGTGAACAGGCTGTCGAGCGGGGTGTCGCGCAGGTCGTAGTTTGTCGTGATGAGATCGGCGTCGAGTTGCGACAGTTCGTTTGCAAGTACATCGAGTCCGTTGTCAAACTCATGGTTGCCGAGTATGGCTACGTCGTAACCGAGCGCATTCATCATTTTGCGCTCCACTTCGCCTTTGTAAAGTGTGAAGTACAGGGTGCCCTGAACGGCGTCGCCGCAGTCGACGAGGAGTACCTGTCCGGGCCGGGCCTCGCGTATGCTATCAATGAGCACTTTGCGCCTGAGGACCCCGCCGAGGTTTTTATCGTCAGGGTCGAGTGCGCTGTGGGTGTCATTTGTGTGAAGTATTACAATTTCTTCGGTGGACGCTGTCATAGCCGTAATGGCTAACGCACATCCCGTCAGTATATTTCGCAGTTTCATTGTGCCGGTGTTTAAATAGTCAATAAGGTAATATGTAAGATTAAATACAAATTTAATGATATTACCCAACATACACAAATCCTCTGCCGAAGCTATGCATCGATATTTATGAGTCTGTTCTATTTTGTTCGATGTTGTTTTATGATGTCAAGTGCTCTGGTCATGGCGTCCGATGCAGGGACTGCCACATCGGGGAGGGTGCCGTGTATGTCGTTTTCGTCGGCTTGGAATTGCCAGAAGCGCTTGAACGATATGGAACAATGAAGACGTGACACCGGCAGACGGTAGCTCAACACGTCGCCGTAGCATACGTTCATGCCGCCGGTCTCTTCTCCTATGACTGTGCCCATGCCGCACTCCTTGAATGCCCATGCGAAGGAGCCTGCCGATGAGAAAGTCTTGTTTGATGTAAGCAGATATACGTTGCCTGTATAGTGTCCATCATCAACTGAAAGCGGCTTTATATAGTTTTCGGGGCTTACTTCATGAAATGCAAACATCGGGGCTATGTCGGCGCCCATTAGCCGTTTTGTCAAAGGAGTCACTCTGATCAGTGCTTTATCCATCTGTATAAACGGTTGCGGTGATATATATCGTAGCAGTATATCACCTACGGAGCTGTTGCCTCCGCCGTTTTTACGCAGGTCGATGACAAGGTTGTTTATTCCGTCGGCTTTAAGGGCCTTGAACATGGAGTCGGCAAATACTTTCATGCGGTCTGCGTCATGAAATGATCGGAAATCCATCACAGCCACGTCGTTTTTCTTATCAATTGTAAATGAATAAGGCGCTTGTGAGTCTGACCCCGGAATTGCCGGCATGCGTCGTTTTACTTCGTCATATGGAGTGGCGGGATAGATGACCGACATGGGACTGTCCGCTCCTTCAGGCAGGTAAACGATGTTGAATGTGTCGGCCGGAAAAAGCATGTGGCGAAGAGCCGGAAAAGAGCTGTCGACACGTGATAGCTTGAACGGTATTCGCTCGCCGGCAACATACGGGAGCATGGAGTCTACCATTTCTTCCGCGCTGTGTCCGTTTATGCTCAATAACTTTGCACCGCGTGGTATAATGGAGTCAAGACTGGCCCGGCATACTATCGACTTGTCGCTGAGTACATCGACCAACACCGGCATCCTTTTAAGCTCCCCGGTAAACACATCATTGTAGGGAAACGTGAGATTGGTATGGCCGTCACCTATCATGGCCACTATAGGCGCGGCTTTGCGGTAGAGTTCCATTGTGGAAATCGAGTCAGGCAAAGAAGCTACCGCATTGTTTATCGCGCGGAAAAAGTCTTCTTTTCTGCATACGGAAAAGATGTCGGGGTGCACTTCACTCAGACCGTATATAAGGGCGTTTATGTCAAACTCTGCCTGCTTTCGGTCAAGCAGTCCCGAAGGTGCTTTTTTGAGTATTTTCGGATCCGGATTTTCATAGATGTTAGCTGCCGTGCGGTTGACTCTTACCCGGGCTGTATCGCCTTTGGCCGTTACGATGATAAAATCTTTTGACTGCCATTCGTCAAGGACAATATTGAGGGTGTCTGTGTCCGATGCAAATGTCACTTCACGAGCTGACGTGTCGAGTACATCCGTTTCGGGGCCGATAAGGAGTCTCCATCCTCCTCTCATCTCTTGTCCGTCAATAAAAAGGCCTACAGGGTCGATGCCGGTTTTCATTACACTGTCATTTGCAGATGCATATGTCGGTGTAAATGCCGATATAAGTACGAGTACTAATGTCCTGAATTTCATAAATTGTCAGTTTATTTGTTTTTGTAATCGGGTTCCGGGGCATATTTTAGAGCGTCGTATTTTGGGCGGTCGGCGTAATTGTAGTTAAACTGCACATCGCCGTGTTTGGCTTTGATTATGGCCTCTCGGTTGTTCATGTAATACTCGTCTTCGACAAGTGCCTTTTTTCTGTCAACTTTCTGGTATCCGTCGGGTGAATACATGGGCGTTATTGTCTTGTCGGTCTTTTCGATGCCGGTTGCCGTAAGCTCAAATCCGGGCACAGCCTCGACTTTAAGTATCATGCCGGGCAGCCCGTGGAATTTCCACGGACCGTATGGCAACGGCAGTTCGGGCGCAAACCAAGCCGTCCATTCTCTACCGTGGTAGTCGGTTCGGGCAGCTATGCATTCATATCCGAGTATATTGGCGGTGGAGTCGCGGATCTCCCATTGCATCTCGTCCATAGGTTCGTCATAGTAACACAGTTCCCCCGCGAATTTGTCATAATACCTTAACCGGTTGTCGGTCGTATTGCAGAACACATATGTATATACATTCTTAACTGGACCTTTTCGTAAATCTATGCTTAAGCCTCCTCCGGGAGTCTGGGTCATACAAGCCGCCATAATTATCTGTTGTAACTCTTTTTTGCCTTCGGGAGTAGACGACATGGAGTCTGACCACAGGCTTAGATCGTTGAAGTATTTTGATTCGTGGGTGTTGGCCAGTAATGTCATCTTTTTAACAGAGATGGTGTCGGTCTCCCAGTTGCGTGACTTAATCTCATAGCTGACAATTATGTCGGCCTTCTGTTGTGCGCTTGCGGCTATCGCCACAAGACACATGATTATCGGTGTAATCAATCGGTTCATATTCATTTATTTTCTTAGAGTTATTGATAAAAGGAGCTGTCGGCCTCGGAGTTGTCGACGGCTCTCGAAGGAAGACAGCTCGGAGTATGTGGTGTAGTTGTAGCTGCGCTTGTCGAGGATGTTTGTGAGGACGGCGGCAAGCTCTATTCGCTTGTTGAGCTGATAGGTCAGCTTTGTGTCGAGCATCACCACATTTTTGTACTTGTTTTCGGTCAGCTCGTTGCAGTAGTGCTCGCCGCTTACCGTCCATTGCCATTTGCGGTGGGGGATGAATGTCATATTCAGTTCGTTTTCCATCGTGGATAGCCATGATTCGCTCTGCCCGTTCATCGTCAAACGACTGTCGGAATAGCCTATTCGGTAGTTGAAGCTAAGCCATCGGAACGGGCTACCGCTTATTTTGCCGCCAATGCTCCAACCGGTGCTGACCGAGTTGACAAACCGCTCCTGCGAGAGCAATTGCGATTCATTACGGCTGAACGAGCCGTTTATGTTGCAACTTCCGCGCATGAAATCGAGCGTCTTGCCGATATTCCCCATCGCCATAAGCATCTTGCTGTCGTTTTTGGCGTCGGCATAACTGTAGACCACATAGTCGCCATAGAGTTGTTGCGCCATAGTGTATGGTACGTGGGTCCACGACTGTATGACCATGCCGTTGGCAAACAGGCCATAACGGGTATGTTTGTAGTTGACGTCTGCCGAGAGGTTCTGCGATGATGAGTTGTAGAACTGCTCCGTGCCGGCTTTAAGTATACGGTAGTTGGTCATTATAAGTCCGGGATGGATAAGGTTTAGGTTCATCGGGGAGCGGCCGAGTCCTCCTCGCAAAGTTCCGGAGAAGCGGTTGTTGGGTTTCCAATTAAAACTCAGCGAAGGAGAGAAATACACTTCGTCATGATCGGCTATCGCCTTGTCGAAAGTGTAGTGTGCATAGCTGACGGGCAGATTTAGCGACAGATTGACGCGGCGCACCCAATACTCCAGTTTGGGAGTGGCATACACTATAATATAATTGGTGTTTACCACATTCTCTGTCAGTCCGGGCAGTTCGCCGGGTATATCGGGCAGTTGCGAGTCCATCGAGCGTAGATAGCCTTTTATTCCTCCTTCAAGACTAAGGGTGATGCCTTTGATGTTGAAAGCGTATGCAGCGCTCTCGTTGGTGTAGAAGGCATGGTCGGATATGTGTTGTGTGAAAATGTCTCCGTCTATGCGGACGCGATATATCGCGTCCCTACCGGGATTGTTGATATTCATTGTGAGCGTCTGGGGCAGCGACTCCCATTCGTTAACGCTCTGGAATGTGACAAGGTGTTTCCCTTTGAAACGCTTGATCATCTTGAAGTTGTTACTTACATAGTAGTCCGGGAGCTTTGCTGACTGGCTGTTGGGAATGGAGCCGGTTGTTGTGAGGTCGACATCGTTCCAGTCTACGTGTGTGCGTAGAGTATTGTTTATATACGCGGTCTTCCGGTTCAGTTCGTAGATAAACTTACCGCTCAGAGAATGCGTATGCTCCGTGCCGCTTCGGTTTTCGGTTATCACGCGATTTTCCCCGTAGGGACGCGATACATCGCGTCTGCCACGCCCGTCATAATCCAAAAAATATGTAGTTATATTTGATGCGTCGGCTGTCACCCGGTTGAATGAGTAGTCTATGTTTGCTTTGAACTCGCCTTTGCCGAATTTCCACAGGCTGTTGGTCGATACAAGAAGTGACCGGTTGAATAGTGTATGTTTTTCGTTGAGTGCCGGAACTCCGGGCAATCCTACGCTGACATACTGGTTCAATCCTGTCTGACGGCGCCCCGCGAAGAAGTCAGTACTTGACGCTGACAGATTTTCGCCCGTATTGTTAGTGCGTAATGTCGTTATATTCTGGAATGAAGGCATGACAGCCATGGCAAACATCTCACCGTCCCATATGGCCCCGTCAGGTTGCCATGAGTAACCACCTCCGGCGTCACCGTGGAATGTCCAAGTAGCCTTCGCCTTGTTTTTCAGTTTCAGATTGATTGCCGCCTTGTCGGAGAAAGCGATACCTGACAATATCTGCATGGGCTGGTGGTTCTCCATCACTTCGACTGCACCCACATCGTCATGGCTTATGCCGTTGGTGGCTATGCCGTACTTGCCGCCGAGAAGGTCGGAACCTTCGATATAGAATTTGTTTATGTCCTCCCCCTGATATTGAATTTTGCCGTTCTTTGCCACGTCGATGCCGGGCATACGTTTGAGCACATCGCCTATCGAGCGGTCTTGTTGTTGTGCGAAACCGCTTACATTATACGTGATTGTGTCGCCCTGCTCGCGTATGCGATCGGCCTTGACCGCCACTTCTTTTAGCTGGATGCTGCCCGGTTCAAGATATATTGTCAGCGGAAATACCGTACTGTCGAGAGGTATCGACTGCTTGGTGAAGCCCATCATTGTCACTTTGAGACGGCAACCTTTGACAGTCGGCACAGACATGGCAAACTTGCCGTCAGTCTTTGTCGAAGCGAATTTCTTGATTTTGTCGTCGGCGCCCTTGATGATGACTGAAGCCCCGGAAATAGGCTCATTCGCCTCGCGGTCAATCACCATGCCGGTCACATTTGTCTGCGCCACGGCACATGTCGCGACAATCATGAAGACCAAATATGTTACAAGACGGTTCATTTGTGGTAATCAGTCTCAATATAGTCGATATTCTCTTTGTATTCTGTTGATTTGATATTGACAGCGCCTTTGGTCATGGCACTTACTTGAGCGGCACGGTTGCGTCTCCCATAATCCTTCATACGCAAGACCGCTATGCGCGTGGATTTGAAAATTTTATCCGGATTCTCATAAGGGTCTCCCAGAGGTTCGTCACATTGTTGTATTCCCTTGATTGTAAATCCATATTCGCCATCGGCAGTTATAGCCTCCATTATAAGACCGGGAAGGCCGCATAGCTGCCACGGTCCATCCTGCACCGGAATTTCCGGAGTAAACCACGCATGCCACTTTCTACCGTGATAATCAGCCGTGGCAAGTTGACACTCATAATCCAACACTATCTTAGTCGACTCTATAAGATGCCATTGAAGGTCGTCCATCTCCACCGGATAATGATAGCGGTCTCCCATCTGCGAGTCCCAGACTGTAATGGTCTGTGTGTCGAAGTCTTTTATATTCTTGTATCGGGAGCCACGTGAAATGCCCATTTTTTTACGAGTCTCAAACCATGTGTCTTTACGACCTGCATTCATATCAGCTATGGCCTTCTCCAAGGCGGCATCTTCTGCTTGTTGAAGCATAATCTTGCCCTGCGGGTCATTTTCAAGAGAGTCGATCCGATGGGTCTGCGGGTCAAAATAGAAAGACCGGCCATGTCCTATTTTTAGGACATAGTCACCATTATTGGTGATGGTATCTCCGGTATTTGTATTGATGGTTTTTGACATCGTTTCATACTCCGCTTTAAGGAATGCACGAGGGGAGTCAGCAATCGCTATGAATGCGGCGGTTGAACAAAACAGATATGTTAGGAGTCTTTTCATAATTGTCGGTAGTCGGTTTCAAGAAAATCGTATTCTGTCTGTGCGGGAGCATCATCGCCCAAATCAAGGCCGATGGAGGCTTTGATCATAGAGTTGCTATTGTCTCTGTAATTTCGCTCCGCCTTCAGCATGTCTTTACGTTTCATCTTGTCGTATTTATTGCTGAATATGGGGTAGATAGTTTGATTGCTTGCTTCTATGCCGGTTGCGATGAAGCTATGCTGGCCCGATGGTTCCACGGCTTCCATGATTAAACCGGGAAGTCCGCAGAATTTCCATGGGCCGTCATTCACCGGTATTTCAGGCGCAAACCATACCGTCCATTTTCTGCCGTGGTAGTCGGCGGTAGCCATAATACATTCATAATTGAGTATAGTCTTGTTTTTGTCATCTATTATTTGCCAGCAGATTTCGTCAAAAGGTTCGGAGTAATATCCGCATTCACCCATTCCCGCTTCGTCATAGGTAACCGATGTGGAATTGACAAAATCCTTAGTCACATATATTCGTGTATGATAAACTACAGCATCCATGGCACTTCTGTCACGATTTTCCACGTAGGCTGCAGCGGCTGCATTGAATATCTCCTTTTCTTTTGCACGTCCTGACGGAGTTGACAATAATGAATCTTTAAACTCCGTGCCCGGACAATAAAATTTGCTTTGATTCTTGTTGGAAAGCAGAATGAACGGTACATTTTTCTCAACAACCCCGTCGGAGCCTCGCAAGAATTTTTTGTGATAATTGTAGCTGACCTTTATGTCGGCTCGCGGATAGTCAGGTTTATTCTTTGCATAGGAAGATGTCGGCAGGCAGGTTGTCATAATTGTAATTATGGCAAAATTTTGCAAGACTCGGTGCATTGTTCGGGTTGGGTCCATCGGTTTATTTTTTTGTCAACTAAATATATAGTTTTAACTGCAAAGTTAGTTGAAATTTTTATTCTGCATAGAAATATTTGAAAAAATAAGGCCGAGCATCATAAATTTTATAGGTTTACGTGGTTAATTGACAGAATACTTCATTCTTTGAAGTTTAATTAGTAATTTTGCGCCCAATAAATTGGTATGAAATGAAACTTATAGCCGACAGTGGAAGCACCAAAGTAGAATGGTGTCTTCTTGATCACGATAAACCGGTGAGACAGATATTTACTTCCGGTTTCAACGCCTTGATGCTCACCGAAGAGGAGATAGCACAGTATCTTGATGATGAACTTATGTCGCAGTTGGGTGAACAGGCCGCGGCTGTGACAGAAGTGCATTTTTACGGTGCGGGATGTATAGACGAAGAGGTGTGCCGTAATGTACGGCGAGCCATCCGCCAGAATATTGACGTACCTACTATCGAGGCGCATAGCGACCTGCTCGGCGCGGCCCGTGCTTTGTTCGGCGAGCGCGAGGGCATCGCCTGCATACTCGGTACCGGTTCAAATTCGTGTTATTACAACGGCCGTGAAATAAAGGACCATGTAAGTCCTCTCGGTTATATACTCGGGGATGAAGGCAGCGGTGCCGTACTCGGTCGTCATCTTATAGGCGACGTGCTTAAACATCAGTTGCCGCGAGAGTTGTGCGAGCGTTTTCTTGATGAATATAATCTTACGTCCAACGCTATCATACGTCGGGTATACAAGGAGCCGGCTCCCAACCGCTTCCTTGCGTCGGTAACACCGTTTTTGCTGAAAAATATTGAGGAGCCCGCCATACACCGTCTGGTTCTGAATGAATTTAAATCATTCTTTGTGCGCAATGTAGCCCAATATGACCGTTACAGGGTGTTGCCGGTAAGTTTTGTCGGATCCATAGCTTACCTGTACAGGTCTGTGCTTGATGAAGCCGCCGCTGCGCTTGACGCTACGGTTGATACGGTTATCAAGACTCCGATGGAAGGGCTGGTAAGTTACCATACCAAATTTTAGTATTACGGGTTTGTAAGACATGAACACATCCTCTACCGAACTCATACTTGTCAACATATCGGGCTATGACCGTCCCGGTGTGACCTCGGCGCTTACCGAAATTCTTGCCCAATATGACGCTGCAATACTTGACATAGGTCAGGCTGACATCCATCATACACTATCGCTTGGTATACTGTTCAAGACCGACGGCTCGTTATCAGGCAACATAATGAAAGACCTGCTTTTTAAAGCCTCGGAACTGAATGTACACATACGTTTCACTCCCGTATCGGTAAGAGAATATGAGGAGTGGGTGAGTCTTCAGGGAAAGAACCGCTGGATTGTGACGCTGCTCGGACGCCGACTTACGGCCCGTCAGATAGCCGCAGTAACCAAGATTATAGCCGGACAGAATCTGAATATAGACAGTATACAGCGTCTTACCGGACGAGTACCTCTCGAGGAGAGCGAGGAAGCGCGGGCCAAGGCATGCGTGGAGTTTTCGGTGCGTGGAAATCCGCGCGACGCCGCTGACATGCAGCTACAGTTCATGCACTTGTCGGCAACGGAAAATTTCGACATATCGCTTCAGCAGGACACGATGTATCGCCGATGCCGCCGCCTCGTATGCTTTGACATGGACTCGACGCTTATAGAGACCGAGGTCATCGACGAGCTTGCCGAGCGCGCCGGAGTGGGGACTCAGGTGAAAGCCATAACGGAGCGGGCTATGCGCGGCGAAATTGACTTTGACGAAAGTTTCAAGGAACGCGTAGCTTTACTTAAGGGGCTTGATGAGAGTGTCATGCGTGAGATTGCAGAAAATCTACCGGTTACCGAAGGGGTAGGGCGTATGATGGAGGTGCTCAAGCGGGCAGGTTTTAAAACGGCCATACTTTCCGGCGGGTTCACGTATTTCGGCAACTATCTTAAGCAGAAATTCGGTATAGATTATGTGTACGCCAACGAACTCGAGATTGTCGACGGAAAACTTACCGGACGATATGTAGGCGAGATTGTCAACGGACGGCGCAAGGCCGAATTGCTTAAACTGCTGGCGCAGGTAGAGCATATAGACATAGCTCAGACCATAGCTGTAGGTGACGGAGCAAATGACCTGCCTATGCTTGCCACAGCCGGACTCGGGATCGCATTTCATGCCAAACCCAAGGTTAAAGCAACAGCTGGACAAAGCATCTCAACAATCGGGCTTGATGGAGTGTTGTACTTTATAGGATTTAAAGACTCATTCATTTCAGATGGCTCGAATGTACCCAACTATTGAGGAGATGTTGAAAAGGGCCGCGATCTGTCTTGTAATCGCGGCGGTGTCGATGACATTCTGTGCGAGTGCGCAGCAGTCGGTCGGCCTTGTATTGAGTGGCGGCGGTGCCAAAGGCATCGCTCACATAGGTGTTATACAGGCTTTGGAAGACAATAACATACCTATCGACTATATCGCAGGTACTTCTATGGGCGCGATTGTCGGTGGATTATATGCCGCAGGATATACACCGGAGGAAATGATGGAGCTGATCGAATCAAAAGGATTCTCTTACTGGTCGACCGGTGTCATAGATCCTTCATGGGAATATTACTACGCTAAAGATGACCCGACGCCAAAGTTGGCATCGATAAATCTGAATCTGCGTGATTCGACTGCCAACAATAATATACTTCCGACGAGCCTCATAAACCCTCTGCCGATGAATTACGCGTTCATGGAGCTGTTTGCCAAATATACGGCACAGTGCGACGGCGACTTTGACCGGCTGTTTGTGCCGTTTCGTTGCGTCACATCCGATGTATACAGAAAGCACAAGATCGTGTGTCGTTCCGGTTCGTTGGGCAATGCTGTCAGAGCCTCGATGTCGTTTCCTATCGTGTTTGAGCCGATAGAAATGGACGGTGTACTTGTATATGACGGAGGTATATATGACAACTTTCCGGTTGATGTCATGCGTGAGGATTTTGCTCCCGACATTATGATCGGGGTCGATGTGAGCTCTCCCGACAAAAAGCCTAATCCGAATAATCTGATGCAGCAGGTCGAGGATATGATTATCCAGAAAAACGACTACTCACTCCCGGATGAGGAGGGTATAAAATTACATGTGCCCGTACAGCAGTTTGGCCTTTTGGACTTTCCGGCCTGCCGGCAGATTTACAAAATAGGCTACGACTGTGCCATGGCCATGATGGATTCGATAAAGGGGCGAGTCAATGCACGTATTCCGGGTGAAACCCGTAGCCTGCGCCGAGCGGTTTTTAAGTCGCAGACCCCTTATGTGGAATTCGACTCCGTTAAAGTACGTGGCGGCAGCCCACACCAGAATGCTTATATAAAGTATCTTTTTACAAAGGGTAGCGATGAGCCTTTCGATCTTGCTCAGGCACGCGACGCCTATTATCGTGCCATAACACCGGGCAAGCTTCGCAATCTTGTACCCAATGCTTTGTGGAATCCGTCTACCGGACGCTTTACGCTTGATCTTAAAGCCGATGTTAAAAACAATTTTGCCATAGGACTTGGCGGTTACATAAGCTCGTCGACCAACTCTATGCTGTTTATGTCGACAGGCTACAATACATTGAGCTTCAACTCGCTTAATACATCGCTTAACGTATGGATAGGGCAGAGCTATATGGCTTCGAAAGTTGGAGCCAAGATAAATCTACGCACCGGCATACCCTCTTATATGATGATATACGGGGTTATCTCGCGTCAAAAGATGTATGACTCCGACCGCATATTTTATAATGACGGCACAACGTTGGTTACCGATATGCAGCTATTCGGGCGTTTGAGCTACGGGATGGCCATGGGGCGTAACGGCAAGCTTGCTCTCGACCTCGGATATGGTCGTCTTACCAACCGTTTTTTTGACGGGATGATTGTAGGCAAGGCCTCGCGTGACCGTCTGGTACATGACCTCGCACAAGTACGTTTACACTATGAAAACAATACACTTAATGACATATTGTACCCTACGCAGGGACATATGATTAAAGCAACGGCCATAGGAGTGTACGGCGACCGTAGTTTTTACCCGCATAATAATGACGACTTAAAGATAAGGACATCCGGAGTAAAATGGATACAGCTAAGTGCTGAACTTGAAAAATACTGGTCTATAAACCGTGATTTCGGTATAGGTATTGAAACAAATGCAGTGTTAAGTACACAACAACCACTAAACAGCTATGCAGCTACGATGGTGACGTTGCCGTCATTTCATCCTACGGCATCGACTTACAACTCGTTTAATTCCGCTTTAAGAGCTTCTAAATTTGTGACGTTTGGTGTTCAACCGATATGGAAAGTGTCAAATATGCTTCAGATACGCGGAGAATTTCACGGTTTCATGCCGTGGCGAAAGCTGGAGGCCGAGAAGGATGAAGACACCGGTATTTTTGTGTCGCGTTACGGGCGACGTTTGTCCAACCCCGAGTTTTTCGGCGAGATGTCGGCCGTATACGCTTTGCCTTTTGCCCATTTTACGGCTTACGCCAACTATTGTACATCGCCTGATGCCCGTTGGAATTTCGGTATATCATTCGGATTGTTTTTCCTCGCTCCGCAGTTTATGAAATAAGAATTAACCGATTACATAAAACTTAAAGAAAAAGATTGTTTTAGAATTATGATTTTGCAATGTGCAGTGTTGTTTGCCTTTCTTGCAGTAGGCGAACTGATTGTGTGGCTTACCGGCATACCGGTACCTTCAAGCATCATAGGCATGCTTGCATTGACGACAGCTTTGAAGCTAAGGATTGTAAGACTTATGTGGGTTGACAAAGTGTCGGATTTCCTTGTTAAGAATCTCGGATTTTTCTTTGTCCCAGCCGGTGTAGGGCTAATGAATTGTCTCGGCCTTATAAAGGCCGAATGGGTGCCTATAGTTCTTGCATCAGTTATAAGTACATTTGTTATAATCGCGGTGACAGGCTGGGTTCATCAGTCGGTACGTCGCATAATGTCGTCACGCCATGAGTTATCTCGAAAATAAATTTTTCCTGATAGGGCTTACATTTATTATATATGTGGCCTCGCAGGTGCTTCAGCGGCGTACAGGTATAGCATATCTTAATCCAATATTGATATCTATTGCGGTTCTTATTGCGTTTATGCTTTGTTGCGGCATCGATTATGAGACATATGCCGAAGGTGGCGATTATATCGACTTCTGGTTAAAGCCGGCTGTCGTGGCACTCGGGGTGCCTTTGTACAGACAGCTCGAAGCCATCAAAAAACAACTTCTGCCTATTATGCTTGCCGAACTTGCCGGATGCATAGCCGGTATAGCTTCGGTGGTTCTGTTAGCCGAATTGTTCGGTGCATCGCGGGAGGTTGTGCTGTCATTGGCCTCCAAGTCGGTGACCACACCTATAGCCATTGAGGTGACGCAGGCTATAGGCGGCATACCGGCTCTGACGGCCGCTGTAGTTGTATGTACCGGTATATTCGGCGGTATGACAGGATTCAAGTTGATGAAATACTCGAGAGTGAAGAGCCCTATCGCTCAAGGCCTTTCTATCGGTACAGCCGCTCATGCCGTAGGTACGTCAGCCGCTATGGATGTCGGTTATCGTTACGGCGCATTTTCGTCGTTGGGACTTACTATCAACGGCTTGTTTACCGCGTTGCTTACTCCGTTTATCCTCTCGTTGCTCGGCTATACTGTATAACAGGAAATTCAATCGTCATAAAGTGAAAGGGTGAACCGTCGTGGCTCACCCTTCACTGTTTTTGAAGTTTATTGAATTGTATGTGATGATTAATTTTAGAAAATGCTTTTTATTTTGGAATGTCGGCATCGTGTATCGCCTTCAGAGTTTCGGCATTGATGTCACCTGTTATGTAGATGACCTGCATGTCATTGTCTTTTGTGTTGACAAGCAGTAACATACGTGTTATCCGCCCGTTCTGTCGTTCGCCGTATAGGTCAACCGATCGGTGCATCTCTTTGGCTTTGGTCATTAGCGGGAGTTCGTTTACAAGAGGATTTATCATCTCCAATACTTTTTCGGTCTGAGTGCTGTCATCGCAGTTTATTATTTCTACCGAGCTGATGGTATTTTCGTCGCCCATGTCAAGCCCGGGCACTCCACCTGAAGGCAGTGTGGCTCCGTCGATATACATATATTGTACTCCGGGTAAATCGGAGACGCGTTTCATGTATTTGTTCTGTGCGTTCATGCTCATTGCCGTGAATGTGCAGCCCGCGATTAAGCACAATGTGCGAAGTATTTTAGATAGTTTCATCATCTTCCGTATATATTGTATCGTTGGAGATTGAGTCGTAGGGAACGAAAAGCGAAAGGGCTCGCCCGGCATCCATTATAGAGCCGTCGGCATTGTCGAGAGTTTCCGATACCAGAAGAAGCGCCTTGTGGGCTTCGGTTTCTGCAAGTTGAGGGTCGGTTATCTCGTATGGATCCGTCGATGCGCTTCTGGCTATAAACACTATGACCGAGACGATTATGGCTATGCTGGCGGCTACCGATGTGGCGGCTACCCATCGATGGCCGCGACGGTTTATGCGCTCCTGCCGGTCAAGCCGCTCGGCAAGTGTTGAAATTTCATCGGCCATACCGTCAGGTATTCTGACTTCTCCGAGACGCGCAAGTGATAGCACGATGTCGCGGTCGGCCATTAAATCACATGGTATGTCGGGAGCTGTAGTAAAGTACTCAACCAGACGATGTTCGTCGTCAGGAGAGGCTAGTCCTCCGTAATAGAGATTCAGCAACTGTTTTACGGTATGTATCTGTAATGTCATTTCTTCCTGTTATATAGTTCTTTTAATTTTTGTCGTGCCCTTGACAATGTTTTGCGTGCATTGTCGCAGGACAGGCCTGTAATTTCAGCAATTTCCTGAACGGAACAACCTCCCCATGAACGAAGTCGCAGCACTTCGCGTTGCTGCTCCGGCAGGGACTCCATCAGTTCGTTGACACATGCAAGTGTGTCGCGTGACTCAATGGCTGATGCAGTATCGGTGCTGTCCTCAAGATGTTCCAACGACGGCGATATCTCTTCCATGGGCCGCTGCCGTTGGCGTAGCATATCAATGCAACGACGCTTGACCGCCGTGATACAGAATGCCTCATGGTCCGATATGTCAGTCAACTCGTGTCGCTTTTCCCACAGGCGAGTGACAGCGTCCTGCACCGCATCCTGCGAGTCGTCGCTATCACGGAGAATAGCATATGCCACCCGATACATGGACCGGTAGTGGGCGAGTACGAGTCGTTTAAAACAGCTTAAATCCATGGTCCTACACTATGTAGACGGTGCAGACGAAAAAATGTGACAGCAAAAACCGAAAAAATCAATATTTTTTATCCCAACGCGCTTCCTGAATGCTTTTAAGTCTATCCTCCGACTGGTTGGAGCATGGATGCCAGAAGGTTGCCGTCGAGGCTTCGTCGGGCAAAAATTGCTGTTTTACGAAATTGCCCGGATAGTTGTGGGCATACATGTAGTTCTTGCCGTAATCCAGCTCTTTCATGAGTTTTGTCGGAGCATTGCGCAGATGTAGAGGTACGGGCAGATTTCCGGTAGTCTCCACATATTGAAGTGCCGAATCTATGGCCATGTAAGCGGAATTGCTTTTGGGCGATGTGGCAAGATATATGGTGCACTCGGAGAGTGGTATGCGCCCTTCCGGCCATCCTATTTTGTGTATGGTGTCAAAGGTGGCGTTGGCAAGTAGCAGCGCATTTGGATTGGCGAGGCCTATGTCTTCCGACGCAAGTATCACGAGCCGTCGGGCAATGAATTCGGGATCCTCGCCTCCGGCTATCATGCGTGCCAGCCAGTATATGGCCGCGTCCGGGTCGCTTCCTCTCACGCTTTTTATGAATGCTGATATTATATCGTAGTGCATTTCCCCGTCTTTGTCGTAGGCCATCGGATTTTTCTGCAGCCTGTCGGTTACAAGACGGTCGTTGATTACTATAGTTTCGTCTTGGGGGGTCGATTGTTCGAGGAGATCAAGTATGTTGAGGAGTTTGCGGGCATCGCCTCCGGCAAAACGAAAAAGTGCTTTGGTGCTTTCAATCTCCACTTTACGGGCCGAAAGCACCGGGTCGACCGTGAGTGCACGTTCAAGCAGCTGATTTAGTTCCGGCTCCTCAAGCGGACGAAGTACGTATACTTGTGCTCGCGACAACAGCGGTCTGATGACTTCAAACGAAGGATTTTCTGTTGTAGCACCGATAAGTGTTACCAAGCCGCTTTCTACCGCACCGAGCAGGCTGTCTTGCTGCGACTTGTTAAAACGGTGTATTTCGTCAATAAACAATATGGGGCGTCCTTTTGAAAACATGCTTCTTGCATCGGCCTTGCACCGGTCAAGAACTTCACGAACCTCTTTTACTCCTGAGTGTACCGCGCTGAGTGTATAGAAAGGAGCTTCGGTTGTTTTTGCTATTATCTTTGCGAGTGTGGTTTTGCCTACTCCGGGAGGACCCCACAGTATAAATGAGGCCACATAACCCGACTCGATCATGCCGCGTAGTACCGAACCTTTACCCACGAGATGGGTCTGCCCTATGTATTCGTCTATATTTTGTGGTCTTAACCTTTCAGCGAGTGGTGCCTGCATGTTATGTATTGCGTTTGTTTGATACAAAATTAGCAATAATGATGCCAAAGAATGATTATTAGCTGTTAATTGTCATTAATATGAATGAAGTTGTTTTATCAAATTGAGAAATTTTATATAACTTTACCATGTTAATTAACCGTGTACCCTATGGTTGGGTTTTCGGTAGTTATTTTACGAACTATTAACGATGCGATGTGTTAATTTGATAAGAATGTATTCTCTTTATCGGGTATGTTGATGTCATTAACACTAAAAACAAATATTATGAGCAACGAAGGTAATGAAAACAAGGGCGCACGCACTGCACGCACCATCTTTGGTATCTTTATGATTATCATTTATGTAGGCATGGGCGTATTGTTACTTATAAACTTTTTCCAGTGGGAGAGCGGTCCGTGGGAATGGTTGCGTTGGGCCGGCGGCATCCTGTTCATCGTTTATGGTTTGTGGCGCGCCTACAGGCAGTTCAAAGGTATTGACAGCAATATCGGCGACTGATAGGATAGCGTAGCGAATTATCGATATTATTGTATAATAGAATATGAAAAAGTCTCTTTTTACGATAGCCTTGGCTTCGGCTGTGGTGGCTGTATCAAGCCTTGCCGGATGCCGTAAGGCCCCGACAAATACAAGTTCGTCGGGCCTCGCCACAATTGTGTGCGACGAGAGCTTTGAAAACATAATGGATCAGGAGATCGATGTGTTTGAATACAACACCAAAGGCAAAGCCAATATCATCCCTTACTATGTGTCGGAGAAGGCTTGTGTCGATTCACTGCTTGACCTCAAGACCAAGACAATCGTCATAACGCGAGAGCTTACCGAGAAAGAGACCGAGTACCTGAAAGGAAAGAAAAAGAATGTACGTTCCATACCTATTGCCGTCGATGCTATAGCTCTTATCGTGAATCCCGCCAATCCTATCGAACAGCTTTCGATGAGCGAGATCGCCGACATACTTACCGGTCGCACGACAAAATGGAATGAACTTGAACCAAGTCCGCTCGGAGAGATACAGGTTGTCTTTGACAACGAAGGGTCGAGTACCGTCCAGTATATGCGCGACTCGCTGATGAAAGGCGAGAATTTTGCTGAAAACGTGTTTGCTCAGAACTCCAATCGTGAGGTATTCAATCAGGTGAAAGCGCGTAAGAATGCATTGGGTATTATAGGCGTAAGCTGGATAAGCGCCGATATGCGTACCCGCGATCTTCCTCGTGAAGAACGTATCAAGTCGCTTGCTCAGCAAGACACTACCGTGGCTGATTTTGACGCTGATATCAAGGTATTGCGTGTGCGCCGCGACGACAGTCTGCGTGCTTATCAGCCTTATCAGGGCTATATATATGACGGAAGTTATCCTTTGTACCGCACGGTCTATATGATCAGCACCGGAGTGAATGGCAGTCTGTCGCACGGCTTCTACTCTTTTGTGACCGGTACAATAGGTCAGAAGATCATACAGCGTACCGGTATTTTGCCGGCCCGCGTACAGCCGCGTATGGTAAATATGTATTGACAAATTATTGAAACATTAATAAATATAGTATAACAAAACAGATTTAAAACATGAAATTTAAATTTTTGTTGTCTCTCTGCCTCGCAGGAGCTCTGAGTGTTTCGGCACAAGGCTACAAAGACGGAGTGGAATACTTCAAGGCCGATCAGTTTGAAAATGCCAAAACCCTCCTTGAACGTAACCTTAACGATCCTTCGACCGATAAGGCCGTAGCTTACTATTATCTCGGTGCTATCGCCGTACATCAGAAAGAATTTGCCGCAGCAAAGGCTGATTTTGAGAAGGGGCTTGCCGCCGATGCCAACAATCCTTACAACAAGATTGGTCTTGGCGAACTGGCTCTTATGAACGGTGATGAAAAGACCGCACAGAACTATTTTGATGAAGTAAGAAAAGCCAACAAGAAGAATGCCGCCGTGCTTACTGCTATCGGCCGTGCTTACTTCAACGCCGACCCCGTTAAATATGCCAAGGAGATTCAGAAGTTTGACGAGCAGGCATTCAAGGCCAACTCTAAGGAGCCGTCTATTTTTGTACTTCGCGGTGACCGCAAGGCCGCTGAAAAAGAATGGGGTGACGCCGCAGGCAACTACGAGAACGCCATTCTGTATTCTAAAGGTCTTCCCGAGGCTTACGTCAAGTATGCCAACGCTTACTTCAACGTGAACCCCGAGTATGCTATCGCAAAACTTCAGGAGCTTCTTCAGGAAAGCCCCAATTCAGCTCTCGGACAGCGCGAGCTCGCTGAAAAGTATTATCAGAACGACCAGTGGGCCAAGGCTGCCGCCGCTTACGGCGATTATATCAACAACCCCAACCACTTCGTTGAGGATGAGGTCCGTTATTCGGTACTTCTATACTACGGTCAGCACTTTGACGAGAGTCTTGCTATAGCCAACAAGCTTCTTGCCGGTGATCCCAATAACTTCCAGCTCCAGCGTATAGCCTTCCTTGACAAGGCTGCTATGAAGGACTATCCCGAAGCGGAAGCTCTCGCACAGCGTTTCTTTGCATTGAAAGATCCCAAGAACAAATATACTTCCAATGACTACTCGACCTATGCCGAAGTGCTTCAGGAACTCGGCAAGGATTCACTTGCTATATTTGAGTATGAGAAGGCTATCGAGGCCAATCCTGAGAAGGGCGATCTTTACAAGGCTCTAAGCTCGGCTTACAGCGGTGCCAAAAACTACAAGAAAGCTCTTGAAGTATTCAAGAACTTCATAGACAAGGGTGATTATGTGACCAATGACCTTGTGACTCTTGCCAACCGCTATCAGAATGTAGCTGCTACTTCGGAGCCCGGTTCGCCCGAGAAACTTGACGCCATCACTAACGCTATAGCCACTATCGACAAGGTTATCGAGAAGGTGCCCGGCAACCCGATACCCGTGCGCAACAAGGCTCGTATGATGCTTGTGAAGAACGACAACCAGCCTTCAGCCGAAATGGCCGAGACTTATCAGGAAGTTGTAAAACTTCTTGATGCCGATCCTGAAAACAAGACCAAGCGTACCGACATGTACAATGAGGCTTACAGCCAGATAGCTTCATTCTACATCTCGGAGAAGGATATACCTATGGCTAAAGAATATTACGAGAAGGTATATGAACTTGATCCTTCAAATCAGGCTCTTCGCGATTATATCGACAAGATGAAGGTGAACTAATTGATTTAAGTATACATAATGTAGAGATGGAGCCGTCGGTAAAATGCCGTCGGCTCCTCTTTTATATTGCCTATGAGCCGGGAATAAACTATATTTGTAAAAATAAATCTTGATTATGATTGATTATATAAAAGGATTGCTTGCGGAACTTACTCCAACCTACGCCGTGGTCGAAGCTGCCGGAGTAGGATATGAACTTAATATATCTATACCTACATACTCTGCGCTTGAAGGCAAGGAAAGCGTGAAACTTCTCGTGCACGAAGTGATACGCGAGGATGCTCATGTGCTGTTCGGTTTTTTGGAAGAGCGCGAGCGGGTTCTGTTCAGGTTGCTCATAGGGGTTTCCGGGGTCGGAGCAAACACCGCGCGTGTCATACTGTCATCGATCCCGGTTGCCGAGCTTGAGCTTGTCATAATGAACGGTGACCACAACCGGCTGAAAAATGTAAAGGGAATAGGAATAAAAACGGCCCAGCGCGTCATTGTAGACCTTAAAGATAAAATAAAACCCGGTGGAGACACGTTAATGATTCAGCCGTCGGTCAATTCCGAAGCCTACGAAGAGGCTCTTGCCGCCCTGCTCATGCTCGGGTTTGCAAAGCCGCAGTCGCAGAAAGTATTGAAAAAACTTTTTGATGCCGATCCGTCGTTGCGTGTTGAAGCCGCTATAAAACGTGCTCTTACCATGCTTTAGGCCTTGATATTGACTTCCCGGCTGTTGGGTGGAAAAAATATCCACTGCGATGGAACGAGTAAGAAGTCAATCATTAAGGATATTGCTGTGTGCCGTGTTGGTCGGACTGCTGTCAGGTACTGCCAACGGCTTCCTCGCGCGCGCGCAATATATTAATGAGTCCTCTCCTTCTTCGTCAAGTGTTGGCGATACATCTTCGATTACTCTTCCGTTCCCGGTCAATCCGTTGTATCCCGTCGACTATGAGCAGCTTGCCGAAGCTGAAATGGCTTCCGATCTGGACACTCCGTCAAATATAAAGACAGAAGCTGAATATGATTATGAGTCGGGGTGTTATATAATACGCACTAAAGTAGGTGATTATGAGATTGCCACTCCTTTTGTCCTGACCCCCGGGCAATATGCCGACTTGACCATGCGTCGTTCAATGCAGCGCTATTTTAATCGGCGAAATTCTGAACTCTCTATCGGTAAGAAAGAGAAAGAACCGTTTGACATTCTCGACCTTAATTTTGCCCTCGGGCCGTTGGAAAAGATATTCGGACCCGGTGGAGTGCAGCTACGTACGCAGGGTTCTGTACAGATTTCGGCAGGAATAAAGAGCAACAAGTCCGATAATCCTGCGTTATCGCTTGGGGCACGTCGCAAGACATACTTCGATTTCAGTCAGAAGATACAGGCTTCGGTCAATGCTTCGGTAGGAGAACGCATGAAGTTCAACATGAATTACAACACTGACGCTACTTTCGATTTTGATTCAAAAAATATAAAGCTGCAGTATGAAGGGCAGGAGGATGACATCATAAAAAGCATAGAGGCAGGTAACGTCAGTATGACCACGGGGTCGTCGCTTATCAGAGGAAGTACCGCGCTGTTCGGTATAAAGACCCGCATGCAGTTTGGACGTCTTACCGCCACGGCATTGGTGTCGCAGCAGAACAGCGAGTCGCGGTCGGTCAATACCAGAGGCGGCGTTCAGACAACCAAATTCAGTGTCGGGGCCGATGACTACGACCGCAACAGACACTATTTTCTCGCTCATTTCTTTCGCGATAATTATGACCGATTTACATCGAAGTTGCCTTACGTGGCCTCCGGTATAGAGATTACCCGTATTGAGATTTGGGTTACGAACAAAAGCGGTAATTACAGTCAGTCGCGCAACATAGTCGGTTTTATGGACCTCGGTGAGAACCGCATACTTGCCTCCGATTATTGGAGGCCCGATGCATCAACCGACAATCCGTCCAATTCATCCAATAATTTGCTCGCGACTGTAAAAGCCGATTATCCCGATGCAAGAAACATCAATAGTGTAACTCAGGCCTTGGCTCCGTTGGCGTCATACGGCATAGAGGGGGGCCATGATTATGAAAAGGTGGAAAGTGCCCGGCTTCTGCAGCCGTCGGAGTATACGCTCAATACCTCACTCGGATACATATCTTTAAAAACCGCGTTGAACGATGATGAGGTACTTGGTGTGGCTTACGAGTACACTTACCGAGGTCAGGTATATCAGGTAGGGGAGTTCTCGGCCGATATTACCGTATCGGATCAGTCGCTTTATGTGAAGATGCTTAAAGGTGCCGCGGTGTCGACAAGTTTGCCGGCATGGGACCTTATGATGAAAAACGTGTATTCGCTCGGCGCATACGGTATCCAGAAAGCCGGATTTAAACTGAATGTCAAATACCTCAGCGACACTACCGGCACCGAGATTGTTTATCTGCCTGTGCCGGGACTAACAGACAAACCGTTGTTGCAGATTATGAATCTCGACCGGCTTGACTCAAACGAAGCTTCGGTCCCTGACGGATTTTTTGATTACATAGAGGGTTACACGGTACTTTCCGAGACCGGACGAGTCATCTTTCCGATTGTCGAACCGTTTGGCTCTCATCTTGCATCGCAGATAAATAACCCTGCCGTTGCAGAGAAGTATGTCTATCAGGAGCTTTACGACTCTACTCTTGTGGTAGCCCGTCAGTTTGCCGATAAAAACAAGTTTGTCGTTACCGGCGAATATATGGCGGCAAGCGGCTCGCAGATAAGGCTTAATGCCATGAATGTGCCACGAGGTTCGGTGGTGGTGATGGCCGGCGGAGTGCGGCTTGTCGAGAACAGCGATTATACCGTCGATTATGCCATGGGTGTGGTAACCATAACCAATCAGTCGATAATAGACTCCGGCCAAAGCATAAGCGTCACGCTTGAAAATCAGTCGCTTTTCAGTACTCAGCGCAAGACTCTTCTCGGTCTTGACTTGAATTACAGGTTCAGCGACAACTTCAATCTCGGTGCCACAATCATGCACTTTTCCGAAAAGGCGCTTACCGAGAAGGTAAATATAGGCAGCGAGTCGGTAAACAACACTATGTGGGGATTGAATCTATCATATAACACCAAGTTCATGTGGCTTACCGATCTTGTCAACATGATACCTACGGTCAATGCCGTACAACCTTCGACGTTAAATGTGCAAGCCGAGTTTGCGCAGTTGGTGCCTCACCGGCAGAAGTCCGGGTCTACCCGAGGTAGCTCTTATATAGACGATTTTGAGTCTACCCAGACCGGCATCGACTTACGTTCGCCCTATGCTTGGGTACTCGCGTCAACACCTTACGAGCAAGGTCCTGAAGCGCTGTTCCCTGAAGCCGGATTGTCAAACAATATCGGTTACGGAAAGAACCGCGCATTGTTGTCATGGTACTATATCGACCGTATGTTCACACAGCGACATTCGTCGTTGGTACCGGGATATATTTCCGCCGATCTCAAGCAACTATCCAATCCTTATGTGCGCGAGGTGACATCGACCGAAATTTTTCCTGACCGGGAGCTTGGTTATGGCGAGTCAAACATAATACAGACGCTTAACCTGTCGTTTTATCCGTCGGAGCGCGGCCCATACAATCTTGATGCCGAAAATATCGACGACAACGGCGATCTGCTTAATCCTGAGAAAAGATGGGGTGGCATAATGCGCAAGATGGATAATACAAACTTCGAGCAGACCAACATCGAGTATGTGCAGTTCTGGTTGATGAGTCCGTTTCTCGACCCGGATAATCCAAATGCCGACGGTGGTGATCTGTATCTTAATTTCGGTGATATAAGTGAGGACATACTTAAGGACGGACTCAAATCGTATGAAAACGGTATTCCGCTTGACGGCGATGACAAGTTTTTGACAGAGACAGTGTGGGGTCGCGTATCGAAACAAAATTCATTGACTTACGCATTTGACAACAATGCGGGGGCGCGTCTCGTACAGGATGTGGGGCTTGACGGGTTGAAAAATGACGAAGAGTTTTATTTTTCGTCTTATTCAGAGTACCTTGATAAGTTGCGGTCACGATTACCATCTCCTACCGTCGAGCGGATGAAGCGTGACCAGTTCTCCCCGTTCAATGACCCTGCCGGCGACAACTATCATTTCTATCGCGGGTATGACTATGACGAGGAGCGGTTGTCAATACTTGAACGCTATAAGCATTATAACGGAGTGGAGGGCAACTCCCTGTCGCCTTCCGACGCTCCGGAGCCGCTTTATCAGTCAGCCCGCACGTCACCTGATGTGGAGGATATAAATCAGGATAATACGCTCAACGAGTATGAACGTTATTTCCAATACAAAATTTCACTCCGGCCCGGCGATCTCGAGGTAGGACGCAACTATATAACCGACAAGCAAGTGTCGCTTGTGCGTACACGTGACGGAGAGAACCGACGTGTCGAGTGGTATCAGTTCAAGATACCTTTGAGTGATTACGAACGCAAGGTCGGAGCTATCTCCGATTTCTCGTCGATACGTTTTGCCCGCATATTCCTGACCGGGTTCAAGCAGGTGACACATTTGCGCTTTGCCACATTGGAGCTGGTGCGTGGCGAGTGGCGCCCATATGATTTCAATCTTAATAACCGTGGTGATGCTCCCGCCGACGGGCATCTTGACGTGTCCGTTGTCAATATAGAAGAGAATTCGGCCCGTGAGCCGGTGAATTATGTCTTGCCTCCGGGTGTGTCGCGCATTACCGATCCCGGACAGTCGCAGATAACGCAACTTAACGAGCAGTCGATGTCGCTGACTGTAACCGGTCTTCATGCCGGCGATGCCCGGGCGGTATACCGTAATACCTCTCATGATCTGCGCAATTACAGGCGGCTTCAGATGTGGGTACATGCCGAGAGTCTTATTGACAATCCTACAGCATTGAAGTCGGGGGAGCTGTCGCTGTTCATACGCATAGGTACAGATATCAAGAACAATTATTACGAGTATGAAGTGCCGCTGTCGCTTACTCCACATCTTTCGGGTGGTAACAAGTATCTTGACACTCCCGCCGACCGTGAGAAAGTGTGGCCGCTTGACAACAGACTCGACTTTGCTCTTCAGAGTCTTGTCAATCTGAAAAAAGAGCGTAATCTTGCAAAGGCGCAGGAGGATGGTACGGTAAGTTTCACTACGTTGTATACAGGGCGCGATCCTGAAAATGAGCGCAACCGCATGGCGGTACTCGGCAATCCGTCGTTAAGCGACGTAAGGGTATTGCTTATCGGAGTTCGCAATAACTCCAATACGGTTAAGGACGGTACTGTGTGGGTGAACGAACTTAAAGTGACCGATTTCGACGAGAGCGGAGGTTGGGCGGCCAAAGCCAATGTGAATCTGGGAGTGTCTGATATAGCCACTTTCAATTTTGGCGCGCACATGGAGACCGCCGGTTTTGGTGGTGTAGATCAACCGCTCAATGCACGTCGTCTTGATGACTACCGACAGTACAATTTTGCATTTCAAGTAGACTTGGGCCGCTTCTTGCCGGAGAAAACAAAGCTTAAAGCTCCGGTCTACTACTCTGTAGCCAAAGAGACATCTTCTCCAAAATACAACCCGCTTGATCAGGATGTGCTGCTTAAAGACGCTCTTGATGCCGCGGCTACCAAGGCTGAGCGCGACTCGATAAAAAATTATGCTTTGGAACGCTCCACGGTGGAAAGTTTCAGCATATCAGGACTGCGCTTCGACATACAGAGCGCTGACCCCAAGCCGTGGGATCCGGCCAACTTTGTATTAAATTTCTCGTTCAACAAACGTCGCGACCGTAATCCGGTCACAGAGTATGAGAATACCGATGACTATCGCGGTTCGCTGCAATATTCATGGACACCATATGTAAAGGGTTTCCGTCCTTTCGGGTGGATAAAGTCAACGTCGCCGCATCTTAAATTTCTAAGAGAGTGGCAGCTCAATTATCTGCCTGTGAATCTGTCGTTTCTGACCACGATGTCGCGTTATTATTATGAACAGCAGGTAAGAAGTGAGGTGGATCAGGCGGTTAAGCTTCCGGTATCGGTAGCAAAGAACTTTCTTTGGGACCGCCAGCTGAATTTGTCATGGAATTTGACCAAGTCGATAAACTTGTCGTTCACATCCAATACTTCGGCCCGTATTGAGGAGCCTGTCGGAGCGGTCAACCGGCGTCTTTTCCCCGACCGGTATAAGGAGTGGCGCGATACGGTCATACGCAGTATCCTGCATATGGGCACTCCGTGGGCTTACAACCAGAATTTTGTTGCATCCTATCGTGCTCCGTTCAATCTTATTCCCGTCCTTGATTTTCTTAGCGGCACAATGAGTTACAATGCAACATACCGTTGGGATCGCGGTGCGGAGGTTGAAGGATTGAATGCCGGCAATTCGATAGGCAATATGGCGTCGTTCAATATCGACGGTCGCATCAACTTGGAAGGATTGTACAACAAGTCGGCTTATTTGAAGAAGGTTAACCGACGATTTTCATCAGGCACACGCCCTGCCGGACACAACAAAGCCAAGCGTTTTGAGCGCACATTCAAGCTACGCGGCGATACGTCATTGATTATCCGTCATAATCTGCGCAACCGCGATGTGCGTGTTACGGCATCGACTCTTGACGGTAAGCGTTATCCGGTTAAGGTTACGGTACGTGACGCAAATACGATAGAAGTGCTGGATCGAGGCGACGCAACCCTTAAGTTTACGGTAATCGAGCGACTTAAACGCTCTTCATCGACGTGGGATGAGATAGGGGAGCATGCCGCCCGTTTTGCGATGATGATAAGGGGTGTCAATTTGCGTGTGCGTTCGTCGAAGGCACTTTCGATACCGCTGTTCAGTCCCGAGATTGGAAATGTTTTCGGGCAGACACGAAGTTATGGCCCCATGGCTCCGGGACTTGATTTCGCGTTTGGATTCGTAGATGAGGATTATGTCAGGCAGGCAAAGGAGCGTGGCTGGCTTATATGTGAAGAAGACCGTATATCGCCGGCTATGTGGTCGCGTACAAGTGAGTTTAATCTTGAGATAGACCTTGAACCGATAAGGGGATTGAAAATAAAACTGACCAATAACCGCACTGACAGTCATACCGACCGTATACAGTTTATGTATGATGACATGCCGGTTACCCGCGGCGGAAGCTATACGAAAACCCATTGCGCCATAGCTACTTCGCTGCGTACGTCAAAGGCAGGCAACGGATATCGGAGTGCCGCTTTTGAACGATTCTTGTCCAATATACCTGTTGTGGCCGAACGTATAGAGAGCCGCTATGAAGGGTTGCGCTATCCGATGGGCGGGTTTATGAAGGACAATCCTAATGCCGGACGGCTGTTTGACCCTGCGGTAGGAGGTGTCAATCGTGCGGGCAGTGACGTGCTGATACCGGCATTTCTCGCCGCCTACACGGATGTCGATGCGTCAAAGATATATCTTACCCCGTTTCCATCGCTTGCCCATATGCTGCCTAACTGGAGGGTGACCTACGATGGACTTATACGTATTGGACGTTTGTCCGATATTTTCAAGTCAGTTACACTTACTCACGCTTATCAGTGTACCTATACCGTAGGGTCGTTTTCCTCCTTTCTTAACTGGATATCGGTTGACGGCGACCGTGGTTTCGCCATGGATGAACTTACCGGGCAGCCGGTGCCGTCGTCGCCTTACAACATATCGTCAGTATCCATAACAGAACGTTTCGCTCCGTTGCTCGGAGTGCAGATGACGTTGAAAAATGACCTGCGGTTCAGCGCCGAATATCGCGACGGGCGTACTCTTACACTTAATTCCGACGCCGGACAGCTTGTCGAGGCGCAGAGCCGTAATGTCACCTTAGGAGTCGGTTACAAGATCGTAGGTTTCAACACCGTGTTGAAGTTGCGGGGCTCGGGCCGCGGTATAAGTAACGATCTTACGGTAAATGCCGAGTTTTCGATGCAGCAGAGTCACGCCCTGATACGACGTATCGAGACCGACTATACACAGGCCACATCAGGCACTCGGTCGGTCAGCTTCAATCTTGCCGCTAATTATGTTCTTAGCCGTCGTGTCACGGTAGGGGCTTTTATAGATCATCGTATCAACACTCCGATTGTGTCATCAAGCGCCTTCCCGACGACCGACAGCAACTATGGCGTTACTCTTAATCTTAATCTTGCCCGTTGAAGTGTCGCGGATTACAATTTGAAGTTGTCGGGATTGAAACCGCGCAGGAAGTCGGCCGTGTCAAGACGTTTTTTCCCTTGTAATTGAAGCGAGAGTATCTCGAGGAGTCGGTTGCTGCATGCTATGTACATGCGGTCTTTGTCGATGACTACCGAGCCCGGCGCAAGCGTGGTCTTGTCAGACGGTGAGGTCTTGAATATCTTCAGCTGTAGCTCCTCTCCCGATGTCGTTGTAAGCGTAGTCCATGCAGCCGGATATGGTGATAGTCCGCGTACAAGATTATGTACTTTTTCTGCGGGATTATTCCAGTCTATGCGACATGTTTCTTTAAATATCTTGGGTGCGGGAGTAGGCTCAACGCCTCCGGTAAGCTGGTCCTGCGATATGGTTTTGAGATTGCCGTCAATGATGTGTCCTACAGTCTCCATCGTCAGGTCGGCTCCGAGCATCATAAGCCGGTCATGTACGTCGCCTACATTGTCATCAGGATGTATTGCCACACGTTTCTGGTCGATTATATCGCCTGTGTCTATCTCATGTTTAAGGAAAAAAGTAGTCACTCCTGTTTCTTTGTCGCCGTTTATCACGGCCCAGTTGAGCGGAGCCGCACCTCGGTACTTGGGCAGTAGCGATGCGTGCAGGTTGAAAGTGCCGAGTCGGGGCATTGTCCATACCGCTTCCGGCAGCATGCGGAATGCTATTACGATAAACAGGTCCGCATCCAATGACCGTAGTTCCTCGATAAATTCCGGATCTTTGAGATTGGTCGGCTGCATCAATTTCAGGCCGTGCTTTACAGCAAACTGTTTTACAGGCGACTGAAGCATCTTGTGGCCGCGTCCGGCAGGCTTGTCGGGCATGGTTATTACTCCCACTATGTTGTAGCCGGCGTTATAAAGTCGCGACAGGCTCTCTACAGCAAATTCAGGTGTGCCGAGAAATACTATTTTAAGATCTTCTTTTTTCATGTAAATTCGTTTAGATGCAGCTTCAGAATTATTGGATAAGTCCTATCGACTCGCTCGCTTGGAGTATTTTTGCTACAAGCGGAGTGCGGTCGGTCATGTCAGGCGATATCTCCACGAGGCTCATTATGACGCGCAGAGCCGAATAGGCATCTGTGAGAGCGGGGTCATCAGGATTTATGCGTCCCGTCGCGTAATAATAATGGTATAGCAAGGTTCCGAGTGATGATGCTATTTCACTTACTCGTTCTTTTGCCGCGGAGTTTTCGGTAGGTTGCGATGTCTGTAGCGCTTTTTCGAGTATATGCCATGTCATAAGACACAATGCCAACATGCCCGAAGGGTCGATCTTGCTTTTTGATGTGTAGGCGAGTGCCGTCATGCATGAAGCATAAGCGTCATGAAAACGCTGTGAGGCGGTCATGACCGTAGAGTAGGCGCATGTGGCGGCTACAAGTTCACACGCCGTTTCATCGTCGGGGGAGAGGCGCCATTGGTTGAACGTGTCGCCGAGTATCTCCTCTATAAGCATCGAAGCCTCGATCCGATCGCCTTTTTGAAGCGATGCATAGACCGAGGCTATGTTATTATTGAACGTGTCGGCGCGCATTGTCATCAGTCTTTGTCGGCTTTTTCAAGTGACTGTTTGATGGTAGAGAAAATGTCGTCGATGCTTCCGCTGCCGTGGATGGAGTGGTATTTGCCTTCGGAGAGATAATAGTCGCGCAGAGGCGATGTCTGGTCGTGATATACTTTGAGTCTTTGGTTTATTGTCTCAAGGTTGTCGTCACTACGTCCCGACTGCACGCCGCGTTTAAGAAGACGATCCACAAGCTCGTTGTCGTCTACCTCCAGACCTACTACCGCATGAACCTTCGAATCACGCTTGGCAAGCATTTTTTTTAGTGCTTTAGCCTGAGGAATTGTGCGTGGAAATCCGTCGAATATAACACCTTTGGCCGTCTCCGGATTGCTGTCAAGAACGTCGGAAAGTATGTCGACCATAAGGTCATCGGGAATGAGTTGTCCCTGTGAAATGAATGAGTCGGCTATTTTGCCGAGCTCGGTGCCGCGTGCTATGTGATCGCGCAGAACCTCTCCCGTAGAGATGTGAAAAAGCCCGTATTCGTCTATGAGCTTCTCGCTCTGTGTACCTTTACCGCTTCCCGGGGCACCAAAAATCACAATGTTAAACATGTTACTAATAATTGAATAGATATCGTAAAAAAATATGATTGTAGCTTGAGGAGAAATCACTTCTCCTCCAACACGTATATGTCACGCAGATTGCGGGCCAGTCCGTCAAGATCAAGTCCGAAGCCGATTATAAATTTTGACGGAATGGAGAAGCCTACATAGTCGGGCTTTACGTCATGAAGCAACGACTCCGGTTTGAATAACAACGAGGCTACTTTAACCGATGTCGTGCCCTTGGCTTTCAGATCTTCGACCAGTTTTTTGATTGTTGTGCCGGTATCGACAATGTCTTCTATAATTATGACATCGCGTCCTTCAAGATTTTCGGTAAGGCCCATAACCTCCTTGACTTTACCGGTGGTTGAGGTGCCTTCATAACTTTTGAGTCTGATGAACGATATTTCGGCGTCTATGTTGACCGACCGGAATAAATCGGCGGCAAAAGGAAATGCTCCCGTAAGTACGCATAGAAAAAGAGGGCGTAGCCCTGAATAGTCTTTGGTTATTTGTGCGGCAATTTCGGCTATGCGTCCCTGTATGGTTGATTCCTTAATATAGGGCACAAAAGTCATGCCGTCGTAAGTCACTTTATCCATTCCGTTTTTTGTTTGCGCAAATTTACTGAAAATATTCTTTACCGCGCCATAATATTTTGTAAATTTGCGGTAGACATTTACAAGATACAGCTTTCGTGCACGATGAAAATATTTACAAACGATCAGATAAGGTCGATCGAAAAATATACTATTGAAAACGAGGGTGTCACATCAGACGAGCTCATCGAACGTGCTGCCGCCGCCATAACATGCGAGATTATGTCGCGGTGGAGGCAGAGCAAAAATGTATGGGTCATCGCCGGACAGGGCAACAATGGCGCCGACGCTCTTGCTGTGGCGCGTATGCTCTTGGAGCAAGGCTATAACGTGCAGGTGTTGATGTTCAATGTCTTCGGACGTCTTAGCGAAGGATGCATCCACAGTCGCAAACGGCTGCTTGACTTAGGCAATGTAAATTTTACCGAAGTGACCGGCGATTTCAATCCTCCATTTATATCGTCTGACTCGCTTGTCATTGACGGATTGTTTGGCTCCGGGTTACGTGAACCGCTTACCGGGGGGTTCAGATCGTTTGTTGACTACATCAATGAGTCCAAGGCCACGATTGTATCTATTGACGTCCCGTCGGGTCTTATGGCTGAATGGAATGAAGATACGCTGCGGCGCAACGTTATTCATGCTCATCTTACACTTGCGATTCAATTCCCGCGCGTGGCCTTTTTTATCGCCGACAACGCCGAGTTTCTCGGAGAGTGGAAGGTGCTTGACATTGAACTTAGCCAGCAGGAGACCCGCAATACTCAATCGCGGTTTTTCCTCCTTGAGAAGAACGATGCCAAACGTGTGCTTCGACATCGGAGCCGCTTTTCATCCAAAGCCGATTACGGGTCGGCTATGATTGTGGCAGGAAGTTACGGTATGCTTGGTGCCGCCCAGATGTGTGCAAGGGGAGCTTTGCGTGCCGGAGTGGGTAAACTCACCATGCATATTCCGCGTTGCGGTTTTACCGTAATGCAGTCAACGGTACCGGAGGCTATGGTGCAGGTCGACCGTAATGACGGCGGCATAACGGAGATAAATCTGCGGCATCAGTATGATGCAGTGGCTTTGGGTCCGGGTATGGGTACTCATGATCTTACAATAAGGGCAGTGGAGACATTTGTCAACCATGCCGAGAAGCCTTTGCTCCTCGATGCCGACGCTCTTAACTGTATAGCCGAGCGTCCGACTATACTTAATACAATTCCTCCCATGTCTGTGCTTACTCCTCATGCAGGTGAGTTTGACCGATTGTTCGGTGAACATAATTGCATGGAAGCGCGTATAAAGACTGCGGTTGAAAAGGCCGCGTATTATGACATAATTATATTGTTGAAAGGCTATTATACCACGGTAGTGCGTCCTGACGGACGTATACTTTTCAGTTGTAGCGGAGGCCCGGCGCTGGCTACTCCCGGAAGTGGCGATGTGTTAACCGGAGTTATCGCTGCGTTACTCGCTCAAGGCTATTCTCCCGATATTGCCGCTACTCTCGGGGCCTTTATACACGGCTATGCCGGTGAGTTGGCCGCGGAGACTTATGGTGAGTACGGAGTGCTTGCTACTGACATTGCTGATTGTGTCGGTACCGCTATCCGTGATATAATGCGTTGAATTTGTAAATTAGGATGAATATGAGATATATTGTATTGTCACTTGCTTGTGTAGTCGCTTCGTCGGTTGTGGCCGTTGCGCAGACTACGCAGAAGTTCCAAGCTACCAAGGCCAATGATTACGGCCTTGTGTATTCGCTCCCTACTACCGTACTTGACGTGACTGTTGAGGCCGAACGTGTGGTTAAGCGTCCGGGCGAATTTTATATGTATGCCAAGAAGTACCTTAATGTCAATGATCCGGTGTCGCAGTCGTCAGAGTCATGGAGGGTCAAGCGGGTCATAGTCAACGCCCGAGGTGTAGCTGATGGAGGTGAACGTTATCTGATGCAGTTCAAGGGCGGGGCCGCTCCGTATGTGGTTATGGATAATGCCGACCTTCCTGTAGCTATAAATACTGAGGATGTGGTTTTGCCTGAGGCTCCAGTGATTCCCGAGCCTGTGGGATTGTCGTCAACACCTCTTGACACCGAGGCCGCCCGCTATGTGATAAGTGAAGAGATGCTTCAGAGCCAGTCAAGCGCCAAGCGCGCGGAGCTTGCCGCCAAGCGCATTTATGAACTTCGACAAAGTCGCAGTGATCTTATTACGGGACAGGCCGATCAAATGCCGCCTGACGGTACGGCGATGCAGATCGTGATGGATCAGATAGGGGCGCAGGAAGCCGCGTTGACAGCGATGTTTGTCGGTACAGAACAGCGCGAGACTGCAGTAAAGACATTTACATATGTTCCGGGTGAAGAGGTTACACGTTTTGTATTGGCCCGTGTGTCGGCTCTTGATGGTATTGTAGACAGCGATGATCTGTCGGGCGACCCGATAACATTGTCGTTGAACATAACCAATCGCGGAAAAATGCCTGTCAATGACAAAGGGGAGACAAAGCAGTTCCCCAAAGGCGGTGTGGCCTATTGTATACCCGGAACCGCTTCTGTCAAGATATCGTTCATGGGTGAAACTTGTTGGGAAGGTTCTATGGATGTCGCTCAATATGGTATTGTATTCGGACTCGACCCCAAGATGTTTACCGACAAAAAAGCTCCGGCTTATCTGTTGCTTGATCCTGTGACAGGTGCGATAAAGGAACTTGGTTCCAAATAAGGGTTAAAATAGCTTAATGTTTCGGCTTTCGTTTGTAAAATTTAAGAATTAGTCTTAAATTTGCTAAACAAAATCGGATACCGTAAGAAACAGAGCAAAATGATATAATCTGAAATATCCGATGACATGTCATCGGATATTTTTTATTGATAAGAAAACAAGCAACAACAAATAAGTGAATCATAGGTTAGAAATCCGGCCGCGCGCGAGCGTATCCGGATTTTGTTTTGCATTTCAAAAAACATTTTATACCTTTGGGAAGTAATCATTATACCACGTAAACACGAACCGTCATGAAATACGTCTCCTTGCCCGATAACGTAGTGCGGCCATTGCCGTTCTATCTTTCTATGGAGGAATACGTAGCTCGTCGATACTCCGAAGAATTGTTTTTTATGTGGCAGGTCAATCCGACTGTTATCTTCGGGCGCAATCAGCTTGTAGACAGCGAAGTCAACACCGATTACTGCCGTAGACGGGGTATAGAGTTTTATCGCCGAAAGAGTGGAGGAGGATGTGTATATGCCGACATGGACAACATAATGTTCAGTTACATCGTGTCGTGCGATGATATCGTCACCGTGTTTTCTTCCTACACTTCACGTATAGCTTCCATGCTTGGAACTCTCGGAGTCGACGCTTCCGCTACAGGACGCAATGATGTGCTTATTGACGGTCGTAAAGTGTCGGGAAACGCATTTTACCACATTCCGGGCAGGAGCATAGTGCACGGTACAATGCTCTATGATACCGACCTTGAAAATATGACGATGGCCATTTCGCCTTCAGGCACAAAACTGCAGTCCAAGGGTGTCAGTTCGGTGCAGAGCCGTATAACGACTCTGCGAGAGCATATTGACATGGCTGTCAATGAGTTTAAAGAATATGTGCGCCGTTATCTTTGTGACAGTCTGATAGAGCTTGATGACTCCGATGTCGCTGCTATTGAAGAGATGTCGCGCCCTTATTACACCGACGCTTGGATATACGGGCGCAATCCGCGCTGTACAACTCATCTTACACGGCGTATTGACGGAGTAGGTGAGTTCTGTACCGATATCGAGCTTAAAAACGGAGTTATAAAGGATATAAATATTTCCGGCGATTTTTTTCTGGTCGGCGATCTTGATGAAGGGCTGTTGGCCCCTCTGCGAGGTGTACCTTATAACCGTGAGTCAATTACGGCGGCGCTTGCCGGTGTTGACCCCGACTCGGTTGTGGCCGGACTGCGACGAAAGGAAATGATAGATATATTAATGTAATCTTACGATGGAAGAAAACAAAAAGACATGTCTTTATGACAAGCATGTGGCTCTCGGAGCCAAAATGAGTCCTTTCGGAGGATTCATTATGCCGATTGAGTATGAGGGAATCGTTGAAGAACATAATGCCGTGAGGACGGCGTGCGGTGTTTTTGACGTTTCACATATGGGTGAGGTAAGTGTTACCGGACCCGATGCCGAGCGTTTTGTCAATCATATATTTACCAACGATGTTACCGGAGCTGCTGCGGGCAAGTGTTTTTACGGCATGATGCTTCATCCCGACGGTGGCACCGTCGATGACCTGTTGGTTTACAAGCGCGGTGACAGCGACTTTTTACTCGTGATAAATGCGTCTAATATAGCCAAGGATCTGGATTGGATTTGCCGTCATGTCTCCGGTTTTGATGTGACTGTCGATGACCGGAGTGATGTGCTTGGCGAACTGGCCGTTCAGGGCCCGGCATCGGAGTCGGTTATGACGGAGGTTCTTGGCATTGATTGTGCGTCGCTTGAGTTCTATACATTTAAAACGATTACGGTCGAGGGAGAGGATATTATTGTAAGCCGTACGGGATATACCGGTGAAGACGGTTTTGAGATATATGCCTCTCACGGGCTTATATGTAAGATGTGGGACCGGCTGATGGCTTCCGATAGGGTGAAACCGTGCGGCCTCGGGTGTCGCGACACATTGCGGTTTGAAGTCGGGCTACCGTTGTACGGCGACGAATTGGCTGACGATATATCCCCGATTGAAGCGGGTCTCGGTATTTTCGTGAAACTCGACAAACCGGAGTTTGTCGGTAAAGAGGCTGTGGAGACGCTTAAACGCGACGGTGTCATTCGCAAACTGGTGGGAATTGAGGTGCTTGACAGGGCTATTCCGCGTCATGGCTACGAGGTGCTTGACTCTGACGACAATGTGGTAGGCACTGTCACGACCGGCTATCATGCCGTGTCGGTTGACAAGAGTCTTGCCATGGCGCTTGTCAGGTCGGATTGCGCCGCACTCGGCACTCCTCTGAAAGTGCGCATACGCCGCAAGACATTTCCCGCAGTTGTAGTTAAAAAGAAGTTTTATAGAAAAAATTATAAGAATTAATCAATAAAATTATAGCGTTATGGATAAGATTTATTATTCTCCGAGTCATGAATATATCAAAGTTGAAGGCAACGTAGGTCTGATCGGCATCACGGATTATGCGCAGTCGCAGTTGGGCAACGTCGTGTATGTCGATCTGCCTGAAGTTGATGATGAAGTGGTGGCCGGTGAGGATTTCGGTGCCATAGAGAGCGTAAAGGCTGCGAGCGATCTTATATCTCCCGTGAGCGGTAAGGTCATTGAGGTTAACGAAGAACTTGTCGACAATCCCGGACTCGTCAACAAGAATGCCATGGGCACATGGATTATAAAAGTCGAGCTTTCTGACGCATCGGAGCTTGATGAACTTCTCGGCGAGGAGGATTATAAGGCTTTGTGTCATTGATTGCGGTTTATAATCATATATAGTTATGTCGCATCGTTATTTGCCTCATACCCCGGAGGATATATCGGAGATGCTCGCTGCGTGCTCTATGAACGGGCTTGGCGAATTGTATTCCGACGTGTCCCCTGCGTTGTTGCTCGGCCGTGAGTATGACTTACCGTCGGAGAAAAGCGAGAAAGAGGTTCGGGACTTTTTTAAGAAACTGGGTGAAAAGAACCGTTTGATGACCTGCTTTGCCGGGGCGGGGTGGTATGATCGCTATACTCCCGCGGTAATTCCGGCTCTGCTCTCACGGTCGGAATTTCTTACTGCTTACACCCCTTATCAGCCTGAAATATCGCAAGGTACGCTCCAGTATATATTTGAGTACCAGAGTATGATGGCGTCGCTCACAGGCCTTGATGTGTCCAATGCATCTATGTATGACGGGCCTACGGCTGTAGCCGAAGCCATGATGATGACGGTGGCAGCTGCCCGTAAGCGCAATCGCGTGCTCGTATCGGCCACCGTGTTGCCGCAAGTGCGCGAAGTAATGTCGACTTATGCCCGTTACCACGGTATCGTGCTTGACACGATAGCCGAGGAGGACGGTGTGACTTCCCGTGCTGACTTGGAAGAAAAGATGGCTTCCGGCGATGTGGCCGGAGTTGTTGTGGCTTCACCCAACCGCTATGGTGTGCTGGAGGATTATAATGGCTGGGCCGACACTGTTCATGCCGCCAAGGCGCTGTTTGTCATGACATGTGAGGCCGCGGCTCTCGGTGCGGTGAAGTCGCCCGGAGAGTGGGGTGCCGATATCGCTGCCGGCGATGCACAGTCGCTCGGCATGCCGTTGAATTTCGGCGGACCTTATCTGGGATACATATGTTGCACCCGTCAGTTGATAAGGAAGTTGCCGGGTCGAATAGTCGGTGCTACCGTTGACGAAGACGGACGGCGCGTGTTTGTACTTACACTTCAGGCTCGCGAACAGCATATACGCCGTGAGAAGGCTACAAGCAATATCTGTTCCAATCAGGGGTTGATGGCCCTTTTTGTGTCGGTTTACATGTCATTGCTTGGTCCGCAGGGCCTTAAGGAAGTCAACTCTTTAAGTTGTGCAGGAGCCCATTATCTTGCTGATCGTATTGAGAAGGGGGGCAAGGCCCGTCTGTCGTATCCTGACAAGCCGTTCCTGCATGAATTTGAGTTAACGACTTCTTTTGATGTAGACTCACTTATGCAGCGGGCCATGCAGCATGGTATATTGCCCGGTGTGCGTCTTACCGACAACAGACTGCTTGTCGCTGTCACCGAAATGCAGTCGCGCGAAGACCTTGATCATCTGGCCGATATTATTGACTCTATGCCGTCAACTCTATAAATTGAATACAGACATGAATAAAGAATATTACGGCAAACTTATATTTGAATTGTCGCGTCCCGGACGTCGCGGATTTAAACTTCCCGCCAACGGTTGCTCTGACGCTCTTTCAGAGCTTCCTGCCGATCTGTTGCGTGCTTCGTCGCCGGCACTTCCTGAAGTGGATGAGCCGTCGGTTGTACGTCATTACACCAACATGAGCAACAATAATTTCGGAGTTGACACAGGCTTCTATCCTCTTGGTTCATGTACGATGAAGTACAATCCTAAGATCAATGAGGAGATGGCTGCAGGTGTGGGCATAGCTTCGCTTCATCCTTTGCAGCCCGTGTCGACTGTGCAGGGCGCGCTCGAAGTTTACTATACTCTCCAGCAGGCACTTTCCGAGATAGGCGGTATGAGTGAGTTTACTCTTAATCTATATGCAGGAGCCCATGGTGAACTTACCGGACTTATGGTGATAAAGGCTTATCATATGGAGCGTGGCGACGTGAAGCGTGACAAGGTTATCGTACCCGACTCGGCTCACGGTACCAATCCCGCCAGTGCTGCGGTTGCCGGATACAAGATAGTCGAAGTGAAAAGCGGAGCCGACGGCACTGTCGATGTCGAGGCCTTGCGTCCGCTGCTTGACGATACTGTGGCCGCAGTCATGATGACCAACCCTAATACGCTCGGTATCTTTGAGAAAAACATTCCCGAGATAGCCCGGTTGGTGCATGAGGCCGGAGCGTTGATGTATTACGACGGAGCCAATCTGAACCCGTTGGTTGGTGTTGGCCGCCCGGGCGACATGGGCTTTGATGTCATGCATATAAACCTACACAAGACATTCTCCACTCCTCATGGCGGAGGCGGTCCCGGAGCGGGGCCTGTAGGCGTACGCAAAGGGCTTGAGCATCTTTTGCCAGTACCTCATGTCATAAAGAAAGCCGACGGCTCTTATGACATAGAACATTCGGCTCCCGGTTCTCTCGGTCAGGTCACCGGTACTCTCGGCAATTTTGCCGTGCTGGTGCGTGCGTTGAGCTACATCTTTTCACTCGGAAAGGAGGGTCTCGCCATGGTCGGACCTCTTGCCGCTCTCAATGCCAACTATATCAAGGAGCGTCTGCGCGATCTCTACCTGCTTCCGGTCGATACGGTGTGCAAGCATGAGTTTGTATTTGACGGTCTTGTCGACAAGTCTACCGGCGTTACCACACTTAATATTGCCAAGCGGTTGCTTGACCACGGATTTCATGCCCCGACTATATACTTCCCTCTGCTGTTCCATGAATCGCTTATGATAGAGCCTACCGAAACGGAGAGCAAGGAGACTATAGACCGCTTTATCGAGGTCATGAGAGATATAGCGCGTGAGTCGGCGGAGACTCCCGAGGTCGTGAAAACAGCTCCTCACAATACTCCTATATCGCATCCCGACGATACTCGTGCGGCTCTTAACCCGATAGTCACCTATAAGGAGTTATGCGAAAATCCGATATAATCATAATTGGAAGCGGTCCGGCCGGTATGGAGGCCGCTGCCCGTGCTATTGCAGCAGGTCGCGATACGGTGATAATCGAGCGTGACCTGCTCGGAGGCACGTGTCTTAACCGTGGATGTATCCCTACAAAAGCATTGTATCGTTCGGCCGAAGTAGTGCGTACTGTTCGCGAGGCCTCAAGTTACGGAGTGAATATCGATGGATGTGCACCGTCTTTTTTGAAAGCATTGCAGCGCAAAGACGCTATAGTCGCTGAAATGCGCGGCAATGTGGAGATGATGCTCTCTAAAGCTGAGATAATACATGGTGAGGCTCGTTTTGTTGCGACCGACACTGTCGTTGTTGGTGACATGGAGTATAGTGCTCCCATGATTGTGATTGCTACCGGATCAAAGGCTTCGGTCTTGCCGATTGACGGGGCAGAACATGCTCTGACAAGTGACGAGCTTCTCGCTTTGACGTCAATGCCTGAAAGCATATGCATTATTGGCGGAGGTGTCATAGGTGTGGAGTTTGCCTGTATATTGGCTGAATTCGGTGTAAAGGTTACAGTGGTGGAGTATTGCCGTGAGATATTGCCGGGCTTTGACCGCGACATTGCCAAGCGTCTGCATAACCTGCTGTCACGTCGTGGTATAGATATAATTACTTCGGCGGCTGTAACCGGTATATCTGTTGACGGATGCAAGTGCGTGGAGTATACGGCCAAAGGGCGTACCGCGGTGATTAATGCCGCCGAAGTCCTTATGGCTACCGGGCGCTCACCTGTTATACCTGACGGTGCTGCCGAAGTAGGTATAGAGGTCATACGCGGCATATCCGTAAATGACGATTTTGCAACTTCCGTTCCCGGTGTTTATGCTGTGGGAGATGTTAACGGACGGCTTATGCTGGCACATGCCGCATCGGCTCAGGCTACTTGTCTTATGGGCGGTAATATGAATTTGTCTGTCATACCCGCTGCCGTGTTCTCTTCCCCCGAGTGTGCTATGGTAGGACTTACAGAAGAGGGTTGTAAAGAACAAGGTATAGCGTTTAAAACAGCTAAAGCTATGTTCCGCTCCAACGGTAAGGCTATGGCTATGGGTGAGACTGACGGACTGCTTAAAATTATAGTAGATGCGGAGTCACGGCTTATACTTGGGTGCCACGTATGTGGTCCTCACGCCTCTGACCTTGTGCAGGAAATAACGGTAGCTATGAGCGGAGGCCTTACTATAGACACTGTGGCCGACACCGTGCATGCTCATCCCACTCTCGGAGAGGTGATACATGACGCCGCCCGCTCGTTTTGTTGACGGACGGCATGTGGAATCAGAGCGGATAGCGGTCGTAGGCAAAAAGGTCGGTCGACATATAACGCTCGCCTGTGTCGGGCAGCAATGCCACTATTGTCTTGCCGGAATTCTCCTCTTGGCGAGCCAGTTCTATGGCTGCGCTTAATGCTGCACCTGATGATATACCGACAAGAAATCCCTCTTTTTCGGCAAACATGCGTGATGCCTTGAAGGCATCGTCATCACTTACCGATATGATTTTGTCAACTATCGTGCTGTCGTAATTGGCCGGAATGAATCCTGCACCGATACCCTGTATCTTATGTGGTCCGGCCTTGCCGCCTGCGAGCACGGGAGAACCTTTCGGCTCTACACCTACGGCTTTGATGGAGCTGTTATGAGCTTTTAAGCCGCGGGCGGTGCCCGACAGAGTGCCGCCTGTACCTACACCGGCAACAAATATGTCTACCTTACCGTCGGTATCGCGCCATATTTCCTGTGCGGTCGTCGCTTCATGGGCTGCGGGATTTGCCGGGTTGTCAAACTGACCGAGTATCACGGAGCCGGGATTGTTTTTTTGCAATTCTTCAGCACGTGCAATGGCTCCTTTCATGCCTTCACTGCCCGGTGTCAGTTTTATAGTGGCTCCACATGCCTTGAGTAGCATGCGACGTTCTACGCTCATGGTTTCAGGCATTGTCAAAATGACTTTGTAGCCTTTTAATGATGCCACCCATGCAAGCCCTATGCCGGTATTGCCGCTTGTCGGCTCGATTATAAGCGCACCTTGTTTAAGAATACCTTTTTTCTCCGCGTCCTCGATCATCGACAGTGCCGCACGGTCCTTTACGCTTCCGCCGGGATTGAATGCCTCTATCTTGACAAGCACACGGGCTTTAAGACCCTCGGATTGTTCTATGTTATGTACTTCAAGCAACGGAGTGTTGCCTATCAGTTCTGTCATACTGTTGAATATGCGTGCCATATGTTATTATATGTTTGTATTTATAAATAGCCGTGATATATGAATTTATTCATGAGGCCTTACGGGTGGCGGACCCATCGGTATCGGCGGACACATTGTCGGGTTTTTCGGCCCTCCGAAGTGCTTGTCGTGATTTGCCCGTATGACTTCGTACAATATCCCTCCTAAATCTACGCCTATCACGTCGCGTTTGTTCAGTCTGTAGTACGGTTCCATTATCGGCACGGTTTCCCAACGACCTGTCGCGGAGTTGTATACACGCCGTGCACCCAAGTTGACTCCCCAGTGTTCGTGAAGATTTATGCCGATATACCCTCCGTAGCTTGTCGCTCTCATGTAGGGAAGTGTCTGCGGATTGATGTACATGCTGTTGAACGAGTGCGACCCGAACACTGTAAGCGAGAATGTGTCGTTGATGCGCCATACTATATTGCCGCTGATTCCGTATGTAGTATTAAGCCCTCTGTAGTAACCGTATTTGTCGGCATTAATACTGCCCGTAAAAGTGACCTCGCCTATCTGTTGGGTTATGTTCAAGGCTCCGCTCTCTATACCCATAAGCCCGGGTATGGACGCCGAACTTCCCGATGCATAAAAGGCCCCGCTTTCCCACATGGCTACCGGTGCTATGCCGGCTATGGCATAGTCATACGGACGGAATGTCATTGCCCCGCTCTCTTGCCATGACATGAGGGGTGCGGCAGAATAGTCAAATAACGGTCGTTGCATATCCACATAATGTCGGGCAAAGTCGCGCTGAAACTGCCGCAGTGCGTCGGATGACACTTTTTCTTGTTTGTCGAGTGTCTCCGACAGTCCTTTGTCATCCGATATATCTTGTGCGTATACCGTAAAGTGGCATAATAATAAGATGATTGCTAATGACCTCATAATACTATGAAAGTGATAGACATTTGCAAACTTACAGAAAAACTCTGGGAAAGGCTAATAAAAAGGAAGAAATGTCTTCGTAAAGCTTGTTTATAAGGCTTTTGCGAGGACAAAAGAGGACAGACGAAAAAACGGGGTAATGCAAAGGAAAGCGGATTAATGAAGCCGTTAAGTTTTCAAATCATTATCCGGCGAAATGCTATTTTTAACACGTGGCACTGATATTTTCTCCGTATGGCTGTGTTTGGCTTACAAGGTCTAACTCGTTGATACTTAATTTTGCGATCAAAAAAACGGGTATGGCAAGAAGCACATTCAAGGTGCTGTCCTACGTGAACGGCAGTAAGGAGAAAAATGGTATTGTTCCCATCATGGGACGGGTGACAATCAACATGACTGTGGCGCAGTTCAGTTACAAGCAGAGGAGGATGTGCCATATTATTATATGGCCCTATCAGACTAAGTTTTCTTCAATGGCAGTTTCTACTATTTGTATCGCTTCCTGCAACAAGCGTTTACTTTCTTTTCGCAAGGTAAAACTTTGCTGGAGCATTTTAGATATAGTTACTTGTTCAGATGTTGGCAATATTGGAATTATCACATCTTCTATTTCTGATGGTTTCCAATGTTGAATTATAGAACCGCCAGCATCTCTTTCTGCTTGCAACTTCACAACAAAAGAATTGAGAACCAATGTCAGATAGTCAGGAAGCACATCTTTGTCCGTAATGTTCAGATGAATAATTGCGCCAGAAGTAATAACATCAATAGGTTCTTCCATCTTATATGCGATACCAACACTACCGTCTTTAGATAGGAGAATCGTATCTTTTTGAGGTCTAATCGTGTCCTTAAATTCTAACTTGTTCAAATAAACAGCAGGTTCAGACAATCCAAACTTAGAGAGGTCTGCTACTCTGATAAACGGAATTCCTGTTTCACAGTAAGCATCACTACCAGGTTCTATTGATTTGGACAATGTCGCTATTTGTCTTATTGTTTTTGTTTTGAACCGCTTTAATTCACTGAATAAATGGTCATATTTGGGTTGATAATATTCTGCATCCAATCTGCCACTTTTCAAGAAACTGTTTGATAGTTTTTTATATGTACTGCCTATTGGTGCTTTTACATCAATGTTTGAAGTTATACCTATTTCTGTAAATAGCAGCCAAACTGCCTGATTCCACTCTTCAAACGCACTGAATTGTAATTCGTTGTAAATCAACAAATTACCCCCCCCATTTTCTATAATGTTTTCCACTGTAAGTTTCGCATTTTCAAGTAATTGCATAGCCTCCATGCGTAGTTCAAAACTCTTTTTAACGTGTTTGGCTATCTCATCTTGGACCTCCTGACGAATAAGTGGAATGGGGATTTTTTCAAACTCAGATTTACCAATAGCCGTCAATATCGTGCCCGAGCAACCTTTCTTCATCAGGTTTTGAATAGGTAATGATTTAAATAACGTAAGTAATGTTTCGGGATTATGTTGATGCGATTTCAGAACATAAAATCCTGTTGAACATAAAGCCCTATCATATTCATCCGTTACTAAAGCACAGCTATCAAGAGAACCTTCTATCGAGGAGACTATCACATCTCCTTTATGTACTATTCTACGAGCTCGTGTCGGTAATTCTTCTCCTGCTTGTTCGTTACATCCTGTTATCTCGCCCGATTTACCAATATTAGCAAGTTCAATGTACTTGTATTGTATGCCATTAACAGGAGTATAGTTATTGTCCTTAATGTCGCATACATTACCAATAAGGTCGTAACCATTCGGATAAGAGTGTACAAGTTCTATATAGTCCTCATATTTTGGTAAATAGTATTCGGAATCGAAACGTCCTGTTTCGAGGAATGATTCTTTTAGTGTTTTAATGTTATATGCGTCAGGATTGGCTGCAAAATTTGCCATCCCTAAGCAGTCCAAAAGGTAAGACTCGGCAGAGGCATATAGTTGTTGGGAAACAATACGTTTTTGATTAGCTATTTGCAGATGTTGGGCAACATTATTTTGAATATCCTTTCCAAGAATAGGGATATCCATACATTTAACTTCTTCTGGATTTACATTTGTTTGATTTATAGATTGGCGTGCTCGTCTTTTTATATCCCACATTCCATATTTTGTATTCAAATACGTGGTAAGATATTCAGGCAGCAATATATCTGCATTAGGTATAAATCTCACAAGATACGAAGCGAAAATTCTATCAATATTGTCATTTTGATAATAAATACCAGTTCTACCAACCCATTCAAATGAGTTAGTCCTATTAAAGATTACATCCTTATCGTGTAACTTAAATATTTCAGCGTCTTCTTGTGTGATATCGGCACATTTATTTACATTTAAATCGCATAAGAGATTGTGGATTTCATTCATTCTATAAATTGGATAACCTTTCTTATCTTCATTCATCGCAACAGAAATCCCGTATTGTGAAGAAAGAAGACAATCTCCAATCTTTTTGTAGCTTAAATGAGGATTTATAATTGGAGCTTTAGTATAGAAACCACTATCTATTCGATAATCCTTGTTTTCTACACATTGGCTCAATTTTATTTCAGTCGCTTCAAGCCCCTCTAACAAAGTCTTATACTTTACCTCGTCAAAGGGGCATCCACGAAAAAAGAGAAACGTTCTTTTTGGGCGAACTCGACAAACGCCTCTGCAATTCCATTTGGAGTCTTGCCATCATGATTGAAAAGGTCGTGCTTCACAATCAAATGACCATGACTGTCAAGCAAAGGAACATTATTGCCATCTTCGTCAATTGTATTACGATAGATTTTATCTCCACTGTTATCCTTGCTCGGTTCTTGCATGGTAGCGAAGAAAATGTTGTAATCATCAACCTTAGGGCACAGTTCTTCATCCCATTTCTGCACAAAAAGGACACTTGTCTTTGTTCCTGTATGTGGCTTGAACACATTGCCATGCAAGCCTACCACAGCCAAAATGCGGCAACGGTCAGCAATATATTCACGCAATGATTTGTCGCTACTGTTATTGAAGCGTCCTTGTGGCAACACGATAGCCATACGTCCTCCCGGCTTTAAGAAGTCGAGATTTCGTTCCACAAACAAAATGTCACGGCTCATATTAGAAGCCTGTTTCAACTTGGTTTTGCGGAATGTACCATCGCTCATCTGATAGACTGTTTCGCCATTATTATTTAGTGCTTCAGGAAAAGTTGGTTCTCCTGCTACCACATTAGCACCTTGCGGTGCATTTTTCAATTTTTCCAATGAAACACTGCGACTTAAATCATATTTGGCAAGAATACGACTTTCCTTTACATCCCCTGCAAACGGAGGGTTTGCCATAATGATATCAAAGTTGAAATCACGATTACTATTTTTGTCTGTGCGCAATTTCTTTAACTTCTTCCATCCTTCAGAATAAGTATCAGACCAAATTTCATCTTTTACAGTCTCATCCCAACGTTCATAGTCAAGCGTATTTAGGTGCATGACATTGGTTTGTCCGTCTCCTGCGATAAGGTTTAGGGTACGAGCCACACGTACAGCCTTTTCATCAAAGTCGATGGCAAAAACATTGTCTTGAACATAGTCTGTACATTCGGCAGGTTTTTCTTCTAAGGTAAACAAATGACTACGGCTCAAGCCTTTGGATTTGAGGATATTTTCCCAAACATGGAATATCGTATGGACAGGGAAACCACAACTGCCAGCCGCAGTGTCTATCATCTTTTCATTCGCTTTCGGATTGAGCATTTTTACGCACATATCAATCACATAACGAGGGGTAAAGTATTGCCCTTTTTCGCCTTTACTGCTTTTATTGATAAGATACTCAAAAGCTTCATCTACCACATCAAGGTTGGAATTGAACAATTTCACATCCTGTAAAGATGCGACACAAACAGACAAGTGTGAGGGTGTGAGTAAAAGTTTGGCATCATCGGTAAAAACACCTTGCCATTTCTCTTTTGCTTTGTCAAATAACGCCTGTAATTTGTCTTTTAATTCCGTTTCAGTATCACCATAGTTGCGGAATTCTAAATTTCTGTCAGGCTTACGCCCGCTTTCCATTTCATCGAACAATTTGGTAAAGATGAGTTTGAATACTTCCTCAAACACATCTACACCAGCACCAGCCAACACCTCATCCTCCATTTCAAGGATAAGGTCTTTGAGGGACTTTCGTTCATTTACCAACTTGTCTTTTTTGATAAGGTCAGCAATCTTCCAACGCTCGGAGAGTATGTCAGATAGTTTTTGGTCTGCACGAGGTATGCCACTTAAATCCTCAAAATAATTGGGGTCTTTACGGTGGTAGTAGGAAATTTGACGCCCATTACTCCATACACCGATTGGAGCACCTGTTGCATTACAATAACTTTTCAGTTGCTCTTTTCCATCTTTCAACTTTGGTTTCTTGACCTCTACAATAATGTATGGACTTGTCGTTTGCTGTTTGTCAAAAATGACAATATCGGCACGTTTCTTTTCCCTGCCAAACGTGACTTCATACTCCAGTTCCATTCGAGAAACTGGATAACCCAAATCACTGGTGAGAACCAACAGATATAATTGGCGCACCACTTCTTCAGGAGTTACTTTAATGTCCTTCTTACGAACTAGACATGTAAGGTAATAATCAGCTCCTTTTTTTGTTTGTCGCTCAACAATACGACTTTCCAACTCGGAAATCTGAGCTTCGGTAAATAAACTAAGGTCATATTCCGAATCTTTAATTAGATCTGTTAGTTTCATAATTGTCCGCTGTTAAAATTTATTTGAAACAAGAAGTTCACGAACATCAATATCCAAAATCTCGGCTATTTGATACAAAACATGAATGGGTGGTTGAACTTTATTAGTTGTATATAGATTGACCATATTAAAAGTCTTTCCAAGTCTATTTGCCAAGTCTGTTTGTCTAATACCTTTTATATCTAATACTTCCTTAATCCGGTTCATATAGGTGTCTTCTTGTTTAACGAGTTTAACGAATGCAAAAATACAAAATTTTATTTGGTAAACTGGCGTTTTACAGGAAATATTCCGTATCTTTGCACTTGTATAACTAATTATGCAAGAATGGTTATTGAATACGGCAACTCTAAAGAGGTTAAATGTTATCGAGATTTTGTATTAAATCCAGATAATCGTATTGCTTCCAGAGCTTTTTCAAAAACTTTTGGTGCTAATCTAATGGAACCAGCAAAAAAATTACATGACCGATTGAGGAAATATGTTTCAGCGGGAGCCTATAATGCCATGTTTAGTCAAACAGATAATAGAATAGAAATAAAACAAGGATGTGCTAAAAAAGACCCCTTGATTTTAAAAGTTCGTGTTGGACGAGGACCAAGAAAATTTTTTAATCATATCATTGATGAAGAACAGAATTTATTGTTGGCACAAGATTGGCGAGGAGATTTCAATTCAATAATGACAATATATGTTATTGCTGTAAATAATCACGATTATAACAATATATAAAATGGCTGCACTTGAAAAAATACCTGTATTAAACCCTTTGACGCTACGCAATACAGTCGGAGGGGAGCTTGCTGATATATTCGAGGCTCGCGGCATTAAGAATTTCGAAAAACTTATCGGCATTAAAGATTTAAGGAATAAGGAACAACTATCAAATAAAACATTACAAAAAGCTGCTGAAATATTGGATGATTCTAATGTGCGTGAATATTTGGCTGATTTTCAAAAGGAGTATTTGGAAGAAAAGCCACGGTATGTGGCTAATTACAATCAGGCAAAGAAAACATATACCAAGCTAAAAAAAGTATTGCCTTTGTTGCGTGGTGAATTCACGGAAGGGTATGATATTCTTGATGATATTTTAGATTTCTTTGGTGTGGATTCCGATACAGAGATTTTTGAAACTTCCGAAAAACAAGCTGCTCTATTCCGTTCCCAAAATAAAATTGAGGTTGACTCAATCAATCTTCATGCTTGGTTGCGTCGTGGTGAACTTGATTTTAACACCCTCAATATTCCTGATTACAATGAAGCAGAATTAATGAATTGGATTGGAACAAGAGAATGGATGGCTCATATTGAAGATGTTGAATACTTCAAATCTTTACCTTCAATATTTTCACGCTTTGGTGTCGGTTTGGTTTTTGTTCCCTCTTTACCTAAAACTGTTTACGGAGCAATTCGTTGGATTGAAAACAAACCTCTCATTCAGATTTCGGATCGCGGACACGACCTTATATCTTGTTGGTTTACTCTATTTCATGAATTAGGACATGCTATCAAACATAAGAATGTTGAAATTTACGAAGGCGAGATAAACGAATCGAAAGCCAAGCAAAACAAACGGGAAAAAGAAGCTAATAAGTTTGCCAATGAATACTTGTTTAATGGAGATAATTTGCGAAAAGCCGTATTTGACCGAAAACGTGCTGGGTTGCCGATGACCGCAAACTTATTGTCAGAAGAGTTTAATGTACAACCTATATTCGCTTCGTATTGGCTACTAAAAGCGCAATATGCTCCAGCTTTTCAACGCAGGATTCAGATTGATTTTACTTCACAATATCAATAATCCTTATGGAGTCACAATTAGAAAATAACTTAAGATTATTGTTAAATTCCAAACTGGAAACATTGGAAAAATATCTTGATGCTGATGTCTTAGTATATTATGGACCAATTGGCAATTTGAATGAAAATGTATTCTTGAAATTGGTGGAAGAACTTGCTCAAAATGCTAACCGACACAAATCACTCTATATATTACTAACTACAACAGGAGGTAGCGCCATAACTGTTGAACGTTATGTTAATATAATTAGACATCACTATTCAGAAGTAAATTTTATAATTCCTGATTATGCGTATAGTGCAGGTACTATTTTCTGCATGAGTGGAGATAATATTTACATGGATTATTTTTCTGTATTGGGTCCGATAGACCCACAAGTTCAAAATAAAGAAGGTAAATGGGTCGCTGCATTGGGATATTTGGATAAAATCAATGACTATATCGAAAAGGCTAAGCGTGGAACTCTAACAAATGTAGAATTTGCAATATTAAAAGACTTTGATTTGGCTGAACTTCGCAGTTTTGAGCAAGCGCGAGACTTGACCATTGACTTGTTAAAGAGGTGGTTAATTAAATACAAATTCAAAAATTGGACAAGGCATAATGATGGAACGGATGTAACAGTTGAAGAGAAAAAGGAACGTGCTGCAAAAATTGCCGGGCATTTAAGTGATAATAATAATTGGAAGTCTCATGGCAGACCAATTAACATTGAAGCTCTTAAAGAGTTGAAATTAAAAATAGAAGATTATAGTGATAATGTTGAGTTGCGAACAAAAATTCGCGATTATTATGAAACTATGTCAGACTATGTTCGACTTAAGGGTTTCCCTATATTCATTCATGATAGAATTTTTTTGTAGTTCTTATGGATATAGAATTAGAGCATTTGATAGATGAATATTCCGCACTAGAAGACCAATTTATAATTGATGCTGAACTTCGGATTGATTCCTATAAGGAATCAATCCGAAAATTATATATGAATGTGAACTCCCCAAAAAGAATAACGGTGTACCTTGAAGATATACCATTATACAAAATATCCGCGAATACTGAATATTAATTCAACAGACGAGTGACAATGAAAGCAGTTCACAGTAAAGCGCAGAAATAGCATAGTTGCTAAGTCATTACCTTAAAATCGGATTATCTCCTAAAACCCTTATTATAAAGAGATCAGGATTCTATTGCAAACTTACGGAAAATCTTTGGAATCTTTAATATTTCGTTGTGAAAATGTTTTGGCTGTGAAGAGGGTTTTGTGGCAGACGGCTTTATGGTTTTGTGGCGCGAAGTATCTCGCGTTTTCCGCCAGGAGGTCCCGGAAGACGTTCTACCGTAAGACCTAATGCTGTCAGCATACGTCTGATTGAGCCTTTGGCGCAATATGTGGTCAATACTCCGCCCGAGGCCATGGTATCCACCGTTCGGCGTAGAGCTTCCATTTCCCACATGTCGGGCTGTTTTTCAGGAGCAAAGGCGTCATAATATACGACATCTATGTCGCCCGGCAGGTCGGCTGTCAGAAAATCGGTCTGCCGTTTTTCAAGGAGAAAAGTTGCTGTTATGTTTACCGGAGTATCCCATTTGGCCCGGTTCACGGCCTCTACAAAAGGAAGGCTATATCCGAGATGTTGCGATACGTCAGGGTCCAACGGGTAAAGTTCGACGGCGATGTAGTGAACGTGTATGTCGCTGCATTCAGCCGATACTGCGGCATTTAATCCTGTGCCAAAGCCTACTTCGAGCAATCGCAAGGGGCGGTCGTAGCCTCGTTGCGCCCTATGTCGCAAGGCACAATCGCGGTATATATGACAACTCTCTGTCACTGCTCCCTTGACCGAGTGGTAATGCTCGTCAAGTTGCGGCAGGTATATGGTAGGGGAGCCGTCGGCGGTTGTCTGTATTACATATTGCGATTTCATATAGCTGTATGCCGGTAAACAATTTTATTACTTCGGTTGTATTACAAATTAAATTGAAGTTTCAACCTTACAATGAGGATAATGAAAAGAAAATATATCGTATGGCTTATTATGGCTGTGATGGCCATAAGTGCTTCAGGACTGACTTCATGCGGTACTCTCCACAGTTATTGGGGTGTAGAGAACGACTATGTCTATGACTTTGATGACTACGGCCATAAACATAAGCATAAAAAGCACAAGAAACATAAAAAGCATCATGACCACCATCACCATCATTAATGATGGCTGAAGTAGAAGTCGAGCACGTCGCGTGCGGCGGTAAATGAACTTTGCTGGTTGTTCAGTACGCGTACTTCTTTCTCGCGGAGCATCTTTTCTACCTCAGGGTCGTTGTAGAAGTGTCGGCGCAGTTTTTCGTTAATCGTCTCAAACATCCAGTAGCGGGCCTGCTCACGACGCTTTTGCTCAAAATATCCGTTCTCTTTGACGAAATTGAAGTATCGGTCAATCATGTTCCATACTTCTTCTATGCCGAGGTCATAATACCCCGAGTAACAGAGCACTTCAGGCATCCAGCCCGATAATGTGGGCGGAAACAGATGCAGTGCGCTACGGAATTGGGCTTGGGCAAGGCGTGCGCGGTCTACATTGTCGCCGTCGGCCTTGTTTATGACGATACCGTCGGCCATTTCCATGATTCCGCGTTTTATGCCTTGCAACTCATCGCCTGTACCGGCAAGCTGTATGAGCAGGAAGAAGTCGACCATGGAGTGTACGGCTGTTTCGCTCTGCCCGACTCCTACAGTCTCGACAAATATATTGTTATATCCGGCGGCCTCGCATAATACTATGGTTTCTCTTGTTTTGCGGGCCACACCCCCGAGGCTTCCGGCTGACGGGCTGGGGCGTACAAAAGCCGAGGGATGCACTGCCAATCGCTCCATACGGGTCTTGTCGCCGAGTATGGAGCCTTTGGTACGCTCGCTTGACGGGTCTATCGCAAGTACCGCGAGTTTGCCTCCGTCTTTGAGTACGTGCAGTCCAAATGCGTCTATTGACGTGGATTTTCCGGCACCCGGCACTCCGGTTATGCCTATGCGTCGCGAATTGCCCGAATAGGGCAGACACTTCTCTATTACCTCCTGTGCTACTGCCTGATGCGCGGGCGACAGACTTTCGACAAGAGTGACGGCCCTGCTTAATGTAGTGACATCGCCTTTAAGTATACCCTCCACCAGCTCACCGGATGTCGGGAGCGGACGGCGGCTTCTCGGTTTGAGATATGGATTGACCGACGGAGGTTGTGCCACTCCGCCGTTTACGGTCAATCCTATATATTGTTTGTCATTTTCTATATGCTTGTGTTGGTTCATGATGAGTGATAACGGTCTTATTATTTATACTCTCCCGTGACTCTTACGATTGATGTCGGTCTGTCGGGATCATTGGTGATTATCGTTATTCGTGAATTAAGTATGTCATTGTTGTCTGACTTAGAGGGCATGACTTTTATCGTCATCCGGCCCTGTGCGCCACCCTTTATCTTGTCTTTGTTTATTCTTACCGAGACGGACGGATCGGGTGTCGACACTTTTCGTATAATCAACGGGTCTTTGCCGAAGTTGTCGATTGTTATTTCACGCTCGTAGCTGTCATCACGGCTTATGTCGCCCAGATCCACAGAAGTCTCCGACAGTGCTATACGCGGAGCTTTTTCGATTTGCTCTTTGGTGAGCTTGCTGAAGTCTTCGTTTATGATAGCCATTATGTCAACTGTCTTTCCGTCGTTAATGTCTGTGTCGGGAAAGAATGTGGCTTCATGGCTTACAAGACCCCAATCATTGTCGCGTGAAGTGTCGTAGAAAAAAGTAAATGTCGTCTGCTCTCCCGGTGGAACGGCTTTGGGAGCTATGTCGACTTTTATGTATTCCGGAAGGCCGCTGACTGACGGATGTATTGTATCGGAACTTTGGTTGTAGCCCTCAAGGAAGCCTGTTTTGACACGCCCTTTCGATATCTCGCCCATAGGCAGCGATGAATTGCGTAATTTAAGCGGACCCACTTCTATGGGGAAGCGGGCTCTGAGGGTGTTGGACGCACCTATAACAACTCCTTTTATTGTGAGAATGCTCTGTGACGGTTCACAATTGGTCTCTACCTTGACTTTCTTGTTGAACTTTCCGGGTCTTCCGGCCGGGTTGTAGGTGACTTTTACTGTTGCGGTGTCGCCGGGGGCTATGCCGTCGGAGGTAAATGCCGGTACCGTACAGCCGCATGATGCGCGGGCGGCAAGTATAACCAATGGTGCGTCGCCATCGTTTACGACACGGAATAGTGCGTCAACATTACCCATGTCTTCATCAAACGCTCCGAAGTCGTGGGTGGTCTCAAGCCATCTTGCAGCCGGTCCGGCATTTGCTGTGAAAGCACCGGCGGCAACAAGTGACATTGCCGATAAAAGTATTTTGAACTTCATTCTGTCCGGATTTATTTTGGTACGACCACACCTTTTATGCGCAATACTTTGCGGTCACCTTTGATGTTGGATTTAATCTTTACAGCCTTTTCAAATTCTCCGGGTCGTCCGGTCGGGTCATATATGACTTTCAACTTTGCTGTCTCTCCGGGTTTTATCGGTTCGCGTGGAATCTTGGGCGTAGTGCAGCCGCAGGATGCCGAGGCCGAAATTATAATAAGAGGTGCCGTACCCGTATTTTTTATGACAAAGTCATAGCTCACCTCTCCGTCAGCTTCTTTTATAGTGCCGAAGTCGTGGGTTGTGGTGTTAAATGATATCTTCGGCTCTCCGGCCGCCATCACCGCAAACACCATAGTAAGTGCAATAAGAGAAAATAAATATCTTTTCATATCAATGTATAGTTGAAATAAGTGACATTATAACACGTAAAGATACTAAGTATGCAGTGTCACAGTCTGAAATATAGGTTAAATTAAGTTAATTGACTGAGGGTAGTGTGTTGTCTACTCCGAGTCCGAAAAGAGCGTAGTCATACCATATGGGGTCTTCCGGTCGCATTTCACGCAATGTCTCGGTCAATGATATCACCGATTTTTTATCATTTGCTTTACGTTGCAGTAGTCCGAGCTCTCGTGCTGTGTTGCCCACATGAACATCAAGCGGTATGTACAGTTGTGACGGTTTTATGACATCCCATACTCCGAGATCTACGATGCCGTCATCTCTTACAAGCCATCGTAATGCCATGTTTATGCGTTTTAGAGCTGTATTATTAAGATTGCCCGGCAAGCAGCGCGGGTCGTGGACGCCACAGTTGGCCTCGGCGAGTTCTCTGTTTAGTGCGGCAACCAGCTTCCAAGCGGGAGTTTCGTCTGATGCTATGTCGGCGGCACGGGCAAAGTCCGCCAGCGAATCATAACGCTGATATACCGCATGCAGTCCCCTAAGAAAGTAGCGGAAGTCTTTGGCGAAAAAAGTGCGGTGTATGTTCATGTCGGGCAGATCTTCGTAGCCTTCATCCATTACATACTTGTAAGGCTCGTGATCCATAAGAGAAAGTATTTTTTCGCAATTATTGCATATCATCTTGCGGTTACCCCATGCTATTGTGGCGCTTAGCAGCGATACAATCTCAATATCCTGTAGTCGTTCGAAGCGGCGGGGAAACTGCACCGGATCGCGGCCTATAAAATCGGGGTTGTTTATACGGGCCGCTTCACGGTCGAGCAGCTCCTTCAGTTCAGAATGAGTCATTTATATAGTTTTATGATTTTATTTGAGCAAGGTCGGTGCCTGACGGCGACTGAAATATTTTTAGTCCGAATTCTTTTATTACGGCTATCGTGTGGTCAAATATGTCGGCCTGCATGTATTCGTAAGGTTTCCATGACGTGTAGGACGAGAAGAAATATAGTTCAATAGGAAGACCTTGCGGTGTAGGTTGCAGTTGGCGTATCATAAGAAACATCTTATCATCCTCATTGACTACTACGTGCGGATGATTTACGAGGTAGCTTTCAAGATAATGGCGGAATACGCGCAGATTTACTTCGGTCTCGCCCGAACGCTCCATGCCGTCGAGCCAGCCGGCCTCTTCGTAACGGCGCATTTCATCAGGAGTACAGAAGCGTATCGTGTTCATGTCGATATTTATGGAGCGCATTACTCGTCGGGCCCCGCTTTTCTGCATGCCGTCCCAGTTCTGAAATGATTCGCTGATGAGCGAGTAGGGTGGTACCGTTACGATAGTGTTGTCATAATTCTGTACTTTTACGGTAGTAAGCGCTACATGCTTTACTATACCGTTTACGTTGCGTGAGGGTATGGTTATCCAATCGCCTGTCTTGAGCATCTTGTTGACCGACAGCTGTACTCCCGCCACGAGTCCGAGTATAGTGTCCTTGAATACCAGCATTAGTACTGCCGCTGAAGCTCCGAGTCCGGTAAGTATTACCGCCGGGTTCTTGTCAAGCAACGCACTTATGCCTATTATTACACCCACACATATGGCAATCAGTTTGAGCATCTGAGCCAATCCGTTGAGCGGATGATGTTTTAACCCGGTTTCTTCTGTCGATGCTATATGAAGTCCGTCAAGTACGGCCAGACATAATCGTACACATACAATTATAAGCCATATGAGTATGGCCTTACGGGCATAAAATAATGCTTCGGGATGGCCTTGAAACACGAGTGGGGTGAAGAAATACAGTATGATGGGAAATATAAGATGTTTCAGCGAGTTGAGGACATCTATATTTAGCAGGTAGTCATCCCATTTCGTATCGGTCTTTGCTGTAGCTTTAAGTATTAGCTTTACAATTATTTTAGTGTAGAGCAAGTATATTACCGACGCTACGACAAGTGCGGCGGCAAGCATTGTAAACTGCCCGAGCAGGTTTAGATTGTCAACCTCGATACCTATGTCTTGGAGTATTTCTTCCATATGGCTTTTATGAAACGGGGACGGGCTCGACACGCGGGCTCGTCCCCTTGTTATCGGGTATGTCGTAAAGAATACTGCTATTCTTCCTCCTCCTTCATGTTGTGGAATACGTTCTGCACGTCTTCATCCTCCTCAAACTTTTCGAGAAGTTTCTCAAGCTGCACACGCTGTTCGGCGGTTACCTCTTTCAGGTCGTTAGGTATACGCTCAAACTCCGCACTTACTATCTCAAAACCGTTTTCTTCAAGATATTTCTGTATGTTGGCAAACTCTTCAAATGCGCCGTAGAGCATGATTTCGTCTTCGTCGGCTTCCACTTCGTCAACGCCGTAGTCGATGAGCTCAAGTTCGAGGTCTTCGGTCGATATGCCCTCTTTGGGCTTTATCTTGAATACGCTCTTGTGCTCGAACAGGAATGACAGCGAGCCCTGTGTGCCGAGTGTGCCTCCGTGTTTGTTGAAATATGAACGTACGTTGGCTACGGTACGTGTGTTGTTGTCGGTGGCGGCCTCTACCACAATGGCTATGCCAAATGGGCCGTATCCTTCATACACAATTTCCTTGTAGTCGCCTGCTTCCTTATCGGTGGCTTTCTTGATGGCGCGTTCTACGGTATCCTTAGGCATGTTTGCTGCCTTGGCGTTCTGCATGAGCACACGCAGACGGGGGTTTGTATCGGGGTCGGGACCGCCGGCTTTAGCCGCAATGGTAATTTCCTTACCGATACGGGTAAATGTACGCGACATATTGCCCCAGCGTTTCAGTTTTCTTGCTTTACGGTATTCAAAAGCTCTTCCCATAATATTGAATGTTTATATTTTTGTTTGTATGATTTATCTTAATGTAGCTCCTGTCTGTTTCTGCAGATTGGTTACTATCTTGTTCATTATGGCTTCAATCTGTTTGTCCTGCAGGGTCTTTTCATCATCCTGAAGTGTGATTGATATGGCATAACTCTTCTTACCCGGTTCGAGGTTCTTTCCGCAATACACATCAAAAAGAGTCACATCGCGCAGAAGTCTCTTCTCGCTGTCACGTACTATCTTTTCAATACGGTCCATAGTAACACTTTCGTCGATGAGCAGAGCGAGGTCGCGCTTTACCGGGTGGGTTTTTGGAAGAGGAGTGTATGTTACTTTTTTCTTGACCGCAAGTTTGACTATAGACTGCCAGTCAAGTTCAGCATAGATTACCTCCTGCTTTACTCCGCAACGTTTAAGCATCTGCTTGGCCACGGTGCCCATGACTCCGAGCTCTTTGCCGGAACGGGTCGTTATTTTAACGGCGTCATTGAGCTTTTTATCGGTTGTGGCTGCAAGTTCTATCTCTCTTGCGCTTATGCCGAGCCGTGCAAATATGTTGGCTACGATAGCCTTCATGTCAAAGAACGTTGACTTTTCTTCCGGACGGGCCCAGTTGCCGGTACGAATATTTCCCGTGAGCCATAGAGCGAGACGATGGTTTTCGGTATATGGTGCGATAGGGTTCTCGGCTGTAGATGCCACCGACGGGTCGCATGAATATACGTTGCCAAACTCGTAAAGCATCATATCGGCGTCGCGACGGTTTACGTTGTGCTCGATTGTCTCAAGTCCACCGAACAGCATTGTCATGCGCATTACGTTCAGGTCATTGCTAAGCGGATTCAGCAACTTGACGGGTACGTGGCGCACGTCGACAAGATCCTCGTAATAGTGCTCTGCCGTAAGCGAATTGTTCAGAATTTCGTTGAAGCCGGTAGCGCTAAGCTGATTGCTTATCAACTCGCGCAAATCATTGGAGCGGTCGGTTAATGTCTTGAACGAGAGGCTTGAGTGAAGAGTGTTGGAGAACTCAACGTTGTTGTAGCCGTATATGCGCAGTATATCTTCCACTACATCGCACGGGCGCTGTACGTCAACTCTGTAAGTGGGCACGAGCAGTTCCACACCGGAGTCGTCGCATGCCGTTATCTCCATTTCAAGTGACGTTGCTATGGTGTTGACTGTGTCGTGGGGTATCTGTTTCCCTACAAGCGAGTCCACATAGTTATATTCAAGTTTTACCGGGAACGGCTTTATGGGTTCGGGGTATATGTCTATGACGTCGCCACATATTTCACCTCCTGCGAGTTCTTTTACCATAAGGGCCGCCAGTTTGAGGCAGTATAGGGTGGCATTGGGGTCTGTACCGCGTTCGTAGCGGAACGAGGCGTCAGTGCTCAATCCGTGGCGACGGGCTGTCTTGCGTATTGAAGTGGGGTTGAAATACGCGCTCTCGAGGAATATCGAGGTGGTGGTTTCCGTAACTCCCGAGTCAAGGCCACCGAATACTCCTGCGATGCACATGGGCTGCTCGGCGTTGCATATCATCAGATCGCGAGAGTCAAGTTTGCGTTCAACTTCATCGAGTGTGGTAAACGGAGTGCCTTCAGCACAGTGGCGTACGATTACTTTTCCTCCGGCTATTTTGTCGACATCAAAACAGTGGAGGGGTTGTCCCATGCCGAGGAGGATGAAGTTGGTTATGTCAACAATGTTGTTGATAGGGCGCTGTCCTATGGCCGACAGATAGTTTTTCAGCCATTCGGGACTCTCGGCCACTTTTATGTTGCGTATTGTCACACCGCTGTAGCGGGGACATGCGTTATAGTCGTCTACTTCAACCGCAATGGCTCCATCGGCGGCATCTGTTTTGAACGAGTCTATCGACGGGCGGTGAAGTTTCGACGGGGTAGCATGACATGCAAGCCATGCCGACAGGTCGCGGGCTACGCCGTAGTGTGATGCAGCATCCACGCGGTTGGGAGTCAGGTCGACTTCTATCATGTAGTCGCTCTTCAGGTTGTAGTATTCAGCCGCCGGGGTGCCGGGTTTTATCTCTTTGTCAATAACAATAATGCCGTCGTGTGAGGTACCCGTGCCTATCTCGTCTTCGGCACATATCATACCGAGCGACTCTACACCGCGTATTTTCGACCGTTTTATTACAAATTCATTGTCTCCGTCATAAAGGGTTGTGCCTACCGTAGCTACAACAACAGTCTGACCGGCTGCCACATTAGGAGCGCCGCATACGATTTGTACCGGCTCCGAGGTGCCGAGATCCACTGTCGTTATGTGCAGGTGATCGCTATTAGGGTGCTCTTCACATGTGAGTACCTTGCCTATGACTATGCCGCGCAGACCGCCGCGTATTGATTCAACTTCTTCTATACCGCCGACCTCAAGACCGATAGAGGTCAGTGCGTCGGCCAACTCCTCGGGCGTAAGTGAGAAGTCGATATACTCCTTGAGCCAATTATAAGAGATATTCATTACTTATTTGCTTGTGGGTGGCGCAGATATATACGTCACATTATAATTTGCGCAAATTTACAAAAAAAATTGCACCCTCTAAAGTGTCATTGTATAAATTATTCACTTATTAATTTGGAGAAAAATAATAAAAAAGGGTCGCGCGATATCCAATCGCACGGCCCTTTCCAACTAATCATTATAAATGTAACCGTATGATGTACTATGATGTCGGTATTATCGGCGCGGAGGTCCGAAACGTCCGGGACCGTGTCCTCTGCCCGGCCCGCGATCGCCTTGGGTGTCGGGACGGTTGCCCTTGCCGAATGTATTGAAGCGGTAGGAGAATGTCAGCATGAAGTAGCGTGTGAGCGAGTTATAGCTACGGTCATCGATATAGTTGGCCGTTACGCTACGCGATATGTTTTTGCGTTGCTGGAGCAAGTCATATCCTTTCAGTGATATGGTGGCTTCGCGTCCTTTGAGGAACTGATATGCTATTGATGCGTTCCACATCCACTGTTTCTGGTCGTATCCGGCGGAGTATCCGCTTGTGGCGCTATAGCTTATGTCAGTGTTAAGGACGAGTCCGAACGGAGCAAACCAAGAGCCGTTGAAACGGCCGCCATAGGTCTGTACATTGCGGCTTGCCGCAGACTGCAGAGAGTTGTGTGTAGCCTGCAGATTGTAGAACGGGCGTATCTCCGCTTCCCAGTTTTCGGGGCGGAAAGCCAACGATATGGAGGGGCCGAAGTTGAATGAGCCGCTGCGGTTACGCTCGCCGTTGTTGTAACCGATAGCCTGACTGTAGCGGGTAAACATATTGCCGTTAAACTGCCAGTTCTTGTTGCGGAACGGAAATGACACCATCGTAAACAGATCTGCATTCCAGTTGCCGTTGACATTTTCATAAGTTGTTGTCTGTCCGCCTGTTTCACGGTCAAACGTTGTCTTTGATACTATACTGTTCTGAGTCACGCTTACACTACCCATCGCCATTATAGAGCGTTGAGCCTCGGGATTGAAGTCACTGAATCTTATACGCACATTTTGGCTGAATGCAGGCTTAAGATCCGGATTACCTATGACGATGCGCAGAGGGTTGCTCTTGTCGGCGACCGGCTGGAGTTGTGACATAGATGGTTCACGTGTCTGTCCACGGTAGTCAAGAGTAAGATTGCGCGTTTTGTTGAACTTGTAGCGGAACCGCAGATAAGGAGCAAGGTTCCATACCCAGCGGGTGTCGATGTTGCGGTCCTTGTTTATAAGGTCATTGCTTTTTGACATCGAGGGAACAAGGGCGATGCCGGCATCAAGGTTATAGTCGCGTTTTACCTGCTTGAAGCCGATCTGTATGCGCTGGTTGAAGAAGTCGTTGCGGAAGCGGTTGCTTAACGAGTCATTGAATATTTCCTGAGTGTAGTCCACGATAGGATCGCCTGTAGGCGGGTATGTGACCGGATGATCGTATACCAGCTTGTCGGCGTTGTTCCATCGATAGCTCATGCGGTAGCTGAAAGTAAGGAAACGCCCGTTTTTCACATTGCCGAGCGGCTCTGTCCATGTCATGCGCAGACCCACGCGATTGCTCCAGTTGTGGTTGTCAGTATACTGGTCGTAGAGGTCAATCGAGTCGTTCAGCAGGAAAAAGCGGTTATAGGAGTAGCTATAGTCGTCTTCGCGGGTGTTGCTGAGGTTGTAGTCGAATGCAAGAGAAAAAGAGCGTCCCTGATGCGATTTGAAGCTGTGGTTGAACCAAAGGTCGCCGCCCACTTCGTAAGCTTTACCGTCGGAATGTCCGTTATTTATGCTTCGGGTAACGAGTGTACGGGCTATGTCGCCGGCAAATGTACGTGAGGAGTCGGAGCTTGCCGACTTGTTGAAGTTGAGCGAGAAGCGTGGACGGAATTCAAGTGTTGTCAATGAATCTTTTTTCCAATGCACTCTGAAATCGCCGCGTATGTTGTGGCCTTTGTCCCGTGAGGCAGAACGGCTGCTAAGATACGACGTCGAGTCGGTAAAAAGATATTGACGCTCTTGTGAGGTACGAGTATTTTGATCGGTGTGGCTGTAAAGGAGGTCTCCGCCCACACGGAATGTCTCGTCGCTTTTTCCAACATTGAAGTTTATACCGAACGACTGTGATGTATTGATGCCGTTGTTGCCTCCAAACCGACGGAAACGGTTGCCGTTGCTGTCGGTGAAGCCGAGCTGGTTTATGTTGTTGAAGTTGCCCAGAAATGTAATCTGGTTGTCGTTCCAGAAGCGATTTATATTGAAGTCTGCGGCATAGCGTTCGTCGGTACCGTAACCTGCGTTTACGACGCCAAAGTATCCGTTTTTCATGCCTTTCTTCACCGTAAGGTTTATGACTGTCTCCTCTTCTCCGTCATCGACTCCTGTAAGTCTTGCAAGGTCACTTTTGCGGTCGACTACCTGCAACTTGTCTATCATGTTGACCGGTAGGTTCTTGGATGCTACTTTGGGGTCGTCGGAGAAAAACTCTTTGCCGTCGACAAGTATTTTTGTAACCTGCTTGCCTCCTGCGGTAATCTTGCCGTCGGAGTCAACATCGACGCCCGGCAGTTTCTTCAACAAGTCTTCCATAACGGCATTGGGCTGAGTCTTATATGAACCGGCATTGTACTCGAGCGTATCTTCTTTGGCCACTATCTCGGTCTTTACTGCCGTTATCACCGTCTCTTTGAGCATGACGGTAGACTCTTTCATAACAATAGGCTTCAGGTTGAGCGATGACTCGCCCATGCTCACATTTTCGTAATGATTGTCATAGCCGATGTAGCTCGTCTGGATGATGTAACGCCCTTTCTTTACGTTTTTGATTGAAAACTTTCCGTTGATGTCGGTAGTGACACCTTTTACAAATGCGCTGTCTTTTGCCGCCAACAAACGTACGGTGGCCTCAATCAGAGGCTCATCGGACGAGTCGGTAATTGTCCCTGTAATATTTGCAGCCAACGCGGCGCTGCAACTCAATAAACTTATAGCGAAAGACATAATTGTCTTTCGGATCGATAAACCCATAAACAATAGAATTGTAAATCGTTAGTGAAATTTTACAATCACTATGACTTGATAACTAAATAAAGGTTTAATCGATGTTGTAAAAATATTGCAAGTTTTTTTGAAATGATGCGGATCAGTCGAAGTCAACGAATGCAAGTGGCATAATTGAGTGCACCGATGGCAATATGTATACCTCATCGGCTCCGGCAAGCAGGACCTGAACGTCGGCTCCGGCAAGTTGTTCATATTCAAGCAGGACTTGGCGGCATGCTCCGCATGGCGATATAGGCATGACGACTTCGTTGCCCGAAGTGTCGTGTGCGGCTATGGCTATGGCCTTGAACTTGGCTTCCGGATAGCGGGCGTGAGCATAAAACGCGGCTGTTCTCTCGGCACATATTCCCGAAGGATAGGCTACATTTTCCTGATTGGCGCCTGTTATTATCTCTCCATTGTCAAGAAGTATAGCCGCCCCCACATGAAATTTGCTATATGGAGCATAGGATTGTCGGGTCATGGCACGTGCTTTATCAACAAGGTTGCGTTGTGTATCGTCGAGCTCGTCGTATGTCGCTGATGTCAGCGGTATGGTTATGTCAAGGTGTTTCATCGTGCAGGGTCTTTTTGCAAAGATATAACAAAAACGGGCTGAAGTCAATACTCTTCGGCCCGTTTTTTATTATGGTAATGATTGTTGTCGTTTAAAGATCCCAGATCACATATAGGGCGCCCCAAGTGAAGCCGGCTCCAAAAGCCGTGAGTATGAGCTTGTCGCCTTTCTTGAGACGGTCGCGATATTCGGTAAGACACAGAGGTATCGACGCGGCAGATGTATTGCCGTAATGCTCGATGTTTACAAGCACTTTGCTATGGTCTATGCCTGCACGTTCTGATACGGCCTCGATTATGCGAAGGTTGGCTTGGTGGGGTACTAACCAATCCACATCATCCATTGAAAGTCCGTTGCGTGATGCCACATCAAGCGATGAGGTGAGCATGTCGGTAACGGCATGCTTGTATACGGCTCTGCCTTCCTGATATATATAATGCTCGTCGGCGTCTACCGTGTCATGAGTTGCGGGATGTACCGAACCGCCCGCTTTCATGAGCAGGTGGGGGAGTCCTGTGCCGTCTACGTGGAATACGCCATCAATTATGCCTACTTTCTCTTCCGAAGGCTCGATAAGCATGCAACCGGCGGCGTCGCCAAACAGCGGACATGTCGTGCGGTCATGATAATTGGTCATTGATGACATTTTTTCAGCTGCCACAACGACTATTTTTTTATACATGCCTGAGCGTATGTAGGCTGATGCGTCCTGAAGGGCTACAAGAAAACCGGCACATGCAGCTTGTATGTCGTAGGCGTAAGCCTTATTCATGCCACATTCATGGGCTATGATTGAGCCGGTAGAGGGGAAGCGATAGTCGGGGTTGGAGGTCGCGCATATGAGAAGATCTACTTCTTCCGGTTTAGTTCCGGTTGATTCCAACAACCGATTTACCGCCTTGGTGCCGAGGTAGGAGGAGCCTGCACCGTCCATGTGCAGTATTCGACGCTCTTTTATGCCGACACGCGTGGTGATCCACTCGTCGCTTGTCTCTACCATCTGCGACAGCATCTCGTTGTCAAGAATATCGTCGGGTACGTACGCGGCGATACCTGCTATTCTCGGATAAAGCATATTTATAGTATGGTTACGTTAATACAAAACATCGTTTCCCGGGTAAACATATGCTACCCGGGAGTGATGTTATATAAAATGACGATGTTGTCAATATGCTTTAAATGGCTGCGGTCTTTTCGATAGCCACTTTTCCACGGTAGTAGCCGCACTCGGGGCATACAGTGTGGTAGATGTGCCAAGAGCCGCAGTGCTGGCATATAGCCAATGTAGGTTCTACAGCCTTGTCGTGAGTTCTGCGCTTTGCAGTACGGGTCTTTGATTGTCTGCGTTTAGGATGTGCCATTTTGTACTATATATTTATTATTAATTGTTATCGTTAAGTTTCTTCAATTCGTCCCATCGCGGATCGGTCGGGGCCTCGTCATCCGAGTCTGCGGCTTCAGTATTCTCGATGTCGTCAATGATCTCTTCCATCATTTCACCATCCTCTTCCGATATGTTGCCGGGAGCGCGGTGCTTTTTAAGTAAAGAACTCATGGCGCGATTGCATTTGCCGAGCGGATGCACATGCTTGATCGGTATTGTCAAAGCCACAGTATCATATATCATATAGGCGATATTGAGGAAGTTGTCGCTTTCCGGTATCTCAAGCAGTTCATCGGAGTCGTCGTTATAGTCGGCGCCGTACTTTACGTAAATATGATAGGTCGTGTCAACCGGCCATTGCAAGTCGTCGAGACAACGGTCACACAGCAATGTGATTTCGCCCGTAATGTCGATGGTTAGCTCATACAAATCGTTTTTTGTGACAACTGTCACATGGATATTAAGGTCGGCGTCGTGTATGTCGGCGCTTTCCATATCCTCGAAAAACTTTTTGTCAAGATGGTAATCAAATTCATGATTGCCTGCCGACAAAGACTTTAACGGGAGCTTATAGGCTGAAAACTTTCCCACAATAGTTACTATATTGAAAAACCGCCGCAAAGTTATATATTATCCTGCAATAAATCAACTTTTAACACAAAATTTCGTTGCCATAACTGTGCTAAACGGTGATTATATGTGCATTAGGTCTCTGAAAATGTCAAGAGCCGACTTTATGTCATCTTCGCTGCACGTGTGGTCGATTTCAATCTCTCCCACATCTTTGAGAAGGGTAAAGTTGATTTCCGATGACATGTTTTTCTTATCATGATGCATCAACTCGATAAGTTCGGGATAATCTTCGCAAGTGAATACGAAAGGACCGTATGTGTCATGGACATAATCTGCGAAGCGATGTAGCTCTTCACCCGGAAAGCCGAGCAGCAGGCGGCTGAGTATCAGCTCGGTTACACAGCCCCATGCTACGGCATAGCCGTGAGGTATGGGTGAATTGTGCTTCATAGAATGGCTTTCGAAAGCGTGTCCTATCGTATGGCCCAAGTTCAGAGCCCGTCTTATGCCGTGTTCAAACGGGTCCTCTGTCACTATGCGACGTTTTACGTTTACTGATTCTTCGAGCATGTCGAGCAGATTGTCCCAGTCGGCGCTTTCGATATTATAGCTTATAAGGCGCCGGTAGGCCTCCTTGCCGTCTATAAGGCCGTGTTTGAGCATCTCGGCGTATCCTGATTTAAGCTCTTCAAGCGGCAGAGTATTGAAAAATGTTGTCGATATAATCACGGCATCGGCTTCTTTGAACGCTCCCACTTCGTTTTTGAGTCCATTAAAGTTTATGCCCGTTTTTCCTCCTACGGCGGCATCTACAGCCGATAGAAGGGTAGTGGGCATATTGACGAAGCGCAGGCCGCGCTTGAAAGTGGCTCCGGCAAATCCGCCCATGTCGGTGATCATGCCGCCGCCGAGGTTTATAAGCAGTGACCGACGTGTGGCTCCTCCGTTCTGTAAACGCTCCCATATGTAGGAAAGCGAGTCGAGATTCTTGTTTATATCTCCGGCTTTTACGGTTATGACCTCTGCATCACGGAGCTGTCGGGATTCGGATAATATATGCGGCAGTACACACTTTGCCGTGTTCTCATCGGTGAGAATGAATGTTTTAGGGGTACCGCTGTCATTGATATACTCGTCTATGATGCGGGCCGGTGAATTTGTAAAATATATTTTTTGAGACATCGCACTGTTGTTTATATTGCTGTTAGTGAAATCAGAGATATTAATGTAGGTAGGCGTCGTGCCAATTCGGCCATCGAAGGGTAGACTATATCGGCTCCGGCTTTATGTAACTCATCATGTGGTATAGGGCCGGTGGTCACGCCTATGGTAAAAGCTCCGGATGCAGCCCCGGACTTGACACCGAGCGGAGCATTGTCGACGGCTATACATTCTTCAGGCTGCGCATTGGCAATAGCCATTGCTTTAAGAAACGGTTCGGGATCGGGTTTCCCGCGTGTTACATCACGTGATGTTATGCGCCTTTCCGTTGGAAAGGCTCCCGGGTAGTCGGTGTCGAGCCTGTTGAGCAATGTATTTTGTCCGGATCCGGTTACGAGTACCGTAGTGATACCTTGTGAAAGGAAAGTATCAACCATCTCTTTGGCCGCGGGCATAGGGGATACGGGTGGCATTTCGCTGAAGAGTACGGTTTTTTGCCGATAGAGTTCTTTGGCTTTATCCGGAGTGGCGTCGTGTCCGTAAGCGCGGTTAAACAGCAGGTTTATTGTTGAGGCCCCGGTGCGTCCTTCATATAGAAAAAACTCATCGCGGGTACACTCTATGCCTATGCCTGATATAAGACGGTACCATGCATCGGCATGATTGCCCATGGAGTCATATAAAGTACCGTCCATGTCTATAAGGGCGGCTTTGGGTCGGAACCCGGTTATGCCTCTCCGCTTCATGTATGCGGTTATCGCCTCTTGTTCATTCATCGCTTTCCGGTTTTGGTAATATGCCTTTTTCTATAAACATTATCGAGTCGTTGTGAGATATTGTGTCGTTGAGCTCTTCAAATGTCACTTTCTCGGGTTGTCGGGATACTTTCAGGCCTGACAGCCGTGCCGCTTTGGCACCGCGACTGAACACACGGTCAATCTCTTTAAGAAGGTTGATACGTGTCGTGTCTAAAATAGCTATTGTCTCGCCAGCCTGATTAGGCTTGTATTTGGCTTTGCCAAGCCGGACTTTCATCTTGTCGGTATTGCCGGAGAGGTTTAGCCCGAATTTAAAAGGCATCGGCGATTTAAGAACCGAGATGTGATACTTGTAGTTGAGCGCCAAGTCGTTGGAGCCCATTACCGCGAGTCTGTAACGGTCAAAGTCGAAGACAAACGGGAAGAGTTCAAGGGTTGAGTTGTCGACGAGCATCTCTACTTCCATGCGGGGTATCACGTTGCGCTTTTTGTCTTTGAACATAAGCCATTTTGACAGAGTCTTGAAGGTTTCGGCGTCGAGTAGTACAAGATTCTCTCCCGATAGCTTTATCGCGGCTTCAAGGCTTGGCAGTACAAGGTTCATGCATGAATCAACCTCTGTTGTGGCGGCTATGTCTGCATCAATGACCCCGTCAAAGTCTTTAAGCAAAGGCATCAGCGAGTCTACCGCCGGTATGAGGTTTATAAACTCTTTTATGTGCATGTCGTTGAGTTTAAGCCCGAAGCCGAAGCGTATATCGTCTTTAGTCGGAGCCGTGTATAGTGCGGTGAGTGAGGCCCCTCCTATAGAGGATCCGGCTGACAGGTCGCGCAGGTTGAGCGCTCCGTTGTTTATTAGCAGGTCGCCTTTGAAGTTCTGCATAGTGACGTCGGCATACATAACCTGTCGGGCACTTATATTTATATCGGCCCTTACATTCATGGGCACAAGCAAGGCTGATGTCTCACCTGACTGTGTGACTGAGTCGGCAAGCTCCTGTATGGCTTTTTCGTCTTCGATGTTGTCTATAGATATTGAGCCGTCTTTGATCTGTTCGGCAAATGCCGCTCCTTTGTATGAAGCCTGTATGATCTGGTTGATGTCAAGAGTGTCGCTTTCAAGCGATAGGTTTACTTGGACCGGACGCCGTGATATGAGTGCTTGCCGCAGGTTTCTGATGGCTCCGTTTATTCTGAAGTCAGAACGTCCGGCTTTATACTTCAGGCCGTTCAGATGTACGCTGTCGGTCGTAAAACGCAAATCGATGTTCTCTATGCGGTTACGTAGCGGGAAGTATGTGGAGAATAACATGCCGCGTTCTGCTGTCATGCTGCCGCTGACATCCCATTTGAGCAGCATGCGCTTGGCATTCTGGTCGAGGCCGAAATCGACAATATCGTATTTTGACATGTCGGCTTTTCTCACGGGCATCGACTTTCTCATAAGGGTGAAAATGGAGTCCGGGGCAAGTCCGGGATGTGATGCTGCCAGTGAATCATAACGTGCTTTCAACCGCGGAGGCAATTCACGTCGAGGCTTCATGTGGGCTGTTATATTGAAGTTGCCCTTGCGCATAAACAGGCGGTTGAAGCGATCGGCATATACGGCTATGTCAGCTCCTGTATTTAGCCGGAGCAACGGTACACGTCCTTGTCCTTCGTAGCGCTGAATGGCTCCGGACAATTTTGCCCCGCGCAGCCACATGCGCATTGAGTCGCTGTCGACATACCTTATGCCGTCAGCTTTTATGGTGGCGCCTATAGGATTGATCTGGGTGGTGTCGGATGACGATGCTTTGTTGGAGCAGCCTATGCCGCCTTTGAGTCCCTTCGCGGCAATGTCCATCCCTGAAAGGGTCACTCTGATTGTGTCGATATTTACAGAGGCCGTGAGCAGTGAATCTACACGTTGTGCGTCGGTCACGAAGCTGGTGTTGGAGCCGAGTGTGATCTTGGCGTTACGCGTATACAGGTCAACGTCATTTTCGGGTAGTGAAACATCAATATCGTGGAGTGCGAGATTGCCGTTAAGCAATATGCGATGAAACCGCTTTGGCGTAAGGTCATCGAGGTGCAGACGTACGTCGGAGTCAAATTCCAATCGGCCTTTTACTGAACCCGGAATTGCCGCTCTCATGTCGTAAGGTAGCTTGGAGAAGTCGGCGGTAGCCTTTATGCGGGCGTCTATATATGGATTTCCGAATAGAGAAGAAGCGTTTCCTTTTATCGAGATGCGTGCTCCGTCAGTGGCCGCGCGCAGATGCCGTAAGCTGACGGTTGAGCAGTCAAGGTCATCGCCGTTGACAGCTATTGTCATGTCTGCCTCAACGTCCTTTAGTTTATATCGGTCATATTTCAGATTGCAGGACTTTATGACAATGTCGGCCTTGCATGAGGGCATGGAATTGCTGTTGAACGGGTAGGGGCGAGTCAGTTCCAAGGCCATGTCTATCTTCATGTCTGTTGACAATTCCTTTATGTCACCGTGCCATTTTGGAGGAATGTATGCTATTACCTCTTCGGGAGAGAGTGAATTGACAGTCATGGCCAAGTTTTCGACGGTTAGCGGCGTGGCAAAGTTTATAGAGGAGTTGATGACTGCGTTGACCGGTCCTGCGGTTATGTTGAAGTTCTCAAGATTTATCCATTCGGGACGTTCGTGCAACCACTGTATTTTTCCGTCTATAGCTATGGTCATGGAGTCGATGTCTATGTCGGGTGGCAGCAATGCCTTAAGGTCACTGTTAAGTGTCACTTCATACTTTGAATCGGCATTGAGTACGCGTGATTGGCTCAGTGTAAGATTTATGTCTAAGGAATCGGCTATCGAGATGTAGCGTATAGGCATCCGGTTTATGATTTCAAAGCGATTTATGGATATGTCGGGCATGCCGGAACTTTCCGTATCGGTGCTTTCTTCGCTCTCGGGTACGATGTAAAAGTTGGATATCTCGCTATTGTATGATACGGCATTGACCATCGGTGATGTCAGTTCTACGTCATAAAGTTTTATGTCGCCTTTCAGGAGCGATGGCAGGTTTATGGCTCCGTGAAATTTGTTAATATTTATAAGTGTGTCCGCATTTTGTGGCAACAGTGCACGTTCTGAAGCCGGAAGGGTGGCAAATGCGTCGCTCTTTACCGTAACAGAATCGAGATCTATATATAAATGTGGGAAAGTCTTCCATAGGGTTAGCTCGGCTTTGGAAAGCGAGACTTCCGCGTTCAGATTCTTGTTGGCGACATCTCTGACCAGCGGTGTAAGTCGGGCGGGTGTCAGTATCCATACCGCGGCGCTGAGTATCAGCACTACGATTGCGATTGTTATGCCTATGGTCCATGCCGCAATTTTTGCAATACGGCCTATGACGCTTTTCCCGGTTGATTTCATAATGTGTAGATGTGTCTTATTGTTTCGGTTTGCGTGCGGTGATGTGGAAGCATCCTTGTTTACGCTCGTACTTTACATAACACTTCTGTTCGTCGCGAAGTTGTTTGAGTACTTCTCCAAGCAGATTTTTCAAGTCTTCTTGTGTGCGCGCCACTGTCACGGAGTCGCATATGAACTTGGCGTAACTGATGTCAAATGTAGTGCCGAACTGGTGGGCTGACTCTTCGGTGGCGTTGATGTTGCGTCTGCGCAGCTTCTTGACGGCCCCACGGGTGCGTAGTGCACTGGTAACTTTCAGTCTGTAATTGCCGCCTCCGCGTGATTGCAGCGAGTCGTTGAAGCGGTGGCCGATCTCTTTTAGCAATGAATCTGCTTCAGGCACGAGGTAGGGCACGGAGTGGGTGAGATTGTCGACAAAGTATTCGCTGCAGCTTTCGATGCGTTTTATTGGTCGGTTTATATGCCATGCCGAACGTGGACTTTCTATCGGCGCTATGCCTAAGCTCTTGGCCTCATCGACATGCACTTGGTTGAGGTCGTTGAATACTCGGCCGAGACTGCCTCCTATCGGATATATCTTCATCTTCACGCAACCTCCGTCAGGCATAGAATCAAGATGGGTATAGTAGTCTGTTGCGTCGTGGTGCGATGTGGAGGGGGCTGATTTGTCACGGGAGCATCCACATCCCGGCAGTGTCAGGCATATGGCGGTGGCGACGGAAAGTATTAAGCAAGATGGACTATAGGTCATAGTTAGTGAATTGAAGCGTAAAATTAACAATTTACCCGCTAAATAACAAAAAACAGACGGCTTTACTTGTCGCAAGCTCCGCCGTCCTTCCATTCATGAGAAATCTATCTACTATTATATGATGGATTCTGTAGAATGCAATACTAAATGTTGTTTGGTGATATTTACATAATACTTTTGTATAATTTCATGGTGCAAGTTTACGTATTTTGATTGTATTTGCATAATAAAAATGAGATTATTTTGTAAAATATGTTATAAAACATGTTTTCCGGTGGCGTCGGGCTGCTTCAAGATGACAAAAACAACAATTATTACCGAAAAAATTCCGTATTATTTGTGATGACGCATAAATTATCTTAAATTTGCATGACAAACAATAGCCATTAATTCATTTAATATATTAAGTTCTAATTTTCAAATTTTTAAACTTCTATGTGGTTAACAAGCTCATCTATAGGGCGCAAATTGGTAATGGCCGTAACAGGTATTTGCCTCGTCCTATTTGTAACTTTTCACTGCTTGATGAACGCAATAGCTATCGTGTATCCGGCGGCTTACAATGTTATTTGTGAGTTTCTCGGTGCCAATTGGTATGCGTTGGTAGCTTCTATGGGGCTCGCTCTGTTGTTCATCATTCACATTATCTATGCCGTGTGGCTTACTCTTCAGAACCGTAAGGCACGTGGTAACGACCGTTATTCGATCAACAAGCGTCCGGCTACGGTGGAATGGTCGTCGCAGAACATGCTTGTGCTCGGTATCGTAGTGCTTGCTTTCCTTGCCGTGCACATGATTCAGTTCTGGGCAAAGATGCAGCTTCAGGAGATACGCGGTGTCGAGGGTGTGATACCCCCGTCAATCGGCACTCTGTTTATTCAGGAAGCTTTCTCTTGTGTCTGGACCCCGATTGTATATATAATCGGTTTCGTGGCTTTGTGGTTCCATATGAATCACGGTTTCTGGTCTATGTTCCAGTCTATCGGTTGGGATAACACTACTTGGCTACCCCGTCTTAAGACTATAGCATGCTGGTGGACTACAATCGTGATTGCATTGTTTATCGCTCAGGCTGTGGTATTTACCGTAAACGCTCACAATGACTTCTATAAGAAAGATCCGGTACTCCGCGATCAGTACAAGGAGGTGATAGGTAAAGTGGTAGGCATACCCGCCGATCGCTTCAGCTACGATCAGGTGCCGACAGCTGAAGACCTTCAGAAAGCAAAGACCGAAGTCGACAATCTCAAGAAGAATCCTCAGATGATGTCGCAGTACGGTGTGGATGCAGCTATGCTTGAAAGCCAGCTCAAGAGCATTGAGGCTTGGACCTCTATACTCCCCTTTGTTGATTACCTTAATGATGCTGCCGAAAATGTTGAGGCTGTAGAAGTTGAGGCTGTTCAGGAAGTTCAACCCGAAAATTGATTAGCGATATGGAAAATACTAAAGAAAACGTTAAAGTGATGAATCCGGCTGATTCTAAAATCCCGGAAGGTCCTATCGCTGAGAAATGGACCAACTACAAGGCTCATCAGAAACTGGTGAACCCGGCTAACAAACGTCGTCTTGACATAATAGTCGTAGGTACCGGTCTTGCCGGCGCTTCAGCCGCGTCGTCGCTTGCCGAAATGGGCTTCAATGTACTCAACTTCTGTATACAGGACTCTCCCCGTCGCGCTCACTCGATCGCCGCTCAGGGTGGTATAAATGCCGCTAAGAACTATCAGAACGATGGTGACTCTGTATATCGTCTGTTCTATGATACTGTAAAAGGTGGTGACTATCGTGCACGCGAGGCCAATGTATACCGTCTTGCCGAAGTTTCCAATAATATTATAGACCAGTGCGTGGCTCAGGGTGTGCCTTTTGCCCGTGAATACGGAGGCCTTCTTGCCAACCGTTCGTTCGGTGGTGCGCAGGTGTCGCGTACATTCTACGCCAAGGGTCAGACAGGTCAGCAACTTCTGCTCGGTGCATACTCTTCACTCAACCGTCAGATCAATCTCGGTAAGGTAAAGAGTTACAACCGTTATGAGATGCATGATGTAGTCATGATCGACGGTCGTGCACGCGGTATTATCGCCAAAAACCTCGTTACAGGTAAGTTTGAGCGTTTTGCCGCTCATGCGGTAGTTATAGCTACCGGCGGTTACGGTAACGCTTACTTCCTTTCGACCAATGCTATGGGTTGTAACTGTAGCGCTGCTATGGCTTGCTACCGTAAGGGAGCTTATTTTGCCAATCCCGCTTATGTTCAGATACACCCGACCTGTATCCCCGTACACGGCGATCAGCAGTCCAAACTGACTCTTATGTCAGAGTCGCTCCGTAACGACGGTCGCATCTGGGTGCCTAAGAAACTCGAGGATGCCAAGAAACTTCAGAGCGGAGAGATAAAGGGTTCGCAGATACCTGAAGAGGATCGTGACTATTATCTTGAGCGTCGCTATCCGGCATTCGGTAACCTCGTTCCCCGTGACGTTGCTTCGCGTGCAGCCAAGGAGCGTTGCGACAAGGGCTTCGGTGTAAACAATACCGGTCTTGCCGTATTCCTTGACTTCAGCGATGCTATCAACCGTCTTGGTATAGATGTTGTACGTCAGCGTTATGGTAACCTCTTCGATATGTATGAGGAGATCACCGATGTTAATCCCGGTGAAGTCGGCTCTGAGATAAACGGTGAGGTTTACTACAACCCGATGATGATATTCCCCGCTATCCACTATACTATGGGCGGTATCTGGGTTGACTACGAACTTCAGACTTCGTTGAAGGGCCTCTTCGCTATCGGTGAGTGCAACTTCTCTGACCACGGAGCCAACCGTCTTGGTGCTTCCGCTCTTATGCAGGGCCTTGCCGATGGATATTTTGTACTTCCTTATACTATTCAGAACTATCTTTCCGACCAGATTACAGTGCCGCGCTTCTCGACCGATGCTCCCGAATTTGCAGAGGCTGAAGCAAAGTGTGTTGCCGCTCAGGAAGCTCTCCTTAAGATACAAGGCAAGCGCTCTGTCGACTCTATACATAAGGAACTCGGCCACATAATGTGGGAATACGTAGGTATGGGACGTACAAAAGAGGGATTGACCACTGCATTGGCTAAACTGAAAGAACTCCGCAAGGAATTCCAGACCAACCTTTATGTTCCCGGTACTGCCGAGGGTATGAATATTGAGCTTGACAAGGCATTCCGTTTGAATGACTTCATCATCATGGGCGAGCTTGTGGCTTACGACGCTCTTAACCGCAACGAAAGCTGTGGCGGTCACTTCCGCGAAGAGTACCAGACTGAAGAAGGCGAAGCCAAGCGCGATGACGAAAACTATTTCTATGTATCTTGCTGGGATTACCAAGGTAGCGATGACAAGGCTCCCGAACTTATCAAAGAGCCGCTTCACTATGAGGCTATCAAGGTTCAGACCCGTAACTATAAGTCATAATCTTTTCACATCTTAGAAAGTAAACTCAAATGTCAAAAATAACTGTAAAACTTAAGGTTTGGCGTCAAGCCGGACCGAAGGAAAAAGGCGAGTTCAAGACTTATACGGTTGACACCGATACCGATACCTCTTTCCTTGAAACGCTCGATATCCTCAACGAGCAACTTGTGAATCAGCATGAGGAGCCGATAGCTTTTGACCATGATTGCCGCGAAGGTATATGTGGTATGTGCTCGCTGTATATCAACGGACATCCTCACGGTCCCGCTACCGGAGCCACTACCTGTCAGCTCTATATGCGTCGCTTCCATGACGGTGAAGAGATTACGGTTGAGCCGTGGCGTTCCGCTGCATTCCCCGTGATCAAAGACCTTATGGTTGATCGCAATGCATTTGATAAAATTCAGCAGGCTGGAGGCTATGTTTCGTTCAACTGCGGCGGTGCTCAGGATGCTAACAGTCTGCCTATCTCGAAGATCAATGCCGACCTCGCTATGGATGCGGCTACCTGCATCGGCTGTGGTGCGTGTGTTGCTGCTTGTAAGAACGGTTCGGCCATGTTGTTTGTATCTGCAAAGGTAAGCCAGTTTGCTCTGCTTCCCCAAGGTCAGGTTGAGCGCGCCCGCCGTGCACGTGCCATGGTGAAGAAGATGGATGAACTCGGTTTCGGTAACTGTACAAATACAGGTGCTTGTGCGGCCGAGTGTCCTAAAAACATTTCGCTTAGCAACATCGCCCGTCTTAACCGCGAGTTTATCAAAGCTAAATTTAAAGATTGAAAATAGCTTAATCTATTTGTTTAAGAAAGGCGCTTCTTTACGAGAGCGCCTTTCTTTGTTATTGTCAGAAAAAACTATTTCATAATAGTCGATTAATCATTAGAAAATTTTTGTAGATATTACGCATTAACGTAATTTTGCACTATAAAATAACCAACAATGCATTTATCACGTCGTAATATCTGGCTATCGACCCGCGACTATGTTTTCATCGTATTCGGGTTGCTTATCTATGCTTTCGGTTTCACCGCTTTTATATTACCTGAAAAAGTAGTAATCGGAGGCTTGGTCGGTGTAGGCTCACTCGTATACTTCCTTCTTGGTATTCCTGTAGCGCTTACGTCCTATGTTTTAAATCTCGTGTTGCTTGCGATAGCATATAAGATAGTAGGAAAGCAGTTTGTCATACGCACCGTTTTCGGAGCTACAGTTATAAACCTTTTTATAGGTGTTCTGCAACCGATGTTTCCCGAGCCGCTTATTGCGCAGCAGACATTTATGAATATAATAATAGGTGGTGTGCTTTGTGGTTTCGGCATCGGACTTGCCTTTACGCATAACGGTAGTACTGGAGGCACAGATATTGTGGCTGCCATGGTGTCAAAACGGAGCAATGTTTCTATAGGACGTATGATGCTTTATTGCGATTTCCTTATCATCTCGTCGAGTTTTCTTATATTTCATCAGATCGATAAGATTGTATATGGTCTCGTTGTAACGCTGTTGGCTTCATTTATGGCCGATCAGGTCATCAATACCAACCGTCAGGCTGTGCAGTTTACAATTATCTCACGCTATTGGCAGGAGATCGCCAATGCTATAAACAATGAGGCACGCCGTGGTTGTACGGTGCTTGACGGCATGGGTTGGTACTCCAAGCATGAGGTAAAGGTGCTGCTGGTGATGTGTCGTAAGATAGAATCCGTAACCATATTTCGTATAGTGAAGTCCATTGACAAAGATGCTTTTATCACTCAGGCAAATGTCAACGGAGTATATGGACAAGGCTTTGATATGGTAAAACTTAAAATGAAAAACGTCAAGCATGAGCATAATCAAGACGGACTTATTCCGCCCGCTCCGGCAGTGCCTCGTGATGCTAAGTAATCATCTTTATTGTATGAAGTGAGTGGTACATCCCCTTTGTAGATTGTATTATGATATATCGGGTGAGAAAAATTTAGTAATTTTGCAAAAAATATAATCAATCAAACAAATATGAACGAATTAGCCAAGACATATAGCCCCGCCGAAGTAGAGGACAAGTGGTATAGCTATTGGATGGAGCACGACTTGTTCAAGTCGGTGCCTGACGAGCGAGAGCCCTATACAATCGTAATACCGCCGCCAAATGTGACCGGCATATTGCATATGGGCCATATGCTTAACAATACGATACAGGACATCCTGATACGTCGCGCCAGAACTGAAGGCAAAAATGCGCTTTGGGTGCCCGGTACCGACCATGCGGCAATTGCAACCGAGGCTAAAGTCGTGGCTAAGCTTGCCACGGAGGGCATCAAAAAAAGCGATCTTTCCCGCGAAGAATTTCTAAAACATGCGTGGGAGTGGAAAGAAAAATATGGCGGCACGATACTTGAACAGCTTAAAAAACTCGGAGCATCCTGCGATTGGAGCCGCACCGCTTTCACTATGGATGACATACGTTCAAAAAGCGTAATAAAAGTATTCTGCGAGCTGTATCGTAAAGGCCTTATATACCGTGGAAAACGTATGGTCAACTGGGACCCCAAAGCATGCACCGCGTTGAGCGACATTGAAGTTATATATAAGGAAGAGCACAGCAAGCTGTACTACCTTCGTTACAAAATTGTGGGAGAAGACGGCTATGCCATAGTAGCCACGACCCGTCCAGAGACCATAATGGGCGATACAGCTATGTGCATCAACCCCAACGACCCCAAGAATATCCACCTCAAGGGAAAGCACGTGATAGTGCCTCTCGTCAACCGCGAAATACCGGTAATCGAGGACGATTATGTCGACATTGAGTTTGGTACCGGATGTCTTAAGGTGACCCCCGCCCATGACATGAACGACAACATGCTCGGAGCGAAACATAATCTTGAGACAATAGATATATTCAACGACAACGGCACCATAAGCGAAGCCGCAGGCATGTATGTAGGCATGGACCGCTTCGCTGTGCGCGAGCAGATAGCCAAAGATCTTCAGGCTGCCGGGCTCATCGAGAAAATCGAGGACTACGAGAACAAGGTGGGATATTCGGAGCGCAATCCCGATACGGCCACCGAACCCCGACTCTCCGACCAATGGTTCCTGAAGATGGACGACATATCGCGTCCGGCTCATAAGGCAGTCATGGAGGACTTCATCAAATTCGTTCCCGAGAAATTCAAGAACACCTACAATACTTGGATGACGGAGATAAAAGACTGGTGTATATCTCGCCAACTGTGGTGGGGTCATCGTATACCGGCCTATTACCTGCCCGACGGGACTTTTGTCGTGGCCGAAACACCGGAGAAAGCACTTGAGGAAGCCATGAGCGTGACCGGTGACTCGTCGCTAACCATCGATGACCTGCGGCAGGATGAGGACTGCCTCGACACATGGTTCTCCTCTTGGCTTTGGCCTATATCGCTCTTCAACGGCATTCTCGATCCCGGTAACGAAGAGCTGAAATACTACTATCCGACCACCACACTTGTCACCGGACCCGATATAATATTCTTCTGGGTAGCGAGAATGATCATAGCGGGATATGAATTTGTCGGCGACAAACCGTTTAAAAACGTATACTTTACCGGCATAGTACGCGATAAAATCGGCCGCAAGATGTCGAAACAATTCGGCAACTCCCCCGACCCGCTACAGCTGATAGACACATACGGAGCCGACGGAGTGCGCATGGGCATGATGCTTGCCGCCCCTGCTGGCAATGACGTTCTATATGATGACAAACTGTGTGAACAGGGTCGCAATTTCTGTAACAAGATATGGAATGCATTCCGTCTTGTTAAGGGATGGGACGTTGTCGATGCCGAGCAGCCCGAAAGTGCATCAATAGCTATCAAGTGGTTCCAAGCAAGACTCGATGCTACCATGTGTGAAGTCAAGGATCTTTTCGACAAATTCCGATTGTCAGAAGCGTTGATGGCTATATACCGCTTGTTCTGGGACGAGTTTTCTTCATGGTATCTTGAAATGGTCAAGCCGGCTTACGGAAGTCCTGTCGATAAAGCCACTTATAAAGCTACGTTAAGATACTTCGACACATTGCTGCGTCTGCTCCATCCGTTCATGCCGTTCATCACCGAAGAGCTCTGGCAGCACCTTCAGGAAAGAGTCGACGGAGAGTCGATCATGTATGCCGAACTGCCTGAAATAAAACATGTCGACAACGACATGGTAGATGCTATGAACCAAGCCAAAGAAGTTGTTATAGGTGTACGTGGAGTAAGAGCCGCTAAAAACATATCACCGCGCGAAACTCTTCATCTCAATGTCATCGGACAATGGACTAACTACTTCGATGCCGTCATAACCAAACTGGCCAATCTGTCGGGCATATCGGGCGATGCTGAAAAGGATGCTGCTGCCGCCTCGTTCATGGTAGGCACGACAGAATTCAACATCCCCATAAGCACTAATATAGATGTTGAGGCAGAACTCGCCCGTCTTAACAAAGATCTTGACTACTACAAAGGCTTCTTGGCTTCGGTAATGAAAAAACTCAGCAACGAACGCTTTGTCAACAATGCGCCCGAAGCTGTAGTAGCCGCCGAACGCAACAAGCAACACGATGCCGAATCCAAAATATCGACCATCGAAGCCACAATAAAAGCCCTTACCGGCAAATAAAACTTCGCAATAACACAAGAATGGCGGCTAATCGGCCGCCATTCTTGTGTTATTGCACCATTTTATATACGACAATTCTAATCAACCTTAGAAATGCAAATAAATAAGGAATAAGCGTCGTGTTAATTTTATTAATCAGGTACTATATTTATCTGTTATAAAAAGATGTATAAAATTTTGCAGTTTCAACTTGTTGTTGATAAGGAGCAAATATAAGAATAGGTGCGGTCGTGATATAAGTTCGTCACACTCTGAGAAATGATTGTGGGTGTTTTTATCACGATCTATCATAAATTGTAAATATACTAATTATATTCAATTAAAGCGCTGTACTTCCTCTGTTGTAAAATGAAAAAAGATAACTATTGCATTTTAAACGAAAAATAGCCATTACTGATAAACAATGATTTTAGCGATAGCTGTTTGGTCTCGCTTTATCGTAATTTGGAGATGTATTTTCTGGTGCATGGAGCGTATTTGGGATTTGAGTTGGCGCGATTCCGAAATGTTTTTTAAATGCGGTTGAAAAGTGTGACAGGTTCTTGAAGCCTATACGGGTATATACATCAGAGGCCGTACTTCCTTCTTTCAACATGACCATTGCATCGTCAAGTCGTTTACACATTATCCATCGTGCCGGAGTTTCGCCTCCGGATGCCTCAGCAAACTCGCGTTTAAACGAAGAAAGACTGCGACCTGAATAATGGGCAAATTCCTCAATGCTTAGTTCGCTAAGGTAATTATTGTTCATAAATTCCATTAGGTCAACACGCCATGTCGGTGTGTAGTCAAACAGCATTGGCACAAGTTGTGGTTTCTGTTCCAAAAGAATGATAAGCATTTCTTGTAATTTGACTTTCAACAATTCGCGTGAAGGAGTATTTCCTTCGGTAAAGTATTTGTCGAGAGAGTAGAAATACCCTGAGATAAAGTCATTTTTTTCAATGGGTATATATAGCTGTCTACCCAATTTTTCATCTATTTCTATATTTGGAATTGTAATGAGGGATGCCACCCGTTTCATTAACCGGGAGTCAAGATGCAGAAATACCCCACTGAAAGGTGTTGTATTTATTGGCTGTTTGATTTTGTGTACAAGATGATTTTTACGGATAAAAGCCGCTTCACCGGCACGAATGGTTACCTTTTGGGAGGAGTTATACACTACCATCTCTCCGGAAAAAATAAAAGCAAGCATGTGCTCGGTGACCTTTTCCTCGCAAATCATATTTTTGTCGGAATAGCAACGGTGGAATACTTCACCTATATGTTGATGCAGTTCGGCCATATCATTGCAAAGTTATAAAATATTCTGATTTAAACGGTAATAGTTAGCTCAGGTATAAGACTATTATTTCGCAGGATGTGCTCTCGGGTTGGAGCTGAACCATCCTCGTCGATCATGGTGTATGCCGTATTCATCTACAATCGCACCTTGTGGGCCTGCAATCATGAAATGCCACGATTCCGGCTTTGACAACCGCTGAGTGTATGTAGGGTATAGTGTGGTAAAATTCTGACATACTGGTGTCCCGAAAGAATTTGATATGGCTGGCGGATTGGGAGTGGCATCACCGATTTCAGAGAAATTGTAAACCATACCTTTTATGACTTTCCATGATTCATGCTTTGCAGGACGTGTTGGGGTCGTTGAGATCGGGCGATGAACGTGTTCCGGAATCATTTGATCAGGAAGCAGATACATTGTCATTGCAAAATAATCATATTCCGGATCATTAAACCATGTGACACTCGCAAGCCCGACATGTTCATAATCGCCCAGCCCGAAATCGCTTATCCACAAGAGAGAATCCATGTATTCGGTATAAGTTTCTCCTTGTTGTATAATGAATTGTTTAATAGCCTTCTTTGCTATATCTTTTTGAAAGATGCCGTCTCTATAAAAATCAGCATTAGTGTATTTATGTCGGGTATTGTTTGAATAACGATTGTCGAGTTCGATGCGGCTTCTGAAAGGCTTGATTATAACGCTATCGGAGTATATTGCAGGCTTAGGTTGATATCCGAGTTGTTTGCGTGCTTTTTCGATACTGATAAATTTTACATCGTCATCAACTATTGAAAATGGCTCATACCAAAATTTTCCGGGGTGATTGACTGCCAGTAATGTCGCTTGTACAACATTGTCGAGACTTACATGGACCCCGGTCATAACTTTATCAATCGGACCATAACGTAATGCTATGGTTTGTAATTTCTTGTTTAGCCCATACCAAGCCATAATTTGTTCTGCCATAACTTTACTGGTGTGATACGACAAATCAATATCACGTATTGAGAGGTCGTCGGCGTTTAGATATTGTGATACAAATTTTTGATCTTCCGTTATCGGAAACGAGAAAGGTATACCTCCCTCTATGCCATAAATTGTAGTGGAGCTTGCATAAATTAATCGTTTAACTCCGTTTTCCTCTGCAGCTCTTGCTACATTGTGGGTGCCTTCGACGTTCGTACGGAAATAATCGTCGTAACTCTTGCCTACAACAGGTGCCGGTATTGCAGCTTCATGTATTACAAGTTCACATCCTTTCATCTTGTATTTTAAATTGTTGTAATCAAGAATGTCATTTCCGTCAAGTATATCATAACCGACTATTTCGTAATCGTCTTTCATTGCTTCGACAAGAGCCTTGCCGACATAACCCTTATGACCTGTTATCATGACTCTCGTTTTGGCCGATAATTCGGCGATCATAAAAAACGCAATAATCAGAGTTATTAATGATTTTTTCATATTATCCTGCATATTTATCGGTTTGCCATATTGTATATTGCAATCATGTCATCATAAGATAGAATTTTAAGATGTCCTACGGTTGAAGTTTTGCCTAAACTGCATTTATAAGCCATTTCATGTATTTCATATTCTGTGGCTCTACGACCGAGAAGCTCTGGTATTGAAGTTGGCATTCCTATGGTTTTGTAAAATGATTTCATGGCCTCAATGCCCTCTCTTGCAGTGGCTACGGCGCAATTGAAATTGTTAGTAATCTTCAATACATTCACGGCGAATTGAGCGAAACGCGTGGGACGCTCCGAAAGAACATACTGTGCCCAATGAGGCCAGATGGCGGCCAGTCCCGCTCCGTGAGCGACATTGAACATGGCACTAAGTTCATGCTCAAGCATGTGTGTGGCAAAGTCGCCTGTCGTACCACAACCTGTCAGATTGTTGTGTGCTAAACTTCCGGCCCACATTATCTGACTGCGCAGAATATAGTCATTGGGATTGGTAATCACCTTTGGAGTGCATTCACATACTGTTTCCATTACAGCTTCAGCTATTTTATCTGTCAGTAACATATCATCGTCATGAGAAAAATATCGCTCCATAGTATGCATCATTATATCGACTGCACCACAGGCAGTCTGATAAGCTGAAAGAGTGTAAGTCCGAATGGGATTCATTACGGCGAATCTGGGCCGGCAAAGGTCGTTGTCGTAAGCTCGTTTTAAGTATCCGTCTTCATTCGTTATTACACAACCATTGCTCATTTCGCTGCCGGCTGCCGGAATTGTCAGTACCACACCAATAGGATAGGAGGCAATCGCATCTGCTTTTCTGTTGAAAAAATCCCATACGTCTCCATCGTATGCAATACCGTATGCTATAGCTTTTGCCGAATCAATAACGCTGCCACCACCGACAGCGAGAATAAAGTCTACATTTTCGCTTTTTGAAATACGTATGCCTTCATAAACCTTCGACAGAACCGGATTAGGTATGACTCCACCAAGTTCTATGTGGTTGATTGACGCCTTTTTAAGTTGCTTACGAACAATATCGAGTAATCCCGATTTCTGAGCACTTGTGCCACCATAATGTATCAGTACTTTGTTTGCGCCATATTTTTTCGCAAGTTGTCCGATCTCTTTTTCAGCGTTTTTACCAAATGCGACTTCGGTAGGGGAATAATAATTAAAATCCTTCATTGTAAATATTCTTTTATTGTCATATTTTTTTTACGATGCAAAATTATATACAAAATCGAGCTTTTACTTTTCGGAAAAGTCCAAATCAACTTTTCTAAAAAGTCTGGTTGAACTGTTATACTGCTAATTTTAGCTGTATTGAGCTATTTTTGTGCTCCAATCATGAATTTAAGTTCAAAAAATTTGCAATACTCAAAAAAACTCCTTAACTTTGCATCGCTTTTAACAAAGGATGATTCGCTAGCTCAGCTGGTAGAGCACAACACTTTTAATGTTGGGGTCCTGGGTTCGAGCCCCAGGCGGATCACATAAGGGTCATCATTTGATGGCCCTTTTTTCGTGTCTGTAAGTGGCTGGACAGCAGTCGTTAGCAATTTTATAATTTTCTGATTTAGAAAGGTTTAGCAATCAGTGCCATTCCTGTCCGTAGTCCATTGTAGCATTTGTTAGTCTCGATTTAGCACATTATCTTTGGTACAAATTTCGTGGATGTACCACAAAAATGTACCACAAATGTACCACAGGATCCGTCAAATATCAGCCTCGTTTCTCACATTCCGCCACATGTCCGGCCGGGATGCCGTTTTTAGCATCCAATTCTCTGATATTTACTATTTTGTGCTAAAGTGTCCCAAAAGAATCGGAGGGGGCAACACCCGGTCAGAAAAAGGCGTTAGACAAGTGTGTGGTACACTTGTGGTACATTTTCCGAACAGTGTGGTACACGCTTTTCCGTGTACCACAAACCGATTGAAGATAATGTATCACCTTTAATAACACTGAATTATGGCAGGAATACCCCAGATCAAAGTGATTTTCGACCGTCGCAAGAAGGCTTCGGCGGCCAACCCCGGCACCGTGGAGATAGAGGTGTCGTACAATCGCGAGCGTGTCCGCCTCTCGACAGGCGTGGCAGTCCTCAAGCAGCAGTGGAGCGGCAGGGAGGTGGTGAACCATCCGCAGGCCGACCATCTGAACGAGCAGATCCGCCGGGTGTACGACGGGCTTCACGAAAAGATGTCAACCATCGCATCCAAGAAAGGCGAGTATGACCTCTCGCTCCTGAAAAAAGTAAAGAAGACAAAAGTGCAGGGATCGTCGGCGAGCTTCCTCGACTGGCTCGAAGAGCGTATCTACATGCGCCCCGTCACCGAGTCCACACGCCGACAGCACCTCGTGATGCTCAACTGCCTCCGTGAGTTCGGACTTATCCGTTTCTTCTGCGACCTCACGCCGAAGAACATACGCCTTTGGGACGACTTCATACGCAAGCGCGTTACGGCTCAGTCGTCCGTGCATGGCTACCACAAGCGGCTGAAGCCGTACATCATCGAGGCCATCCAGTTTGAGAAGCTGGAGGCAAACCCATACGACGGCATGAGGATACCGCGCGGCAAGTCGGAGGGTATAAAGTTCCTCACAGAAGAGGAGCGCGACCGGGTGGAGGCTCTTGAACTCTACGGCATGACGGAGAAGGTGCGCGATATGTTCATATTCTCATGCTACACGGGACTTGCATACTCCGACCTCGTCAAGATCAAGAAGTCTGACGTGTTCATGCAGGGAGACGACTACTGCATACGCGACAAGCGTATGAAAACGGGTATGCCCTACACGATAGTCCTACTGCCAAAGGCGATAGCCATACTTAAGAAGTATGACTACAACCTTGACCTGATGAGCAACCAGAAGTGCAACGACCAGCTGAAGCTGATTGCTAAAATGGCTAATCTGCACATCAACCTTACCATGCACGTCGGTCGCCACACCTTCGCGACATGGGCCTTGACAAAGGGCGTCGGCATCGAGACAGTGAGCAAGATGCTCGCCCACTCCAACGTGACGATGACCGAGAAATACGCCCAGGTGCTCCAGACAAGCGTAATACAGGGCTTCGGCAAGCTGAAATAGATCTGCACATATACTCACACGAAAGGCGGCGCCGTCATTTCCTCCGGGAAGTGGCGGCGTCGCCGCGTCCTGCCAGTTGGCCACGCAGCGATTCAATCTCGCGTGCCTGCACCTCCACCTTCTGCTCAAGCCTGTCGATGCGGTTGCTGAGGGGCACCATCATTGATGTCATGTTGCGCATTATCTCCGCCATATCCGCAAGGATGTAGGAGAAGCGGTCCAACTGAGGGGGTGGCGACGCCGCCCCTGTTTCAGTTTCCTGCTTCCTGCCGGGACTTTCAAGCAGCATCTCGCCCTCGCCGCTCCATATCCACCCGAAATTCAATGTCGGGCATACACCGCACAGGCTCTTCACGAAACGCTCCGACACGTTGGATTTACCCGTTATCACCTGCGACACCACGCTTGGGTTGTAGCCCATCCTTTCCGCTATCGCACGGTTGGATGCGAACAGCCGGTTATCTTTCAGCCATTCCATAGCCTGTCTTATCCTTTTTCTTATATCTTCCATAACTGAATGTTTATATTTTCTAATCAATCCGATTAGTTATTTCCAATAATAACAATCCAAACAATCATTTCGCATGATATGTTTGTTAGTGTTAATACAATCAACTAATTTAGATTAATTATTTCTAATTGCAAAGATAATCATTTTTCTAAATATAACTAATGATTGCTAACAAGAAAAATTAACAGGACATAAAAACATGCCATTATGAGTGAAGACCGGAGAATAACGATGAGGCTCACGAGGATCGAGAACACCCTTGAGGAAATAAAGCGTACAATCACTGTTCCGGAGCCGCCGGACCGTCCCATAACAGTCAGGGAGGCAGCCGAGATAATGCACTGCTCGGAACAGAGGGTGCGTGATTCCATACGGGACGGCACCCTGAAAGCGAAACGCAACGGGAGGCGTTATTACCTTTCATTATATGATGTCAGGGAACGCGCCGGATTCCCATCCCTTGAAAAAAAACGGAAGACCTGATACACCTTATATTAAAAGACAAAGTTATGACAACCCAACAGATCAAAGAGATTGACTCCAGATGCCTCAACGACTATCTCGCCACGCTGCCCCCGACCGACCACCGCTTTTTCGTCACGGCTGTCGTGCGAGCCTGTGGCGAGGGCATAAAGAGAAAGACATTCTACAACTGGAAGGCCGGATGCTGCTGCATCCCGTCTTTCTGCAAGACCGAGATTGAGCGTATCGCCGGATGCGTGGTGTTTCCCAAAGACCTGTATTGCGAGGACGCAGATGCCGTAGCCTCCCGCCGCGATGATGCCTCCTGATTAATATTTAACGAATACAGACAGCCGGAATGAACCTATCATGGATACCCGTACTGCATTATCTCCGCAACGTGGAATGGCTCTATTCCGAAAGCAGGATGGTCCATCTCTGGCTGGAAATCCTTTTCCGCGTCCAACGGTCGGCAGACACTTACCCGATAAAGGGCACGACAATCGACATAATGCCGGGCCAGTTCGTGGCCTCCACCAGAAAGCTCGCGGCAGCGATAGGAGCGGACAAGGACACGGTGGGCCGTTATCTGAAGATACTGGAGTCTCAAAGGTGGATAGAACGGAGGGATATTGGCAACGCCACGCTATATACCATCCTTGCCCGTGAGCAGATTCCGGAGTTCTCCTTCTATGCGAAGGACAGGGATGCCGGCAGTCCCCGACCCAATATCCTCCCCACCTCCGGGGACACGCCCTCGGACACAAGTGGGGACACTTTTGGGGACATATACCATATAGAGAATAATATAAATAAAAATTCTCTCTCCCACGCGCACGAGGAAGAAATTTTTGATTCTTTTCAAAAAGACAAAGCCTCGATCAACGAAATAGCGGCAGCCCTGCATTGCGGGGTGGAAAAACTGGAGGCGATGCTCGCCGATTTTTTCACAGAGTGCCGGATAAAGAAAAAGCATCATCCCGACGCGCAGGAGTGCAAGGATCATTTTTTCAACTGGGCCCGCGCCCGACTAAACCGAGAACAGCAAAATGTCATATCCCAAGAAAATAGACCCGTCGGAAGCCGTCAGGGGAATCAGAGAGGCCGCAGAACACCGGTCAAGCCGGACTGCGGACTTATCGAGGATTAGCGAGTACAAGGAGCTTTTCGTCCGCTGCGCACTCTCAGTGTGTCCTGGCTTCACAATCAGGGACGAACTGAAGGCCGCTTACAACGACATCCTGCATTGGGCGGTCATGGACTACACCGGGAACCTCGATCCCGACAAGGGGCTTCTGCTCTGGGGCGACATAGGCACCGGGAAATCCACAATGCTCAGAATCATCCGCGAGTTCTGCGGCATGGTCCGCCCTCCAGTTGACGGCCACAGGTACTCATTCCGGATAACCAACGTGATTGACGTGTGCGCCGACTATGCAGATGAGTCTTCAGGAGGAGGATACAGGGGCATAAGGCAGTACATCGAAAGTCCGAGGCAGGCTTTCGACGAACTTGGCAGCGAGACTGTGCCGACCGGAAGGTACGGAAACTTCGAGAACGTGATGCAGTACATCTTCCAGTCCCGATATGACAACAGGCACCATCAGTTCACCCACGCCACGACCAATCTGACAGTGGATCAGATACGCGATGTGTACGACGAGCGCATATACGACCGCTTCAAGGAGATATTCAACTTCGTTGCCCTGCGGGGAAAAACATTCAGGACAAACACTCAAAAAAATTTATAGAAATGGAAAACGAAATGACACAGAATCCCGTCGATTGGGAAAAACGCCGCTATGAGCTTGCGGAGGCACTGTTCTTCCATGACATCCGACATGCGGACGAGGTTTCCCCTGAGAACAGGCTGGCCTTTTGGCCGAATCATATCCGCATCGCTGCGGATATGGCGGTGGAGGCTGCCGAAGTTTTCATAGAGAAATACCGCCGGAGCGCGGACAAGCCGAGGGAGGAACAGAGCCATGCTCCCTGATTTCAGAAAGATAGTCCCGGAGCTGCTGTATTCGGTGATGTCTGCCAAAAGGCTGCTCGGTATAAGCCACACTACGATATACGAGTACATGAAGTCCTCGCCCCCGATACTCCCATACCAACGGTCGGAAAACGGCTGGCACAGGCTTATCAAGGGAAGCGACCTCATAATCATCCGCGACAATCCTCCCGTCAAGCGTGGCCGTCGCCGTAACAAGTAAGAGTGACCGGTCAGTTCAGCAGGTACCACGGCGGCGAGTTGCTTTCCGGATTGCCGAAGGCTTCGGAAATTGCTACGGCAAGAAGCCATGCATGGGAGCGTATGCCGTCCATGTCGGCGGCGATCTGACTTCTGCGGTTCTCTCCGGCTTCGGCGAGGCGACACCATTCCCGTGCGAAGATTGCCGGATGGAAGGCATCGACAAATGACACGATGTCGGCGACAAGGGTCGCCGGGTTGTTGTCGGTCATGTCGGTGGAGAATCGGAACGGCACACCGCTTGCCGTTCTCCGCCGGAAATCGAATGTCATGCTGCCGTCCACCCTCACTATTGCCTCAACTCTCCAGCCGCATTTTATGGCAACTTGGATTATGGTTTGTAAAATCATATCAGTACACGTTTATGTCTGCCACTTCTACGAAGGAAGCGGCAGACCGGATTTTCGGTAAAGTCAGCCGCAGCGCATACGCCACGGCTGACAGTTCATATCATCCTGCCATTCGTTCAAGGAAGTCTTGCAGCCGTTTGTCGGCAATCTTCCCTATGGGCTGCGGTGCGAAGTATGGTATCTGCACCACTTGCAGTATGCCGAAGCCTTGTTTTCGGCAGTCAATCTCAAGGTCGGCAAGCTCGTTCAGTGACACATAGCCGTACTCATCCTCGGCAAGCCCCACGACTATGCCGAATAGCGTGGTGTCATCGTCCTCGCGGCTACCTTCAAGTATGAACCATCTCACGTTTCCGATGGCAAATATCGCTATGCACACTGCGTTCTTTCCCTTTCCGTCTTGGGAATATAGGGGGTAGCGGTTTATCGCTTCCTCCAGTTTTGGGGTCATAAGTCTGTTCATATTCATCTGCTTTTTAATTCATTATATTCGGGGTTATAGATTTCGTTGCCGTATATCAGCGTGTCATACATCATCGCCGCTTTCTTAGTCGCCATTTCATTGCGCTCATCGTAATATCCCTTGTGGTAGTTGATTGCAAGCTGACGGATATAGGCCACGCACACCTTGAAAGCCTGCGACTGCAAGTAGCGGTGTATGGTGGCGAGAGCCTTGCCTGTGTTGGCTGCGGATTGTAGCCTGCCGTTGACGAAGTTGTCAAACGCCACGACAAACTCCTTGTCGTTCTTTGAGATTGCTATACCGTTGTAATCTTCCATATTCGTATCGTTTTTAGAGTTTTGCCTGATAGTAGATTGATGGCTCGGAGGTTACGTTGTAGATATATGCCCCACAACGCACCAATAATGCCTCCTTGCCGTAATAGAGCCGCTTCATGCCCCGAACGGAGCCGGAGCGGTGGAAATTGGGGAAACGTCCGATGTTAACTCGCTCTCCCTCTGCCACGTTCATTCGTCTTACTCGCATAGCTGTATGGTTGGGATTAAAAATGATAGTCGCACACTCCGCCGATATATAGTTTTTCCCCTTTTGTCAAATTATCGACCATTGACATGAAATGGGCTGAACGCTCTGCGGTTGCATCAGTGCCGCAGTTGTCAATTACAAAGAGCGTTGATTTGCCAAGAGGGTTGACGATAGCCTTTTGGAGTTTGTAAGTCCCCATAATATCGAATATATTTTCGGGAGTGATATTTCGGACGGTTGTGGTGATAAGGTCGTGATATGTATTGCGCCATTCTTCTATGCCACCATTATATGTGATAGAGTAATCGGGATTAAGCGAGAACATACCTTTCGGAAGCACCTTTTCGACAAGATATTCAATGGCTTCCTCTCGCTCATTTCCACTAAGTTCGTCCGCATAGTCGAAATATACCATGTCGCCCTCGTTGATGCAATCCTCACGCAGATAATTCTCTTTCGGAATAGGGTTGCTGTCCACTTGAAAAATAAAGTTGTGCATAGTCCTTGTTTGTTTTGTTGATGTTTGAGTTTTTTATCCCTTTTGTTGAAGCTCCGAGAGCTTCTTTGGCAGGGAAGGCCGTTTTTCGTGCAGCGTCAACTGCGGCCATTAGGGAGGATAAGGCAAGCGTGAAGCCAGCGGCAAGACCGGGATACCCATTTTTTCGGAATAAAAGGAGAAAAAATGCGGAGGCTCACGGGTGCGGACGCCGGCCTCAAACGAAGTGTCGCTTGACGTTCCTCCCGGACGCAGTAGCTTCGCACGGGAAAATGCCACCCTGCCAAGAACTCAAGACCTTCAAGGGAAGTAAATATCCTCACATCAGTCTTGCCGGGTCAAAGCGGGAGCCTTGATCCGCCTTTTGCCATCGTTTCGGATTTGTATTCATTGACAGGCGGCAACGCGAAAGCCACGCTCGCTTGGCTCTGGCGTTGCCGCCGCTTTTGGCTTCATGCCAGGGGTATCTTCTTATGATAATCTGCCCGAAGCGGAATCGGTGTGGCTACACGGAATCAGCCGGGCTGCAATATTCCCAATTCGCTTGCTGAAGCAATATTCATAGACTCGCGTCCAAAATGGGGACAAGACATGAACGCTTGACATACATGTCTTGCCACCATTTATAACTCTGGAATAGGAAACCATTTCACATTATCATCCACCTCGGAGGGAAAAACAAAAGGGTCAAACTTGATTATCTCCAGTGATGCCAAATTCATTTCAGCCTTGTCAATGCGAAGGATTATATGTTGTCCTTTATCCGGCTTTCTCTCCTTGAATGAGAGCCAGCGGTCTGGTTGATTTTTGTCAGCCCACTCCGCTCCCTCGATGAAGCAGAACATATTGGGCACTCTTAACTCGCTGACCTTGTATCGCTCCGAGGCAGCGACTTCGATTTGTTCTCTGCGTGTCATTTCTCAATTTTCATTCAAACCATTCGGGATTGCTTTCTTTGAGGATGTCGGTCAGTTCGCTGTCGGAGAGTTGCAGGTCGGCATCGGATGTGTAGAAGAAGATTTCCTCGTCCACCTTTTCCGCTTCCTTGTCAGCGAAGCCGCTGCATCCCTCCGTGATTGGATTAGGCATGAGTGCGTCCATGAGGGTCAAACCTCCGATTATAAGTCGCTCTCCCTCGTTGCTTTCAACGATACGGCAGGTATAGTCCTTGCCCTTGTAATTGATTTCAGTAGTAACCATAATGTTTGTATTTATGCCCCCTACAATCGGTAGGAAGTGTCGGGAGCGGTTGATAATTCAGTCTATGTCTGTGCCTATGAAATGCTCGTCGTCAATCAGTGAATAGTAATAGCCGTTGCCGCATCCCCGGTATTCCTTACTGAAGCCTGCTGCAATGTCGCCAGCCTTGTAATAGCCGTTGTCTTTTTCCACGACTTTCAGCCATAGTGAGCCGTCATAGCCTCGGAAGTCAAACCGATGTGAATTATAGTCGTGCCTTTCTTTGAGTGCTTTCCTGAACTCCTGCACCGCATAAGGGGCGTACCTCTCAATCGCTTTGAGCGATATTATCTCTCCGTCAATCCTCGTTCCCGTGGTGAGGCGGTTCTCGTAGCAACTTTTGGTCGGGTCGGCTTCAAGGCACTTGCGAATGAACTGTGAGGGGAAGGTAGCTCGCGATGCGTAGCGTCTGAACTTGGCTACAATATCAGTTTCGGAACGAACAACCCTTGTCAAGTCGCTCCAACCCTCGATGATTTCGATGTCGATTGGGTAGCCTTTGGTCTTTGAGCGTCTGGCGAACTCGCAGATGTTGCCCTGTGCCGAGAGGAAAAGGCGTCTGCGTTCCTTGCCGTGGGGCGTGATTATGTCGAACACACCCGAATTGCGATTAAGTATCGCTGTTGCGTCTTGATAGTCCATATTTGCAAATTATATGTTTGAGCGTTTTTGTTTTTATCCCTTTTGTTGAAGCTCCGAGAGCTTCTTCGGCAGGGAAGGCCGTTTTTCGTGCGGTCCTCACTGCGGCCATTAGGGAGGATTAGGCAAGTGTGTAGTCAGCGGCAAGGGAGGGATACCCAAATTGTTTGAGGCACGAAAATAATTTGCGGAGGCTCATGAGCGTAGCCGCCGACCACAAGCGCAGCGTCACTTGACGTTCCTCCCGGACGCAGTAGCTTCGCACGGGAAAACGCATCCATGCCAAGAACTCAAATTACTTCAAGGTAAAGAAATCATCCACAGCATCTCGGCCGGGTCAAAGCATCAGCCTTGATCCGGCAACAATCAGCATTTTCAAACGGATTTTCATAGACCGGCGATAACGCGAGAGTTAGGCGAAGGCTTGCCCTCGCTTTGCTTTGGCGTTGTCGCCGGTTTCGGCTTTATGCCGGATATTCCATCTTGAGACAGTCTGCCCGATGCTGAATCGGTGTCATTGAGACACGGAATCAGTCGGGCAACCGGCTATCGACAAAAGTGATTAGCCGTGACTGTGGGGCTATGCCACTGACACGGTTTATCGCTAAGTTTCCAAAGGATATTAGGAGCCGGCGGTGAGGGTAAGGTTGTGTCGGTGGTCACGCTATCGCGCACCCGCGGACGCTCCGTCCATCACGGCCAGCGACTCCCAGTTTCCAATAAAAGAATCAAAATACACTGTGCCGATGCGATTTATCGCCCTATAATAGCCTAAATCCCAAATTTTATGATTAACTTTGCTATTGGATATGCGCAAGCCTATCCATGACATTTTTGAAAAAAGAAGCGTTATGCTCATCTTGTAAACTGAAAACGTAGGAAATTTTCAACGATGCAAGAGATGGCATAGTGGTTCTCACGCATACCGCGTGGGCTGCTATTGTTACATCTGCATCAAAGGTTTCCTACGACCATCAGTTTAGACGTGGCATAGTTGGCCTGCGCTTTTTCTATTAATACTTGTCTGTTCAGGCCGGCGCAGATATTATGTTATGTCAGAAGATTTCAATACATACATCAATCATATCAACCCTGATTTCTGGCGCGACCTGTGTGTAAGCGAGGGTCAGCTCAGACACTATAAACGAGGAGAGGAGTTTCTGCGTATTGGAGAGGTGTCGAAATACATAGGTTATATAAAGTCAGGCACGCTTAAATATGTAGCTTTCTCTGCCGCCGGCAAGGAGCATGTAGTAGGATTGGAATTTGAAGGCGAGTTTGTGGTGGATTTCCCGCAATGCCTCTATGACTCCCCGTCAATAGTCTCGATAATAGCGGTAAGCCCTTGCGACATATATTGTTTCCCGACAAAGGAAGTGGCGCGACGGATGCAGACAGACTTAAAGCTGAAAGACGTTGTCATGCACTCCACCGAGGCATTGTTTTCCACTGTTTACACACGCTACCTTTCTATGTACTGCAAGACACCGCAGGAGCGGTTTGACGAACTGGTCGAGAAACACCCGGATATGTTCGCCATTTTCCCATTGAAGGACATAGCCTCATATCTCAACATCACACCCACGCATCTGAGCCGGTTGCGGAGAAATGTTAAAAAAGCAGCGTGGAATAGTTAAAAACAAGAATCCTCAACATAGGTTGAGAATTGTTTTGGCGATAATGACGAACTTTGCTCATTGAGACTGTAACAAATCCATTGTCGGCAAGTCTTATACATATAATACAGCAAGAAATGAAACTCAGACCGCACCGCACTGCTGCGATCCTTCTGCAATTCAATCAATCAAGAAATCAAAAACAAACAATTATGAATAGATTAGGACTATACTTTTTGGCGTTATTGCAGACTTTGTTAATCTGCTCCTGTAGTAATAATGACAACGAGCCAACGCCTGAACCAATCAGATTCGCCAACCAAGAGTATTCAATCCGTCTGGGTGTGGGCACAAACATCTCATTTGTTGACGGTGGCGGCGTATATGAACTTTCTGCCAGCAATCCTGAGATATTGGGGAAATATAGCATTGATATCGAAACAAAGAATCTTCTCATTAATCCGGCAGCCACCGGACAGTCTTACTTGACAATAAAGGATGTGATCGCAGGGAGCTCGGTGACACTCAACATCACGGTCGAGGATTTCTACATGTCATTCCGTATCGATGAAATAGAAGGTAAAAATACGAATGAATATTTCGATATAGGCAGAGAAATAAGGTTTGTCAGGGATGCTGAAAACACCAAACCCATATTAATCATGTATCAGAGTAAGCTTGATAATCACCGGCTCACAGTAGGCGAAGGCGTATTCGACATATCTCGAAGCGAGACCGGGATATTTTCGATGCACATGGCTCTCCACGGCAATCATAATGAAGAACTTGTGGCATTCGAGTACACAATGAGTGGAGATGCAGGATATATGTATATGTTTGACCATTGGTTCGGTTACAACTGGCCCCAAGCTACAATGTCCGGAAGAACTCTCCCGATGGAAAGGTATAGGATGATTCTCACTGATACATCCAATGGTTGTAGAATCACATGTACCTTACAGCCTCTATGATATTAAACCTTCAATACATATGAAACGTAATATGAATGCGATTGCCAAAAAGATATATTCGTTTGTGCTCGTATGTGTGTTGTCTATGGCAATAACTTCCTGCACAACCTCTAAAAGCGTTGTGTCGCAAAATGTCGATCTGTCTAAATACAGGTATGCGTCCGTTATCAACAACGACACATACCATATTCCCGCGCAACTCATGGAGTATGAGATCATGCTTTTTGATGCCGTCGAAGCCTCGCGGCTTCAGCTTGTCAGCGATATGCGTCTTTATGAACTCACCCAGGAGCAACAGTCGAAACTTCTAATCGTGAAATACGGTGTCAACATACAGACGGAGGAAACTGTGGTGACGGTTAACTTCATCGACTTTCTTTCTGGTCGCCCCGTCGCCTTATGTCGAGGTGCATACTCAACATTGGGCTTCAGTAGTTCCGCCGACATCAAAGGAGCAATAACGCGCGCCGCTGAGCAGATTTCACAGACTTTCCCCAAAATGTAGATCATAAAATATCTTTCAAATTTTCTCTCAAAAATTTATGTACGCTTCTAAATTCTTCTCCATTCTTACCATCGCCGCTGCAATGACAGCGTGCAGTGATGACAATACGGTTTTCAATGAGCCGTCGCAAATCAGGGCATACGAAACGGATGCTCAGATAATGGCTCAGTTCGTGGATGTTGACAATGCCACGGGCAAGTTTGTCATAAATCCCGACAAGAAGATAACGGCTTCCGACTATGTTCTCAACCGAAATAGGGAGGAACTGCTGGCTGTCAGTGCAGTCAACCGCGACATTTTCATGCGCGAGATGGAGAGTGTGAACGGGCTGCTGTCCTCAATCAAGCAATCCGGTGTTGCCACTGCTATATTGTATTCCACTTATTCCTCCGATTATCTCATTAAGATTAATGGCGATAATAAGATTGAGATAAATAAGGCTTTCACACAATCAAGAAGCGGTGCCAACTTCGTTCAATTGCTTTTTGACGGCACACAGTTGGAGCCCCGGTATTTCTATGCTCCCGAATCAATGACAATGACTGTATCTGCTAACAGTCTTTCCAAGTTCTATCTATTCCAACTTTCATTCGGTATCTCTTACGAGTCAGATGCAGGCACGGTCATTGTAGCCGGAGTGCAATCTCCCTGCCACGCTTCCTTTTATCGGATAAACACTGAAGAAGGTAATCAGTCAATGTCACTCAAAGGCAAAAACCTTGTCGGCGACGGAACGCTGTCCGTCACAATTTCAGAATGAAGGCGATAGTATTTCCGCTTCTTACCATATTGCTTATGTGCCTTTCGTCATGCGAAGGGCGCACGGGCTATCTTGACGAAGGTCAGGAAAACACCCTGTCAATGCTGACAGGTAAAGAGTGGGTTGAAGTCTATGCCGATTACGGACTCGGCTACGAGCAAGTCATTGAGGATAGAACGGTCATATATTATTTCGACCTTAAAGGGAATGGCTGGTGTGCCGTCGGCTCTCTGAAAGATGAAACCGTGAAAGAGAATGTAAGATATTTTCAATGGACTTTCACGACCGAGAATTTCGCGGTCATTCAGACAGCCGGTAACGCAATGGATGGCTATTGGCTTATCAAGAAACTCACACCAACAGAATTGTGGGTACAATGTTCAACTCACGACCCGGTGCTTGTCCCCAATCAAACAACCACATTCTATAAATACAAAGCCCGAACAATAAGTAAATGAAAACCAAACTTATCATATTCATATTTCTATTGACAGCCTTCATCAGTGCGTCTGCGAAGAAGAAGGAGTATCCCCGTGCTGAAATAAAAGTGGGTTATATTTATAACGAAACTTTTGTGCGTGGCTCTGACGGAATAATAAAACGAGAGATACCGTTTGAGCTTCTCGCAAATAAAGAGCAGTCAAAGTTTTATAGTCCGAAAACAGAGTTCAAGGATTCATTACAGTCAACGCCACAGGGACGTGTTGTTGAGAAAGAACTTTTTAACGATGCTATAAAACGATATATGGAGACAAAGGATGGGAGCGCAATGAGTTCGGTGGTATATCAAACTTTTCTATACGTTTTCCGCTCAAATCCGGACAATGAAATGACTGTATATGATAAAGCCGGTTCGCTTGAACAAGGCTATTACACAGAGCCTCTTGGCGAAATACAATGGGAAATCGGAGATTCCACTAAAACAGTGCTTGGTTATGAGTGTACCATAGCGACGGCGGATTACCACGGCAGGCATTGGACAGCATGGTTCACACCGGAAATTCCGTTGCAGGAAGGTCCGTGGAAGCTAACCGGATTACCCGGACTGATACTTGAAGCGTCAGAGTCAACAGGTCAGCACAGTTTCGTGGCAACGGGCTTGGAGGCTTCAAATCAAGAGATATATCCGATTTATCCTTATCGGCAGTATGACAAGATGTCGCGTATAGAGATGCTTAGGCAACTGCGCAATTATCAGGATCACAGCAGCTCTATAAATTCTGCGGCAACAGGTCTAAACTTCGGCAAAGACTATATCAAAAATGGGGAAGAAGCAAAAATAGATTTCCTTGAAACCGATTATCACGAATGAATATGAAACGGCTTATTTACATACTGGCCCTCTTTGTGACTATAACAGCTTTCGCCAACGACTATGTGAAAGATCCGGAACCCGCAATATTGGAGGTTCATTATGACAGGATAGAATATCATGATTCCACTAACCATAACAAAGGATTTTTCAAGGATCCGGTGATGCTTCGCATAAGCAAAAACAGATCTATTTTCTGCGGAGTCAAGAAACTTTGGCAGGATTCTATAATGACGTGTGACAAGGCTACTTTCTGGGCGATGGAACAAGCAAGAATTATGAGTGACAAGCGAGATGATACGCAGCTACCATCCGGTCATTACTGGTCATATATTTATAAAAACATACCCGAAGGAAAAGTAACTGAGCGTTGCTATTTCGATATGGAACACTGGCAATATTCTGAGGATTGGGAAAGACCAGAATGGGAAATAGGAGACAGCACAAAGACCGTGCTTGGATATGAATGTGTCGAGGCAACAGCCAATTACCGCGGTAGGACGTGGACTGCATGGTTCGCCCCGGAGATACCGGTACAGGATGGTCCGTGGAAACTCTGCGGGTTGCCGGGCTTGATTCTTGAAGCACATGATGCAAACAGTGATTACATTTTTGAAGCTACCGGACTCTTACAAAACCCGGACTCCGAAGTGGGCATCTTCACATACGATGATCGAAGTGGTTATTCAACTGTCTCACGCGACAAATTCTTTAATAATTGGTGGCGATACAAACACTCAAATTTTGCAGCCAAAATACAAGCAGCTTACGGCGTCGGATCTGCTACGGCAAACGAAAAACCAAAGCCCGTGATGTATGATAAAGAGGAACGTGACTATCCCCACGACTTATGAAACAGTTGACACTGATATTGATGCTTATTTTCGCTGCGCTGAATTGTGTGGCGCAGATAAGTGTGTCGGGCTTAGTCGTGGAGGAAGGTACGAATGAGCCGTTGATCGGAGCATCGGTGATTCTGCGTAATGCCGAGGGGAAGATTAAGAAATACGGCACGACTAACGCAAAGGGCGAGTTTGCAATATCTACTCCTTCTATCAAGGGATTCACTCTCGATGTGTCGATGATGAGTTTCGCAAAGCAGACGGTAACGCTCGACAGTGTGCAGCTCCCTGTGACAATTGTGATGAAGCCCTCGGCTACCATGCTTAAGGAAGTGGCCGTGAAAGCCGACCGTATCCGTGAGCAGGGCGACACTATAACCTATAATGTCGGTAGTTTCGCTCAGGCACAGGATCGAAGCATCGGCGATGTGCTACGCCGTATGCCCGGTATTGACGTGAGCAACAGCGGCAAGATACAGTATCAGGGTGAGGACATAAACAAGTTCTATATCGAGGGTTCCGACCTGTTGGGCGGCAAATACGGAATCGCCACCAACGGCATAAACCATGATGATGTGGGAGCCGTGGAGGTAATGGAAAACCATCAGCCGATGCAGGTGTTGTCGGGTATCAGTTTCTCCGACAAGGCGGCGATAAATCTCAAACTGAAGAACAAGGCAAAAGCCACATGGAGCTTCCACGGCGATGCCGGAGGTGGCTACGCATGGCAGCCAGTGGGCGCGATATGGGATGGCGAATTGTTCGCAATGGCCGTGATGCCCGGCTTCCAGAATATAACCACCTTCAAGACAAACAATATAGGCGAGGATTTGTCGGCCAACGCCACCGACTTCTTTGCCTCGCGCCGGGAAACAGGATTGAGCCGATATGTGGGTGTATCGCTGCCCGGTGTGCCATCGTTGAGCGACAAGCATACTCTTTTCAATCGCTCGGCATTGATATCAACAAACAATCTTTGGAAACTGAAAAACGGCGAATTCAAGGCGCAGATTGACTACTCATTCAACCGCACTACGGCACAGGCGGCGAACATTACTACCTACTTCCTTGAAAGCGGCGACAGGGTGATGACTGAAAACCGTGACGGCCGCGACCGTTCTCACTCCCTTTCCGGTAAATTCATATATGAGGTGAATCAAAAGACCACATTCATCAACAACACCCTGTCAACCAACATCGACTGGGATGATGTGCGCCTCGGAGTCACCGGCTCGTTACCCAACGACCAGTCGGCATCGCTGCCCGATCATTACGTTGCCAACAAATTCAAGATGATAAAGCGGTTCAAAGGAAAACATCTTGTTACATTCCAAAGCAACAACGAATGGGAGTCACTTCCACAAACTCTCAATGTGTCAATCAACAAAGGCAATCTGCGCCAGCATATCGCCAACCATGCCTTCTATACCCAGGAAAGCGCGGCTTACGCTTTCTCAATCAGGGGAATAACCGTAAGTCTTGAAGGAGGCGTGAAAGGTTATCTCCGTTCGCTCAACACCGAGCTGCCTGAGTTGCCCGAAGCAATCCCCGGCGAAACCGAGAATGTATTGAATACAAACTATCTCACAGTATATGCCACGCCGAAATTCGAGTATTGGATAAAGCGAGTGAATTTCTCACTTGACGCACCTGTGAGTTTCGCGCACTATACATTCGACAAGGCTCTTGTCAACCGTTCGGAGGTCTATTTCTCGCCATCGCTGTATATGAACTGGAAACCGAACAACCGCTTCTCATTCTCCCTGCGTGGCGGCACCGGCCGTTCACCGATGAATCTCAACCTTATCCAGCCCGGATTGATAATGACCAACTACCGCTCATTCCGGCAGGGAGTTGATAATTTCTATAATACGACATCGCAAAGAGTGTCGGCAAACATCTCCTATAAACATACCCGAAAAGGAGTGTTTGCAAATGCAATGGTGTTGCAATCGTGGTCACATATGCCATATACTATGGCACAGCAGCTATATGGCGACTATGTGGTCTATTCTTACACCGATGCCAAAAACGACGGACAAATGCTAATGGCAAGCGGAAACATAGGCAAGACACTTGACTTTATGCGCGGAAGTATGAATGTCAACGGCTCTTTCAGCCGCAACGAGTCGCACCTCATATCGGAGAACAAAACAATCAACAATGTCGGCACATCATGGTCGGTCGGTGGCAAAATCAATGGCTCGCCATTGCGTTGGCTCTCATTTGACTACAATATAGATTTCTCATCGAGCCGAATGACGATGAACCTGGTCAAGAACTCATGGCTCGGAAGCCTTGAAAATTCATTGCTCATCAATGTGATGCCTCACAGTAAATGGGAATGGCGCATCTCAGGCGAGCATTACCGCAACGAACTTGCAGCCGGAACCTATAAAAACGTGTTCATGCTCGACACCAAAATTGTGTTCAAGATGTCGAAGCGTGTCGAACTGTCGGCAATGCTCAACAACATCTTCAACGAAAAAAGCTACAACTACACAACTTACAACCAGCTCACATCCTTTGAGTCGCAGCGCTGGCTGCGCGGTCGCGAGCTGTTAATCTCAATCTCCCTTAGAAAATGAAAAAGGAACTAATTATATCCTCAATAATCACGGGCATTGCTTTTTCGACAAATGCACAGGAAGCGATAGATACCATAAAACCGCAGTCGCTTGACGAGGTGGTAGTCACCGCTTCGTATCTTACCCGTGATGATGATCACATTCTCGCTGTTCCCACCAAAGAGCAGCGGAAACACGCTGTTACAGGATACGATTTGTTGAGTAACCTGATGATTCCGGGGATAGTAGTTGACCGTTCTACCGGCAGTGTATCCACTCCTGCCGGAGCAGCAGCCATATACATAGACGGTCGTGAAGTTGATTTCCGCGAAGTGCAGTCGCTGAGGCCTAAAGACATTGCAAGAGTGGAATATTTTGACATCCCGACAGGCAAATACGCCAAGGACGCTGCGGCAATCAATTTTATACTCAAGACACTCGATAACGGTGGATATACACAGCTTGATGCCACGCAGGGCGTCGGCTATCTTTATGGTGATTATAATCTGATTTCCAAATTCGTAACAGGAACAAAAAGCATAAACCTATGGGCCGGATACGCATTGGAAAATCCTAAATCATCATTACATGAAAAAGAAACATTCAACTTTCCCAAAGGATTATTAAGCAGAAGTAACTCCTACAGCAGTGCCGGTAACCGCGAGTCGGAAGAATATGTGCAGGCCTCAATCAGCAATCGTGGCAAGAAATATATCTGGATGCTTCGCGGTGGTATGGCATGGAATGACAGGAAAAACGATGTTGGCAACGGCATTGTAAATTATTGGATGGCCGATGCCGCTTCAAATAGTGGTAGCAACCTTAATCTTTACAGCAAGAATAAGACAATGCGCCCAAGCTTGTATTTATATGGATTGCACACGTTTTCTGAAACAAGAACACTTGATTATGTTGTGGACGGATATTACTCACGGAATGATTATAACCGTAGGTATGACGAAGGTGATGCATCTTACAGATCACTGGTCAAGGAAGATTATTATTACACCAAACTGAACGCCAACTACTCGATGTCATTCAACCACCGCAATAGGCTTGCCTTCATTCTCTACGAATTTTTGAGAATAAGTGATTCAGACTATTCCGGCAGTTCAATTTACAACCAAAATCTACGTTCCTCGGAAACAATCCTGTTTGTGGATTATTCCCAAAGACTTGGCAGATTCTTCTATGACATCAATCCGGGTCTGTCATTTCTTACATACAGGCTTAAAGGAATGAAATCAATAAATCATCTTACCCCTCGTCTTCAGGCAAGAATGGCATATATGATAGACAGGACGCAGCAACTTCAGTTCGCTTTCGCGTTAGGTAATACATATCCGAAGATAAACACTATCAACAACGTCGAACAGCAGATTGACCCGATAATAATACTGAAAGGTAATCCGGATATGGATAACTCAATCCTGTTGAGTCCTCGCTTCAGTTACAATTTGAATCTCAATAAGATCGCATTGCAGGCAGGGGTGTCGTACTATTATCAGAATCATGCCATAGTTTCTGATTATTATATACGTGGAGGAAACCTTATAAGTACATTCCGTGATGACTGTGCCTATCATCGGCCGGGCGCGGATGTGTCATTGACTTACAAGCCTTCCAATGCTCTTAACATCAACGTATCCGGACAATGGAATGAGCAGCTTGTCCGTGGCGGAGTGGAACATCAAAACCTGACATCGTTCAGCGGTAGGGCGATGGTGAATTACTACGTCGGTGATTTTTCCCTCGGAGCCATGATATCTACACCGACAAAAGATTTGGTTGATTGCCAGCTACGCAGAAAGACATATTGGGGATACCAGTTGTCCGCAATGTGGAATCATGGCAATTGGGCGATTGAGGCAAATGCCAACAATTTGTTCCTTATGAAGAACAATATTGTAGATGAACTATCAACGCCGGCTTACACATTCTCGCAGACCAACTGGAATCGTCAATACAACAAATATGCGACCCTGAAGGTGGTATATAGCTTCGACTATGGCAAGAAAACCAACAAGTCACCGAAATATGAGCGAGTGGAAAGTGAAAGTGCAATATTGAAATAGAAATAAATAAACCACAATATTCTATGAATAAATTATTAAATCTTTTATGGATTAGCCTTGTTGCCATATTATTGGTAGCTTGCAGCGATGACGAGCCGAAAGACAGCGTAAAAGAAATCAACATGTTCGTTTCAAGCGAAACCGGACTAATGTACGGTATGGCAGATGAACCGGGAGAGTGCATGTTGGTAAGAACCGACGACAATCCATGGGAATGGCAAAAGCTGTCATTCAACGGTGTTCAAGGATTTTCATACGAAAGAGGCCATGAGTATGAACTGCGTGTAAAGCGCACAATCATAGCTAATCCTCCGGCAGACGGTTCTGACAGACACTATGAACTGGTGAGAATAATATCCGACAAACTTGTGGCTGAGCCGGATTTGCCGGTTGAAGACAATATACAGTCTGAAGCCGATATTAAATACCATGAGGGGTGTCCGATCAACAAGTATTCCATATCTTCCGGCTATAACGTGGATGAAGATGGTACGATCACATACGATTTTGGGGATTCAGCCCCCTCATACGACGCGGCGCGTATATGGCTGGAGGACATACTTGATAAAGCAGACCCTAATTGGACGGAATATCAGAGAGTGCCATATATGGCGACATATTCATACATCATTTCCCCACTGACCGATAAAATTCGCCTTGTCAGCAATGACCATAATGGACCATTGTTCAAGGATGTTATCCCAAAGGATGAGTTCAACTACATCACACACGCCATGTCGCCGGGGGAAGAACTGAGATATGCCCTCATACTTGCTAACGTCTATAAGAAAGGGCTTCAGAAACTGGAGTTTGTGATTTACAAGACCGGTGAGGTCCCCGACAAATACAAGTTCAAGCTTACACAGGGCGCGTTAATGCCATTTATGAATGAGGATTTTGGAGCACCTGCGCCTTTCGATAACATCACCTACCAGATTACCGATTTTTACGACCGTCATCAGGTTCTCGGATTCCCGGAATTTACCCAGCCTTACGATTCAATCGTGTGGTGTGCGGATGGGTTCCCTAACACAGTAAGAGTGTATGAGAGCCAGAATACCGCAACCTCAACCGAAGAACATTTCTCCTCCCAATGGAGTACCCATTTTTTCAGAAGTGGAGAGATAAAGAATCAACTTAAAGGCTATCGCGGCGGCGAAGTTATTTATTCGACATCTCTCACCACATATCTATATGAGCGAGACTTCCTTTGCTATGACTGGGTTGAGGGAAGTGTCGTGCTCGCCAATCCAACCACCTCCGGTATTTTTTGTCTCCTTGACAAGAGATATGAATATCAGGCGGCACACACTCAGGAAACCAACGGGACACGGTATGCGGATATTTATGTATGGAACAAGGATGGTTTGTCTGATGAAAAGTTATATTCATATCAACAGGAAGCCTTGATAAAACTGATGGCTGACAACATCGGACAGGCACAGAATGCCACCGGAAAAACGGGATTGTTCAAATGTCTGCCGTCGGAAGATGTAGAGGCTCTAAAATTCTGGGAAAACAAGACCACACGTCTCCTTCTCTTGCATAAGCTTCCTGATGAAGAATACGGTTTGGAAAAGTATTATCTGCATTTCGAAGCTAAATGAAAGATTTGTAGTGATGCGTAGGTTCAGCAAGTTTGAGATATAAACAGCTAATCATACTATATGCGGCTCCCGGCGTGTGAAATGTCGGGAGCTGCTGTAAATAAACCTTTAGCCCCCCTTATAAATCAAAGTATTATAACATCTATATTATAAAGAATATGAAAAAGCCTGAGACTCGATATAGAAATATGATTGGACTGGCAGTCCTATCATTTGTTTTCGTAGTTAGTACGTTGTCTGCCTGCGGGGGCAGAAAGTCGTTTTCGGTATATCAGTTTGATAATGGTGATGATTACTTTTGCGAGGGTTTGCAGAGAATAGTCAGCGAAGATGGAAAGATAGGGTTCGCTGACAGCCTCGGCAATGTGGTGATAGAACCCCGTTTTGCCTTCGCATTTCCTTTCGAGAATGGCTATGCCAAGGTTACTGACAAAGGAAAGCGAGAACCAGAGGGTGAATACTGGAGATGGATCAGCGATTCATGGTATTATATTGACCATGATGGAAATGCGCATACTGAAATCTTTGAGTTGAATGGACTAATTTATAATTCCAAAGATGAATCTCCATTAAATCAGACTGTTGTAAAAGACCTAACTACCGGAAACGCCACATTATCTAAAGGTGATGGGACTTTTTCAATCCGTGTTAACAATGGAGACAACATAAATATCAGCTATGTGGGCTTTCACCCTCTAACTATCAAGGTAAATTCCACAGATTCCGTATATTGGCATATCGGCATGAAGGAGTTGAAGCCAATCATAGAACCGATGCTTCAGAAAAGCTATTCAACTGCACCGGGTGTAACCATGACTGTGTTAAATGCCGATGGTGTGACGTTTCCGATAGATTCCCTTAATGTTGAGTGGCGCAACAATACCGATTCACGAGTTCTTTTCGGAGAATGGTTTGAGATCCAGCGTAAAGAGAATGGTCTATGGAAAGAACTTCCGATAGATACACAATACATGAATGACGGTCGTTGTGAGATTGTATTCAATATGATTGCATATATTCTCGAAGCATCCTCTACCTGCAATGATGTAGTTAAGCCGTGGTTTTATGGAAAGAATTTAGGATCAGGCATATATCGGTTGGCAAAGACATTCAGCCTTGATAATAAGGAGAAGCAAGACACCGCCTATGTCGAATTTGAAATAAGATAAAGCTCCATATAAACTCCAATTATCAGGTGTAGCTTACATATCTTTTATAATTGATTAATCCATTTTCCCAATCAGCGGCTTTTGGGAGGTGACGAGCAAAAGCCGCCCCGTGCCTCTCTCGGCACAGGGCGGCAACTCAAACATAGGCTCAGATTATGCGACAGCTTCTTCGCAATGTCTTTCTTCCTCGGTCAGTATCGCCTCGGCTTCTTCTTCCGTGGGTTCGTATTGTTCCGGCTCGGTTTCGGTCTCTGCCTCGATGATGTCTGCCGTGGATACTTCTTCCGCTTCGGTAGGAATAGTCTTGGTGTCGGCTTCATCGGTGGAAGTCGCATCTTCCGTTACCGCCGCTTCCTCCGGCTCAGCGGCTTCCTTTGGCTCGGCTTCCTCGGCGGCATCGTGCGGTATCTTCTCCGCAAGGTTGGCGATACGCTCTTCAAGCCGCTTGTGGCGTTTCTCGTAAATCTCGTTGTACTCAGCCTCTATGATGGCGAGTTCGTCCGGCATATGTTTCTTGGCAAATGCCAGCAGTAGGTCGGCTATGGCGTTGTTGCGTGATGCGTTCTTGAAATTATCTATCAGAAAATCCCTGCGGATAATCGCCTTGCGTTGGGCGTTGAGATTGGAGATTACCGTCATTTTCTCGCTATCGGTAAGACCATAATATGAATTTCGGTCAGCAAGACCCACGACCTCGTAATGCTCCTTGCGTAGCGATGACAGCAGGAAGAAATATATCATCTTGTCCTCGTCCTGCGTGAACTTGGACTGCGTGATGTCGGCTTTGAGGATTTGCTTCTTGGTGTCCTCGATTGTCTTTTCAACCGATATTTCCTTGTTCCGCTTGTCCTTTTCCTCCAACTTGGCGATTTCGGCTTCCGGCTCGGTGCTGCCCTCACGCAATTTGACGGGCACGGCAACGTAACAAAGGGTAACATCGTTGCGTCCGATACGGATGTATAGGGTGATTTCCCCTGCGTCTGCCTTGGCTTGGAGTTGGTCGCACTTTTCCCTATGGTTGATTATGTCGGCTTCATGCTTCTGCAACGCCTCGGCATATTCTTCCTCGGTCTCGTAGCGTTCACGCTTGGGTGCGTGTGGCTCGGTGGGGTAATTGGTCGGATAGCCCGACAACGCCTCCACCTCATGCCCTATCCCGGTGAGCCTTGCATTTACTACCTCGTTCACGTCATACTCGGTGTGGCAGAAGTTGGCAGACGGATATTCGCCGAGCAGGTTCAAGGCTGTTGCAGTGAGCCAGTCGGTATGCTTTGCCTTTAGGCAGGGGCAGTTGGCACATTTCCCCTCGGTGTCCTCGCTGAAAAGCAGGAGATTTATGGTATTGTGTGGGCAGACGGCACACTCCGTCTTGTCGAAGCTGTAACGGCTTAGGTCGGTGGTAAAGTCACGCTCTATGAGCATGGCAACTTTTGAAGCCGACAGGCCTCTCCAACTATTGTAATGCTCACCCTCTTTGAGATGGGTGTCATATACCTCCCTCTGAATTTCCTCTCCGTAGCGGCATATCTCGCTTGCCACGCTGACGGTGATTTCGTCCGTTTCAAGCAGTCGGGCGATTTCGGGAATGAGAGAGTTGAATTTCAGTCGGGTGCGGATATATGTCTCGCTCTTGCCGAACTGCACGGCGAGGGAATGAACGTCATGCTGTCCGCTGTTGAGCAGACGCTGGTATGCCTCGGCTTCCTCCATAGGGGTGATGTCCTGCCGTTGCAGGTTCTCGGTGACGGCAAGTTCCTCGGCTTCCTTGTCAGAAAGGGCGTCATACACTACCGCCTTTATGTTCTCCCTCTCGGCTATGAGGGATGCGCGGTATCTGCGCTCTCCATACACGATTTCATAGCGGTCGGTGTCGGCTATGGGGCGCACGCCGATTGCCTGAAGCACACCCTGACGGCGGATAGAGTCGGCAAGCTCGGTGAGGCTCTGTTCGTCGAACTGCTTGCGTGGGTTGAAGCCGCTCGGCTGAATGAGGGAGAGGGCGATGACTGCCTCCTGCACGTTGGCGGTGGCGTTGATGTTCTCGTTTGCGGTGGTCTGAATTGCTGTCGCTTCCATAATTGAGAGTTTTTAGATGTTTGAGAATTGTTTTTGTTTTTCTCCCTTTTGTTTGAAGCCTTGCGGCTTCTCGCGTCCGGGGGATTTTTTCGATACAAGACAGACGGAGGGCATCAGGGGGCGCAAGGCAAACGTGGCAAGCGAAAAAATACGGAATACCCGATTTGGCACAAATCGCGGAAGGCTGCCGCATTTTTTCACGCAGCCAAGCCGGAGGCGGTCGATTGCCGGCGTTACCGCCCGCCGTAACTTCGTAGCGAAAAACCAACGAACGCAGAAGCCACGGACAACCAAGGATGAGTTGTCACATCCAATATCTTTTTATTCATAAATCACCATGAGTCAGCATGTAACAGCGATTTTTATGCACTCAAACCGCCCCAATATCAAATATTATTATTAACTTTGCGATAGGCTCTTATTCCGATTTGACAGTTATGCCTCTCGAACAAACTAAAATAATAACAGGTGTCTCCCGTCATCGCTTCTGCGCCGACGGTGATGGTGTGATCAAGCTTGCCGCTTTCATTAGATGCACTGTCTTATTCTGCATTGCAATCACGCTATTCGCGGGATGCACATATCGCAGCGACACAATTACAGATAATGGTGTTTGGCTTCCTGTTGAAGATGGAGAGTCAGTTGAAGGATATACCAACATCAACGGACATATCTATTGGGGCTATATTGTGGGCGATTTTATATGTGATGAGATAGATGTTGATTTTGAGTCTTTTCAAGTTTGTACCGGCACTGAATATGCCAAAGACAAGCGCTATGTGTATTATCCGCAAAATACAATATTTTACGACGGGATAGACGATGATGGGAACGGATTTGGAGGTAATTATGCTGAAAAAATGATACTCAAAGGAGCAAGGCCCGAACGGTTCAGATATTTGGGAGGAGGCTATGCCGTTTCAGGTAACAGAATGTATCTTAACGGAGATGCAATCGAGTGGAACGACAGCATAATCCGAATCTATAGCAACCATTCATGCGATGACAACAAACTTACTGTTCAAAAGATTGAGGGGATATTTCCAAAAATTTGGAAATATGACTACGACAGTTTGCGAGCAAACGATTCACGCATAACGACAGTATATCCTGTCGCTCCGGACTCGCTGATATACTTACGTCGTTATTATGAAAATGGCAAATTGCTTTCTGAAGGTTGGTGTCTGCATGATTGGAACCGAGAAACATTTGAATCAGACTTTATAGGCATATGGAAATATTACACCGAGGATGGTTCTATTATTCAAAAACAATACCCAATACACCATGAAAGTTACAGATAAATATTTTATGAGATTTTTAGGAATGTCTTTGATTTGCGGATTATTAACCTTCCTATTGATTGCGGCTATTTGGTATGGAATGTCGCAGGTAAGTTGGTTCCAAGAATATTGGATTGCTGCCATAATTGTTGGATGCTGGGGCATAGGAGCTATTGTCGGATGGCTTGTCACACCTTGTGATAAGAAATCAAATGTATGGTTGAAGTGCTATCAGATGTCTGTAGCCGCATATTTATTAGGCACTATCCTATTTGGCAGTTGGGATGATTCGTCAGTCAGCGGGTGGTCGTTCATGTTTATAATTGGTTATGCCGTCGTTTCATTTCCATTAGCTTTGATTTTAGGCTTGGTGTGTGAAAAGATATTCAAATTTACATGATTGACATTAGACAATGAATACAAATTCCCAATTTCATAAGACCAATACATTCAATATTAAGATGGCTCTCAAAAGCTATCCGATAATACTGAAAGTCATAAGTGTGATTTCGTTGTTGCCAATTCTTGCAGCTCCTATCGTGTTCTTTCTCTCTGTGTTTGTATTTGATGATCCTAATGCCAATATTTTTGCGCAGTTCGGTATCTTTTTAGGGGTGAATTCGTATTCTTTCGTTCTTGTCGGAATCTACGTTCTTAGCTTATTTATTTATACGAAATATCAAAAATGGATAGTTGCAATCCTCCCCTTTGCAGGATTGTTTCTCTTAGTCTATGGGTTGGTCTGGTTTTTTAATGATGGACCAGTCAGTAAGGACAGTGTAAGCCCAATTGATTACCGCCTTTTCCGCGATACTCCGGCCGAAGCATTGGCAACCGCAGTGCAGAGAGAAAATATAAAGGGAATAGAAATAATCTTAAAGGATAATCCCGCGTTAGGAGATTACAAGGAGCCTAAATATCATCAGGCAGTAATATTTCAAGCAATCGCCAACAAGAAATACAAGTCACTTGAGGCTATGCTTCAGTCCGGTGCCAATCCGAATGTTGTGGCACATGAAAAAGCATCAGAGCCTAATCGTCCTGACACACCGCTTGGCTATGTATGCGGGAAATTTTCATATTCCGATGAAGAATGTCTGAAATTTGTTAAGCTCCTGCTGCAATATGGCGCGGACATCAATTCCGAGAATTTGATTCTCAATGGGAAGGAGTGGTCTGCTTCATCCACACCGTTGAGCGCAGCATCAGGTAATGGACATATGAAAGTTGTTAACTACCTGCTTGCCAACGGAGCCGACATCGATGCTGCCGGCCTGCAAAACTTTCAGCCTCTGAAAGCAGCCATTGTGCATCGTCATTATGATGTAGCGATGGAATTGCTTATACAAGGTGCGAACCCCGATTATCGTCCTGATGATAATCAGAGGACTGTACGGGAACTTTTGGAAGCGTCAATCATTGACCAAAGCAACTCTCTACCGGGTGATATTACGGAGATGAAGAATTTATTGCAGTATATCAAAGCACAGGATAATCAGAGGAAAATTTAAAACATGATAGTAGTAAAACGGTTTTGGATAACCTATGCGGTAGCCGTAATATTGGAGGCTGTCATTTTCATTGGGCTGCCATTCAACGAGGATAATCTGATATTAATTGCTGAAATAGTGTTGCTATTGGCTGCTACAGCCGTATGCCATCGTTACGGCAAAAGAGCATCATTTGTGAATCTGATCATAATGATAGCCTACACTGTACCTCTGGGCTACAACCTGATATTCAATAGTGCATATGGAGCCGGATTTACTTGGTGGTTTTATCTTGTATGCGTCAGCTTTATACAGTTTTTGTTTGTGGTAATTTACACTATAACGAGAATTAAAGTGAACAATGATAAATAGACTCCCTATGCTCACGCACAGGGAGTCCCGGAATTTGACAGCAAAAAATTGTAAGCCAGTCATTGTTACAAACCTATCAAAGCAAAACAATCATTCATACCATTACTATTGTACCATTGTGTGTTTCATTCGGGCGGTTGTTGTTGCTTGACCCTGCTGTTTGCCGCCTCCAGCGACAGTTTGCGGAAGCGTTTTAACAAGGGCTCCATATCGAGGGATGCACGTCTGGCGCGAAGCCCAGCGGCCTTGTTGCCCTTGTCGAGCTGCGCGCTGGCATCTTTCAGGAACGAAGCGGCGAGGGCTTGGATCTGATCTATAATTTCTTCCATTGTATCAATCATTTTTAGGGTTGGAGAATAATGATTATAGTAGAGGAATCTCAAAGGAATTGACGACACACCGGGCATCGCGGTCGAGAATGAACCAGTATTCCGACCGGTACGGAGCGCCGCTTTCCGAAACGGCCTCGTACTCTATCTTCACTTTCCATCCGGAGAAAGGCTTTTTCGGTGCATCAGGAGCCTCGAAGCCCGCAATGGAGCGGAGCACGCCCATCGCCGACATCTGGCGGTTGACAAGCTCCGTGACCGCGCTGTCCTCGAAGTCAAGGTCCCGCAGTCCATCAGTCTGCGCCATCACCCGCTCGTTGACCTTCATCATCGACACGGCGATAGCCATTTTCTCATCATCATTGACATAATTGCGTCCGAAAACGCTGTCAGGCTCGCTAATGGCAACAATCCTCACTGATTCCGGATTGTCAACCGAAGCATACAGGGCAGTCTCGGCCACGCCTGCGGCCCGCTTGTCGGGACGGTTGCAGAAATGGAACAGGAGGGCTATCCCTCCCCACATGATGATACAGGATGCCACAAGCACCGCGAGTTTCATTCCCGGCCTCATACCTTTATCACCTTTAGTTTGTCGGGAGACAGACCGAGTTTACGGCGATATACCGCGCCGTTCTCACCGTACATTTCCACTTCATGCGAGGTAACGCCGTCGGCGCATATCTCGCTCACGTCATCGAGAGTCATAAAGTGGCCGCCTATGTTGCGCCATATAACGAAACCGCAGGGATCGCCCTCCTGATGATAGTTCGAGCAGTTGAAAGCCTTTGCTCCCACGCGGATCTCTCCGCCGCACCGGGGGCAGCGTGCCACCACCGACTCCATAGATATAGAGCCGTCGGGTGCCATCACAAGTACCGTGGGAAAAGTCTTCCACTCCTTCGTGGCGAAGCCGTCGAGCATCACACGCCGTTTCTCCAGCAGTTCCGCAATCTCGGCATCCGCCATCTTGCGGTTGCCTATCACACCGTTTATGAAAAGGCCGCACTTGCCATCCTCTCCGGTATTGTTCTCACAGCGGTAGCCCTTGCAGGTCTTCACCACATTGCCGCCGCACACCGGGCAGCGGCCGATAATCCTTGTTTCTGAATCCATAAAAAAGTCGTTTATTATTACACTTATCTGTATTTTATTGTGTTCCATTCCCACACGAGGTTTTCCGCTATCGCCTTTCCGGACATAACCGCAGCCCAGCCATCGGGATCGAGCGAAAACCAGAGGTCGTTCCATGAGAGGGTACGTATCTGCCACGCGAGCAGCCACAGGTCGGTGTTTATCGTCTCCAGACGTGTCACCACCTCGTTTGCTATGTAGTATCTCTCGGCCGAGTTCAGAAGATTCACCTTGTGCTTCTCCTTGTTGCCGTCTGCACCGGTCGCCGTGTAACTGCCTGAGGTCACAAGCTGTTTCATGAAAGGATAGAGTGCGGCCATCTGGGTTGCGGCGTCAGTCAACTCATCGGACACCAGCACCGCTATCGCCGTGCCCTTCAGGTGTCCCGGCACCGATTTACGCAACAGGTCGCAGTTCTTGGGTATCTCCGTAAGCACCAGCTCCCCGGCACGTTTTATCTGATAGAGGTTCTGCATCGCACCCTGGGCGTTGGAAAGATACTCAAGCATCTTGTTCTCAACGGAGTGAACACGGTCGAGCGCGACAGTCACCGCAGCCTCGGCCGCTATTATCTTTTCCTGAGTGGTCTTGCGTTTCTTGTGTATGCTCTTCAACTCGGCTGTCTGCGCTATGACCGCCGCAGTAAGAGTGGGATCGGTCTGCTGCGCCATGCAGTCAACACCGGGCCACACTGCAAAGGAGGCCAACAGGGAGAGAATCGGTTTTCTTATTCGGTCATTCATCGGTCAGTCACATTTTAATGCCGGAGGCACGCCGTCCGGCGAGGTTTTCGTCCCGGTCAAGTTTTGAGGGGGTTATCTTAGGCTCCATCCGTTTACCCAAAAGGCAGTCGTTCCAGTCCTTGAAGTCCCTCGGAGGTTGCCATTGCCCCATACGGTAGTGCACCGCGACATGTGAGCCGACCTGCGGATAGGCCGGGCGGTCAGGCTCCAGAGTGAAGGCTGTGCCCTTGACCTCGACCATCAATCCCTCCGGAGTCTTGTTGATTTTAAGCGGAAAATCCTCCACGAGAGCCATGAGCCGCAGACCGTTTACACGCCCTGCAAGGTCATTGTCAAAGCAATCGTAGGCGCGAGCGGTCGGGAACCGCTCCATTACGCCAAGCACCTGACGGTCGGAGAACGTGCCGCCGAGCGACACAAGGGCAATGTCGGAGCCGAGACGCAGGCGGTTGATCTGATAGAAAGCCATAGCGTCAAATGCCGACTCGCAGAAGAACACATGTCGCACGGAGCCTACGCAGTTGTGGGAGAGGTCGGCCACCCACGCCGCAGTCGAGGAATCGGTGCCCGCAGCCTTTGACTTGTATCCGCCCAGTCCGCGTATTTCATAACCGGCTATCTTGTCGCTTGTCGGACCGGTGTAAGGGAAGCCTATGTTGAACCCCTTGAAATTGGAATTGTGGCGGTCAGACACAAGGGAAATGAAAGGTGCGAGCCTTTTTACGGTATCGGCCGACAGCCCACGCTGCCTGAAAATCTGCGGAATCCTGTCAGTATCAATCGGTCTCGCCTCGTAGCGCAGCGGGTCGAACACCTGCGGTGCCGAGGCTCCACGCTTATAGTCACGGTCATAGTCGGGAACAGGCATATTGGCGAACTGCGCCAGCACTGACGCTATTCTCTGCCATTCGGATGCTCCGGACGCATTGAAAGATGAAAGGTTCTCGCGGATGAAAGACACCACGTCACCTTTGGAGCCGTCTCGCCGGAAGAAAGTCTGCGAAGCCTTGTCGCGAGTGTTGCGCACAATGATGGTGTCCCGCTTGTCGCGCCCGTCACCAAGCACAAGCTCTATGTAGCGTCCCACACCGGCCTTTCGGTCTATGCGGTAGCCGAGTGTGTATGCCACGTCGTCGATGCCTACACGCGATTTAAGCTCGCTGAACTTTATCCTGTGTTCTCCCTGTGCCATAAGTCAGACGATGGAAAGTGATTTTGATGCGCGGCGGTCGATGCCCGCAATCTCCGATTCATAATTCTTCCGTATGGTGCTTCCGAGGAATATGTCTTTTTCCGCTGGTCGGTGAGTTGGAAATACATCCTCGCGGTGGAACGCTCTATCGGCTTCAAGCCGAGGTCGATTCCGTTGTAGGAAGCCCTCACAGCGAAGTCGCCGGAGCGGGTCTTTATTATGGCGGCGTTCTTGAACGGGCATATCTCGTCGGCGAGCGGTGCCAGCAGCGGGTCGTTCTTAGCCAGATAGGGCGGCTCGCCGAGAGCGAGTCTCTGCGCGTCAACTCGGTCGAGTATCATTTCCGATGCCTTGTTGACATCAGCCATGACCGACACTATGAACTTGGGTTCCTGCCTGAGCGCGCCTATCCACGAATCGAGGTATGCGGCCGAGTTATCAGTCACTTTTGAGTCGAAGCCCATGGAATGACTTATCATCGCGGCCGTAAGCTCCGCCACCAGTTCCTCCTTGGCATATTTCGGGTCGCCGAACTTTGCCCCGGCCTCACGGTTGAGCCTTTCGGGTGTCATTGTAGAGTGGGCCATCTCATGAAGCATCGTCGAATAGAATTCCATCCCGTCGCGGTATATCTCCTGCGGTGTCGTTCCCTTGTTGAACTGCTCCTTCATGGGTACCACAACAATATCGCGCGAAGGGGAATAGTAAGCCCCGCTCTCCTTGCGGTCGGCCTGTATGGGGCAGAGCCATGTCTGCCCGGCAACCATGCTGTCGAGCGCGCCGTGGGCGTACATCCCCCGCGTGTCGCGCAATTCCGGAACCTTGAACTTGTCGATAATCTTCTGCATACGCTCAGGCTGAACCTCGCGGAAATTGGTCTGATCGAGATTATATACCGGAAAAGCCTTGATGAACGGTATGGCATCAAGATTCTTACGCTCCTCGCGGCTCATGGAGCGGTATTCATCGGACGATATTTTCTTTCCGTCCTTGTCCCGCACCATCATGTCCCAGTATATCACCGGAAAAGCCTTCTCGCCTTTGAGGACGTGAGCCTTGAAGTTGTGAGCCTGCTTGAACGTCAGGAACACAGGGAGTTCGTAGCCTTTCGTGGCGGAATGGAGTTGCAGGAAGAAGGAGTTGGAGCCTGAATAGTTGCGCCCCATGACGTTCTGCGGGAGGCCGGCAGAGCCAGCCCCACCGATCCACCCCTGCTTCCAGTCGTCGGCCTTCATTCGCTCCATGCGCTCTATCATCATCTGCGCGAAGCGGTCGAGAGCCTGTTGCCCTGCATTTCCAGAAAATCCGTCAGTTCCAGATGCCATAACATTCGTCGTCTATAAGCTGACGCTCCATCATGTCTATCTCGGTCTCGTCGTAGTAGAACTCGGCGGATTCCTCCGAAGGTTCGATGCCGTGGAGCTGGCACCATTCGAGGTAGGATTCCGCATTGTCGCTTTCAAGCATGAAGCGGAGAAAGCCGATGTTGCCGTCCTGAAGGAGCTGCACAAGCTCGTCGTATTCTAATTTTGCCATAGTGGTATTCTCTTAAGTGTTGTGTGAAACTGGATTACATTTTCATGGTGGCTGACTTCTCCATACCGAGCGGCTGTGCCAGCTTCGCGGAGATTTCCTGCCCCAGATACTTGGCGGCTATCTGCTCCCGGCTCGCGCTCTTGGTCTTGAACAGCGAATAGCCGTCGTCGAAGGAGATTTCCTGTCGGGAGGTGCGTCCGCGTCCTTCGCCGAGGTCCACTGACACGCCCCACTTGCCCTCCTTGTCCTTTCCGACACGGATGCCCTTGGGGTCCACACCTTCCGGCAGCCGGAACTGCTCGTAATGCGAGGGAAGGTGAAGCCGTGCGCCGAAGTTTCGCTCCACAAGCTGCGCGGGTGTGGCCACGCGGTCGAAGTAGGCGTTAAGGTCCTCGCGTGAGGCCGTGGTTGACATCTTCTTGTCGCCCACCTGTGCGTAGAACTTATATTTGCCGTAGTCGGCGCGGGTCTCGTCTGTCTCCTTGTAAACATTGAACTTGTTGATGGTCATGTTGCCACCGGGACCGGAGAGCACATTAGGCACCTGATAAGCCACATCGGGCACCCGCTGCATGAGCTTCGTGGGATAATACTTCTCCATGAGCTGAGGCACGGTCATCTCCTTGCTCTGGTAGGCGGCGAGGTCTGCGGGATCCATCTTCTGCGGCTTGAGCTGCTGTCCGTCAAGCTTGGCTGTGAAAAACCAGTCCTCCGGATTGGTCTTGCTCTGGTAGGCGTGGCCGTGTGTCACTTTCTCGCCGTTGACCGTCACCATCTGTGGCTCGCGGGGCTTGCGCTCCTGCTGCTCGCTTTTCTCGGCCTTGGCTTCTGTTTTCGCCTCGGCTTTAGGTTCCTTTGCCTGAACCTTGGGCTGCTCCTCTTTGGGAGACTCTTCTTTCTTTTTTCTTGGCATATGGTTGTTGTTTGAGGGTATGTTATTCTCCACTTTTTTCTGCCGGGAATTGTCAAGCTGCTCGCAGATGACCACACGCATACCGGCACGCACAAGTTTCGGAAGAAAGGTGTCAAGGGCTTCATGCGGAAATGATGCCGTCTTTGCAATCTGCCCTTTCTCGAATTGCCTGTCGGAAGCGGCGATGCCGAGAATTTCGGCACTCCTAACCGCGTCATCCTTGAATGTCATGTAGGTGTTCTTCATCTGGAACAGGAGTATGGCGTCGGGATGCTTGCGTTTCATCTCGTCGTGCTGCCTGAGAATCCCTGAAAGTTCCTTATCCATTTTCGGTATGGCTGATTTCATTAAAGACTCATTCCAAACGACCGTTTTTCCTCGCCGCCGAGTTTGATAGCCCGTTCATTGGACTGCTTGTCAACCACTTTCTGATATTCCCAGCGGTTCCTGTCGGTCATTACCAGACCGAGGTATTCGGGGTGTTGCTCGTCATAACGGATTTTTTGCTGACGCTCCCATTCCTTGAGGTCGCCTTTGACAACCCGGAAACCCTGCGGCTCGCGGAGGTCAATGCCTACCGACACTTTTTCGCCTCCGACGCTCAACTCAATCGGTTTTCCCTCGCGTGCCTGCTGTTTCTGCTGTGAGCCAAGCTCGATGTCGTTGACTTTCTCCATATCCTTTAGCTTTTGCTCTATCTGGACTTCGGATATACGGCGATGGATTACGGATTTTGTTTCAGGATCAAGCTGGAGATACTGCTGTGTCTTCTCTCCGTTGATGTCGATGGCTTTCTGCAACACTTCTCCACGCATGAGAGCGTCCTTTTCCTGTTGCGAAAGCCTCAGCACATTGTCCCGGTCAAGCGACATATCGCGTTGCACCGGGTATGCGATAAGGGTAGGATTGCCGTCTTTGTCTGCGGCGAGCTGGAGTTTGAGGGGGAGCGTTATGACAGTGCCGTTTCCGGTATTTATGGATACCTCAAGCAATGGTGTGACTTCTCCGGATGAAAGTTTATGTCTCACATCCTGCGGAAGACTGTCGGCCTTTTCCCGGTCGATCCCCAGAAGTGCGAGTTTTTCGTAAGGCAGGATGTCCTGCTGATTTTTGTTCGGGATTTCCATTTCAGTAGATTGGTGGTTGTAATTTTGCGGTGTAACCGCTTGTCGGCCCCAAAATTATCCCCGTATGATTGCTAAATCTGAAATTCCGAACATTTTTGTTGCGTGCATGGCCGCGATTTTCTGCGTACAGGTATCTTACGCGCAGTTCCATACTATTACAAAAGGCTCTCCTATAGCGGCGATAGAATATTCTGCGAACAAACATACCGCTGTTAATGAGATAGATACCTCAATAATAGTGCAAGAAAAATGCGACACGGCTGTCAATGGCCGTATAGAGCATTGCAAAGAGGCATCCGCACGCGGTGGCAATATATCAAAGTCATCTAAAGCAATGCCTGCGGTTATCGCCGGATTGCCGGAACTGACCGTGCCGAACCTGATTGCCGAGATAGAGAGGAACAATATAAGATACCCGAAAATTGTGCTCGCTCAGGCCATTCTGGAAACCGGCTGGTTCACATCATCGGTGTGCCGCAACAAGCATAACCTTTTCGGACTGACTAACCCTCGCACCGGGAAATACTATGAGTTCAATCACTGGACCGAGAGTGTACGGGCATACTATACGAAAGTACAGTATCGCTACAAGGGCGGCAACTATCTGTTGTGGCTGAAAAAAATCGGCTATGCGGAGGATCCGGGCTACATCCGCGCCGTCATCAGGGTGATGAGATTGCTATAATGTACTAAAAGTGTTGCCTGCCAACAAATAGATGTGAGATACTGAATTATTTTGAGTAATTTTGCAATATGATTAAACAGGCACTTTCAATAGACGAGCAGTTGGCCCTTCTGAAAAGCAGGGGTCTTGTTGTCGTTGATGATAATAAAGCAAAGGAAGTTCTCGGAGATATAGGATACTACCGATTGGGATTTTATCTATTCCCGTTTGAGCAAACTTATCCCGAACTTCATCATCGCACCCATATCTATGTTCACGGAGCAAAATTCGGTAATGCTGTAAAATTGTACTATTTTGATTTTGAGCTCAGGAACCTTCTTTTGAAATATATATCCAGAATTGAAATTAATTTCAGGACAGTTCTCACATATTTGGGGTCGATAGAATATAAATCAGATTCCTGTTGGTTTATAAATCCTTTGTATGTCGAAGCGGATTTCATATCGGCTTTCGACCGGGTTGTCTATAACAGTACATTCAAGAAGAATCCCACAATTAAACGTCACCACCGAAAATATCCTCATGATACCTATGCCCCTGCATGGAAGACCATAGAACTTATGACATTTGGAGAGAATGTGACTCTATATAAGTCACTGAAGGACGAATCTCTCAAACAAAAAATAGCAAACAGTTTCGGGGTAAGATATATCGAAGTGTTTGAAAACTACATCGAGCTTGTACGGATACTGAGAAATACTTGTGCACATGGAAATGTACTGTTTGATTTCAAACCCTATAACCGTATCAAGAGAGGCCCGGCCAGACTTGGTTCTCAAGCAGAGTATGGTAATTTATACGGCAGCATCAAAGTAGTACGTTACCTGTTGGGGAGAGTGTCTTGTAATCGGGAAACGGATATGATGACAGAATTACAGGCAATTATGGATAAATATCATTTTTATCCGGAAATATCAGATATTCTTACCCGTTGTGGCGGTCTTCCTAAAGAAGTATATAAGATTGAAGATAAGTCTGCAAAGCCTAAAGAATCAAAAATTTTGAAACTTTTGAGAGGAATATTTTGTTCTTCCAATAAAAAGAGCTAACTTTGCTCTCACAAAAGTGCCGATACTGATTTTAGTCTCAGTACCCGCACTATAAAAGGATTAAGAGGTCAAGTTTTTCTTGACCTCGCCTTTTATAATTTCAAAGTGTATTTGGATGGCCCCGATGCCGCCAACTGCACTATAAACAAGATCAAATCGGGTCCAGTCTCATAGATTGGGCCCGTCTTGTTTTATAAGGAGAACGGCTTTATAACACAAAGGTTATCAGCATAAGATGTGCGGGATAGACAGCATAGAAGGCATACTTGGCCGCAGTGCCTCGGATACAACCGCGAGTGCCGTCATACAGGAACAGCACGGCCGATGCGAGTATAGCTCCGGCTATTCCGTAGTGTGCCATGAGGGGAAAGGTGAAGATTATCTGAAGAATGGCCTGTGAGGGGAAATGTACCAAAGAACGCCCCAGCCACGGCCTGATGGTGCGGTGACGCAGGATGTAGAACGACACAATCATAAGCACCCCTCTCCAGTCATAATCCGTTCCGAGCCACCATGCCAAAACAGCGACTCCGATCACTCCGATAAATGACAACGGCCCATGCTCGCACAGACGGTCGAATACGGCGAGTGCCAAAACTCCGAGGGAAAGGGTGAACATTACATTATGGCTTCCGTCAGCACCGTTGAGCAGACGCCACGGCAATTCGCTCACGATACCGACAAACAGGAGAACCAGGAAGTATCTCATGCGGTTGCGGCTATGAGCGAATCCCTCCGACACAAGGAAAGCGAACACCGGAAAAGCAATGCGACCGAAACAGCGGAGCATACCGTATAGCGGATGCTCCGGAGACAGCAGGAAATAGGCGCAGTGGTCAGCCAGCATGGATATGACGGCTATAATCTTCAGCGCGCTTCCGCTAAGGCGCATTGATAGAGGGATTGATATTGTCGGTGAAGTGTTCATGGCAGTCACATATCACTGTATTCCCAGAAGTTCTTTCACAAGATTCTCCACCTCCTGATTGACACGCTTGAAATTGCGGTTCAGCATAATCTCCTTTTCCCGCTCATCGGCAAAAGAATATATCTTCGGCAGTTCCACATACCGGGATTCCTCATCCTTGATGCGCTTCATGTCGAAATGCGTCTTGCAGAAATACTTGGTTGTCTTGAACTCCTCCGATTCCTCTATGTCGAAGCTCGACAGCATCTTCTCGTCTGTGGCCGTGAAGTCGCGTGCCGCTTGCCCGGCAAGCCAACCGGTCGCCATATCAGCGATTTTCGCCGCCGGAACAAGATAGTCCATCTTCTCCGATATGGATGTGGAAATCTTCGAGTCGTTTATCGTTATGGAGGTTGAAGTCTGCTTTGCCTTACCGAACACATCATTCTGCGCCCATTCGAGGGTTTCCTTGTTTCGCGCGGCACCCATGAATATGTTGCCGCAGGTGGTTATGATTTTCTGCATACCCACCTTCCCATAATCCGCCTCAAGTTGCGGTAGTTCCTGAAAGCCGAGCGTGACAGCAACCTTGTTGCTTCGTGCCGTGCCAATCAACCGGTCTATCTTATGGAAGTACAGCGTAGGAAGCTCGTCAACTATGATGCTGACCGGGATATTGCCTTTGGAATTGACACGGGTTATCAGACGGTTCAGCACAAGAGCATTGAGAGAGCCAATGACCTGCTCCTTTTCCGGGTCGTTGGCAATCACAAGATAGCTCGGATTTTCCGGGTCGGAAATCTTCAGGTCGAAATCATCGCCGGTGAACACCCAATAGGCTTCAGGGGAAACAAGTCTTGCAGCGTTGACACGCAGGGTTCCCACCATGCCCTCCAACTGGTCATTGGCCTTGTTCTCGTAAGCCGACTTGAACGGAGCCATGAGCGATGCTATCTTGTCATCCATCATAAGAATATCGAACACCTCGGAATACTTGCGTCCGAGAAACGACAGCACATGGGGCATATCCGAGTATTCCCCGGTTATCGTGTCCGGCACGACCTCGTTGCCATGCTCATCCTCGTACCAAGAGCGGTCTATGAGAATCAGCTTCCCCATGCGGTCAACATAAGAGAATCCGTCAAGGTCAACGAACATCCTGTCCTCGTCAGTCGAAACGTCCCTGCCGTCGGCATCCACGAAGTCAAGCACAACCTCCCCGTCCTCGTCAATGGCGTTGTAATCATCCCAGTTGCGTATCACTATCTCCAGCTTCCTGCCCTCATGCGATATGCAGCGTTTCAGTTTCTTCCCTTTCTGGAAGCCTGTCGGATGGAAATTCACAAAGAAATATATGATGGCTGCAAGAAAGTTCTCGGCCGAGTTGGTGAAGAAGGCCTCCGAGCCGCCTTTCTTCTCGCCGCCACCCTTGTTGAGCGATGCAAGAAGAGTGGCGGCGGTCTCGGAAGCCGCAGCGAGGTCCGGGATATACTTCCGCTGTATGGGATTTATGCGGTTGGAATACTCCACATCGGTGAAATTCACTATGCGGAAGCCGCAACCATTTGGCAGATGTCCGTAGCGTAAATTCTTGCAATACTGATAGAAAAGCGTCTTTGCAAGCGTGGGGAACTTATAGTCATATACCATCATCGCAAATCCCTTTTTTGAGTGCTGCCGTATGAACGGGTCTATGATTCCGAAAGACTTGCCGGAGCCTGGGGTGCCGAGTACGATTGTGCCACGGAACGGGTTGATAATATTGATGAAGCCCTTGTGCATCCTTCGCTTGAAATAGTATATCATGGGGATGTTCACAGAGTAAGGCGTCTCGACAAGATTCTCCGATTGCCGGAAGGATTCGTTCTCGAAGTTGAAGCGGTCCTCGCCGACCTTATGGTTGTAATACTTCGCTATGCCGTCGAGTCCCTGATGCACGAGCATGGTGCCGACAACCGAGCAAAAAGCGTACAGCACACGGCTCGCAGGGAAGCCGAAAATGCTCATTCCCCATGTGCCGTGATGGAAAATGAAACACAGCCCAACGAGCGTAATCCCCGCCAAGACAGGATAGACCACCATAGTCCTTACATTAAATTTCAAGGCTTTCTTAGCCTTTGTGCCTATGCACACCACGCAAATGCAGACAAGCTCTGCAACCTTGCACCCGGCCACGGAATTGAAAACCTTGAAGCGTCCGAGAAGGTCGAGGATGAACTGCGTCACACGGTTGTCCGCCGTGATCGGCAGGTTCATGACAATCTCGATTATCAGGAATATGTATATGCAGCTACGGAAGTAATTATACATCTGCTGCTGTTCCTTTGTCTCTTCAAAAGCCATAGAGAAAACTGATTAGAAAGGTATCTTGAAACCGAGCATAAGGCCGTTGCGGAATGTGTCGCCATGCAGGAAGTTCACATTGTTCTTCTGGATGATGGAGAACTCGCAACCGTTCTGAAACACATAGCTGTATTCAAATCCACCCTCGATGCCGATAAAGAATTTTCTCTCCACTGCTCCGAACTGCGGCCCGAAACGCAGGCGGAAGGAACCGTTCTTGTAACGGTGCAGACGGTGCTTGTATATGATGCCACCATCCCAATAATAGCCTTTCCAGAAGTTGCCATTCCCGGTTTTCCAGTGATTGCCGATTTCGCCGTACAGTTCCACCGCGTTGCCGTAGGTGAACGAGCGTTCATAGCCGACAGTGGCGTTGAGCGTGGAGGGAAAGAGGAAGCCGGCATTGACGGCCAGTTTGTTTTCCTGCGATGTGGCCGATAGCGAGACCACTGTACAGATGATTGCGAACAATATCTTTTTCATGGCACTGTATTATTTGTAGATGTGAGGTGAATAATTGAACGGCAATTTTTTGAGAATGCCGGAGTCGAAGCCGTCGGCGTTCAGTATGTCGTCATACTCTATCGTGAGCGTTATCACACGCCCGCTTATCTGGTTCTCGGAGATTTCGATTCGTAGTACCTTCTCATCCGGGAATGTGAGCTTGGGGAGTACCAGCACATTGCGGTAATTTTTCCTGAACTTGCGGGCAAGATTGAGGGTGTATGCAGGGGACAGCTCTATGGTCTGCGAGTTTGTGGCCTTGACCTCCTTCTTGTCGGTCAGTTTTACGCGCACCTCGGCGATGTCGTATGCTATTTTCGTCCGGTTCTGAAGGGTGTAGTCTATGAAGAAATAGTCGCCTATTGAATAGATGTTGTTGACAATAGCTTTCATGCCGTTTGCCTTGGATACGATCTGATTATACTTCCGGTCGCTGCCATAGACAGCCCATGCGTACCGTGCCATTTCCGACTGCGGCATTGATACCTCCGGATTTATGTATGAATCCATGTCTGCGTATGGCACCCTGTGTATTGATGCCGCCCGTGAGGGTGCGGCGGTATATACCACATCGTACTGTGCCAGATGACGCTCCCCGATGAGAGTCAGCGTACCCATCAGCTCGCCCTCACGATAGCCGGACGGGATAGTGTCAGCCTCTATGAAAGGCTTGATGCGCACGATGTTGTCGGCACACTGGTTTCCGATTATCTTTGCCGTGGAGAGATCCACCATCTTTATGTTCTCCGGCATGACGATGTGGGTTGTCACCTCTGAATTGACAAGTATTTTGTCTTTGGCCGCTGCCGGGAGCGCGATTGCGCATAGAGCGAGGGTCGCTGCAATTATTTTATCTTTCATAATATGTTGGTTGTTTGCTGGTTAATATGCTTCGTCGGAATTTATAAGGTAAACTACCGTATTGTATTTGATTTTCGCCTTGTTCTTGCGGATGTTGGCCGACACTGCGGAGGTGGCGGAATTATACATATTCTGGAGAGCCTGCAGAGCGATGGCCTCGCCGGATATTCCGGAGCCGTATCCGCTCTCGGACTCGAAACTGATGTTCTGCTGCACTGTGTTCGCACCGGCCTCCTTCATAAAGTCGCGGAAAGCCGACTCCGGGACGTAGAAGCCCTCCATACCATCGTTGTCGAAAACCGACAGGTTGACTTTCAGGAATTTTCCTCCCACGAGTATTGATGTTATCGCGGCCCTGACACGCTGCTGTCCGAAACCCGTCACCGTGCCGTAAAGATAGGTGCCCTTCGGCAGCCTTACATCATGGATTGTCACGTCATCGAGCAACTTGAAACGTAGCCTCGTGCCCTCGTGCGCCTTTGTGGTCTTGTCAATCATGGCGCGGATAAGGGGGGCATCGACATTCTCGGCCGAGTTTCCCACGGTGATGAACTTGTCGGCGTTTGTCTCGCGGGATTTCAGTACAAGAAGCGGACGGTTCCTATCGCGCTCTTCCTGTCGAGCCTTGGCGATGGAATCGGCGCGATACTTGCGCAAGACATCCTCAGGGTCAGGCTGTCCTATGCCAAGTCCGGCCTCGATAGCTTTCTGACGCTCGTAGCTGCGCTGCTGTATTGCTTCAAGGTCGCGGGCATATTCGCTGCGAGGGTCAACCTCAGGCTCATGGTCGGCAGGATTATAGCCGTCGCCATAGGAATAGGAATTAATATGCCGGCGTGACTCGGCAAGAGAGCGTTCAAGCTCCTCGATTTCCTGCTGCTGGCGGATCCTCTCTGCCTCTGCCGCGTCGATGCGGTTAAGCTCATCTTCGGAATAGCCGTGCTCCAGAGCCTCGCGCTCCTCCTGTTCCTCGCCAAGAGCCCCCACTGCTGTGAAGGCGTCCTCGTCACCGAAGCGGCGCGACATCTCGAACATCTTGTCACCGGGAGCCTCGGCGTTGGCCTCAGGAAGCGTTGAGTTGATGCGGTCGGTGGCCACGGTCTTGTCTTCTTCTCCGCCGCCCCCGAATGTCTGCATCACAAAATATATCAGGGCGCACAGCGGTACGAAAACCACTGCCGGAAAGATATATTTCGGTTGTCGGAAATTAATCTTCTTCATTTTTATCTGTGTTTTTGAGTGATTTTACAATCTGTTCGAGTTGCCTGTATCGCTGTATTATGGCAATGGAATCGTCATGGCTCTTGTCGGTTATGGCGATAAGGGAGTCAAGCTCGTGCTTCAAGGCCTGTCCGTCCCCGGCCATTTCAGCGATCCGTCTGCGTTGGTCCTCCTTGCCTCGCTGAATGGTGCGGAAGCCGTTGAATACCGGCTCGACCTTTACGATGGATTGCAGATTTGGTTCCTGTGATTCCATGCGCGCCCCGGTAATGATAATATCGAACGCCAATATCAGTAGCAGCGAGCATACCACATATCCGAAAGTCCGGCGCGGATGTCGTGTGGCCCATGAGTTTGCCTTGCGGATGCGGGCTGCGACACGGTAGCGTCTGCCAACCGCGCCAAGTCTCGGCTGAAGCCATGAACGGACGGCGTTGCCGGCCTTGCGCCTGTTGTCCCGGAATGTCTGTCTGAGAGATTTCATGTTGATGTGTCAATAATCGAGGTCCTTGTTTTCAAGAGTGCGCCAGTTGGTTATCATCAGGCCGTGTGGATTGTTCTGAGTCCGCGGCACATTCTCAATGAATCCGGTGGTGAGCATCGAGCGTTTCAGGTCGCGTGTGCGGCGTTTGATGATCTGCGTTCCGTAGTAGCTGAATTTTCTCGTATGCTCGTCGAACTGTATCGAGTCGCAGATGATGGTGCAGACGGCCGAAGATGAAATGATGTCGGAGTAAAAACCGTTCTCATCGAGAGCCTGCTTCTGCTTCAGCGCGGTGCCGTCTGCCATATACATCGCCTTTCCGACAGTCCACTTTATATAGTCGTTGTCGGGAGGCAGATTGAAGAAATACTGGTGGAAAAGCTGTATATGGGCCTTCGCCTCCATTATGAAGTTCGCCTCAAGTCCGGCACGCTCCGCGAGAAACGGTATGTCGCCGTCAAGAATGTATATCTGCTTGCGTTCCTCGGTCACGAGCGACACGCAGCGCCACACGGTGAACCCGCAGATGGCGGCGCAGCCTATTATGGTTGCCATAACCGTCATCATCGCGAGCCGTGTTTTCTGTTCAAGGGATTTTATAAGCATGGTTTATGGAATGTTGTCACGAATTTTCGGGCGCATTGTTGTTTTTGGGAGGTGAAGGCCTTACTGCCCGGTATGCCATTGATCCACCGGAACCTACGATGCCTATTGTGGTACCTACTGCGGAACCTGCCGCCGAGCCTGCCATTGTAGCCGCGCCCATAGCCACGCTTCCGGCCGGGGAAGCCGCCCCGCTGCTCACGCCGCCGGGTATCAGCCATGATGCCACTTCCGGCACGAAGCGTATTATGTACGCTCCAACAAGCATACCCATCGCATACATGCAGTTCGAGCCTATGCCCTGCAAGCCGAGCGCGCCTATCTGCTCCCACGAGTTCACCGTACCGTGCAGTAGGTGATTGTAGGCCACCAGGTCCTCCTGAAGATTATACAGCAGGATATAGTCGATGTAGTACAGGCACATATAGGTGACGAAACCCCACAGCGTCAGGGAGAGGAACTTGGAGATCCACTGGCTCCACGCCGAGTTCCACGGAGGGGCGAGCGACAGGGCGAACATTATGGGGCAGAACACGACCATTATGGCGATGAATATACGCTGCGCCACAAGTATGCCGTAGTAGGACATCTGGAAGATCAGCTCGCCGACAAAGCGTATCACGTCGTTTATCCACTCGCTGACCTTGGTCTCTGCCGCCACAGCCGCACGCTGGGCGTAGTTGTTGATTGTCTCTCCGAGGTTTTCCACATTGTAGATCAGTTTGTCCCACCAGTTTGCATCCTCGCCGATTGCGGCGACCTGCTTCGCCGCCGATATGGAATCCTGCACGGCGCGGAGGCGTTCAAGGTATTCACCCTGCTTCTGAGCCACTTTAAGCTCCAGTGCCGCCACCTCCTTGTTTTTCGCCATAGCCATAGCCTTTGTGGTGGCCTCCAGCGACTTGCCGGGTACCTGAAGGGCCGAGCATATCCAAGACGAGCCGGATATGCACATCGAGATTCCGATGATGCGCAGCAGCTTCATCACGTCCATGCAACGGCGGCCGAGCATCATCATCCAGCACTCGTATGAGCCTACGCACAAGGCGAGTAGAAGACCGAGCATACGGGCGAAGCTGATAGTGTCGCCGAGTATCGCCACATTAGGAAAAGCCTCCATTGCAACAAGGAGCTTGTCAAGGCTCTCGTCGATGGCCGGGAGCCCCATTGTGCAGAGTATTGATAATAAAGTCATATAATCGGGTATGTAAGATTAATCATGTCAGGTTAATGTTAATAATGTGTCGCCGCCACCGCAGCGAGGCGGGCTGTGCGCGACACCAGTTTCCCCATCTCGGATTTGGCTTCCTCGTATGCCTGCTGACGCTTCGCGTTCTCCAGCCCGTAGCCGACACCCTGCTTATGGATGTAGGCGATGTTGGCGCATACGATCTCATTCTGCCTGGAAATCTCGTCCACCTGATATTTCATCTTCCCCTTGCTCTTGTTGAGGCAATAGAGGAGTCCGTCGGCTATGCAGTCCTGCATACGGCTGAACTCGTCCTTGTAGATCGAATAGGTGACATCTACAGCGCGGTCAGCCTCGCGAGCCAGCTCCTCCTTGTAGAGCGATTCGACGTATGCGCGCTCTTTCTCCACCTTGTAGAGTTTTTGACGCTGTGTTTCCTCCGCCGTGACACGCACGGGCATGATGCGCTTCACATTGGATTTCTCCTCCTTGAATCGGACGCGGTATCCGGACTTGAATCCAGCCCATTTCCAGTACATTTCCGCACCGGAATAATTCTTGTGCAGGAAATAATAGTACCAGTCGGGAGCGAAGCCCCACGGTCCGTTCTCCATCGACTGCCACTGCTTCTCCTTCTGGTCGTCATGGATTTTGGGTGTCTTGGCCGATATTGAAGCCGGAGCCGCCGCAACCAGCACAGCAAGCATGGCAGCCGGAATAAATCTGAATTTCATAATCGTATGTTTTATTTGTTCCACTTGTTGATTATCGCGTTCACTATCTCGTCCTTGACATCGGAGGTCAGTATCTCCCAGATGTAATCCGGCTTCCAGCCGCAGTTTGTCATAAGATAGCAATAGAGGTTGGCGTTGTCGATTATGCGCCGGGCGTTGTCGATTGTCGTCTTGAGAGTCATCACAAGGTTCAGCTTCTCATCCATCGAGGCTTTCATCAGGTTTATGCCGGAGGCGGCCACAGACATATACAATTTCTGCGCGTGTTTTATCTCGCGCGATATGGCAAGGTTTGCGTCGGCGTAGTACCATGCCACAAAAGGTTTCTTGGATACATGCTTGTATGTGTTTACCGTGAAATCCTTATACTCCTTTGTGAGAAGATACAGCGAGCTTGCGGTGGATGATATTGCCCCGGCCAGCACTACATATGAGTATGTGTTGTTGAGCCGTGTGTCGAGCGTCGATCGCACGTCGTTGAATTTCTCCGCGCCCTTGGTGACCAGCGACTGCTCGCCGAAACTCGTGGCGATGCGCGTGAGTGCCTGGTCCTCGTCTTTCTTGACAGCCTTGTGCAAAGCCATAAGAGCCTCGAAAGTCGGGAGGTCTTTAGGAAAATCAAAGGCCGCTGACCTCAGGGGAAGAAGAAGGCACACCAGAGTCGGCAGAATGAAATTTCGTATTCCCATGCCGCCTTTATTTGAGGATTTGCAGCCCGTTCCAGTTTATTATCAGCATACCCACCTGATTCTGCATTACCTTCATGTTAGCCCAGCCCTCCGGGTCTATCGCGAAGAAAAGATCATCCTTTGTGGCGTATCTCGCCATCGCCATCATAGCCTGCACCTTGTAGCGTATCTCCAGAAGGTCGGTGTAGATTTTGTTGGCTACTGTCAGGCGGTCGTAACGGTCAAGGAAGTTGTAGCCGTCGTTTTTAGTCCCGGCTGTCGCCTGCCCTTGGAGGGGATTGCATATCTTGCCGTTATTGACAATGTTCACGAAGTCGGCCACAAGCTGCTGAGTCTGTGCTGTGAGGTTGCCGAGTTCGTTAAGGCAGAGAGCCTTGTTTGAAAACTTGGCGTTGCTTACAGTCTTTACCAGTTCCGGCACGCTCTTTACTATGTCGAAGGCACACAACCCTATCTCCACATAATATTTGCTCTCGGTGCCGAAGCCGGAAATGTTCTCCATAGTCACCTTGTAGAGTTCGGTGATGGTGGCCATGCTCACTGTGTATTGCTCCAGCTTGTTCTGTTTGGCGGATATGGAGTCAAGTCTTTTGTTGTGCTGATCCTCTATTGCTTTCTGCGATGCAAGGTTGGTCGTCACCGCTTTCAGGCAGTACGGGTCAATCACCACTTTCCATGCCGAGGCCGTGGTGAAACAAGCCGAAATTATCAGAAATACGATCAGTAGTTTCAATTTTGCCATAACGACATCACTTTTTGTTGTTGGTTGATTTTCCGGGCGAAATCAAGGTATCTGGGGTTTCCGGCTTTCAAGCGGTCGGCCTCTATGTGGATTATCGCCTCCTGTATTGTCCCGTAATGACGGAGGTATATCTTCAGAGCCTCTTTCTCGGCTCTTTCGGTGGTGTAGGCCCAGTAACATTCGGGCGGTTCCTCCACGCCGAGCACGTCGGAGTCCTGGCCCCGGCATATCCACACCTCCTTGTGATAGTTGCGTCCCTCCTTGTTATTGAGGGCATTGATGGTGAATATCTGCTGCCTCTGGACCGGGGTCAGTCCGAGTATGGCCGCTATGTCGTTGTATCTGTCCTTGAACTTCGACTGGTCGAGCAATATTTTCACATCCGAGTTGTTGATTATCGCCTCCTTGACTATGGGGGAGTCTATCACATCGTTAAGCTCCTGCGTCACTACCCCGGCTATGCCGTGGAACTTGCGCACGGTCTTGTAAAGGAACTTTATGTATTCAGCCATTGTTGGGGATGCGATGGCTTTCCACGCCTCTTCGATTATAAGGGCCTTGCGTCCTTTCTTGATGCGCATTTTCTGGAGAAAAACGTCCATGATTATCAGCACCACGATAGGGAAAAGAACGGGATCATCTTTAATCTTGTCAATTTCAAAGACAATGAACCTCTCGTCGAAAAGATTTGTGTCGAGGTCGGAGTTGAGCGTCGTTTCCAGCTCGCCGCCACGATAAAATTGTTTGAGGATGGCTGCGAAGTCGCGGATGTCGAAATGGATCTTCTCCAGCGATGTTATCTGCGGTATCCGTTCAAGGGCGAACTCGTAGTATGTGTTGAAAGAGAGCGACGGCACTTTGAGACGCCTTTTCTGTTCCTCCATGTGGTCAATCTGCTTGTCAATCTTCATTAGCATGGAGTTCTCATGCAGCTCTTTCTTGAAAACCTCTATCTTGGCTGCCGCCTTCTCCTTTTCGGATTCAGTGGTCGCCCGGTCAACAATCATGGCTCGTAGGGCACGGCACTGGCGTATAAGCCTGATGCGCCTTTCTTCCGAGGGAAGCACGAGTGCCTGGACAGTGATTTGTTTCGGCGGTTCGGGAGAGTTTATCTGCTCCTCGATGTCGCGCATATCGTTGGCGAACTTCTCGTAGTCCTCCTCCATCTTGGCGGCCACCAGCAATTTCTGGCGCAGACCCTCCCGCTCGGTGTCGGAGAATGAGGTGAACGGATTGAAATACGCCTCGTAATATTCCACTATCGTCTGGTTCACAAGCATGTCCTCGATTTTGGATGGAGCCTCGTTGCCCTTGAAAATCAAGAATATCAGTGATTTGAGAAAGTTTTTCTTTTCCCCGAAGTTCTGCTCATACTCGTCGCGTGTCACCTTAAACGGGTTCATGGAGATGGGCTTTTCCTTTGAATAGGATATGTATGTGCCGCCGAAATAGCCGCATATGCCCTCGTATGAGTCGCCGGTATCGACCATCACGACATCGGTGTTCTGCTCCAACAGTTGCCTTACCACACTGTTCATGTGGAATTCATATGAGAGGACTTTTATTACTGAAATTCAGCCATATAAGAAAATAACGGTACAACTATCAGTTAGGGAAAAGAGGGAATAAAAAAAGTTGTTTTGTGGGAGTGAAAGGATTAGAAAAGGTGTGTGTTTTGAATGAAAGATTTAACTAAATCTTAACAGTTGATAAGCATTTTTATAACTTGCGGTGACCGCAGAAATGACATGAAATTTCCGCAGAGATGGCTGAGTGCCAGAAAAATTCAGTAATTTTGTAATTGGATTTTAATTCATTGCATACTATATGATAGACAAAGAGACATTCGATAGGTTAATGATGCATTATAGCCATCTCGGAACAAGAAAAGTGGACGCCACAGGAGCTTTATTAATAGGGCATGCGCCTCATGTTGCACCAGAGGCATGGCTAAATTCGACATATCCTTGTCTTTCCGAATCTGAAACCGTAGAACTTGAGGTATTACTTGGGACTACCATTCCTATTGAATATCGTCATTTCTTACAGAATATCTCCAACGGAACAAATATCCTTGTGGATGAATTATGCTTGTTCGGAAAGAGAAAGAACTATATACGGAATTCAATGGATACAACCCGACAACCCTTTAATCTTAAAGATGCAATAGATGAAAAACCTCGTAATGCCACTTCCAATATGTTTTTCATTGGAGGATATTCATGGGATGGTTCCAAACTCTATATTGATAACAAAAGTAATAGAGTTTATTACTGCCAACGATATGACTGTACACCTCTTAAATCTTGGAACTCTTTGTCTGAAATGATAATATCTGAAACAGAACGTTTGTACAGCCTATTTGATATAAACGGAAAGCAGATAAAGGAAGATGAGCCTACTATTCCCATAGTTTAGGTAAAATTGGTGAGTTTCAAGAAATGTGGAAAGAACTTCTGAATACTTGTCAAGGAATTATTTTTACCACTAAAATACAGGCTCTTGAACGCTCTGAGAAGCAAATGAGGTACAAAAATGGGGAAAATGAGCTTTGAAATGCTGATTTTGTCTGTCATCGAGAGACTTTTATAGGATTTTTACTACCTTTGTAATTGGATTGAGGCAACTCTATCCAAGACATATGAAATAAAAAGAAGCGTTATGCTCATCTTGTAAGTGAAAACGTAGGAACTTTTCATTCGGTGCAAGAGATAGCATAGTGGTTCTCACGCATATAGCGTGGGCTGCTATTGTTACATCTGCACTAATGGTTTCCTACGACCTTCACTTAGACGTGGCATAGTTGGCTCACGTTTCTGCATTATAAAT
>VSOZ01000030.1 GCA_009775095.1 Muribaculum sp.
TTCTTCATGTTCAGACTGGCTACACAATATGGTTGAAAAGGGCATTCGCCAACCGGGAAAATCCGCTGACCCCTTTTGAAGTCTTGGAAGCAGGACTTTCGGGCAATAAAAAAAGCCACAAATCGTTGATTTGTAGCTTTTTGTCCGTTTGCTGACCATTTCTGTCCAGCACGTTCAGCGGAGAGGGAGGGATTCGAACCCCCGGAGGTGTGACCCTCAACGGTTTTCAAGACCGCCGCAATCGACCACTCTGCCACCTCTCCATGGATGACGGGTGCAAAGTTAGGCACTTTTTTTTGTTTATGCAAGTGATTGGATGCTTTTTTGTGAAAAATCGAGCCACTCGCGTGCTACGGACATGGGGGCGGCCGATGTATTGATGTCGGTTGACGTATTGTCTGACGACAGTTTGTCGACGGGTATTATGACGAGTGAGTAACGTGGCTTACGGAGATGTATGTAGAGGTTGTCGTTGTCAAGACGTGTTTCTGCTATGTCGGCCCAGCCTATAAGTTCCGGCCGGGGCGGGGATGTGTTTTCGTCCTCCGCCTCATATATTATATGTAGGCCCGCGGTGTCGGCGGTCACTCGGTGGAGCAGTATAGAGTAGCGTGCGGCTGGAGTCATGCCGTAATAAAAGTATACTATGAACATCACGGGTGGTATGACAACAAATATCATTATCAGCGCCACGAACAGAAACCGCAGGTCGCCCATCACGGCAAGCATGAGGCTGACGGTGGGGGCTATGGCGAGCATCCACCAGTTGTCGGCGAGCCATTTTTTCATTATGCCGGCGGCAAGACGCGAGGGCGAAATTTTGAACTGGGCGGTTGTCATGGCGTCAAAGTTACACAAAATCTTTTTAAAACGGACACAATTGTCCGATATCGGACAGCCGCTGAAATGGTACTGCGCTGTAGGCCAGTGATATACGTTTTTGGCACGGTTAATGTAGTATAATATCATGTAACACAAAGTTTTTTGCAATGGATAGAGAAATTCCTAAAGAAGTGCGTGCGCGGGCACGTCGTAAAACATTCATCACTTACGGAGCTATAGTGGCGGCAGTGGTGGCCGTTATAGTCGTGCTTACATCGCTGATGCGTACAAGCCTTACGCGGAAAGATGTCATCATAGCCACAGCCGATCAGGGCAGTATAGAGACGACTGTCAGTGCCACGGGCAAGGTGGTGCCGGCGTTTGAGGAGATCATAAACTCGCCGATCAACACCCGCATCGTGGAGATTTACTGCAAGGCCGGTGACAGCGTGGGGGCGGGCACTCCGCTGCTGCGTCTTGACCTGCAGAGTACCGAGACGGAGCTCAACAAGCTGATGGACCAGATAGAGATGAAACGCTACGAACTTGAACAGCAGCGTATAAACAACGATACACGTCTGAGCGATCTCGACATGCAGATAAAGGTCAAGGCCATGGCGGTAAACCGCATGGAGGTCGAACTGCGCAACGAGCGCTATCTCGACAGCCTCGGCTCGGGCACAGGCGACCGCGTGAAGCAGGTAGAACTCGCCTACAACACCGGCAAGCTGGAGCTGGAGCAGATGAAGCAGCAGCTCGAAAACGAGCGCAAGGTCAAAGACGCCGATCTCAAAGTGAAAAATCTTGAGCTGAACATATTCGGCAAAAATCTCGGCGAGATGAAGCGCACCCTCGACGACGCCCGCATCAAGGCTCCGCGCGCGGCCACACTAACATATATAAACAATCAGATAGGACAGAAGATAAGCGAGGGCGAGCGCATAGCCGTCATCTCCGACCTCAGCCACTTCAAGGTGGAGGGGGAGATAGCCGACTCGTACGGCGACCGCGTGAGCGTAGGCAGCAAGGCTGTTGTCAAGATAGGCAAGGAGAAGCTCGCCGGTACGGTGACCAACGTCACGCCCCTGTCACGCAACGGCGTCATATCGTTTACCGTGCAGCTCGACGAGGATAACCACCGCCGTCTGCGTTCGGGCCTGAAGACCGACGTCTATGTCATGTGTGATGTGGTCGAGGATGTGACCCGTGTGGCCAACGGCTCGTTCTACACCGGTCCGGGCGAGTATGAGCTTTTTGTGCTTGAGGGCGACAGCGAGCTGGTCAAGCGTAAGGTGCGTCTCGGCGACAGCAACTTCGAGAATGTCGAGGTGGTGAACGGCCTCAATCCCGGCGAACAGGTCGTGATAAGCGATATGAGCCAATACAAGAACCGCAATAAAATCAAGCTGAAATGAAAGGACTCCGACAATCAATAAGGCAGACGTGGGCCGACGCCCGCCGTGAGCCGGCCTTTACCTCGCTCTATATAGGAGGTGTGGCTCTTGCCATAGCGTTCACAATGATATTCGCCATGATATACTACGTCAAGCTGGCGCCGGTATATCCCGAGTATAAACGCGGCAATACGCTGTATCTCAACAATGTGTCGTTTGTGGTTAAGCGCGATAATATGACATGTATGTCGATGGTGGGCTACGAGTTTTACCGCGATTATCTGTCGCAAGTCGAGAATGCGGAGATCATATCGGCGTATTCCGAAGCTTACAGAGGTCCTGTGTTTATTAATTCGCTCGACGGCACCACGCAGTTCAGAATTCAAGTTAATGCTACCGATCCGGCATTTTTCAAGTTATATGAATTTAATTTTCTTGCCGGCAAGCCGTTTACGGAAGCCGATCTTAACAGCGCTATTCAGGTTTGTGTCATGAGTGATCGCATGGCCGAGCGTATTTTCGGACAGATTGATAAGGCTGTAGGCGGTGAGATTGTTCTGAACGATGTAGGCTATAGGGTGATAGGTGTGGTCAAGGAGGGCAGTGTGCTTACACCGCGGTCGTTCGCTCAGGTCTATGTGCCTTACACTACAGCGCCCGATTATGACTATACGAGTTGCGGCGTGCCTTATCTGGGATCGATGGAGGTGCGTTTTTCAGTTAAAGACGGCGCTCAGGAAGCCGCGCTCCGCGCCGAACTCGATGACATATTACGGCGTATCAATGCGGCTGATACCACCGGAGTCGTGTCGATTGTGAATCAACCGGTCACTCACTATCAGACAGCATTCATGGACTTTGAGAACGAGGAGTTCTCATGGATGACGGTCGTAAAGAAGTATGCCGTCATACTGCTTGTGCTTCTGCTTGTACCGGCCATGAATCTCAGCGGCATGATAGCGGGACGTATGGAGAAACGTCTGCCTGAGATGGGCATACGCAAGTCGTTTGGCGCCACCCGTCGCCGCCTGCTCTCGCAGGTCCTTGCCGAGAATTTTTACATGACTCTTGCCGGCGGATTGCTCGGACTTGTCATAGCATGGGTTATCATGTTTGTCAACCGCAGCTGGATTTACGGTATCATGACTAAATATACGTCATTGCCGGTCGATACTGTCACTACCGAAGTGTCGGGCGAGATGCTGTTTGCCCCGGCCGTATTTCTTGTCACCCTGCTGTTGTGTATAGTGCTTAATATGGCTTCGGCCCTATTGCCTGCATGGTGGTCGCTCCGTAATCCTATTGTATCATCACTCAATGAAAAAAGATAGACGCTATGTTTAAACTTATAATAAAAAATATCTGGAGTCGCCGTAAGCGCAACGGTTGGCTTCTTGCCGAGCTTGTCATTGTCACGGTGCTTGCATGGATTATTCTCGACCCGGTAATTGTAAGAACTTATATATCGCAGCGCTCGCCCGGTTATGACATAGAGCGCATTGCGCGAATAACTATGCTTGCGGAGTCGAAACAGTCGCCGCGGTATGACGCGGAGGCTGACACTCCCGAGGGGAGGCGTGATGCGGCACGCCGCATAATTGATCGCATAGCCGCTTACAGCGGTGTAGAAATGGTGGCTCCGGTATCGCGCTGGGCCATGTTTGAGTCGCAGGGTAGCTCATGGCGGTCAATTAACATAAATGACTCGACAAGCATCAATGTATCGATAGTGACATTTGCCGCCGGTTCACCGTTCTTCGAACTGTTTGGGCTGAAAGGTGTGCCCGGTAGCCCTACTGCGTCTCAACTCGCCGAAATCACTTACGGACCCGGCGAGGTGGTGATAAACGAGTCGATGGCGCGGGCGTTTTTCCCCGACGGGCGTGCCACAGGACACTATCTGATGGAGAATACTCCGGGCTTCGAGGGGCCCTCGCCTGACGGTGACAGCTTCAGGGTGGCCGGTGTGGTCAACGATGCCGTGACCCGCAGTATCTACGGGCGCAATATGATAATGTATTGTTCCGAGCCGATGGACGATATGTTATCGGCTAACTGCGAATATTACAACATCGTTTTGCGCATTAAACCCGGGGTCAATATGGCTTCGTTTATCAACGACTTCCGTCCGTTCATGAAATCGGAGCTTAAGTCGGGCAATCTCAAGGCTTACGATATAAAGGATCTTGTCAGCGCCAGAGATGAGCTTGACCTGACTCAAGGAATTACCAACGATATGCGCATCAAGATAGCTCTTGCCGTCTTCTTTCTCGTCAACCTGTGTCTGGGCGTGATAGGTACGTTCTACCTACAGACCCGCAAACGCAGCGAAGATGCCGGAGTGATGCGCTCGTTCGGAGCCACTCCCCGCTATATAATGCGCGAGATGCTGGGCGAGGGATGGGTGCTCACTACGCTTGCATGGCTTGTAGGGTGTCTGGCCTACATGCAGTATGCCATAAAAGAGGGGCTTGAGGTGACGGGAAGCGTTACCGGATGGGGACCCAAACTCGCCGCTTTTATGCCCGACTGGACCGACAACTTCTTTCTCCACTTCTCGATTGTGTCGCTTATAATATATGTGATACTTATGATAGTGGTGAGCGTGGGCATATACATACCCGCACGGCGCATAATACGTGTAAGCCCCGTCGACGCCCTGCGCGACGAGTAAGCATGATGACTTTTATAACCGAATAATAATATAATAATACAATAAACGATTATGTCAATGATTAAACTTAGCGGCATCAACAAGATATACCGCACCAACGAGATTGAGACCCTTGCACTGGAAAACGTGAATCTTACAGTCGACAAAGGGGAGTTTGTAAGCATAATGGGCCCTTCGGGTTGCGGCAAATCGACGTTGCTCAACGTCATAGGACTGCTCGACGAGCCTACAAGCGGCACAATCGAGATCGACGGCACTGTCATAGGTAATATGAAGGACAAGCAGCTGGCTGCGTTCCGCAACGCCAATCTCGGCTTTGTATTCCAGAGCTTCCACCTTATCAACTCGCTCAATGTCATGGACAACGTGGAGTTGCCGCTTCTGTATCGCAAGATGCGCGGAAGCGAGCGCAGCCGTCTGGCCAAGCAGGTGCTCGAACGTGTGGGTCTGAGCCACCGTATGCGTCACATGCCCTCGCAGCTGTCGGGCGGTCAGTGTCAGCGTGTGGCCATAGCTCGTGCCATAGTGGGTAATCCGGAGATAATACTTGCCGACGAGCCTACCGGTAATCTTGACTCAAAGATGGGAGCCGAGGTCATGGAGCTTCTGCATAATCTTAACAAGGAGGACAACCGCACCATCGTCATGGTGACCCACAACGAGGAGCAGGCCAAGATGACCGACCGCATAGTACGCTTCTTCGACGGACGTCAGATACAGTGATGACGTCTGTAAATTAAAACGACAATTTACTGATAATGCAAACCAATCTTTTAAAACAGACAATAGCCACGATAAGGCAGCAGCCGGTCCTGAGCATTGTCACCGTTACGGGTACAGCCCTTGCCATATTTCTTATTATGGTAGTGGTGATGATGCAGCAGGTGAAAGTGGCGCCCTTCTCGCCCGAGAGCAATCGCGACCGGTTTCTACATGCCAATTACGGCAGTATAGTATCTATCAACGAGGGCGACGGCTGGTCATCCAACGGCCCTATATCGGAGAAGTCGGCTAAAGCACTATATCAGTCGCTTGAGAATCCCGAGGCGATTACTATATATCAGGCGTTTCTTGAGACTGCCGTAGCGGTGCTCCCGGGCAGCAATCCGGTCGAGGCCGACCTTGTCAGGACCGACGATACTTTCTGGCGCGTTTTTGATTTTCGTTTTCTTCACGGCAAGCCTTACGACAAAGCCGCTTTTGATGCCGGCCTGAAGCAGGCGGTCATGACCCGCAGCGTGGCCCGGGCCGTTTTCGGCACGGATGATGTCGTGGGCCGTGAATTCAATCTCGACTATACACCTTATACCGTGGCGGGAGTGGTCGAGGATGTGTCGACCCTTGCCACGGCCGCTTATGCCCAGATATGGATACCATATACGTCGTCGCCCGTCGATACATGGAACAATGACCTGATGGGCCGGCTGCGCGTAACCATCCTTGCCAAGTCGAGCGATGACTTCACGGCTATAAAGGAGGAGGTTGACCGCAATTATGCCAAATACAACGAGGAGATCGAGCCTACGGGGTGGAAGTTCGTTTCACGCGGGCGCCCTTATGATCAGGAGGTGTCGGCTATAGCTTTCAATGCCAGTGGAGAGCCCGATATAAAAGGTGACCGCCGTCAGCGCTTTATCGTGTATCTTATCCTGCTCATTGTGCCGGCCATCAATCTTAGCAGCATGACCGACAGCCGCATGCGTCAGCGAGTGTCGGAGATCGGAGTGCGTCGCGCTTTCGGCTGCCGTCGCGGTGAGATAGCCCTTCAGGTCATCAGCGAGAACCTGTTGATAACACTTTTTGCCGGCGCTCTGGGCTGGCTGATGAGTGTGGTGTTTGCCTATCTGTGTGGCTCCATGCTGTTTACCCAGCTTTTCAGTGAGACTCTCAATCCGCCGTCGGTCGATGTGTCCATGCTCATACAGGGCTCGACTTTTTTGTGGGCGTTGCTGTTCTGCTTCATCCTGAACCTGCTGAGTAGCGGCATACCGTCATGGCGTGCGTCGCGTACCGAAATAGTAACCGCCATCAACGGCAATAAACATTGAGTGCTATGGAACGTAAATTACTGAAACAGATAAAAAACGAATGGCGCAGCAATCTGTGGCTTGCCGTGGAGCTTCTGGTGGTAAGCGTAGTGTTGTGGTATATAGTAGATTATTTTTATGTCAAGATAAACCAGTATAATTATCCGCGCGGCTTCAACATTGATAATTGCTACCTGATAGGTGTCAAGACGCTGTCGGAGACAAGCGCCGACTATATAGCGGAGCAGTCATGGGAGCAGTGGATAGCTGACCGTCAGGAGCTGTTTGACCGCATAAAGCGTAGGCCGGAAGTGGAGTATGTATCGGTAAGCAGCAATTCATATCCATACAACGGCAGCAACAGCGGCACATGGTTCAGCTATGACACCATTTTCTGCAAGAAGTTCTGTGTATATCGCAATGTCACGCCCGACTTTGTCAAAGTGTTCAAATACGGAGGTACCCGCGGCGAGACCCCCGAGCAGCTTGCCGCCATGCTTGAACGCGGTGAAGTCCTGATGTCGGACAATGTGTTTATGTACGATAGCATACGGGTGACCGATATCGTGGGACAGGGTTTATACATGGACCGCGACACAACCGTGACCTATCGTATAGGGGCCGCACTGAACGAGGTGAAGTATAACGACTTCGGAGGCTGGGGCCACGACATGACGCTTGTATCGTCGCGCGACAATCCTATTATGGGCAATGAATGGTGCGTGAGGCTGCGCGAAGGCGAGGGCCGGGAGTTTATAAAGAACTTCATGGCCGATGCCGACAAGCAGTATCGCATAGGCAACCTTTATGTGACAAATGTAAGGTCGTTTGATGACATACGGCGCAATTACCAGATGTTTGAGACAAATACCATACGTAATTTCTGTGTGGGCATGGGCTTTCTGTTGCTCAACATATTCCTCGGACTGTTCGGCACGTTCTGGTTCCGTACGCAGCAGCGCGTGAGCGAGATAGCCATACGCAAGGTCAACGGAGCCACATCGGGCGACATATTCCGACGGCTTATAGGCGAGGGACTGCTCCTCCTTACCGTGGTGACGCCTATAGCCGTGGCCATAGACTTCAATATAGCCAATATGGAGATGACGAGCTGGTATAACGGCTCTTATCTTTCTGCCGGTCGACTTGCCATATGTGCGGTCGTGAGCTACGGACTTATGGCGCTGATGATAACACTCGGCATAGCCATACCCGCTTTCCGGGCTATGAAGATGGCTCCCGCCACGGCGTTGCACGATGAATGATTATTGTTTTGGAGAATAATTTTTGAATAATTGGTTTATGGGATGCTTTTTTAAGCAACTTTATCACCTCGTTGCCGACAATCGCCTTCATGCCGTGATTGTGATTGTCGGTACGGCGGTGACAATGACATTTGTCATGATGGTGGTTATGGTCTATGACTTCCGTACCGCCGACATAGCTCCCGAGAGCGACCGCAGCCGTACGTTGTACACCGCGCTCGGAAAGATTTCGGCAAAGGACGGGACCAACATAGAGTCGGGTATGGGCCGACTGCCGTTTGAGACTCTGTTTGCCGATTGTCCCGGAGTGGAGGCCGCCACATGGTCGGGGTATCTGGGAACCTCGCCGTGTGCCATGACTTCCGGCGGAGAGCAGACCCGCCTTTTTGTCAAAGATGTACCTGTAAACTGGTTTGACTTCTTTGATTACACATTTATAGCTGGCCGTCCTTTTGCCGAGGCGCAGTATGACGGACCGGCCCGGGAGGCTGCCATAAGCCAGAGCGCCGCCCGCCGGTTGTCGAAGGGCGATGCCGCCGACATGGTCGGCCGCGAGATCTATGTGAACTTCCGGCCGGTGCGTGTTACGGGCGTGTACGATGACGTAAGTCCTATACTGCAGAAGGCTTATGCCGATGTACTGCTGCCTTTCGGGGCCGAGGGCAATGCTCGCGACGGACTTTCAGGCCGCCGACTGGGGGTGCTGAAACTGTCGCCGGGCGCCGACCGTGACGAGGTCGAGCGTGAGATAGCCCGCCGCGAGTCGATGCTTAACTCGATGTGCCGTGACAACAAGTTTCATATGGAGCGTCTTTACGATCAGGTCGAGTATACGTTTTTCCGCGACGAGATGATCAATGCCAATCTGGTGTACGGACTACTGCTTGCGGTGCTGCTGCTTGTTCCAGCCATGGGGCTTGCCGGCCTGATAAACGCGCAGATGCAGACCCGCCTCGGCGAGATAGCCATACGCAAGGCTTACGGGGCCGACAATATCGGCATAATGTGGCGCCTTTTCGCCGAGAATTTTGTCGAGACACTGGCCGGCGGCATTATCGGCTACATAGGAGCGTGTGTGCTGGTGTGGCTATGCCGCGACTGGATATTCGGCGAGATATCAGGCGACGCCGTTATCACGGCGGCCATGGTAGGCCGTCCTGTGATAGCCCTGTATGTTGTGGGCGCGTCGGTGGTGTTTACGTCCGTAGTCACTCTGGTGCCGGCATGGATGGCCGCCCGGCGCAATATAGCATTGACTTTAAAAGGTAATGATTGATATGAGACCGCTGTTAAGACAGATATGGACCCAACGCAGGGCCAACATATGGATATGGCTTACACTCACGGTGGTGGGCGTGCTGTTGTGGTATGCCGTCGACCTGTTGTACAACTACGAGGCATCGGGGCGCCGTCCGCTCGGTTATAATATAGATAATGTATATAACATCGAGCTTCGTTACAACTGGACAAACGAGGAGGCCATAGAACATATGGGAGAGGACAACGCGGTACTGTACCGACTCATATCGGAGTATCGTGATATAGAGGAGATATGCTACTATTGCGGCGACACTCCGTTTACCGACATGCGTCAGTTTGAAGGATATTGCACTCATGATAACTCTTCACGCATAGTGTCGACATACATACGTTATGTCAGTCCGGAGTTTTTCGACGTGTTTGACATAAAGCCTCTGTCCGGGACGATAGACCGCGACCGGTGGGTGACGGGTGAATATCCCGTGCCGGCCGTGATAAGCCTTGAACTGGCCGACTCGCTCTTCGGGAGTGCCTCGCAGGCTGTGGGCAAGACCATGTTCAATCCGTATTTTCTTATGCAGGGTACGTCGACCAACTACAAGGTCATGGCGGTGACCCCCGATCAGAAGCCTGACAGTTACAGCCGTTATCAGCCCATGATATATCTGCCTGTCGGACCAGAGATGCTCGGTTACAGCAATTTCGCGGTACGTGTGCGTGACGATGCGGGCGAGGCGTTTGCGCAGCGGTTTTATGCCGACATGCGCGAGCCGCTTGAGCGCGGTGTATTCTATCTTCTCGGAGCGCGGTCGCTCTCTGACATGAAGAGCGACTATGACCTGACGCACGGTACAGTGAGTTATGTCCGCACCCTTTACAGCGTGATAGCTTTTTTCATGTTTACGGTGTTTCTTATCGTGCTCGGTACGTTTATGCTGAGGGTAAAGCGTCGTCGCGGTGAGATGGCGTTGAGGCTTGCCATGGGCAGCACACGCCGTCAGGCTCTCGGGCGGCTTATCGGCGAGGGACTTGTGCTGTTGGTGTCGTCTTTGGTGCCGGCAGCGATCATCGCCGCCAATATAATGTATGCCGACCTGACGGTGAATACCCTGACCGACGCGTCATGGTGGCGCTTTGTGGTGACATTCTGCACGGCCTCGCTTCTTCTGGCGGCGGTTATCGTGATAGCCGTATGGCCTGCGGCCCGCTCGGCCATGAAGCTGTCGCTGGCAGTGGCCCTGCATGATGAATGACCTTATATATTAAGTAAAAAGATATGATAAATATGATACTAAAAAGACTTTTTGCAATAGCGGCGTTGATACTTCCGCTCGTATCGGGGGCGGAGGAGATAAAACGCACTATAACTCTTGACGAGGCCATAACGATAGCGCGTGCACAGAGCGTGGATGCGGCGGTGGCGCTTAACGAGCTGAAGACCGCTTACTGGGAGTACCGCACATTCCGTGCCGACCTGCTGCCGGAGATAAACTTTCAGGCTACGGCTCCGAGCTACCGCAAAAGCTACAGCTCCTATCAGCTTGATGACGGTTCTTACACTTTTGTCCGCAACAACTTCATGCAGATGAGCGGTACGGTGTCGGTTGACCAGAACATATGGCTTACCGGGGGTACGTTGTCGCTCAACACGTCGATAGACTTCCTGAAACAGCTTGAGGGCAACAAATACAACCGCTTTATGTCGGTGCCTGTGGCTCTTACTCTCAGTCAGCCGATATTCGGTGTAAACCATATAAAGTGGAACAGGCGCATCGAGCCCGTACGCTATGAGGAGGCCAAGGCCCGGTTCATGAGCGCCACGGAGCAGGTGGCCATGTCGACCATCAACTACTTTTTCAACCTGTTGATGTCGAAGGAAAACCTGTCGATAGCGCGTCAGAATCTGAAAAACGCCGACAAGCTCTATGAGGTGGCTAAAGCAAAGCGCGCCATGGGGCAGATAAGCGAGAACGATCTGCTTCAGCTCGAGCTGAACAAACTTAATGCGGTATCTTCGTTGACCAACTGCGAGAGCCAGTTCAAGAGCGACATGTTCAAGCTGCGCTCGTTTCTGTCGCTTGACGAGACTGTAGACCTCGAGCCTGTCATACCCGCCGACATACCCAAAGCCATAGTAGGCTACGACGACGTGCTAGACAAGGCGCTTGCCAACAACTCGTTTGCAAAGAACATAAGGCGCCGACAACTTGAAGCCGATTATGAGGTAGCCAAGGCCAAAGGCAATATGCGTGAGATAACTCTGTACGCCCAGATAGGTTATACGGGCACTGCCGACAAGTTCGGCCCGGCTTATGATCATCTGAAAGACAATCAGGTGGTGGAGATCGGCTTCCGTATACCGCTGCTCGACTGGGGGAAGCGCCGCGGCAAGGTGAAAGTGGCCGAGAGCAACCGCGACGTCGTGGAGAGCCGTCTGCGTCAGGAGACGATGAACTTCAATCAGGATATATTCATACTTGTGGAGCGCTTCAACAACCAGCAGCAACAGCTCGACATATCCATAACGGCCGACAACATAGCGCAAAAGCGCTACGACACCAATGTCGAGACATTCCTTATAGGTAAAATATCGACTCTTGACCTTAATGACTCGCAGTCTAAGAAAGACGCCTCGCGTCAAGCCTATATCGACCAGTTGTATACCTACTGGTATTACTACTACCAGCTGCGTAGCCTTACATTATGGGATTTCGGCAGCGGAAAAAGCATAGATGCCGACATAGAGGCCATAATCAGACAGTAATGTGACAAAAAAGTAGTACATTTGCAATTATGATATTAGTAGTCGATGATGATAACGCCATAAGGCTGTCGCTCAAGATGCTCCTGCAGCGGGCGGGATATGAGGTCGTGTCGGTCCCCGGTCCGGCCGAGGCCATGGATGTGGTCAGGTCGACTGCTCCGCAACTTGTGCTTCTCGACATGAACTTTTCGCGTGCCACTTCGGGCGACGAGGGGCTTACGCTGCTCAAGCAGATAAAGATTTTCCGCCCTGATGTGCCGGTCATACTCATGACCGCGTGGGGCAGCATACCGCTTGCGGTTGAGGGTATCCACGCCGGAGCGTTTGACTTTATAACCAAGCCGTGGGACAACCGAAACCTTCTCGAGCATGTCAAGGCGGCTCTTGACATTGCGGGGCATAACTACGAAGCCGATGCGGGCGGGTTTGACCGGTCGTGTATAATAGGCGACAGCCCCGCTCTGAACAAGGTGCTCGACACTATACGGCGCGTGGCCCGCACCGACGCCTCGGTGCTCATCATGGGCGAGAACGGCACTGGTAAGGAGCTGATAGCCGAGGCGATACACCGCAACAGTCTGCGCGCGGGCAAGCCCTTTGTCAAGGTGAATCTCGGCGGTATATCGCAGTCGCTTTTCGAAAGCGAGATGTTCGGACATAAAAAAGGTGCGTTTACCGGAGCCGTGGCCGACAGAACGGGGCGTTTCGCCCTTGCTGACGGCGGCACCATATTTCTCGACGAGATAGGCGATCTGGATCCGGGCAGTCAGGTGAAGCTGCTGAGAGTACTTCAGGAACATACGTTCGAGGTGCTCGGCGACAGCCGTCCTCGCAAGGTCGACATACGCGTGGTGTGTGCCACCAATGCCGACCTGAACAAGATGGTGGCCGACCGCACTTTCCGCGAGGATCTGTTTTATCGTATAAATCTTATTACGGCGGTTCTGCCGGCTCTCAGGGAACGACCCGAAGACATACCGCTGCTTGTGAGGCATTTCGCCGACGAGTATTGCCGCTCGTGCCGGCGTCCAAAGGTGGATATAACGCCCGACGCCATGGCGTATCTCGCCTCACTGCCTTATCCGGGCAACATAAGGGAGCTTAAAAACATAGTGGAGCGCACTCTTATCGTGGGCGGAACCGACGTTTATGACCGGCGACATTTCGAAGAGCTGTACCTGCAGCTGCCTCATGACAATACGGTGACGATGACGTCGTCGGAAAAACTTGAGGATGTGGAGCGCCGTACGATAATGAACATGCTGGTAAAACACAATTACAATATGTCGCGCACGGCGGCGGCGTTGGGTATATCGCGCCAGACGCTTTACAGGCGCATGGACAAGTTCGGCATCGACTATGAAGTTTAGATGGATATTCATGGTTCTCTCGGTTGTGCTTTTCAGCGCCAATATAGTCCTTGTATGGATTATGTCGGGGCGGGGCAATATGGCATTCTATATCACCGAGGGAGTGGCTTTCGTGAGTCTGCTGCTGTTGTTTTTCTTTTACGGCAAAATCATAAAACCGCTCGACACCATAGCCAACGGTATAGACCTGCTGCGCGAACAGGACTTCAGTAGCCGGCTCTCGCCGGTGGGACAACGCGAGGCCGATCGCATAGTGGAGATGTTTAACCGTATAATGGCCCAGCTCAAGGAGGAGCGTCTTCGTGTAAGAGAACAGAACCACTTTATGGATCTGCTCATAGCCGCTTCGCCCATGGGTATCGTGATTTTTGACGGTCACGGTCGGGTGAGCATGTGCAATGACGCGGCGGCCAAGTTTCTCGGCTGCGAATCGACGGCCGCTCTGAGGGGGCGTTCTGTCGATGATACCGGCTCGGCGCTGGGGTGCGTTATAGCCGGGCTGCCTTACGGTGGTGCGGAGACTGTGCGGCTCAGTGACTCGATGATATATCGTTGCTCTCGGCTGTCGTTCATGGACAAGGGGTACGCGCACCCGTTCGTGATGATAGAGAAACTGACCGCCGAGGTGATGAAGGCCGAGCGTAAGGCTTACGAAAAAGTCATAAGGATGATAGCACATGAGGTCAACAACTCCATGGCCGGTGTGAACTCCATGCTTGACACCGTATCGGCTGCGGTTGAGGATACCGGCGACAGTGATCTTGCGGAACTTGTGAAGGTATGTGAGCAGCGTTGTATGGCCATGAGCCGTTTTATAACATCGTTTGCCGCGGTAGTGAAGATACCCGACGCAGTGTTGTGTCGGTGTGACCTCAACGAGTGTGTGGGCGCTGCCAAAGTGTTGCTTGAGAGTATGTGCGGACTGCGCGACGTGAAGTTGTGCATGGAGTTGTGTGATGACGAGGTGCCTGTCATGCTCGACAGGGTGCTGATGGAGCAGGCGCTTATAAATATGGTGAAAAACTCGACGGAGAGTCTCGGACACGGGGGTGAAGTGACTATTGTGACTTCGTCGGCGCCGCCGACACTTACCGTGATTGACAACGGCCCGGGTATAAGCGAGGAGGTCGAGCGCAAGCTGTTCAGTCCGTTCTTCTCGACAAAGCCCGACGGACAGGGCATAGGACTGTTGTTTATAAGCGATGTCCTCAACAAGCATAAGTGTACATTCTCGTTGCGCACGGGCGATGACGGTCTTACGAGGTTTTCCGTGAGATTTCCCCGTTGATTCGTGTTGTGTCGGTCGACATATCGGCCCGATATTTGTTATAGCTACAAAATGTAATTGAACGATATGGCCGACAAATTATGGAATAAGATCATAGTGACCGCTCTCTCGTCGGATATGCTGAGAGTGGACCGGGCTGATTTCATCGAGGCTCAGCTGTCACCTTACGTGCCCGGACTTGACCGTGAGGCGGCGGAGGTTGTCGTGCCGCGGCAGTTGCTTGACAAACGCGACTTCGACCGTGTTGTTAAAAGGAATGTGGATTACCATATGAGGCTGGCATGTCTGGCATCGGCGGGAGCCGGTCTCGGGGGCGGGTGGCTGTTGCTCGGCACTATCCCGGCCGACATACTTCAGTTCTATTCACATGCCGTAGTGCTGCTTCAAAAGATGCTGTATCTTTACGGCTGGCCGCAGCTCACGGGTCGGTCGGGGAGTATGGATGACGAGTCGCGACGTATAGTGACTCTGTTTCTGGGCGAGATGATGGGAGCGGGCATAGTGTCGGCTCTCGCGGGTGAGGTGGCCGAGGCTGCAGTCAAGCAGGCTGCGATAAGACTGCCGCAGAACGCTGCGGTACAGGCCGCAGTGAACAGTGCGTTGGAATATGTGATCAAGACTACAGGGGTGAAGCTGTCGAAAGATGCCGTAGGGCGTGGAGTGTCGAAAGTGGTGCCGTTCATAGGGGCGCCGATATCGGCGGCTGTAACTTACCGGACCTTTCGGGTCATGGCTTCGAGACTCAGAAGGGCGCTTGAGTCGGAGTCATTTCCTGTTGTGGCGAAAGCGCTTGCTCCTTAGAGGCGGTATGAGTGAGCCGGTATAAAAATTGTGTTGTTATAGAGCACTCTTTTAGGCTTTTGCGATAAAAATCAAGATGCCGCTCAACTTTCAACGTTTAATGTTGTTTAAATAATTGTAATTTAAATTCACGTTAATCAAACTAAAAACGATTATTATGAAGAGGTATTTACTTATTATCGCGGCTGTTGTCGCCATTTTTACAACCGCCAGCGCCCAGCGTGCCGAATTGACTGTAAGCTACGGCGGTTATACACAGATGGATGCTATGGACTGTCATGACGGCGGCGGTGACGTCAACACAGCGTGGGGAGCTTTGAATCTTGGCGCCAACTTCAATATAGCGCCTAATTTTTGGATCGGCCCGTCCTACACATTCTCCAGCACTTCGCGCAAGCATCACTCCGACAATAAGTTCTATTATCATGCCATTATGCTTAACGGCCGCTACAATTATTACCGCAATTCGATTGTCACCGTATACGGTAAAGTAGGCATAGGCTCGATTATCACACACGAGACCTATGACGACGAGTCGGAAAACAAAGGCTATTTCGCATTTCAGCTTACTCCTGTGGGCGCACAGGTGGGTTTGAGCAATACGGTTTCGATATTCGGTGAGGCCGGTTTCGGTGCACAGGGTCTTATACAGGTAGGTTTTAAGATTCATCTTTAAAAAAGAGAGTTAACGTATTGTTTTATATAGTATGGTTTTCAGGCGTGGCGACTTCGGTTTGCCGCGCCTGTGAGTTTTCTTAATATATATTAATTGTCGTTTGCTGTTTTTGTCTGATTGTAAATGAATGTTAACATTTCGGTAGAAAAGAGTGTGTACAGTGTTGTTTAGTAAGGCTAAGGCTTTAACTTTGCCAAGTAAAATACTGATTTATGCCAAATATATTGACAAATCTGGTAGGTACGCAATCATTAAAATACGGGGATAGAGTGGCGTTCAGCTTTAAAGCTACCCCGCAGGGAGAGTGGGTCGATACCACATGGTCCGATTTTTCCGGTCAGGTGGAGGCCGCCGCATGCGCTCTTGAGATAATGGGTGTGGAACCGGGCGACACCGTAGGTGTTTTCTCCGGTAACCGTCCGGAGATACTTATGACAGATTTCGGCGCATTTGCCAATCGTGCGGTGCCCGTTTCCATATATGCCACCAGCAGTCGCGAACAGGTTGAATACATAGTCAACGACGCCCGCATAAAACTTCTTTTTGTAGGCGACCGCCAACAATATCTTATAGCCCGTGAGGCCGCCGCTTCATGTAGAGGGTTGATGCAGATAGTGGTTTATGAGGATATAGTCCTTGCCGACGATGACACTACATCAATGACTTTCTCTTCGTTTCTGAAGCTCGGAAATGCCGCGGGCGAGAATTGTCGCGAGGAGGTTAAGACACGCCGCAAGGCGGCCCGTCCGTCCGATCTTGCCACACTTCTGTACACGTCGGGTACTACCGGCGAGCCTAAAGGTGCCATGCTGCTTCACTCTTGTTTTGACGCCGCCATGGACGTGCATAAGGAGCGCCTTACCATGCTCAGCGACAGCGATACATCCATAAGTTTTCTGCCGATGAGCCACATATTCGAGAAAGCGTGGACATACTTCTGCCTGTTTACCGGCATGAAGGTGTACATCAATCTCGATCCTCATGACATACAGACGTCGATACGTCAGGTGCATCCTACCTGCATGTGCAGTGTGCCTCGCTTCTGGGAGAAGGTCTACGCTGCCGTGCAGTCCAAGATATCGCGTATGAATGCCGTGCAGAAATTTATGGTGAGGCGGGCTATTGCCGTGGGGCGCCGACGCAATCTTGATTATGTGCGTATGGGCCGTAAGGCACCTCGTATGCTCGAAATGCAATATCGTTTTTATGACAAGCATGTGTTTCTGCCGATGCGCAAGGTCATAGGCATCGAGAACGGAAACATATTTCCCACTGCGGGAGCGCCACTGTCAGATACGATAGTGGAGTTTCTGCATACGTGCGGCATCAATATCGTGGTGGGATACGGTCTTTCGGAGACTACCGCTACAGTGACCTGTTATCCTACTCTCGGCTATGAGATAGGTACGGTAGGTACTGTCATGCCACGCATACAGATAAAACTCGGAAACGAGAATGAGGTGCTTGTCAAGGGTCCGACGGTCATGGCCGGGTATTTCAACAAGCCCGAGGAGACCGCCGCGGCGTTTACCGAGGACGGATGGTTCCGTACGGGCGATGCCGGTAAAATCGATGACACCGGAGCACTTGTGCTTACCGAGCGGTTGAAAGACCTGTTCAAGACCTCTAACGGCAAGTACATAGCCCCGCAGGCTATAGAGAGCCGTCTCGGCGAGGACGAGTACATAGAGCAGGTAGCCGTAATCGGTGACCAGCGCAAGTATGTGACCGCCATAATAATACCGGCTTTCGAGGCCTTGAAAGAGTATGCCCGTAAAAAGCATATCCAATACAAGTCGCTTGTCGATCTTGTGAACAACAGCGAGATACGTCGACTCATACAGGAGCGCATAGACAAACTGCAGAACGGATTTGCCAACTACGAGAAGGTAAAGAAGTTTGTGCTTCTGCCCAAAGAGTTCACAATGGAGTCGGGCGAGCTGACAAATACGTTAAAGATACGTCGTCCGGTCATCAACAACCGGTATGCCCGCGAGATAGAAGCCATGTACGCGCAATAAAGACAGACAATTATATATACTGATACAATAATTTTAACCATATTGCTATGATTACGTTTGAGCAGCTAAAAGAGACGATAGAGCGCAAGGATGCGCTGGGGAGGTATCTTTGACATCGACAGTAAGCGTGTCGAAGTAGAAGAAGAGGAGCTGCGCACCCATGTGCCCGATTTCTGGGAACATCAGAAGGAGGCGCAGGCCCAGATGAAAAAAGTAAAGGAACTGCATCAGTGGATTGACGGCTACGATGAGCTTGACAAAGCGGTGGGCGAACTTCAGCTTGCGTGGGATTTTCTCAAAGAGGGTCTTGTGGAAGAGAGTGAGCTTGACGCCATGTACGGCGACATCATGACCAAACTCGAGGCTCTTGAGCTGCGCAATATGCTGCGTCGTGAAGAGGACTCGCTCGGTGCGGTACTTAAAATAAATTCAGGAGCCGGTGGCACGGAGAGTCAGGACTGGGCGTCGATGCTGATGCGCATGTATCTGCGCTGGTGTGAAGCCAAGGGTTACAAGACCTCCATAGCCAATATACTCGAAGGTGATGAAGCCGGCATAAAGTCGGTGACCATCGAGGTGGACGGATCATTTGCCTACGGTTATCTGAAGAGTGAGAACGGCGTGCACCGTCTTGTGCGTGTGTCGCCTTATAACGCGCAGGGCAAGCGCATGACTTCGTTTGCATCGGTGTTTGTGACGCCGCTTGTCGATGATACAATCGAGGTAAAGGTAGATCCGGCTCTTTTGTCGTGGGATACGTTCAGAAGCGGCGGTGCCGGCGGTCAGAACGTCAACAAGGTGGAGTCGGGAGTGCGTCTGCGCTATCAGTTTACCGACCCTTATACCGGCGAGAAAGAGGAGATACTCATCGAAAATACCGAGACCCGCGACCAGCCCAAGAACAAAGAGAATGCTATGAGGCAGTTGCGCTCGATACTTTATGACAAGGAACTCCAGCACAGGCTTGCCGAGCAGCGCAAGATAGAGGACGGCAAGATGAAGATAGAGTGGGGCTCGCAGATAAGAAGCTATGTCTTTGACGACAGACGCGTCAAGGACCACCGCACCAACTGGCAGACGAGCGATGTGAACGGTGTCATGGACGGTGATCTTGACGGCTTTATCAAGGCTTATCTGATGGAGTTTGCCGGAGAAAACGACAATAACTGACAATGAAAGATAGACTGACAATAATAAAGGTCGGCGGCAAAATAGTAGAGGAGGAAGCATCCTTGAAGGCTTTGCTCGCCGACTTTGCCGGTATCGGAGGCTTTAAGCTGCTGGTACATGGCGGAGGCCGGTCGGCTACCAAGCTCGCTACGGCCATGGGCGTGGAGACGAAGATGGTTGACGGCCGCAGAGTGACCGATGACGAGATGCTCCGCATAGTGACTATGGTATATGGAGGTCTGGTGAACAAGAATATCGTAGCCGGACTTCAGGCTCTCGATGTGGACGCTCTCGGTATGACCGGCGCCGACATGAATATACTGCGTAGCCGCAAGCGAGAGGTCAAGGAGGTCGATTACGGCTGGGTAGGCGATGTAGAGAGTGTCAACGGCGAGGCCCTCGCCTCGTTGCTGCGAGCCGGCATCGTCCCGGTTATAGCTCCTCTGACACATGACAAGCAGGGCCACTTGCTAAACACAAATGCCGATACCATGGCGGGAGAGACGGCCAAAGGCCTTGCTCCTTATTTTGATGTCGAACTTGTATACTGCTTCGAAAAGCCCGGTGTGTTGCGTGACGAGAACGATGACAATAGCGTCATACAGCTTATTGACAGGGATTTGTTTGCAAAGCTGAAATATGACGGAATCGTGAGCGGAGGCATGCTGCCCAAGCTCGAAAATGCTCTTGACGCCATAGACCTCGGTGTTGGAAAAGTGATTATAACAAAGGCCTCGGAGATAGGTAATCTGACATCCGGTACACACATCGTGGCGAAAATTTAGCATTATTTTGGAAAAATGAAATTAATGCGCTACTTTTGTAGCGAAAAATCAGGAAAATTATGAAAGTTGCTATCGTGGGTGCAAGCGGCGCAGTAGGACAAGAGTTTCTTCGTGTGCTTGACCAACAAAATTTCCCTATTGACGAGTTGTTGCTTTTCGGCTCAAGCCGGAGCGCCGGTCGTAAATATACATTCCGCGGCAAGGAGATAGAAGTAAAGGAATTGAAGCATAATGACGACTTCAAGGGTGTGGACATAGCGTTTACATCGGCCGGAGCCGGTACTTCGCGCGAATATGCCGATACTATCACCAAGCATGGCGCTCTGATGATAGACAACTCGAGCGCTTTCCGCATGGATGACGATGTGCCTCTTGTAGTGCCTGAAGTAAACGGTGACGATGCTTTCAACACTCCGCGCAACATCATAGCCAATCCTAACTGTACGACCATACAGATGGTGGTGGCCTTGAAGCCGATCAACGACATATCGCCTATAAAACGTGTACACGTGGCAACCTATCAGGCTGCGAGCGGCGCCGGAGCCGCCGCCATGGACGAGCTTGTCGAGCAATATGCCCAGCTCGGACGCGGTGAGGAGCCTACGGTGGAGAAGTTTGCCTATCAGCTTGCATACAACGTCATTCCTCAGGTCGATGTATTTACCGACAACGGCTATACAAAGGAGGAGATGAAAATGTACAACGAGACAAAGAAGATAATGCATGCTCCCGGCCTTGACGTCAGCGCCACTTGTGTGCGTGTGCCGGTCATGCGCGCTCATTCCGAGTCAATATGGCTTGAGACCGAGAGGCCCGTGTCGGTCGAGGAGGCCCGCGAGGCATTGTCGAAAGCCGAAGGTGTGGTTGTGTTTGACGCACCCGCCGATAAAAAATATCCGATGCCCCTGCATGTGGCCGATAAAGATCCGGTATATGTAGGACGCATCAGAAAAGATATCACATGTGACAACGGACTGTCATTCTGGGTGGTGGGTGATCAGATCAAGAAAGGGGCCGCGCTAAATGCGGTTCAGATAGCCCAGTACATGATAGCTCACGGTAAAAAGTTTTAAAGGAATAATATCCCTATAAAAGAAACCTCTGTACAAATAAGATTTATTCTTTTTAAGCCTTTATTTTATGTGTGTGAAAGGGGTCGGCGAGAGCCGCCTCCTTTTTTTGTGGCCGTATGGCATGTGTTAAGTGAAAAAGTTGTAAATTTGTATCGGATTCCTAAATAAACACTTGAAACGATGCAGAATGCCACAGCCATAGTGACCGATCCCGTATTGATATTCTTTATCGTACTGGTGATAATTCTGCTTGCTCCCGTACTTTTGAACCGGCTGAAGATACCCCACATCATAGGTATGATTGTGGCCGGTGTCGTTGTGGGCCCTTACGGCATTGATCTTTTGGCCCGTGACGCCAGTTTCGAGATTTTCGGGCAGGTTGGAATACTGTATCTTATGTTCCTTGCCGGAATAGAGATAGACATGTACCACCTGAAGAAAAATCTCGGCAAGGGCATGTGTTTCGGCGCCTACACGTTTTTTGTGCCGATGATACTCGGTACAGTCACGTCGTACTATATGCTGCATCTTGACTGGCTTACGTCGATACTGCTTGCGTCGATGTATGCGTCGCATACGCTTATAGCTTATCCGGTGATATCGCGCTTCGGCCTTACGAAGTCGTCGACTGTCATCATAACCATAGCTGGAACGATAGTCACGGTACTTGGCGCTCTTATCGTGCTTGCCGTGTGTGTAGGCATACATGTAGACGGTGAATTCAATCCCGGCACGGTGCTTATGCTGCTTTTGCGCCTTGTGGTCTACTGTATAGTCGTTGTTTATGCTTTCCCGAGAGTGACAAGGTGGTTTTTCAAAAAGTATAATGATAATATAACCCAGTTTGTCTACGTACTGGCCATGGTGTTTCTGGCGAGCTATTCGGCCAAGATGATAGGGCTTGAAAGTGTGCTCGGAGCATTCTTTGCCGGACTTGTGCTGAACCGGTATATTCCCAATATGTCGCCGCTGATGAACCGCATAGAGTTTGTGGGCAATGCCATATTCATCCCTTATTTCCTTATAGGTGTGGGCATGCTTATAAATGTGGAGGTCATAGTGAAGGGTTGGGATGCTCTTTACGTAGCAGTGGTTATGTCGGTTGTGGCCACGCTGTGCAAGTGGATTGCGGCGTGGATGACTCAACTCACTTATCATATGCCGGGGCTTGACCGCCGGATGATATTCGGACTGTCGAACGCTCAGGCCGCGGCCACTCTTGCCGCCGTAATGATCGGCTTCAATATAGGCATGTTTGATGAGTCAGTGCTGAACGGTACTATTGTCATGATACTTGTGACTTGTACGGTGTCATCGATAGTTACCGAGCAGGCAGCCGCCAAGATGAAGCTGCAGCAGATGCAGCGTGAAGGAGAGGGGAGTGTCGACAAGGTCGCGCGCAGCCGCAATACGCTCATATCAGTGGCCAATCCTATAACTGCCGGTGCGTTGGTGGATCTGGCTATGCTCATGCGCAATCCTTTTACTCGCGCCGGCAAGATGTATGCGCTTCATGTGCGCAATGACAATTCGGAGGGATCAAGGGCCATAGGACGCAACTCGCTTGATCTTGCCGTTCAGGCGGCGGCGAGTGTAGACGCACGGCTTACACCGATAGAGCGTTATGATCTTAACTTTGTGACCGGTCTTGTAAATACGATAGAGGAGCGCGATGTGTCGGAAGTGATACTCGGTATGCACCGCAAGGCTACCATAATAGACTCGTTTTTCGGCTCGAAGATAGAGCAACTTCTGGCTTCGACCCACAAGATGCTTGTTATAACGCGGTGCTTCATACCTGTAAGTACGATAACGCGTATAGTTGTGTCGGTGCCTCCAAAGGCACAGTATGAGACAGGATTTACGGGATGGGTTGCCGCTCTCGGGAATCTGACACGGCAGTTGGGATGCCGGATAATATTCTGTTGTCCGGTCGAGGTGCAGTCTTACATTCGTGCGGTGCTCAAGCGCGACGGTTTCGAGATAAGGAGCGAATACCGTGATGTGGAAGAGTGGGATGACTTCGTGCTGCTTGCCAACAAGGTGCTTGACGATGACCTGTTTGTGGTGATTAACGCCCGTCGTGCGTCAGTGTCGTTTGACTCGTCGATGGACCAGCTCCCGGCATTTTTGCAAAAGTACTTTTCGCGAAATAATCTTATTGTCATATATCCCGAGCAGTTTGGCGAAGGAGCCGCTACCACGTCGTCGATTGACCCGCTTGCAAGTGACATTACGGCCACACCGAGCGAGTTGTGGCTCCGTGTGGCCGGTTATTATCGTCGTCTTATACTGCTACGTAAACGTTTCACGCAGCGCAACAGGGTCAAGAAAATCGATCTGTAGCGTGGTGCGCTACGCTATTCTCATATTGTAAATTTATTTATATGTTTCGGCTATGGCGTAGATGGAGTTGAAGATGTCTATGTCGGTGTCGGTAAGTTCGACATGTCGACGGGCCATCACGCGGCGTGCAATGTCAAAGAATTTGGTGAGCGACACGTCGCTGAAACCCGAAGCTCCGCCCTCGCTGAAGGATGCCACGAAATTGCGTGGGAAGCCGGAGCCGTGTATGTTGCAGCCCACACCGACCACGGTGGCGGTGTTGAACATTGTGTTGATGCCGGCTTTTGTGTGATCGCCCATGATAAGCCCGCAGAATTGGAGGCCTGTGCGCAGGAAGCGGTGGGCCGGATAGTTCCAAAGTTTGATTTCGGAGTAGTCGTTTTTGAGGTTTGACGCCACGCAGTTTGCGCCGAGGTTGCACCATTCGCCTATTACCGCATTGCCGAGGAATCCGTCATGGCCTTTGTTGCTGTAGCCAATCATGACCACATTGTTGACTTCGCCGCCTACTTTGCAGTACGGTCCGATGGTTGTGGCTCCGTAAATTTTGGATCCCATATTTATATATGAGTGTTCGCATAGTGCAAGAGGGCCGCGTACGCATGTGCCTTCCATTATCTCGGCATCGCGTCCGACGTATATGGGGCCTTTGGCGACGTTGAGTGTCACGGCCTCGACTGTGGCTCCCGGCTCGATGAATATCTTGGGCGTGCCGTCGGGGAAACACGGATCGCCTATCAAAGTACAGGTCTTGCTCAGTGGCGCCGATGTTGCCGATCCGGCTATTGTCATGTAGTCGTCATTGAGTGCCTGCTCGTTGAGCATGAATATGTCGGTCAGCGAGTTGACGGCAAGGGGCATTTCTTCAATCTCGACATTTGTGTCGGCATTTTTGCCGTGTCGTGCGAGTGTTATTCCGTTGCAAGTGAGTGCGGTGCCTGACGGCAATTTTTCGATGGCTTTCACCAACGACGGGGTGGGGCAGACATTGCCCGCGATGTAGTAGTCTTCAAGAGTGTTGACTTCATGTACGGGATACTTGGCCTGCAGGTAGTCTACTGTAAGATATGAATAGTCGCCAGCAAACGCGCGTTGCCACTTTTCGCGTATGGTGAAGATGCCGAAGCGTATGTCGGCTATCGGACGGGTAAATGTTATGGGGAGGAGATTTTCCCTTAACTCTGGATCGTCAAATAAAATAATGTTGCGTGCCATAGGCATTATGTTTTTTGTTTTGTATGAAATGTGATGTACTGCAAAAGTAGTGAAAAACGCGCGCGGGCGCGAACAAAAGCGCTGTATAAAACCGCTTATATGGGGTTAAAAGATATTAAAGGTTTTGAAATGTGTTAAAATTATGTAAAATCACGTTTCTCTTGAACAATTAAGGTTTTAAAACGTCAAATGCGAATTTTTTAGAATGGAATTATTTGGAAAATAGCGATTTAGTGCGTAACTTTGCGAAGTTTTTGAGCGTTGTATGCGCGCATGGCTGTCTATGAAATTGAATTTCAGAACGATAGCGGCGTATAGCTCTATGCAAAGAAGACAATTTAAACGATAATAACTTTAAAGTAAAAAAACAAGAACTAAGATGCCTACAATTCAGCAATTAGTAAGAAAAGGACGTGTAGCTCTTGAGGATAAGAGTAAATCTCCGGCACTCGACAGCTGTCCCCAGCGTCGCGGTGTATGTGTGAGAGTTTATACTACCACTCCCAAGAAGCCTAACTCTGCAATGCGTAAAGTAGCCCGTGTAAGACTGACCAACGGTAAGGAGGTTAACTCCTACATACCCGGCGAGGGTCATAACCTTCAGGAGCACTCTATCGTACTTGTACGTGGCGGTCGTGTCAAGGACCTTCCCGGTGTGCGTTATCACATCGTACGCGGTACTCTCGATACAAGCGGAGTGAAGGATCGTACACAGCGTCGTTCGAAATACGGAGCAAAACGTCCGAAACCGGGAGCAGCCCCCGCAGCAAAGGGTAAGAAGTAATTCTGACCGTTAGCCGAAACGCTCGCAAGAGATAAACAAAACCCAGTTAATTACAACTTCGTTTTTGATTTATTGGACAGCAATTTAGGTTGAGTAAACGAGGCGAGAGAGCCGAGTTGAAGAATAAAAAGCAGCCAAGCAACCAAAAACACCAACTTTTAAAACAAAATGAGAAAAGCAAAGCCTAAAAAGCGGGTCGTATTGCCTGATCCCGTTTTTAATGATGTAAGAGTGTCTAAGTTCGTCAATCATCTGATGTATGACGGCAAGAAAAATACCTCTTATACTATATTTTATTCGGCACTCGAGACTGTGAAGTCCAAACTGCCCAACGAAGAGAAAACGGCCCTCGAAATCTGGAAGAAGGCTCTCGAAAACGTGACTCCTCAGGTGGAGGTTAAATCGCGTCGTGTAGGTGGCGCTACATTCCAAGTGCCTACCGAGATACGTCCCGACCGCAAAGAGTCAATCTCAATGAAAAATCTTATTATCTATGCACGCAAGCGCGGCGGCAAGACTATGGCCGACAAGCTCGCAGCTGAAATTGTAGACGCATACAACGAGCAGGGAGGTGCATTCAAGCGCAAGGAGGACATGCACAAGATGGCCGAGGCCAACCGCGCATTCGCTCACTTCCGTTTCTAATTAAATATGATTCACTAATATCATTTCGATAATGGCAACCAAAGACGAACTTTTAAAATATACCCGTAATATCGGAATTATGGCTCACATCGATGCCGGTAAGACTACCACATCGGAGCGCATTCTGTTCTATACCGGTCTTACCCACAAGATCGGCGAGGTGCATGACGGCGCCGCTACTATGGACTGGATGGAGCAGGAGCAGGAACGCGGTATTACAATCACTTCCGCCGCTACAACCACTTTCTGGAACTATGACAGCGAGAAGTATAAAATCAATCTGATTGACACTCCGGGACACGTTGACTTCACTGTTGAGGTTGAGCGTTCGCTGCGTGTGCTTGACGGTGCTGTGGCTACATTCTGCGCCGTAGGTGGTGTGGAGCCCCAGTCAGAGACTGTATGGCGTCAGGCTGACAAATACAATGTGCCCCGTATCGGCTATGTTAACAAGATGGACCGTTCGGGTGCCAACTTCTTTGAGGTGGTACGTCAGCTCAAGGAGATACTTGGTGCCAATCCCTGTCCTATACAGGTGCCCATCGGTGCCGAGGAGACATTCAAGGGAGTTGTAGACCTCGTGACTATGAAAGCCATCTACTGGCACGACGAGACTATGGGCGCTGACTACTCCGTAGAGGAGATACCCGCCAATCTCCTTACCGAGGCAGAGGAGTGGCGTGACAAGATGCTTGAAAAGATCGCCGAATTTGATGACGATCTGATGGCTAAATATTTTGACGATCCCGCTACTATCACCGAGGATGAGATACGTAAGGCTCTCCGTGCCGCAACTCTTTCGATGTCGGTTGTGCCGATGATATGCGGTAGCTCGTTCAAGAACAAAGGCGTTCAGTGTCTTCTTGACGCTGTCTGCGCTTATCTTCCCAGCCCTGTTGACTCAGGTGCCGTTGAGGGTCACGCTGTCGGTAATCCCGACGAAGTGCTTACCCGCGAACCGAACTTCGAGTCGCCGATGTGTGCTCTCGCGTTTAAGATCGCTACCGACCCCTATGTAGGCCGTCTCTGCTTCTTCCGCGTTTATTCGGGTGCCATACCTGCCGGAAGCTATGTGCTTAACAGCCGTTCGGGCAAGAAGGAACGTATCTCGCGTCTTTTCCAGATGCACTCCAACAAGCAGAACCCGAAAGAAGAGATCGGCTGCGGCGATATAGGTGCCGGAGTAGGTTTCAAGGATATCCGCACCGGTGATACTCTTTGTGCCGAAGATGCTCCTATCGTACTTGAGGCAATGGAATTCCCCGATCCTGTAATCGGTATAGCCGTAGAACCCAAGACACAGAAAGACCTCGACAAACTCGGTGTAGGTCTTCAGAAGCTTGCCGAGGAGGATCCTACTTTCCGTGTAGAAACCAATGAGGAGACGGGCCAGACCGTTATATCCGGTATGGGTGAGCTTCACCTCGATATTATTATCGACCGTCTGCGTCGTGAGTTTAAGGTAGAGTGTAACCAAGGTCGTCCTCAGGTTACTTACAAGGAGGCTATCACTAAGCACGTAGAACTCCGCGAGGTATTCAAGAAGCAGACCGGTGGTCGCGGTAAATTCGCCGATATCATCGTACGTGTAGAGCCCGTAGACGAAGGTTTCGAAGGCAATCTTCAGTTTGTTGACGAGGTTAAGGGCGGTAACATTCCCAAGGAATTCATCCCCTCTATCCAGAAGGGCTTCCAAGCCGCTATGAAGAACGGTGTTCTTGCCGGCTTCCCCGTAGAGCACCTTAAGGTTACTCTTATCGACGGTTCGTTCCACCCGGTTGACTCCGATCAGCTCTCATTTGAGCTTTGCGCCATACAGGCATTCAAGAAGGCTTCTGAAAAGGCCAATCCCGTACTTCTCGAGCCTATCATGAAGATTGAGGTAGTGACTCCCGAGGAGAGCATGGGTGACGTGATCGGTGACCTTAACAAGCGTCGCGGTCAGGTTGAAGGTATGGAGACAAGCCGCAGCGGTGCCCGCGTAGTAAAAGCCAAGGCTCCTCTTGCCGAGATGTTCGGTTATGTTACCGCGCTCCGTACGATCACTTCAGGACGTGCCACCAGCACCATGTCGTTCTCTCACTATGCCGAGGTAAGCAACTCGATAGCCAAGAACGTGCTCACCGAGTGTCAAGGCCGTGTGGATTTATTGAAATAATATTTTATACAAAAAGATATGAACCAAAAAATCAGAATCAAGCTAAAATCTTACGATCACAACTTGCTCGACAAGTCGGCCGAGAAGATTGTAAAGACTGTAAAGGCTACAGGTGCGGTGATAAGCGGTCCTATACCTCTGCCCACCCACAAGCGCATCTTCACTGTCAACCGTTCGACCTTCGTTAACAAGAAGTCACGCGAGCAGTTTCAGCTCTCTTCGTTCAAGCGCCTGATCGACATCTACAATTCAAGCGCCAAGACCGTAGACGCGCTGATGAAGCTCGAGCTCCCCAGCGGCGTGCAGGTTGAAGTAAAAGTATAAGATTTAAGTTTAAGAAAAGTCAACATTTTAACAATCAAGAGAAATGCCAGGATTATTAGGAAAGAAAATCGGAATGACATCCGTTTTCAGTGCCGACGGTAAGAACATACCGTGCACTGTTATCGAAGTTGGTCCTTGTGTAGTTACTCAGGTAAAGACTGTTGAGAACGACGGTTATGCAGCCCTTCAGCTCGGCTTCGAGGATAAGAAGGAGAAGCACACCACTTGTCCGATGCAGGGCCATTTCAAGAAGGCCGGAGTAACCCCCAAGCGACACTTGGCCGAGTTCAAAGGATTCGAAGGAGAGTACAATCTCGGTGACACAATCGCCGTAGACTTCTTCTCTGAAAGCGACTTTGTCGATATCGTCGGCACCTCAAAGGGTAAAGGTTACCAAGGTGTTGTGAAGCGTCACGGCTTCGGCGGTGTGGGTCAGGCCACTCACGGTCAGCACAACCGTCTCCGCAAGCCCGGTTCAATCGGAGCCTGCTCTTACCCCGCAAAAGTATTCAAGGGTATGCGCATGGCCGGTCAGATGGGCAACGAGCGCGTCACAGTGCAAAACCTTCAGGTGATCAAAGTGATCCCCGAACACAATCTGCTGATGATAAAGGGTTCGGTCCCCGGATCTAAAGGTTCAATCTTATTAATTGAGAAATAATGGAACTCGCAATTTATAACATAAAAGGAGAAGACACCGGCCGTAAGGCTCAGCTTAACGACGAGGTGTTTGCAATCGAAGCTAACGAGCAAGCCGTTTATCTCGATGTGAAACAGTATCTCGCCAATCAGCGTCAGGGTACCCACAAGTCCAAAGAAAGAAGTGAAGTATCGGGTTCTACCCGCAAGCTCCACAAGCAGAAGGGTGGCGGCGGCAGCCGTATCGGTGACATCAACTCGCCCGTGCTCGTAGGTGGTGGACGCGTATTCGGACCTCGTCCCCGCGACTATCGCTTCAAGCTCAACAAAAAGCTCAAGGCCCTCGCCCGTCGTTCGGCATTGACCTACAAGGCGCAGGACAATCAGATAATCGTTGTTGAAGACTTCACTTTCGAGGCTCCGAAAACTAAAGATTTCGTAAATTTTACTAAAAATCTTAAAGTTGCTGACGAAAAGATACTTCTGGTTTTGAAGGACCAAAATAAAAACGTATTTTTGTCGGCTCGAAATGTGCCCGGAGCAAAAATAATAAGTGCTTGCGATGTAAACACTTATGCTTTGCTCAATAATAAAGCTATCATCCTTACCGAGGGTAGCCTTGATGTAATTAACAACATATAATAACACAGGAGGATATAGAAATGGACTTTCAAATAACACCTATCGTAACTGAAAAAGCGACTATGCTTACAGAAAAGCGTAATCGTTACACTTTCCGTGTTTCTCCCGAGGCCAACAAGTTTCAGATCCAAGACATGGTCGAGAAGCTCTATGGCGTACACGTTGTTAGAGTCAACACTATGATCGTACGCGGCAAAAACAAGTCGCGTTACACCCGTAGCGGCATCATCAAGGGAGGCACATCTGACTACAAGAAAGCCATCATCACTGTTGCTGATGGTGAAACTATTGACTTCTATAGCAATATATAACAGAAATGGCAGTAAGAAAATTCAAGCCCACAACACCGGGGCAAAGACACAAAGTTATTGGCGTGTTCAAAGGTACGATCACTGCCCGGACGCCAGAGAAATCTCTTACAGTCGGTAAAAAGTCAAGCGGAGGACGTAACTCCGAAGGCCACCTGACCTCTCGTTACCTTGGCGGTGGTCACAAGCGCAAATACCGTGTGATAGACTTTAAGAGAAACAAAGACGGTGTACCCGCAGTAGTAAAATCGATCGAGTACGATCCTAACCGTTCGGCCCGTATCGCTCTTCTTTACTACGTAGACGGAGCAAAGGCTTACATAATTGCACCCAATGGCCTTGAAGTGGGCGCGACTGTTGTGAGCGGTCCCGACGTAGCTCCCGAGTTGGGCAATGCCCTTCCCCTGAGCGCAATACCTGTAGGTACCGTTATCCACAACATCGAGTTGCGTCCCGGACAGGGAGCGTTCATGGCTCGTTCGGCCGGCACATTCGCACAGCTTGTGTCGCGCGAAGGAGATTACGCAATTATCAAATTACCTTCGGGTGAAACCCGTAAAGTGCTCTCGGCTTGCAAGGCAACAATCGGCGTCGTAGGCAACAGTGAACACTCACTTGAGCGTTCAGGTAAGGCCGGACGTTCACGTTGGCTCGGTCGTCGCCCGCGCAACCGCGGTGTCGTAATGAACCCTGTAGATCACCCCATGGGTGGTGGTGAAGGACGTGCCTCCGGAGGCCATCCGCGCTCACGCAAGGGATTGTACTCAAAGGGTCTCAAGACACGTGCACCGAAGAAGCATTCTTCAAAGTACATTATTGAAAGAAGAAAAAAGTAATCTGATTAATTAAGTAA
>VSOZ01000031.1 GCA_009775095.1 Muribaculum sp.
CACTTCAACCAAAACCCTTGTAACTCAATTCTATCACTATATCTTTCCGCATTTCACTTTTTTGTAGTAACTTTGCAGAAAATAACCTCCCGTTAGTTATATTATGGAAGATATACATAAAATATCGGTCGCCATCAATACTTACAATTCCGCGAAATATCTGCCGGAAGTGCTTGACTCCCTGAAGGGGTTTGACGAGGTGGTGGTGTGTGATATGGAGTCTACTGACGACACTGTAGATATAGCTTTGGCTCATGGATGTCGTGTCGTGACATTTCCAAAAGGCAATATTAATATATGTGAGCCGGCCCGTAATACGGCCATTCAAAGCGCCTCCAACGAGTGGGTACTTGTGCTTGATGATGATGAGCTAATTACCCCCCCCTTGTATAAGTATTTATATAACAGGATATTATCCGATGGTTGCCCCGACGGGATTGAGATTCCCTTTGTCAACAAATATATGGGCAAGTTTGACCGGAATGTTTCAGAATACCATGTGCGCTTTTTTCGGCGCGACAAAGTCGATTGGCCTGAAGTAATTCATTCCCGGCCTGTGGTCGATGGCAGGGTAGAGCGTGTGCCCGGTAAAGAGAAGGGGGCGTGTATTCTGCATATAAACGATGCCGGTATAGCTGAACGCATTACCAAACTCAACCGTTATTCTGACAATGAAGTGCCCAAGCGGGTCCATAGAAAGTACGGTGTTGTGTCGATGCTGTTTCGCCCATTCTGGTTTTTCTTCAAATGCTATGTACTTAAAGGTAATATCCGTTATGGGCGCCGTGGTATTGTCAGGGCATATTTCGAGTGCATGTACCAGATGGCGATTTTGGCCAAAGTGACCGAACATCAGTTAAACGAAAAATACTGAATTATGATTCCCAAAATAATACACTACGCTTGGTTCGGCCCCAAAGATATTCCGGATGACATGGTGCGCCTTATCGACAGTTGGCGCCGGGTCCTGCCCGACTACGAGTTTAAGTTGTGGAATGAGACTAACTTCGACGTATCGGCGACCGCATTCACTCGTGAGGCCTATGCCACGGGCAATTACGTTTTTGTCGCTGACTTGGTGCGCCCCGCAGTCCTGTACAAGTACGGCGGCATCTATCTTGACACCGACATCGAGCTCCTCAAAAGCTTTGACCCCTATCTGGCCGACAAAGCGTTTCTCGGCTATGAGACCGACGCTATCGGCCTCGGAGTGGTCGGAGCATCTCCCGGAGCACCGTGGCTTAAACCGTGTGTTGACTATTACGAAAACCGTCATTTTATAAACGTGTTCGGAAAGGCGGTACGTACCCCCTCGCCCAAGATACTCACGCCCAAGATAGCGCCCTACATCGGCGCGGATGTAAAAGTATATCCGATCGACCGCTTCTGCGCTAAGGATTGGCGTACGGGCGCCGTGCACACTACCGACAACACCGTATGCATCCATCACTATGCCGGGGCATGGCACCGCAAACGCCTGTCGCTATGGGGTAAAATCCGTAAACTCTTTCGCGGACTTGCCGTGCGCTATCATTGTCGCAGCGCGGCCTCGTTTCTCGCCCTCCCCTGCGCTGCCAAATGCCGCTGAAGCCCTGCACCCGCACAGCCGGGCACGTCGGAGATACATAAGCACAGAAGCTTGCAGAAGAAACAGACGAAGATATTTTGGCGGTATATGGAGCGATGGTAGAGGCGCCTGTGCCACGGCGCCCGCGTACCCGGATGGCCATATAGGTTGCATCCGGCCGCCGTACTACTGGCTGCTCTACTTTCCGACTGGATATTAACAGTTCACCCCCCCTTTACATTGCCCCGCAGCCTTTTTAACAAAACTTTTGTAGCATCGTTTGGCGGTATATGGAGCGATGGTAGGGGCGCCAGTAGTACGGCGCCCGCGTACCCGGATGGCCATATAGGTTGCATCCGGCCGCCGTACTACTGGCTGCCCTACTTTCCGACTGGATATTAACAGTTCACTCCCCTTTTACATTGCCCCGCAGCCTTTTTAACAGAATCTTTGTATCATCAAGCCGGGTTTTGTCACCGAAAATCAAAAAATCGAAAATTTTCCAAATTTTTTAACCAAAAAAATTTGGAAATGAGCTGATTTTTTTTTTTAGCTTTGTCCCTTGAAAAAATCATCGCTTGTGAATGGCGCGGAAGCCATAAATGATTGTTTAGGTTATTGTGCTTGATGCAGGCTTGATAATCACTCCGTTAAGGAGCTTGAAGTGCGGAAGAATAAGACATGAATTGGCGGAAAAGTGCAGATTATTTATTAACGTTAGAATCCATCTTATTTTGTAAGAGTGTGAAAAAACATCAGTCGACTCCGATCGACAATCGTCCGATTTATTGCCCGTTCTCATCCGTTTCTTTACTCTGAGCTGGCGCTTTGTGCGTGATTTGGCAATGAGTATTGATTGTGTACCGACCTTTTGTGTCGGTAGGTTGTATCGTTTGATAGTTTCAGACGTGACGGCCATTGTTGTGCAAAATAGTAAAAGAACGAACCAGATATAATCTAAAGATGAAACGAACGATTTTACTGCTGTTGATAGCGCTCTCGACGGGGATGCCTTGGACAGCTAAAGCGCAGGATGTCGCGGTGAAGACCAATCTCCTATACGACGCGTTGCTCAACGTCAATGCCGGCGTCGAGGTGGGACTTGCTCCGCGCTGGACCTTCGATGTATCGACCGACCTGAACTTCTGGACTGTCGGCGACCGCAAGTGGAAGCACTGGCTGCTTCAGCCCGAGCTTCGCTATTGGTTCTGTGACCGGTTCTCCGGACATTTTGTAGGCGCACACCTGCTTGGCGGTCAGTACAATGTGGGTAACATACACAACTCGCTCAACTTTCTCGGAACCGACTTCTCGGGTCTTACCGATCATCGTTATCAAGGATGGGCTGTCGGCGCCGGATTGGCTTACGGCTACTCTTGGATAATAGACCGGCACTGGAACATCGAGGCCGAGATAGGCTTCGGATGGGTTTATACGCGCTACGATGTATATCCCTGTGCCGAGTGCGGCACAAAGGTGGCCCACGACAAGCCCCACAACTATGTAGGCCCTACGAAGGCGGCTATAAATCTTATTTATACCTTTTAAATCACTTCGATGAATATGAAACCGATTATTTCAATCGCAAAGATATTGTGTTTCGTCTTGTTGCCGATGTGCCATATGCCTGCGGCCGTGGCACAGACTCTCATGGACGGACGGGTCACTATGCGCGACGTAGCGGTGTCGCGTAACGACGATAAACTGTTTGTGTCGATGGACATCGACGTTTCGGCACTCAACGTGTCGACCAACCGTGAGGTTATACTCACTCCACAGATTACCTCCGCATCCGACACCCTCGATCTTCCCGCGGTCATGATAGCCGGACGCAGCCGTTACTATCTGCACCTGCGCAACGGCGTGCAGCCTGAAGATACCGAGCTCTACCGCAGCGGCAAGACCTCGGTCATAAAGTACCGTACCGTGGTGCCCTACGTAGCTTGGATGGGGAAGGCTACTTTGGGAGCGGCCAATGAGACTTGCGGCTGTTGCAGCGAGACCCTTGACGGCGGCTCCGCTCCTCTGCTTGCCCTTGATCTCGAGCCGAAGTTGCCCAAGAAGTTTGTACCCTATTTCATATACGTGCGCCCCGAAGCCACGCAGAAAATCAACACGCTTGAAGGGTCGGCTTACATTGACTTCCCGGTCAGCCGTACCGAGATATATCCCGACTATCGTCGCAACCCGATCGAGTTGCAGAAGATCATAGCTACAATCGATGCCGTGCGCAACGACAAAGACTCCCGCATCGTGGCTCTCTCGATCAAGGGTTACGCCTCGCCCGAGAGTCCGTACTCCAACAACGAGCGCCTCGCCATGGGCCGTACGAAATCGCTCAAAAACTACGTTCAGCAGCAGTACTCTTTCCCCGAGTCGATCATCACGACCGACTACGAGCCCGAGGACTGGGCCGGGCTTGAGCGTTATGTGGCCGGCTCGACACTGGCCGATAAAGACGGCATTCTCGCCCTTATACGCACCGATATGGATCCTGACGAGAAGGAGGCACTCATCAAGCGCGCTTACCCCTCTGATTATGCCTTCCTGTTGAAGGAGGTTTACCCCGGGCTCCGTCACTCCGACTATGCCGTCAAGTACGAGGTACGCGCCTATACCGACGTAAACGAGATAAAGCGTCTCATAAAGACCCAGCCTTCCAAACTGAGCCTCAACGAGATGTATCTTGCCGCACGCGACATGGAGCCCGGAAGCCCCGAGTTTGAGGAGACCTTCGACGTGGCCGTGCGCATGTTCTCCGACGATCCCGTGGCCAACCTCAATGCCGCCAATGCGGCCATGCAGGCCGGCGACATGAAGCGCGCGCAGCGCTATCTCGACAATGCCGGCACATCGCCCGACGCCGTATATGCACGCGGCATATACGCAGCCATGTCGGGTGATTACGACACTGCCCTGCGGTTTTTCACCGAGGCCGAGCGCCGCGGTGTGGCCAAAGCCACTCATATGATAAGACAGATTGATGAAATAAAATAAACAAAATCATTATAAACTATGGAAAAGAAATTTTGGAGCAAATCGTTTCTCGCACTTGCCGTAGCCGCAATGATGACCGGCTGCAGCAGCGAAAAACTAACCGGCGATGAACCTTCGCCCGTACACCCCGGCGATGCAGTGTATCTTAACATTGTTGCCAAACTTCCCACCGGCAATAACGGTCGTAGCGAGACCAATCCCGGAGGTGGCAGCACAGGCGGTGTGGAGATAGGTAGCGATGATGAAAACCGCGTAAACAATATGATGCTTGTCTTTACTGACAATGACAATCGTATTATAGCTTATGGCGAGCAGGATGGATCGGCTACCGCTGAAAACGGAAAGACCAATCTCGTCAATTCGACTCAGAAGATCGACAAATCGACTCTTGCCGCATACTATGGCGGTGAAGACGGTGTACTCGATGAGGCCCGTCAGAAAGTGAACGTATGGCTCTTCTGCAATCCTACCGAACGGCTGAAGGCTATTGTTGCAGCGGCTTTTAATGCCAAAGACGTGAAGTGGATCGATGAAGTGTGTACAAATATTGAAACTCCTGAAGTCGGTTCGGCTTCAAACTCCGCCATATGGGGCGGTCCCGAATACAAAACAGGCTTCCTGATGACCTCAGCCGAAGCTATGGTAAAGACCCTTCCGAAAGCATATAAGGATTGGGAGCACCATTCATCTCCGTCTACAGCATTTAAACTGTCGGGTAAAAATCACGCCGACACCGACAATCAGATTGACAATACCGGAGCCATTAAAGTGGAGCGTAGCGTGGCTCGCTTCGACTTCCGCGACGGCAGCAAGAACGGTAAGAACACTTATGACATAGTGACCGAGGACGGAAAGGCCACTCTGCAGATACAGCTTCAGAAGATGGCTCTTGTCAACATGAGCAAGAACTTCTACTTCCTGCGTCGAGTATCGGACGACGGTATGGTTCCCGGAGCAAACAATGCCGGCAAAAACTTCGCTATCGGAGGTCTGGAATACGATAATGGTGATAATGACTGCAATTATGTAGTGGACACTGATGCCGCTGCCAAGTCCGACGGCTCTATAATAGCCAACAATACTTTCTCCGATAACTTCAATTTCTGCCTCTTCAATGTCAGCGCCAACGGCACATTTATCGATGAAGTCGCCCGCAATCAGTGGTACACGTCTCTCGTGTCTGACGTGCTTGGCAATCGCGAGGACAATGATGCCGGATGGACTCCTTCCGAGAATGTAATAACCGGTTACCATGTATGGCGTTACGTCACTGAAAACACCATCCCCGGACCGGTGGCAAATCAGCAGGTCGGCATTACGACAGGAGTGGTATTCAAGGGCAAGATGATTGTCCCCGAAGGTGTTACCGGCACTCTCGCCGATGCGGTCAATAAAGCTGAAGGAAACTCGCGTCAGGATCCCATACTCTACACTTATGCCAACGACATATACGTGACTTGGGAAGAGGTCCGTGCCGCAGCTCTCGCCGCAGGCAAGGGTAGCGACATGTACAAGGCCGCTTTCGGCACTCCTTCAGGCACCAATGACCCGGCTGCAGGCGATACCCCGATATACAGTAACGACACGGCATCGCCCGACTATAAGTGGAATATATGGCACAACGACAAGAAAGCCAACGACAACGCCTCGTTGCTTGACTTCAAGAAAGCCGCCACTTCGCAGGACTTCACCCTATACGAGTCGAGCCGCGATGACAAGTACGGCCCCGGCTACTACTGCTTCTACTTCTATTGGAACCGCCACAACGACAACGACAACGGCAACAACGGTGTCATGGGCCCCATGGAGTTTGCCGTCGTACGCAACAACGTATATAAACTTGCCGTTACCAACATTCGCCGTCTCGGTCATCCGCGCGTGCCTGAGAATGACCCCAATCCGGTTGATCCAAAAGATCCCGACGAAGAGGGCAACGTTTACTTCGACGTTCAGTCCGAGACTCTGCCGTGGGTTGTGCGCGTAAACGATATCGAATTTTAAACTTATCCAAACATGTTTGGCAAGAGATTAAATATATTATCCCGGCTTATAGGTGCGGTGTGCTGCATCGCATCTATGGGCTTTGCCTTCACGTCGTGCGAGAGTCTGTACGAAGACCTCGACCCGTGTCAGCACGGTGTCAGGCTGCGCTTCGTCTACGACTACAACATGGAGTGGGCCAATGCTTTCCCAAAGCAGGTCGACTGCCTTTCGCTGTTCATTTACGACAATGACGGCAATTTTGTGGATAACAGGACAGTCACCGGCGCCGAGCTTCAGGACGAAGCCTATCGCATGACCCTCGATCTCGAGCCGGGAAATTACCGATTTGTCGCTTACGGCGGTCTCGCCTGCGACAAGGCTACATTCTCCTTCCGTCGTCAGCCCGATGCAGGTACAACGTACCGTGACCTCAGTGTCATGATGGACTTGTACACCGTCAATGCCGATCTGCCCGAGAACCGCAGGCTTCATGACATGTTCTGGGGCGAACTGGAACTTGCTACAGCCGACGGCTACACCGAGGGCACAGTCGAGATGATGAAGAACACCAACAATATCCGCGTAGTCCTCCAGCAGGAAAAGGGCGGCTCTGTCAACCCCGATGACTTCGACTTCTCGATCACCGACTGCAACTCGCTGTTCGGTTACGACAACGACCTGATAACCGCCGGCATACAGCCTGTAGTGTACACTCCGTGGGTCAAAGGACAGTCACAGACCGGTGTCACCATACTCGGCGACGAGGTGGTGCCGCAGCCGGTCACAGTGGCTTATGCAGAGATGAGCACATCAAGGCTGATGACCAAAAACTCACCGCGCCTGCTCATAACACGCAGCGGCGACGGAGCCACGGTCATTGACTTCCCGTTGATAAAGTACCTGTCGTTGCTCTGCAGCGACCGCTACAAGCGGCCGCCCTACAATATCAAGTCCGATCAGGAGTATCTTGACCGAGAGAGTGACTATACGCTCTTCTTCTTCCTCCGCACCGACGGCACTTGGCTCAATACACGCATTGTAGTCAATGACTGGGTGGTGCGCATCAATGATGCGGAGTTTTAATCGGCTTTTATAAATACACGATCAGTTCAGATTATTTTATTGAATGAATCGATTGATAACATATTTTGCCAAATCGTTGCTATGCACGGCTGTCGCGCTCTTTGCGGTCGCTTGTGCCGGCTCCGGTGATGATGAACCGCAGACTGTCGGCGATGACGACATGGTCACCCTGTCGATATCTACAAGGGCCCTTGACGCCGACCTCTCCGACGCCGCTTCCGATGTCGAGAAGCTGCACTCCCTGCGCGTAGTCATACTGAGCCGGGAGTCTGCTACCTACCCATGGCGCGTGGAGCACAACGACTACCAGTCGTTTACAGGCGCCGTGAAGTTGTCCGACACCCGCAGCTATGAGGTAAAGCGTAACACTCAGAAACGCATATATCTCATAGCCAACTGCGAGGACTACAGAATGACGGCCGGCGGCAACCTGATCGACATCAAGCTCGGAGCCATGTATCTGCCCGGCGATGACGGCCTTGCGCCGGTCGACAAAGCGGTGTTCAGCCTCCCGGCCGACCAAAGCGCCGTAGCATCGCTCCCCATGAGCGCCGTCTATGACTTCAACATCACCGACAAGGAGCGTACCGAAGCTACATTCTACATAGTCAGGGCTGTCAACAAGGTGTCATTGAGTGTTGAAAACCGCACCGCTAACCCGATCGGCGTCGATGCGTCCGTGGCTCCGCAGAAGCGTAAAATAAAGTTGCTCGGATGGCGGCTCGACCCTATAGCCCGATGCTGCTACCTCATGCCCCGCGTCAACCGCCACGGATCACCGACGTCGTATTGGGTCGCCGATACCGACCGTAAGACGGCCGTGGATCTTTCCGGGCATTGGATAGATTGGATGGCCGATGAGGTGAAGAAAAAGACCGAGAGCGACATTCCTCAATATCAGTGGATGACCGATTACACGCTCCCCGACGGAGCGCTCCCCGAAGCGTTTGACTACACCTACGCCGATGCACCCGTAATCGATTACACTGACGGCTCCAACACATGGACGGCTCCCAAAGCTGTATACATCCATGAGAGCCGTTGTCAGATTGCCGCCGACGATCCTCTCATGCTTCAGCAGTATACGATCACCCTGTTTACCGAAGAGCTCCCCGAGGGCGAAGTTGATACCCCCGCCAATTGGACCAAGCGCGAGTACACCGGCATACTGCCGCAACTGGCCTCGCTCTTCCGCGACACCCACGTCGTGGTCAATGTGTCCATAGGCCGCTACTACGACATAACCCTCAACGTCGAAGAGCAGCCCTACGCCTACGAAGTCCTCGACCCCAAATTCGGCCTCGACCGCGACCCCAACGGCGACATCGAGGAATCCGACACTCCGCCGACCCCCTGAAGCCGCCCAACGTACATTGACAACCAACACCCTCCGCCCGGACCGCCCCTCCCGCCGGTATGGCCGCCGCCCTGCACGGCCGCCCCTCCTGATGGTAGGGACGCCCGTACCACGGCGTCCGGCTTCGCTCCGCATGGCCCTACGGTTTCACGGGCGCCGTACTACTGGCGCCCCTACAACCGCCCGGCCACCCGCAATGGAGTCCGCACGGACTCCTGCCCCGCGTAAGCCGGTGACAAGACGGCCAACGGCCGACGCCGTCTCCGGAACCGGTGCAATCTACCGCATGGAACCTGCAAAGGTTCCTGCCTACCGCCCACCCGGATGGCCACTCGCGCCCCGCGCGACCAGCTTAAATATGAATAAAAACAAACTATAAACCGCATGAATTGCTTTAAAACCTTTATACGCTTCGCTACGGCAGCCGCCACCGCCTCTATGGCTTCGCTACTGCTCGTATCCTGCGAGGATGATTTCCGCGACGAGTCGCTTTTCATCCCCGAAGGCACAGGCACCATATCGTTGCAGATGGAGTTTACCCCCATGGCCGAAGGATTAACAGGCAGCCGTGCAAACGATACAATCAATGCTATCGGCGGCAATGCCGGAAAAGGCGACGCCCTCAACGGTATCGTCGACATGTGCGTGCTCTTCTACGACAAAGATGGCGAGCTCCTTGGCGACTACGTCTACTACTACAACAAAGATGCATCACAAAAGCCCGGCGCACTCACCGACTCTCACTTCATCACCGGCCCTAACCGATTCACCGAGGTCCCCCGTACCGACGCCGACGCCTCCAACGGTAAGCTCGCGCAGGACAAGTCCATGAGCGGCAAGTTTGACGTCATCAAGATACCCTACGGTCAGTACTACATCGTCGGCGTCGCCAACCTCGGCAATATCGTGTCCAAGAAGTACGACAAACCCACCACTACCTACGACGAACTCTTCAACAACGCCGACCGCAGCGAAGCCATAAAGACCCTTGACGGACTTCGCGGACTCCGCCTTGAGTGGGACGCCTCATGTCTCGCCAACAATGCCGAGATGTTTGGCTGCTTCACCGACGGACAGACCTCCCGCGAAGCCGCCTCGTTCTTCTCCGAGGCTGACCTCCCCACGGTCATCGTCAACCGCGACGGCATGCAGCTCAAGTCATGGCTCCGACGTGCCGCATCAAAGGTCACCATAGCTTTTGACGGTACCGACCTGCGCGACAACATCTGGATCCACCTCAACTCGGCCGCCATAAAGGACATACCCTCCGGGTGCGACCTCGGCCGCAACAGCCGTGTAACCAAAGTCGACAGCCTGCTTCACCGACCCGCCGAAGACCACCAAGCCGGCCAGTACCTTGACTATACCCGCAGATTGCCCGCTACCGACGGCGGCAAATACAACACCGGTTGGTACACCATAGTAAAAGGCCGTAAATTCCCGGACAAAAACAACGGCAGCCTTGTCTCCGGCGACGAAAACCTCCGCGACCCCCACAATCCTACGGAGCTGTCGCTATTCTTCTACGAAAACATGCAGGGCATAGGCAAAGACAAACGCCAATACCCCGATATTGGCGATGACGGCAAGCCCAACGGAGCTGTAAAAGACGATGATATACTCAAAGATGACAAGCCCTGCGGCACCTATATCGAAGTAAAAGCCTTCTACCGCTCGCGCGACGGTGTCGTCAGCAACGGCGACATCATCTATCGATTCATGCTCGGCAAGAACATAATCAACGACTACAATGCCGAGCGCAACTACCACTACAAACTCACCCTCCACTTCAACGGCAAGGCCAACGACTACGACTGGCACATCGACTACAACGAAGAGCCGGGCATCAAGGTACCTATTCCGTACTACTACGTGCCCTACATGTACAACCAGCACATGGTCTACCCCGTCACCATCATCGGTGAACTCGAAGGCGACCTTGAAGCCGAAATAATCCGCTCCGACTGGGGCCCCTCAAAACTCGAAGCCCCCGGCGAAAAAGTTGCAGGTCTGGAGTATTATAGCGATACGACTAAGGTTGTAGGTAATGGTCCTTGGCACGGTTTCTTGTCTCTCCGCATGGCTCCGCTTGAGCCCGGTACTGACCGTGGTCGTAAGGCTTCTGTCGGTAAGGTTTCAGGTATTGACAAAGAGTATATTTATAATCAGTCCAACGCGGAAAAAGGTCAATTTAATGGAATACCTTATAATAAAGCATATTGGATAGGAGAGGGCGATCCTTCTTTGAATGAAAAAGTAAATCATCGTGGTCACCGTTTCTACAATGTCACAAAAACACCGATTACCGGGCGTTCTGACAATGCCAATGATGATTTTGCTAACGATGGAACTTACGAGGTATCGACTACGACTGTCAATGGTGTGAAGCATACTACATTCCTCGTGCCGTTATACTCTCGAGAGATTAACCTTATAAAGACTGCGGGTTATCGTGGCAATAATCCTTATATGGGTTATTACCGTTACGCTGAGATTCGTTTTACCGCGACGGTTGATGGTAAAAAGCAATCGACTGTTGCCAAAGTGCTTCAGGTGCCGCGTATTGTGAACCCGAAAGGCATTTACCGAAGTTGGAATTGTACTGACCCGTTCAATGTACATCTTATGCGGCTTGATTCCGAGGATGATATCGATGGTATGAATTACGTGCCGGTTACCTCTTTCGGTGGCCCGTGGAGTGCCGAAATTGAGTATATTACCGATGGTGGCGGCTGGCTCTCTGTAGGCGGTAAGACCGCCAAGGGCGATAAGATAGAAGGATATACCGACAGCGAAATTCAGTTTGATGTCAAGTTCTTATCCAAATGTCCTAATAAGGATGCCGTACGTTGTGCGGTTATAAAAGTTCTATATCACAACTATACCTGTACTCATCGTATCATGGTGCGTCAAGGCTATGCCCCGGTAGCCATGGCTTCGGGTTCAAGTACAAAGTGGCATACTTGCAATCTGCAGTATGCAATAAAGAACGATGACGGTTCTTACACAGGACATGAGTATGAATATCCGCGTGGCGAAGGCTCTATGTTCAAGTGTGGTAATCTGTTGGAAGCGATAGCCTCGGTCAACAATAAGCGCGATTATCGTTACAAAAGTTATCCCGATGGACAGGATGCTTACTATCTTGCACCCTATAAACTTGATCAAAAAGAAGATAGACCTAAAGCTAAGTGGGAAGATATCGGATATAATATATCTGCTGCATTTAAAGGTGTCACATTGGATGTAAACGGTACTCAGTGTCGTGTACCGAAATACGAAGATTATGAGAATCTTCGTAAGGAGTGCGATTTTGGAGCCGGTGTTCTTTATGGCGATGGAGCTACCGAGACACAAACCGATGTGGTTAAGGCTCGCGGTTATGCTACTTATCTGGATATGAGTGAACGTCAGAGCTATGGCATGCGTGGGTGGTTTGTGTATAATCTCGGAAAGGATGGACTGAACCTGTTTTTCCCGATAGGAGTATCAGGCAATGGTCATCGTAAAGATGGATCAAGAAAAACAGGTATGTCATACGTCTATGAGCCGGGTGATGCTCGTGGAGTATTACGTTATGCTGCCCGTTCAGGTTTTATGCCTGATGGTGGACCTACCGGCTATGCTGAATATCGACCGTTATTGTATACGATGCATACACAGTTTGGTGCGGTCTATTGGGTTAGCGGTGATGGAAGCGAAGTCGGTACCCAAGCGGGAACGACAGCATGGGATATAAATTATACTACATTTGACTTTAATACATATAATACTGACGCTACTGCGCTGTTTGGTGGTTCCGATGCCGGTTTCATCCGACTTGTCGAAGACTGATGCACCCCGCATGGGTTTCCTGCTTCGGCCCTATCGGTAGGGACGCCCGTACCACGGCGTCCAGTCGCACCCCGCAGGCCGTCCCGGATGGCTCTCCGGTATCGCGGGCGCCGTATTACCGGCGCCCCTACAGCCGCCCGCATGGCCGTCCGCCCCGCCGGTAGGGACGCCCGTACCACGGCGTCCGGCTCCGCCCCGCAGGCCACCCCGGAATGACCCTCCGGCATCGCGGGCGCCGTATTACTGGCGCCCCTACAGCCGGCCGCCTCGGAGTCCGTCCCGGACTCTTGCCCCGCGTAAGCCGGGTACGCAGTGCCCGGTTCCTGTCGGTGTCCCCTCCCTCCCGGAGCCTGTAAAGGCTCCTGCCTACCCGGACTCCTGCCCCGCGGGGAGAAAACGATATAAATCAATCTCATGATTGGTGTTAAAAGAAAGCGTCGTGATGACGCGATTATGTGTAAATAAATGTATTTAGGAGTATTGCGATGATTATCAATTCCTAAATATCCGTCTTTGTGAAAAGACATTAATGTAATACTTATGTTCTTTGATGCCGTGGGTTCCGCCCCACGGCTTTTTTATTTCATTTACATCTTATTGGCTTGACCCGTTATAACGGGTCAATGTAAAAGAACTGTTGTTAAAAAACAACTGTGTTTTTAGGGCCGCCAGTAATACGGCGGCCGGTTTCGTCCTATATGGCCATCCGGATATGCGGGCGCCATAATACCGGCACCCCTACTTTGCGACAGAATATTAACAGTCCAACCGGGTTTTGCATATGATCCGTTATAACAACAGGGCCACTCGTAGTACGGGCGGCCCTGTTGTTATAGTTGGCTATTAATTTGTCTAACGGTTGTCAACTGTGTCTGACGGTACGACTTCAAAGGCGGTGTGACATCGTATATCGCCCGCCGAGGCTCCGATAAGTGCTTCAAACTTTCCGGGCTCGCATACCCATGCGTGTTTGCTGTCGTCAAAGTAGCTCAACGCGTTTTTGTCGATTGTAAAGGTTACCTGTTCGGTAGCCTGCGGAGCTATGTTGATTTTTTTGAATCCTTTCAGCTCCTTTACCGGGCGCGGAAGCGATGACTTGACGTCGGTTATGTATAGCTGCACTGTCTCCGCTCCTTCGCGGTCGCCGATATTGGTTACAGGTACAGTGACAGTGACTTTACCGTCAGTGGTCATTGTCTTGCTGTCAATCTGCGGCTTTCCGTATTTAAACCGGGTGTAACTGAGTCCGTGGCCGAACGGGAATAGCGGTTTCAGTTTGTTTTTATCGATCCAGCGATAGCCTACATACAGCCCGTCGTTGTACTCGCAGTCTGTTATGCCGCTATCGTCGCCGCGTGGAGTGCCGGGATATGCTCCGGCGGCATGTGCGCTTACATCGGAAAGCGATACCGGGAATGTCATCGGGAGTTTGCCCGACGGATTGACGTCGCCGGCAAGTACGGCGGCAAGTGCATTGCCGCATTCGGTGCCGAGATACCAAGCCTGAACAATGGCGGGGACTTCCTTAACCCACGGCATCGCTACGGCATTGCCCGATATGTTGACTACAATCATGTTTTTGTTTGCCGCTGCGAGTGCCGATATAAGGCGGTCTTGACCGTATGGCAGTTCGAGTCCCTTGCGGTCGGAGTCCTCGCAGTCCTGATGGGCCGACTTGTTCAGTCCTCCGATAAATATCACGTAATCGGCATTGCGGGCAGCTTCTACCGCTTCGGCCATAAGCTCTTCGGGACTGCGGTTGTCGGTAAGATTCTGGCCTGTGCTTACACCGTTATACTCACCTGATGCGTCACCCACGTATCCGCGGGCGTAAATCACGCTACCTTTGTCGCCCACACGTTTTCTGATTCCGTCAAGTGGCGATATTTCGTATTGCGCTTTAAGCGACGAACTTCCGCCACCTACGGTCATCATTTTTATCGCATTTTCACCGATGACGGCTATGACCGGCTTGTTATCAAGATTCAGTGGCAGCAAGTCGCCGCGGTTCTGCAATAACACTATGCCTTCCTCGCCTATGCGGCGCGCCGCATCTATATGGCTGTCGGCTCTGAGCGATCCAAAGGGGCGTTTGCGGTCAAGTACGGTGCGGTACATGAGTCTTAGCACGCGACGTACTTTGTCATCAAGTGTTGCCGTATCTGCCTTGCCTTCCCGAAGGAGATTGAGGTAGGGAAGTGCGAGATAGTAGTTGTCGTAAGCGTTGCTTGAGCCGTTGGTGAGACCGTTGGTCCAACTGCCAAACTCCAAGTCGAGACCGTTGGCCACGGCTTCCTCCGTATCGTGTGTGCCTCCCCAGTCCGATACGACAACCCCGTCAAAGCCCCACTCGCCTTTTAGAATGTCGTTGAGCAGGCGGCTGTTGTGGCATCCGTGCTCGTTGTTGTACAGGTTATAACTGCCCATTATGCTCCATGCGCCTCCGTCGACTGCGGCTTTGAATGCCGGCAGATATATCTCGTACAGAGCGCGGTCATCGACAATGACATTGGTCGTATGGCGGTTTGTCTCATGGTTGTTGAGAGCGTAGTGCTTCACACATGCAGCCACGCCGTTGCTTTGTACGCCTTGCACATAAGGCACTACCATTACAGACGCCAGATAAGGGTCTTCGCCCATATACTCGAAATTACGGCCGTTGAGCGGAGTGCGGTATATGTTTACTCCCGGGCCGAGAAGTATGTCCTTTTTCCTGTAACGCGCCTCTTCGCCTATGCTCTTGCCGTAAAGAGAGCTTATCTCCGGATTCCATGTAGCGGCAAGGCATGTCAGTGCGGGGAAAGCTATGCAGGAGTCGTTGGTCCATCCGGCCTGATCCCATTCGTCCCAAAATACTTCGGCACGTATGCCGTGCGGTCCGTCGGTTGTCCACAATTCCGGTATGCCCAACCGTGGAACTCCGGCCGATGAAAACTTGGACTGCGCGTGCAGTATGGCTACTTTTTCTTCCAAAGTCATTCTTGACAGCGCATCCTCTATACGTTCATCTATTGAACGTGTTTCGTCGAGATACACGGGAACGGAAGAGAATCCCATAGTAACGCATGCTGCCGTAAGAATAAATGATAGCAGTTGTTTTTTCATGATTGTTACTTTTTATATTATTGATGTTCTTTACATTGTTTTATAAGCAATGGCTTGAGAATATTATTCCACAATTCTTATCCTTCAGGGTTGATGTGAAGATGATCCTCCATAAACAGGCTGTCATTAATATCTCCTTGACTGTCTAATAACGGGGTGGTAACATCCACATAAATCATCCCGGAGGTTTTTACCGCATATAAACCGACACCGTATCGTTGAGAATATATTCGGCGGCATGACGGCTCATAGCCACTGCATCGTGACCTACATCGGGTACATAGACTCTGCGCCAGTTGAAGTCCCAGCCGTTTTTTTCGGCAAGAGCATTCAATGTCTCAAAATATTTGTTGCCGCGCTCAAGACGGTTACGCCCCTGCCTGTCAGCTTCCGGCGTTTTTCTTAAGAAGCTTTCCCGGATAGTATCGCCTTCCGCAAGTTGCAGCACGATGTTTTTGCCAAGCATATTTCGCAGACTGTTATTGTCTGTCTCACGTAGATCCTTTATCCCGTATGAATAATCTTCATCCGTTGAGGGGAATGTAAACCATCCCGGATTTCCTATAATGGCTTTTTTAACGTAGGGAGAATTATTTAAGAGCATAAAGCGGTGAACGAACTGTCCTCCGGCAGAATGTCCGTAAATTGTCGCCTTACGTTCACGTGTGCCCGAATTTTTGAGAATATGGCATATAAGGCTGTCCACCAGAGCCGATGTGCGCTGTCGTAACGGTAAAATATTTCCGTTGTCATCTTTTACTCCTACCTCCTGATATCTTCTTGTCGGGAAATTGCTGTGTGTGAACCATGGAATAAAGAACATGAACCCTTTTTTATCCGCATATTCTCGCCATGTCTCAATCCAATATGAACAGTCACGGTCGTTTCCGTGGAAGCCTATCACCACAGGCATGGATGCTCTTTCATAGCCCTCGGGGATATGATAAAACACCTTTAGAGTATCCGTTATCTCGCCCGATGGCATATTATAGAAGAAAGATCCGGTGCCGGAAGGGTACATCTCCGCACCCAGACATCTGAATAACGGAAACAGCAGAAATACTACAATATAACCTATTTGTTTCATAAAGATGTCTTTATACTTTGAGGTGTCAATCCTATTGAGGCGATATAGCCTTCTTGTGGACGGCAGTTCTCCAGCTTGCAACATTCAATAAAGTCAAACATTGCTTTCGTAGAGCATATCTGGTCGGGACGTGCAGAACGTATATTGGAATAACTATCTCTCGGAGCTTCCGAAAAAGCTATGACAGAGTCCCATCCTTCAGGTGTAACTATACCTATCATACAAGAGCCGTCTTTCTTCTTGTACGGCCAGAAAGTGTAGCCGATATTGTTTTGTTCAAGTACATTACAGAACGATGATTGCCATTCATCGGTGTTGTGACCGATCTCTCCCATATACATGGGCAGACCTACACGGTCTCGGAAATCAATAATATCCTTGATAGCCCCTTTTGTCGGTTCTCCTCCGTAACGGTGGCAGGTATACATAAGCTTGTCATCGAATTTTGAGTCGGAAAAAGGTTTGAAATTGCCGTTCCATTGCGCACCTCCAAGTAAGATTATATGATTGTTGTCCACTTCTCGGATAGATTTGACTGCCCGTTTATAAAGAGTTTCCAATTTTGAATTCAAGTCTTCCATATTTTCAAAATATGGTGCAATAGGCTCGTTGATAAGTTCATATCCAAGTATGACAGGCTCATCACAATAACGGTGTGCTATGTCTTGCCATATACTGCAGAACTGCTGTTGGCACTTTTCGCTCTCGAACAGCCACGGATAGCCGTAGCTGTCATCGATATTGTCGCCTGTCTGGCCGCCGGGGGCGTCGTGCATGTCGAGTATGAGGTAAAGGTTGTTATCTCTGCACCAACTTACCACGCTGTCGATACGGGCGAAGCCTTCATCCTTTGAGTTCATGCCCATGTAGTCCTCGTTGGTAAAGAGCTTGTAGTGAAACGGGAGTCGAATGGTATTTGCCCCGGTTGAAGCGATATATTCGATGTCTTTGCGTGTGATGTAGGTGTCTTTGAATTGTTCCCAGAACTTGTCGGTTTGTTCCGGTCCTACCAACTGACGAAACATCTCGTCAATCATATGAACAGAGTTGGTTTTGTTAAATCCGAACATATATCCTTCGGGATTTAGCCAGTTGCCTAAATTCGTGCCTTTTATAAACAGTTTGTTTCCGTCGGGCTTAATGAGGTCACAGCCGGAGATACGTACAAACCGGTCGCCGGGCTCCTGTGATCTCTCATTTGAAGTCACACATGCCGAAAACATCATAGTTACCAATGTAGTCAGAAGCAATATTTTGTTACTCATAATCACGTCTTTGAGAAATTAATTATTTAGATCGTTATAATACATTTGTTTTCTTTTACGCAAAAGGGCTTCCAAATAATAGTAGTCAGCATAGTTAAGAGGTACATCTATCTCGCTCCCGCCCGGGTGGTGACCGGTTGAATGAAGCAGGAGAAAACCGTGATTACTACCCGGTTGTGCCTGATAATGCTTGTTCAGACTATCAAGTATTTTGTCGGCAGCGGCTATGTAACGAATCCCTTTTTCGGAATTCACATACTGTGAAAGTTCATATAATCCCGATGCTATGATTGCTGCAGCCGATGCGTCACGTGCAACATTGACATTTATATTTTCAGGTCCGCAATCTTTCACAGCCGGCATTTTCATATCCCAATAGGGGATCATATCAGCAGGCATGTTCGGCAACGACAACCAAAAATCGGCAATTGCCTCGCTTTTTCTCAAATATGCTTTGTCGCCGGTAAAGCGGTAACACATGGCGAAGCCATATAGTCCCCAGCCCTGACCTCTGCTCCAGAAAGAATCATCGGCATAACCCTGATGGGTAAACTTGCCTCGAACAGACCCTGTCACCGGGTCATAGTCAACTACATGATATGATGAATGATCATTGCGAAAATGATTCTTCAGGGTAGTATTTGCATGATTTACCGCCACATTCCAATATGTTGAGTCGCCGGTCAGATGAGTGGCTTGGAACAGTAGTTCAAGATTCATCATATTGTCAATAATGACAGGGAAAGACCATTTATCTTTGTTATGATCCCATGAACGAATGCTTTTAATGACAGAGTCATAGCGCGATGTCAATGTTTTTGCGCTTTGAATCATGACATCTTTATATGATTGCTCATTGGTAAGTTCGTACCCTTTTCCGAAGCTGCAGTTCATGATAAACCCGAGATCATGAGTGCCTTTGTGCCATTTAGCTTCTTCAATAGGCCAAGTCCATGACACGGCATTCTGACGATGTGTCGGTTCATTGGTAAAATCATAAAGTTGCCATAATGAACCTGCAAAAAATCCCGAACACCAATCGTGAGGGTGGACCATAAGCAGTGTCCCGTCTGATTTGACTGAGCGAGGCACAACGCGTCGCCATCGGGCATTGTCTTTCTGTTTGCGTGCTTCGTCAGCATCGGCAATCGCTATATTGAGCTGGTCCGCCACAAATGCGAACGCATTATCCACCTCGTCAGCCTCATAGTATATGAGATTAAAAAGATCACTGTAGTCAAGTCGGCGATAGCTGTTGTATAGCTTCAAATATCGATTTCTGCGATTAGAATCGTCAGAAATATTCGATCCTGAAAGTAAAATGGCTGATTTATACAAGCTTTTGCAAACATTCTGACATGTTGAATCCCAGCCTGAAATTTGTGCGTACGGCCATTCATTCATATCCGCTCCTACATATCGGGCAAGAAAATCCACACCCTTGTAGAAGTTGACACCCTCTGCCGATGTTGACCGGTCAATATCGATTCCTACTTTTTTAGCCATTGAAATAATATCAATGAGGTGCTCAAGGTTGTAGTTGGAATAATGAAAAGCAAGTGTTCTTTTCAACTCATGGGGCTGAGAGCCATCAGGCCTAATCTGCATGAAAATACGCTTTTCGGGAACCGCTTCTATCATCTTCGTTGCTGTAGCAGTATCTCCCGTATATAAGGAATAAGATATTATTTGGGCATCATATGCGATGCTATGATTGTTGGCGGCTTCTGATTCTTCAATTCCTTGAGGACTTTCAATCATCCATTTTGTAAAATCAGCAAACCATTTTTTTAAATTCTTGCTGTCTTTTTTCGTAAATGATTGTGATCTTTCTAATAATGCAACAGCATCGAGCATCTCTATAAACGGGTATGTGTCGATTAAACCGTAGGAACGGCCTTTGTTGTTGAAATGTCCGGGTGCTACTTGTGCATATTCGAGATTTGGTTTCATATATGTGTCTTCATTAAGAAACCAAGTCTTTATAAGTTCAGTGGCTTTTTGTGCGTACTTTTCATCCTCACTAAAGTACCATGCAAGTGATAGAGTTATAACTCGATCGGCTGTTATACCAAGCCTTATACGATCCAACTTATTAATTTCCGGATTCGAGACTCCATCTCTGTTTATGTAGGGGAGTCCGTCTGGCTTTGACGGGTCGCGCCAAAAGTAACGGGCTTGACTCATATAATCATGTTTGTCTCCACTCGCAGGAATCTTTTCTTTCATTATGACCGATAATGGTTGAACATCAAGTAACTTATCGGCCTGATTCACCAAATTCAGGTAAACCTTTGAATAGAACGGTTGATTAAGACTGCTCTTAACCTTTGCCAGACGATCCGCATCCCATACTGTTTGTGAACTGGCCACAATAGCGACAAACATGATAGTCAGCAGCAGAAACCTGTTTTTCCCCATAATCTAATGTTTTAATATTGGCTTGGAGTTATTAGCCCCAAGCCAATATACGACCAATCTTAATTATTACCTAACCTTATTTTTTTGTCATGCTTAGAGAGCCTTTATCATTACCTTGCGACAGATCGATGGTGATGATGTAAGTAGCGTTTTCATCTAAAGTTACGCCATCAGCCAGTCCTATATTGCCGGAGTCAGATATTTTCAGATATTGTTCAGTACCGGGTTCCATCGTCAGATTCTTTTCGTTACTGAACTCTCCTCCCCAACCTTTCTGCCAGAACAATTTTATGTCGACATAATCAGTCCTGATTCTCTGACCTGCATAAGATCCATTTTCGGGACCGGCAATAGCTGTGAAACGATATACTTTGGGCTGAATCTCCGCCATTCCGAACGCATTTGACGTGTCCCAGCCAAATTGCTTGTCAAGCGAAGGATGTCCGCATCCCCAACCCATAATATAGATTGCACCGTGTCCGTCAGCTGACAATGACGCAGGATTGTCATTATCCATTCTTTGTGCTCCGATTGTCTTTGTAGTCTTATTTACCGAAACTGCATAATCACCATTGACCGGAATAAACGATATGGTTTCTTCGTCTGCATCAAATTCAAAGAAGTCAGGATCAACGTAGTATTCTGAAAGACCGTCCAGCGAATTAAACTCAATTGCTTCTCCTTGCGAGAGGGGGAGTGTAAGAGTGTAAATGGAGTTGTCGTTGGTCGTCATCTTCGTATTGTTGAGGTACAATCTTTTTTCTTCAAACGGAAGTTCGCCATTTTCAGTTACAGACAGTACCGCATTGTTAACTCCGGCAGTCATATCGACAGTGAATACATATATTATATTTTCCTTCAGAGTGACACCTTCTGCCAGATAGAGGTTGCCGTCATCATGGCCGTTACCGTCACCGACAAGAATTATGTCGCTGGATGACGTCAGGCGGTCATGTTTGAACTCATTGCCCCAATCCATGGCGGCACCGTAGAACTTAAAGTTAGTGGAAGTGGTCTTGACGGTCTTGCCTCCTACAAGTGTCATCTGATAAACCTTGTCGGCTACAGGAGCCATGCAGACTGCTTTACCCGTATTCCAGCCTGTCTCATTTGATGAAACTGACGGCTTTCCGAAATCGGCACCAATCACCCAAAGGGCACCGCTGCCGTCATCGCCGAGAGAAGCCGGCTCGCCGTTCTTCAAAACCTCCACCCTGAAGTATTTAAGGGCTTGGTCGGCAATTATGCGGTAATCTCCCGATATGGCGTTGAATGAGAGTGAACCGTCATCATTCTTGGTAAAGAAGTCGGGGTCAATCCACCACTCCTCGTAGTCGGGGAAGCCCGAAGGAGTCACGGTCATACCCTTTGTGAAGTTCATGTCAAGCTGTGATGTGTGGTCGTCAACCTCTTCAAAGGCATTGCCGTTGAATGCAAGAACGACAAAAGGCGAACCTGTGAAAGAGAACGTGTTGAATGACACCGTGTATTTGCCGGCGCGTGAGTTGGAGAACGGGATAGAGCTTTCAGCTCCTATCTTGATGGCTCCGCTCTGATAGCCGAAGCGCAGTTCGTTACCGTTTTCGCCGTATTTGGGCGCCACGATGTAGCCTTTCAATGACTGAGTAAGGCGCTCGGTAAACTCATACACATACTTTTCGCGCTTGGTCATTGTATAAGTGTCGCCTTCGTCCGACACGAATGTCAGTGACTGATAATCGGGATGGGTTATCGGTACTTCGTAATTTAACTCGGTGGTGGTGAAGTTTATGTTCTGTAGCACAAGGCGCAGAGTGGCGCGTCCGTCAGGTATGTCGGCCATGTAAGGCACGTATATCTTGCCTTCATAGTCCTTGCCGCTGACTTTTGTACGTATAACTGTGGTGCTTACCACTTCTTCGCCGAAATATAGCTCGGCGCGTAGAGTTGACAGCGGTACTTCAACGTCGGTGGCTTTTATTGTGAACGGCAGACTGTCGCCGAAACATGTGCGGTCAAGTTGTCCGTCAAATTCCATGACGGGATTCCCCACGGCCCAGTCGTCATCGTCGTCACATGCGGTAAAAGCACATGCAAGCGATAGTGACAGAGCGATATATTTTAATGTCTTCATGTAGTTAATCGGTTTTAAATGTTCCAAGCAAATGATACGGCGCTGCGTGCGGGCACGGCTGCGGTGAAGTGATGAGAACCGTCATCTACGGTGAGCTTGAGTTCCTCGCCGGCTGAGTTGCTAAGTACAAGAGCATAGCTGCCGTCGGGATTCTTGAATGCAGAGTAGGTGAGACCGTTGGCCGTATAGCCTTTGGTACCTATGCGCACTGCGTCGGGTTTTACCACGCTCGACATGTGGGCTATGATATAGTAGTGTGAGTTGCGGGTCATGGCCGTGTAGTCGCGGTTGATGTCGACGGCTCCGTAGCAGGTCTGGCAACCTCCGGGACGGTTGGGGCCGCGGTCGGCGTCAAGCATGAGGTTCCATACGATCACGCCTTTGCACCAGCGGTTGACGGTGCCGAGCGCCACCTGCTCCATGTCGTCGAGAAGTCGGGTCGACAGGTTCTGTCCGTCGTTCCAAGTGCCGATTGAGGTCTCGCTGAACACGAGGTCCATGCCGGGAGTGGCGTTATGCACGAGCGTCAGCTCCTCCTTGTCGCCTCCATAGTTGTGAAACGCCGCTCCGGCAAAGTATTGAGCCGCGTCAGCGTCGGCATAAATGTTGGTCGGATAACTTTTCTGCGACTCTACATTGTCATAATTGTAATTATGGTCAAAAGCGTATATTTTTACATCAAGGCCGGCGGCGGCAAAGGCCGGACCGAGGGCGGTCTTGACGAAGTCGCGCTCCTCTTCCCATGTCATGTAGCATGACGCGCTATTGCCTCGGTTAAGGGGCTCGTTCTGCGGAGTTATAGAGAAAATGTCGATGCCTTGTCCTTTCATGGCGTTGATCCATTTTACGAAATAGGTGGCGTAATCCTGATAACATGCGGGGTTGAGTGAGCCGGAGGTCCAGCTGTCGTGGGGTTTCAGTTCCGTAAGGTTGTTGACCTTCATCCAACGGGGGGGAGTCCACGGTGTACCCATGATCTTGAGTGAGGGATTGATGGCGAGAATCTCTTTCAAGATAGGTATTACGTACTCGGTCTCCTCCGGTGTAAGAGCGAAGTTCTCTATGCCCGGAGTGTCACAGCATGTATATTCGCTTAACGAGAAGTCGCTGCATCCTATGGCTATGCGGCAATAGCTGAAGCCGTAGCCGGTGACGGGTGAGAATGTCTCTGTGAGGAAGTCCTTGCGCAGATCGGGCGACATCTTTAGCAGATTGTAGCATGTAGAACCGGTTATGGCTACTCCGAAGCCGTCCATGGTCTGATATTCTTCATTGGGGAGCAAGGTAATGCATGTGGGCGACATGTTGTCTTTCTTGCTGTAGTCAAGCCAAGTCTCTTTCAGGTCCATGCTGCGCGAGGCTGTGGTGGTTATGACTTTGACCTGTGTGCCGGGCACGGGAGCGGGAGCCGGTGCGGGCTGGGGCCCTATCTTGTTGTCATCGCACGAGCACATCACGAGTGCGCCGCTGCTTATGATTATGCCGAATATAAGTTTTAAACTTTTCATGATTTTGTCATTTTTTGAGGATTGTACTGTTTAGTAACCGGGATTCTGAACCAAGTTGTCGTTGGCGTCGATAGCGCTTTGCGGTATGGGCAACCGGTAAGAATTTTCATTGAATATATTGCGTTGGGCTTTGCGTCCGCTGTCTTTTGCGTAAACGGCGTTCATGACCTGCTCTACCTTGTCAAGACGTACTAGGTCAAACCATCGTTGTCCCTCGAATGCGAGTTCGAGACGACGTTCATTAAGCAGGGCGTCAAGCATGGCATCTTTGCTGCCGCGTACCGAGGCGGGTAGTTTTGATATGCCCGCACGCAGTCTTATACGGTCTATTATGTCGGCTGCCGCACCGAGGTCGGTGTTGTCGCCCATGATCAGCGCTTCGGCTTTGAGTAGAAGTACGTCGGCAAAGCGGTATTTGATAATGCTGCTGTAGGCCGACCGGCATTTGTACATGAACGGATAGCTTTCCGAAGGATAGTAGTTGCTCCATGTGCAGGAGTAATATACCACGGTCTCATTGAAGCGCTTGGTGTCGCCTTCGCGCTGATATGCGGCTATAAGGTCGCGCGAGGGAGTTATCCACTTGGCCCAAGTGAAGCTGTTGTCCCAGTTGGACAGGTCGCGTCCATACATCCATGTGCACCAGTTGCCGGAGCCTACCGGGAATTGGCCTTCGAGTATCGACTCCCGGGTATTGAGTTGCTTCGGTGTGGCTGTCTTGGTATCGTCAAAGTGCGGTATGCCGTCTATGCCGAAGAGCAGCGAGAAGTCGTCGACGAGATCTATGCCGTCGGCCTGTATCTGGTCAACGTATGTGATGACTTTGGAGTAGTCGCGCAACGGTTTCTCGGCATATATCTTGGCGAGCAGACAGCGGGCCACATTTTTTGTGAAACGGGTCTTGTCGGCTCCTTGTTCCGGAGCATACTGCACAGCGTCGAGCAAGTCCTCTTCAATAGCCTGATAGGCCTCCAGTTCGGTGCTTTGCTCAGGAAAATAAGCCGGATAGACCTCTTCGATGTTGTCGGCGGTGATGTTTCCGGCCACGGTCTTGATGACAGGAATGTCGCCCCACAGGCGTACCATGTCAAACCATATCATGGCTCTGAATATCTCGGCCTGCGCGCGGTAGGTGTTTATCTCTTCGGGGCGCAGGGAGTTGTCGGCCACTTTATCTATGTTGCAGATTAGCTTGTTGGCTACGGCAACATCTGCCAGATAGCGGTTCCAATCGCGGGCTATCACGGAGTTACTTCCCTCGATGGAGTTGTCTTCGTGAGGTACGACCTCGGCTCCGGTTGTTCCGGCATAGGCGTTGTCGGAGTGTGAGTCGGCTATCAGAAGTAGGTCGAGATACCAGTGTTCCTGTCGGTCTGTGATGAGCTTGTAGATACTCTGCATGTAGCTCTCGACCGAAGCTCGGTCTTTAAACACAATCTCTTCGTCGTCGGGTGTTATGCCCTCGGTGACGTCGCTGTATGTGTCTTTTGGATCATATTGCAGCGAACAGGCTGCCATCATTGAGCTTAGGGCGATGCCCGTAAGTATATATCTAAGTTTCATAATACACGATGTTTTTAGAATTCGACATTAAGACCGAAGACAAAGCTGCGGCAGTGGGGATATGTGCCCCAGTCTATACCCTGAACGGCGCCGCTGTTGCCCCACTGGTTGACTTCGGGGTCCATGCCTTTGTACTTGGTGAATGTGAGAAGGTTGGTGGCGGTGAAGTAGGGCTGCAGGCGCGACAGGCCTATGCGGCGCATCCATTCGCCGTGGAAAGTGTAGGAGAGCGATATGTCTTTGACGCGTAGATAGCTTCCGTCCTCCACGAAGTAGGTGGAGTTTTTCATGTCAAAGCCGGCTTTGGGCACGTCGGTGATCTGTCCCGGTATGCGCCAGCGGTTGAGTACGCGGGTGGTCTGGTTTTTACCGTCATACATACCTTCGGTCTCCATGCGTGAGGCGTTGTAAATGTCGTTGCCGTAAGAACCCTGAAGGAATATGCTGAGATTGAAACCTTTCCAAGAGAAAGTATTGGTCATACCGTATGTGAAGTCGGGATTGGGGTCGCCTATGTAGGTACGGTCGGTTGACGAAATACGTCCGTCTTGATTGAGGTCGCGGTACATAAGCTCGCCGGTTTCCGGGTCAACACCGTCGCTGATGTAACCGTAGAAGCCTCCGAGCGGACGGCCCGGTTCGTTGCGTACCACGTTTTCGTTGACATAGTCTGACGTCTTGGCTGTATAATATACTTTCTGCAACGCCAGTTTGGTGAGTTTGTTGCGGTTAAAAGACATGTTGAACGAAGTGGTCCAAGAGAAAAGCCCTTCGAAGTTATGTGAGGTTATGGCGAACTCGAAACCCTTGTTGGTCATTTCGCCCTCGTTGCGCTGGATGGAGCTTGCCACGGCTGCGCCGGCGGGGAGCGATACGTTCATGAGCATGTCGGTGGTGCGTTTGTAGTACCAGTCGGCATTGAGTGAAACGCGACCGCTGAGCACGGAGAAGTCAAGACCGATGTTGGTCTGTGTGGTGGTCTCCCAAGTGAGGTCGGTTGTGCGCAGATTGGCTTGGGTGATGGTGGGCACGGCGTTGTCCTGCCCCTCTTTGAACCACTCCAAGCGGTTGATATTGTAGCGTTGCAGATAAGCGTAGTCGCCGACTCCGCCCTGATTGCCCGTCTGGCCCCAGCCTCCGCGTATCTTGAGGTCGGTTATCCATGAAATATCGTGCATAAATGACTCCTGCGACATGCGCCATGCTGCCGAGAATGAGGGGAATGCTTTCCAGCGGTGGTCGGGATGCAGTTTTGACGACCCGTCGAAACGGATGTTGCCGGTAATCAGATAACGAGAGTCGAAATTATAAGCCACGCGACCGAAGTAGGACATGATGCCCCATTCTGAAATTCCCGAGCCGGTATTGTTCCATGATATCTTGTTGGCGGCGTTGAGGGTACCTATAGAGGCGTCGCGGTAGTGAGAGCCGTTGATCCAGCTGTTGCGGTAGTCCGAGTCGGTCCATGATGAGCCGAGCATAACGTCAAAGTGGTTGCGGCTTATCTGAAGATTGTAGTTCAGGATGTTGTCCCATACGAGTACTGTGTTCTGGTTGCGGTTGTCGGAGCCTTCGCCGTATTGGTTGCGTCCCCAAGCGGTAGTCACCGGGTCGAGGAAACTCGTGTTTATGGCATTGCGGCGGTCCATTGTGAACTTGCTTTTCAGCGTAAGATTGGGCAGAATGGTAAACAACAGGTCGCCCGAAGCTATGAGGCGGTTTTCACGGTTGCGGCTGTTTTCGCTGCGGGCTTGGTTTTCGAGCGGGTTGGTTATGTTGCCTATACCGTAAAAGTTGTTATAGTACTGGTCGGGTTTCTCGGGATCCCATATGGGAGCATAGGTAGGCGTATTTATAACTGAAAGGATCACGCCTCCGCGGTTGGCGCCTGTACCCATAGCTCCTCCACCGTTGGATATGTAGTCGGAATAAACCACATTGGCCGATACTTTCAGCCATTTCTTGATGGAGCCTTCTACATTGGCTCTGAAATTGTAGCGCTGGTAGAACGAGCTTTTCAGAATGCCGTCTTCGCGAGCGTAACCGCCCGAGAGATAGTATTTCATCTTCTCGGCCGCCTGCGACACCGACACCTGATAGGTCTGTGTGGTACCCGTGCGGTAGGTCTCCTTAAACCAGTCGGTCTGGTCGGTAAGGTCATCGGGCAGCGATATCATGCCTATTTCATCCTGAAGGTCTTTGTACTGACGGAAGTTGAGCACATCCATCGACTTGGCTACTTCCGTGAAGCCGAACTGAGCATTGAGGGTGACTTTGGCATCGGATTGTGATCCTCCTTTGGTCGTGATGAGTACTACACCGTTGGCTGCGCGGCTACCATAAATGGCTGCCGACGAAGCGTCTTTAAGTATCTGCATGTTTTCGATATCACCCGGTGATAGGAAATTTATGTTGTCAACAGGTACTCCGTCAACTACATAGAGCGGGTCGTTGCTGCCGTTGAACGATGTAGTACCGCGCACACGTATCGACATTTCTCCGCCGGGAGCACCGTTGGGCGAGGTCACTGCCACACCTGCGGCTTTGCCTTGAAGAGCCTGCGCCGCCGATATGAGAGGCCTGTTCTCGATGTCCTTGCTGCTGACGCTTGATATGGCAGTGGTCACATCCTTGCGTTTTACGCTGCCGTATCCGATCACGACTACTTCGTTAAGTATTTCACTATCCTCTTCAAGTATAATCTCCATCTTGGCTTTGGCCGGAACTTCGACTTTCTTGTAGCCTACCGATGTGACTACTACAGTCGCTCCTTCCGGAGCCTTGATGGTGAAATTACCGTCGAGGTCGGTGGCAACACCGAGCTTAGTGCCCTTTATCACCACGCTTGCGCCGATCACGGGTTCCGACTCGGTGTCCAAGACTGTGCCCGTTATCGTCATCTCGTTGGCCGATGCGGTCAACGCACATAAGAATAATGCGATGAAAATCGGCAATTGCATAAAAATGCACCTTGTTTTCATTGAGATAGTTTTAGGTTAATATTATGGTTAATTGATTCTCGGTTAATCATTGGGAGTTGTGTCAATGACTTCCGGAAGCAAAATTAAGGTTTATTTACATGCCTGCATTATGCAGGTAATGTATGCGAGTAAAGTTGATGGTGCAGTTATGTTGTTGATTATTATTGATATATCAGTTTTTATAAGGTGCTGTGAAGTAAATTCACATTACGTGTATTGGAATGCTTTAAGATGGTCGTTATGCTTATTCGATAGCTACTTTTCCGAGTGTTTTTACCGCTTCGGCAAACTCCGTCTTTGGTACGATCGCTTTGTTGCGCACCTTGAACCGATTGTTGTATACGGTCTGTGCCGAGCAGTGCAGAAACTCCGCTATTTTGACGCTGTCGGTTATGCCGAGCCTTACGAGCGCGTATATGCGCAGTTCCGTGTTGAGGAGCTCACCTTCTTTAGGTGTAATACGCTCCTCCGGAATCAACAAGGCATTGAAGTCGCTTACGAAATGAGGATATATATGTAGAAATATAGTGTCGAAGTTGTTGTAAAATTCGCGCAACTCATCTTTGGCCATCGACGTGCTGTCGGTGATGGTTCTTATATCATCCCACTGTTTGGCTTTGGCCTTGCGGTTTATAGTCTTGCGGAAGTCGTCGAGCTTTCTTATGTAGCTTGAACATATAGAGAATACATAGCCTACGTACTCCTCCTTGACGTAGTTGGCCTCGCGCAGCCCTTCGTTGGCTTCGGTAAGCTGTGTGTTAAGTGCTGATAGTTGCGCGTTGACCTCGGTAAGCTGCGATTTGGCGCGTGACAGTTCCATGACATGTGTGTTGAGAGTGTGATTTATTTTGTCAAGTTTTGCGCCCTGCGATTTCAGCCGTTTCATCTGCCTGAATATGGTGAATATTGTGAATCCGAGTACCAATACAAGGCCACACACTACCCACAGCAATATTCTGAGCCGACGCTCTTGACGTAGGTTACGATCCTGATAAGCCTGATTGATTTTACGTTGCAGCGGGGCTATGGTTATGGCCCGTACGCGGTTAGGGTATTTGAGTGCCGCTTCAAGGCAATATTCTATATAATTGTAGGCGCGGTCTATGTCGCCGGTGGCATAACACTCTTTGGCAAGCTCCTGTACGGAAGCTATATCGCGGTTACCGATATTTACATCCGCTATGGCCGACATGATCATATACTTCATGTAGTTTTCATTATCACCGTTGTCAAGATACAAACACCCAAGTATATAGGCATTCTGGGCATCTTCGCGGGTGTCAAGTCGTGATTCGGCAAGTGCCTTTTCAAGTTGAGCTACGATTGTGTCGTTTTTTGCCGAATAGTTGCCCCACTTGTTAAGACCTTGATACCATAGATAATCGGCGTCTTCAGAGGTCAGAATCGATACGAGCGAGTCCTTGTACTCTTGTTCTACGGCATAATAATAGTTTTTGCCGTCGGCAGGGCCTCCCATATAGTTGCCCATATGGCTGTAAAGATATATCATCTGGCCGTAGTACTTTTTGCGTAAAGGCAACGGAAGCATTTCGCCCGAATATTCGCTTAAAACGTCGCCCGACTCTTTAAGAAGTCCTGATGCTGCCAGAAGAAATGACTTCTTGATTTTAAGCTCCGTTATACTATCGTCATTTCCGATTTTTGAGGCGATAAGCAGATTGCGGTCTATGTAGTTCATGGCCGAGTCTACATTGTAAAAATAATATTGGTCATAGAGCATGTTGTTTATGCGGTAACGCTCTTCGTCGTTTCGGGCGCTACGCATCTTTGCCCCAAGTTCGGCAAGGGACATCTGCTTTTTCATTTCTATTTCGTCGCGGTGGTTTATAAGTGAGTCAAGATGCGACAACAAGGCACTATTGTCGGTCACGGTACCGTAGCACGGCATAACCGACATAATAATTGTAAATATGGCGGAGACAAAATATTTCATGGCATGTCTATTTAATAAACTAAACATAAAAACGGTTTATGTATGCAAACATAAGCAAAAAGAACGATTCTTCAAAATTGACAACTCTTTTTTCGTTTCATTCTTGCATGTCAAGAAAAATATCCTTACCTTTGCACCTGCTTTAGGTCTCAACCTGAGCATGAGGATTGTCTTATGGTGTAATGGTAGCACTGCAGTTTTTGGTTCTGCCTGTCTAGGTTCGAATCCTGGTAAGACAACACAAGAGGGAGCGAAGTATTAACTTCGCTCCCTCTTGTGTTGTTAAATATGGGTCAGCGGATTTTCCCGGTTGGCGAATGCCCTTTTCAACCATATTGTGTAGCCAGTCTGAACATGAAG